>DASSPS010000046.1:0-25437 GCA_035699505.1 Sphingomicrobium sp. | reverse complement strand
TTCATCAGCGAATGGCGCGGGCGGATCGTCAACATTCATCCGTCCCTTCTTCCCGCCTATCGCGGACTCGACACGCATGCCCGCGTGCTGGCGGCCGGCGAAACCGAGACCGGCTGCACGGTTCACCTGGTGACTGAAGACTTGGACGCCGGGCGAATATTGGCGTCCAGCAAGGTCTTGATCCGACCGGGCGACACGCCGGTTACCCTCGAAGCGCGCGTCCTGGAGGCCGAGCATCGGCTTTACCCGGCCGCATTGAGCAAGTTCGTGGCGCAATGAATTCCGCCCTCGACAAGGTGCGGCAGGTCGCCTTGACCTCCCCGAGAGCGAAGAGCGCCTGTCGCACGGCCAGCCGACCTTTTTCGTCGCCGGCAAGCAGTTCGCCCAGTTCCGCGACAATCATCATGGCGGCGGCAAAAGGGTCGTCTGCGTCCGTACCGGCGGCCAGGACGAGCAGGCGATGCTGATCGAGGTCGACCCGGACACCTATTCGCGGCCGACCTATCTCGGCCCGTCGGGTTGGGTCGCGGTCAACCTGGCCGGCGACAGGATCGATTGGGATCATGTCGCCGACCGGATCGCGCAAAGCTGGGAGCTTGCGCCGCCGCGCCCCTTGCTGGAAGCAGGCGGGCGATGAGCGAATCGGGACAAAAACGAAAAAGCTGGATCAGCGTCGGCGAGGCAATCGGGCTGGCGGCTCTCGTTATCTCGGGCCTCGGGCTGTGGATCGCCTGGCAGGACAGCAGCGAGGACAGCCCGACCCGAATCGTCGAGCAAAGGCAGGCCATTCCGCTCACTCTTCGCGGTGTGCCCGAGGATGGCGGGCGAACGCTGGAGATTTTGCCGGTCGAGCCGGGCCACGGGCTGCAGTCGCTGACCCTGGCCGTGAAAGGCCGCCCGCCGATCGAGGTCGGAAGCGACGGCCGGCTTGCGGCGAGCGACCTCGAGCGGGCGCTGGGAAATGTCGACAAGAAAGACGGAACAATCACGGCCCGAATCGACGCCCGCTATGTCGAAGCAGGCGCCGATCGCCGCGCCGGCCGCGACTATCGAATTCGATATCGCTGGGAAGGCGGCGGCCTGTTCGGCGGCCGCTCTCTCCGTATTGCCGGCCTGAGCCGCTAGCCGCCAACCGTCGGCAATACGGCTATCCTCCGGATGCCCTAGCCGACGATTTCTTCCGGCTTGAAGAAATAAGCGATTTCGATCGCGGCATTCTCGTCGCTGTCCGACCCGTGGACGGAATTGGCCTCGATCGACTCCGCATAGGTCTTGCGGATCGTGCCCTCTTCGGCGTTCGCGGGGTTGGTCGCGCCCATCACCTCGCGGTTGCGCGTCACGGCGTCCTCGCCCTCGAGCACCTGAACGACCACCGGGCCCGACGTCATGAAGGTGCAAAGGTCGTTGAAGAAGGGTCGCTCACGGTGAACGGCATAAAAGCCTTCCGCCTGCTCGCGGGTCATGTGGATCCGCTTCGAGGCGACGATCCGAAGGCCTGCTTCCTCAAGCATCTTGGTGACGGCGCCCGTCAGGTTGCGGCGGGTGGCATCGGGCTTGATGATCGAAAAGGTGCGCGTCGCGGCCATGACCGGGCGATCTCCTGAATTTGGATTGGCTGAAGTTGGCCGCAGCGCCTAGCGGTGGCGGCGCTTGACGGCAAGGGTCAGCTCTTTCTGACCCATTTGCCGGACTCCTGGGCCCAGTATCGCCGCTCGACCTCGTCGCGGCCGGCTAGCAGCTTCCAGGCCAGCCGGGCGTCGTTCAGCGTGGCATCGTCGAACAGGTAGAAGGCGCGATCGAAGGTCAATGCCGCCTCGCGCCATTCGCCGTCGGCGATTACCAGGTTGCGGGCCCGGTTGGGGGCGTCGGTCGCGGTCGACAGAAGGATCGGCTGGCGGGCATCGTCGGCGCCGCCGGCAAGTCCATGCGGCAGAAAGCTGGCCGGCCCCTGGTCCCACAGCAGCCGGTCGAGCCGGCCGAGCGCCGATTCGTCCGCCGCCACCAGCAACAGCCGGCCGTCGGCGGCCAGCACCTTGCCGGCAATGCTGGCGACGACGTCCTCGACCGGAACACCGCTGAGCTGGTAGAAATCGACGAGCATCAGCCCTCGACCACGGTCTCCACGAACTGGTCGAGCAGCCGGACTCCAAAGCCGGTTGCGCCCTTATCGTAGGTCGTCGACGGCTTGTCCGACCAGGCCATGCCCGCAATGTCGAGGTGTGCCCATTTGACGCCGTCATCGACGAAGCGCTGGATGAACTGGGCGGCGGTGATGGAGCCGCCCTCGCGCGGCCCGACATTCTTCATGTCGGCGATCGGTGAATCGAGCAGGCGATCGAAGGTCTCGTGGAGTGGCATCCGCCACAATTTGTCGCCGCTGGCCTCGCCGGCCGCGCTCAGTTGCTGCGCCAGCTTGTCGTCGGGCGTGAACAGGCCGCCGAATTCGTGACCAAGGCTGATCAGGATCGCGCCGGTGAGGGTAGCCAGGTCGACGATGGTGGTCGGCTTATACTCCTTCTGCACATAGGTGATGGCGTCGGCGAGCACGAGCCGGCCCTCGGCATCGGTGTTGATGACCTCGACGGTCTTGCCGCTCATCGTCGTGACCACGTCGCCGGGCCGCTGTGCATTGCCGTCAGGCATATTCTCGACGAGGCCGCAGATGCCGACGATATTCGCCTTCGCCTTGCGCCGGGCCATGGCCAGCATGGCGCCGACGACCGCGCCGGCGCCGCCCATGTCCCATTTCATCGATTCCATGCCCTGCGCAGGCTTGATGGAGATGCCGCCGGTGTCGAAGGTCACGCCCTTGCCGACCAGGGCGAGTGGCGGCGTCTCACTCCCACCACCGCTCCATTTCAGGATGAGCATTCGGGGATCGCGAACCGAGCCCTGGGCAACACCGATCAGCGCGCCCATGCCGAGCGTCTTCATCTGCTCGCCAGTCAGCACTTCGATGTCGATGCCGCTGCCCTTCAGGGCCGCCTGGCATCGCTCGACGAAGGTTTGGGGATAAAGCAGGTTGGCCGGCTCCGTGACCAGCTCTCGGGTAAGGGCGACCCCGTCCAGCACCGGCTGCCACCGCGAATGCCACCGGGACTCAGCCCCGGCGCTGGCGCCAACGATCGTGATCTCCTCGAGGGTCGGCTTCTGCTTGTCCTTGAGAGTGGTGCGATATTGATCGAACCGCCAGGACCGAAGCGCAGCCGCAAGAGCTACCTTCGCGGCAGAGTCGGCATCATACCCAAGGCCGTCAATGTCGATGACCGCATGACTTTCACCCGAGAGCAACAAGCGCGCCACGGAGGTCCCGCCCAGCTTCTCGGCCGCATCCGCGGCCTTCGCCTTCTCACCAGTGCCAACCACCAGGATGCGCCGAGCGCCATTGTCGTCAACAAAGACTTCCGCAGCGCTGGCGGGCTCGCCGTCGAACCGCTGCCGGATCAGAGCGGCCTCGGCCAGCGCCTTGCCGGCTCCGAGCGAGCCCAGCCGGCTCCAATCCTTCCCCGATACAGGCAGGACGAGGGTATAATCGCCCTCTGGGCGGCGATCGACGAAACTGATTTTCATGGGAAACCAATACCTCGGGAACAATCGATGGATTCAGCCTGCCTTTAGGACGGCATACGGCCTAACGCAAAATGGGCGGTGCAACTCGGATTGTCCACGCCTCGCCAAGGTGCAATAGGCGATGCGGGTTTGGCGTAGCGAGCGGACGGACAGCAGGTTTGCGCAGAAGGATTGCCTGGTGGGTGGCACTGCCGATCGCGCTTGGTGTGCCTGCCCTCGCCCATGCGCAGGACCAGGTGCCGGCGGCTGATCCGCAGCCGGCCCTTGCCGCCGATGACGGAGTCATCGAATTCAGCGCCGAATCTGTAACCTACGACAGCGAAGCCGATTTCGTCACCGCCACCGGCAATGTGCGTATGGTCCGCGACGGCAATTATGTCGCCGCCGACCGGGTCACCTGGAGCCGGGTCAGCGGCGAAGTCCGGGCCATGGGCAATGTCGTCGTCGTCAATCCGCAGGGGGACAAGCTGATCGGCGAGAATGTCGTGCTCAGCGACACTCTGCGCGACGGTACGATCGACAACCTGCTCGTGGTCCTGGAAAGCGGCGGCCGGATCGCCGCCACCCGGGGCACCAAGGCGGGCGACCGGACGATGCTGGAGAATGCGATCTACTCGCCTTGCCCGGTCACCAGGGGCAACGGCTGCCCGCGCCGACCCAGCTGGTCGATTACGGCGGCTCGGGTCACTTACGATCCAGCGCAATCCCGAGTCCGGTTTTCCGGCGGACGCCTCCAGCTGTTCGGCCTGACATTGCCGCTGTTACCGGTGTTCAGCGTCGGCACGGGCGAAGAGAGCGGCGGAATCACCGGCTGGCTCGTTCCCGACATCAGCTTGTCGAACCGCAACGGCTTTGAAGTCGCCTTTCCTTATTACGCGCGGCTTGCCCCGGACCGCGACGTCACTCTAACGCCGCACATTTACACCAGATCCCTGCCGGCGATCGAGGCCCGCTATCGCCAGCTGAACAGCCTCGGCGCCTTCCAGGTCGGCGGGTTCCTGACCTATGGCCGCGTCGACAATGCCGATCTTTCAGCTGCATCGACGACCAGCCGGCGGCGCGACATCCGCGCTTATTTCGAAGCCAATGGCAAAGCCCAGCTCGACCCGCTGTGGAGCATCACGAGCGCGCTTCGGGTGGCGTCGGACAAAACCGTTACCCGGCGCTACGACATCAGCCGCGACGACCGGCTGCGCAACTTCGTCAATGCCGAGCGGATCAGCCCGGACAGCTATGTCTCGATCGCCGGCTGGGCCTTCCAGGGGCTTCGCGCCGACGACGTGCAGAAGCAGATCCCGATCGCCCTGCCGGCCGTCGACGCCCGGCTGCGGATCGACCCGCCCGCGATCGGCGGGATCGTCGAACTGCAGGCGAACAGCCTGGCGATCCTGCGCCTCGATGGCCAGGACACGCAGCGGGCGTTCGCCAGCGCGCGATGGGACCTTCGGCGCCTGACAGGCCTTGGCCAGGAACTAACCCTGACTGCCTATGCTCGCGCCGACGCCTATCATACCGACGAGAGCGCGGAGACCGTCGTGCCGATCTACCGGGGCGAGGACGGCTGGCACTTTCGCGGAATCGGCGCGCTCGCCGCCGACCTTAAATGGCCGTTTATCGGGCCGATGTTCGGCGGCACCCAGCGCCTTGTGCCGCGGGTCCAGCTGGTGTTGACGCCGCCAACACCCAACCTGGATATCCCCAATGAGGATGCCCGGGCGGTTGACCTTGAGGACAGCAATCTGTTCGCGCTCAGCCGCTTTCCCGGTTACGACCGGTGGGAAGACGCGTCGCGCGTGACCTATGGCATGGACTGGGCCCTGGATCGTCCCAACCTGTCCATAAGCACGACCATTGGGCAGAGCTACCGGATCAGTCGCCGGCCCGGGATTTTCCCGGAAGGAACCGGCCTCACCGCCCGCTTCTCGGATTTCGTGGGGCGGACCAGAATCCGCTACGGGCGGCTGGTTGACGTCACGCACCGCTTCAGGGTCGACAAGGACAATTTTGCCGTTCGCCGAAACGAGGTCGACCTGACCGTTGGATCGGAGGAAACCTACGCCCAGATCGGCTATCTTCGGCTCAACCGGGATATCAGCTCCGCAATCGAGGATCTGCGCGACAAGGAGGAGCTTCGATTTGCCGGCCGGCTGAAGTTCGCCCGCTACTGGTCTGTGTTCGGGGCGACGGTGCTCGACCTTACCAACGAGGCCGAGGATCCGCTGTCGCTGGCCGACGGATTCGTCCCCGTGCGCCACCGGCTGGGCATCAATTACGAGGACGAATGTATCGAGCTTGGCGTTTCCTGGCGCCGCGACTATGAGCGCTTCGGCGACTTCCGGAAGGGCAGCACATTCTCTATCCGGCTGTCTCTTAAAGGGTTGGGCCGCTAAGCCTGCGTTCAGCGGCAATGGATCAACGCAGCATCGACAATCGTCTGAACTATTAGGGAATCTTGTACGGTGGCAGCAGCTTCTGACTTCCTTTCGGCTCGTGCTCTTCAAGCAACCGCGCTGTTCGCCATGGCCGTCGCGACGGCCGCCGCCGCGCAGACCGCGCAGCCGCCTGCGGCGCCGCCCACGGCAGAATCAGCCGCGCCTCTGGCAACTCCGGCGGCGCCGAACAGCGCCGCCAACCTGAATCTGCCCCAGACGGTGCAGTTGTTCGGCAACGCCATCCCCTCGGTGGTCAAGGCCACGGCCATCATCAACGGCGAAGTGATCACGCAGACCGATGTCGATCAGCGCCTGGCGTTGCTGGCCATCGCCCAGGAAGGAAAAATACCGGCTGACCAGATTGATGAGCTTCGCCAACAGGTGCTGCGCAACCTGATCGACGAAACGTTGCAGATCCAGGCCGCGCGGCATGAAGAAATCTCAGTCAAGGCGAGCGATATCGACCGCACGGTTCAGCGCGTTGCTAGAGATTCCAAGCGCACGCCGGAACAATTGGCCGAATATCTCAAAGCGAACGGGTCGTCGATCCGCTCTATCCGCCGTCAGATCGAGGGCGAAATCGCCTGGCGCCGGCTGCAGCAGGCACGGATCGAAAACTCGGTCAGCGTCGGGGACGACGAAGTGAAGGCCGTGCTCGACCGCCTCAATGCGGCCAAGGGCACCACCGAATATCGGGTGGGCGAAATCTTCGTGTCGGCGGCCGGTATCGGCGAGCAGCAGGCGCAGGTTAACGCCGCCAGGATCTTCGAGCAATTGAAGCAGGGTGCGTCGTTCGCCGGCTACGCTCGGCAATATTCAGAAGCCTCGACCGCCGCGGTCGGTGGCGACCTTGGCTGGGTTCGCCCGGAACAATTGCCGGCGCAATTGGCGACAGTGCTTCAACAAATGGGTCCGGGAAACATCAGCAACCCCATTGCTATCCCCGGCGGATTCTCGATCCTGGCGGTTTCCGACGTTCGCAAGGTGCTGTCGGCTGACCCCCGCAACGCGGTGCTCAGCCTCAAGCAGCTCACCGTGCCCTTCCCTGCCGGATCGACGCGAGAGCAGGTTGAGCCGATCATCGCCAGGTTCGCTGCCGCTGTCCAGAATATCGGCGGCTGCGGCGGCGCCGAGCGAATCGCCAACGAATTCAATGCCGAGATCGTCCAGAGCGATCAGGTGCAGATGCGAGACCTGCCCGCGGTGCTTCAGGAAATCATGCTGCCGATGCAGGTCGGGCAGGCGACCCGTCCGTTCGCCGCCGGGACAATTGAGGAAGGCGTCCGGGTGCTTGTCCTGTGCGGCCGTGACGAAGTGTCGCCGACGGCGCCGACATTCGACACCGTCCTCGCCCAACTGAGCGAGGACCGAGTCAATTCGCGGGCCAGGCGCTACCTGCGCGACCTTCGCCGCGATGCGGTGATCGAGTTTCGTTAGGCGAACAAACCGGCTAGGGGCGCGAGCAATGGCTGCCGTGCCCTCGCTCCCCCTTGCTGTGTCGCTTGGCGACCCCGCCGGTATCGGGCCGGAGGTCGTCGCCAAATGCTGGGACAACCGTTCCGCCTTCGGAATTGCGCCATTCGTCGCGATCGGCGACGCGAGATCGCTTTCGGTGGTCTGGGACGGGCCGCTGGAAGTGATCGAGGATCCCCGCGACGCCGACGCCGCATTCGACATTGGGCTCCCGCTGCTGCAGCTGGCTGCCGCACAGGCCGATATCCCCGGCCAGCCGACGGTCGCGGGCGCGCACTGCTCGCTCGACGCTCTGGAATTGGCGGTGGGTCTGGCCCGATCGGGATCGGTGTCGGCGGTTGTCACCGGACCGGTCTCAAAGGAGCAACTCTACGCCATCGGCTTCACTCACCCGGGCCAGACAGAATTCGTCGCCGAGCGGTGCGGCATTTCCTCGGCCAACGTTGCCATGATGTTAGCCGGGCCAACTCTGCGGACGGTGCCCGTGACGACCCACTTGCCCTTCGCGCAGGTCGCCGGACGGCTGTCGACCGCCCTGATCGAGAGCCGAGCCCGCACCGTGTTGCGAGGGCTGCAGCGCAATTTCGGCATCACCGAGCCGCGGCTGGCGATTTCCGGCCTCAATCCGCACGCTGGCGAAGGCGGAATGCTGGGCCGAGAAGAGATTGAACTGATCGAGCCGGCGATTGCCGCGCTTCGCGCCGAAGGCTGGCGGGTGACCGGGCCGCACCCCGCGGACACGATGTTCCATGAAACCGCGCGCGCGCGCTACGACGCGGCTCTTTGCATGTACCACGACCAGGCGCTCATCCCGCTCAAGGCTTTGCATTTTAACGATGGCGTTAACATCACGCTCGGTCTGCCGATCGTCCGCACCGCGCCCGATCACGGCACTGCCTTCGACATCGCCGGGCAGGACCATGCCGACCCGAGGCCGATGGCGGCGGCATTGCGCATGGCCGCCAAATGCGGTGCCTATCGCGCCCAGCCGGCGTGACCTACGCACCCGAGCCCCTGCGCGAAGTCATTGCCCGGCATGGGCTGACGGCAAGCAAGGCGCTAGGCCAGAATTTCCTCCTCGACCGACAGCTTCTGGCCCGGATTGCCGCAATCCCCGGGCCGCTGGACGGTCATATGGTCTACGAGGTTGGACCGGGGCCGGGCGGTTTGACCCATGCCCTGCTCGCCGCGGGCGCAAGAGTGGTCGCCGTCGAACGGGACGACCGCTGCCTGCCGGCGCTTGCTGAGCTCGCCAGCCTTTATCCGGGTAGGCTGCAAGTGGTCGACAACGACGCGATGAAGGTCGATGAAATCGGCCTGGCAGGCCCGGGCGCGCATGTCGTCGCCAACCTGCCCTATAATGTCGGCACAGCACTGCTGCTGCGCTGGCTAGGCGGCGCCTGGCCCCCATGGTGGCGGTCGCTGACGCTGATGTTCCAGAAGGAAGTGGCCGACCGGATTGTCGCCCGACCGGGCGGCAAGTCCTATGGCCGGCTGTCGATCCTCGCTCAGTGGCGGGCGGAGCCGCGCCTGGCCATGACCGTCCACCGCTCCGCCTTCGTCCCGCCGCCAAGGGTGACGTCATCGGTCGTCCACGTCACACCTCAGGAACAGCCGACCGGGGTAGTGCCGGCAATTCTCGAACGGTTGACTGAAGCGGCGTTCGGACAGCGCCGGAAGATGCTCCGGCAAAGCCTGAAGGGGTTGCCGGGCGCGCTGGACGCGCTTGAGACGCTCGGGATCGACCCGGAACGGCGCGCGGAAACCCTGTCGGTAGAGGAATATGTGAAGCTGGCCAGACTGCTGAGCTAGTTCGACTTCGGGGCCGCCGTTTTCGCTGTCGCCGTGGCCACGGTCGGGCCGCGGCTGATGGCGCTGCTCAATTGCGCGACTTGCTTGCAGCCGCTGGGGCACAGCTTCTGGAGCTTGGCGAGTGTCGCTAGCGCCCGCGCCTTGGCGCCAAGCTCGACCATCGCTTCGCCCTGCACCTCGAGCGCGTCCAGGTCATTGGGCTCGAGCGCCAGGGCCTTGTTGGTCAGCCGAATCGACTTGCCGAACAGCCTCTGCTTCTGGGCGACGCGGGCCAAGTTGACGAAGGCGGCTCGGTTGCGCGGGTCGGCGGCAAGCGCCGATTCGAGAGAATCCGCGGCGTCGTCGAACTTGCCGAGGGAGAGCTGCTGTTGCCCTTGGTGAAGCAAGGTGACCGAAAGCGGATTCAACTGGTTGTCAGGACGCTGGCCCGGCGCCGGGCCGGCCACCAGCATCGTCGTGCCCAAGACAATCAGCAAACGGTGCGAAACGCGCATCAGTCTCTCTCCACTCTTCACCCGCCGGCCCTATCATTTCCTGATGAGGCTAGCGACGAAAAACCCGTCGGTCGAATCGTGGGCTGGGGTCAGCATTCGACCGCCGCCGTCCGGCCGCCCGGCGCCAATCGGCGCCTCCTCCACCATCCATGATGAATGCCGGCTGAGGAAGGCCTGGATCTGTCCTGCCCCTTCCCGGGACAGGAGCGAGCAGACCGCATAGACCAGCCGGCCGCCGGGCTTCACCAGCCGCTCGGCGAGATCGAGAATATGGGCCTGGACCGCGACCAGCCGGTCGAGGCGGTGGGCGGTCAACCGCCAGCGTCCTTCCGGATTGCGGCGCCACGTGCCGCTGCCGGAGCAGGGCGCGTCGACCAGAACGAGGTCGGCGGCGCCGGCCAAGTCGGCGAGCTGCTCCACCTCCCGCCCGGCGTCGAGCAGGCGAAGCCCGATCGTCGCGCCTGCCCGCGCGGCGCGCGCTGGCAGTTTCGACAGGCGCGACCGGTTGGTATCGCAGGCGATGATCTCCGCCGCGTTGCCGGTCGCCGCCGCGATCGCGAGCGCCTTGCCGCCCGCCCCGGCGCACAGGTCGACGATGCCATCGTCCGGCCGCGCCTGACAGGCGACCGCGATCAGCTGGCTGCCTTCGTCCTGAACCTCGACCAGGCCGGCGGCGAAGGCCGGATGGTCGTCAACCTTGCTGTCCGCCGCCAGGCGGATGCCCCACGGGCTGATGGGCGCTGGCTCGGCGCCGGGAAAATCGGCGAGCAACTCCTCGCGGTTGCTCCGGGCGACGTTCACCCGCAAATCGACCGGCGCGCGCTCGAGCAAGGCCGGCCACTCCGCCTCTGCTACCAGTGGCGACAGCGACGGGATCAGCCATTGCGGAACCAGGCTCGCTGACGCGGCTTGCTCTCCCTCGCCGACCCGCTCGGGTCCGCGCGGCTCGCCGAAATGGGCGAGCATCTCCGGCTCGCGTTCGGCCAGGCCGAGGATGGCGGCGCGGCCGCTGCCCGGCCGTTCCGCGCTCCGCCGGATCGCCCTGAACACCAGGTCGCGGACGGCTCGCCGGTCTTTCGATCCGGCATAGCGCCTGGACTTGAAGTAGCGGGTGACGATGGCGTCCGCCGGCGGGCCATCGTCCCGCGCGGACGCGATCACCTCGTCGAGAATTTCGATTGCCGCCTGCAGCCGCGCCGCCGGAGTCATGGCCCAAGGACCCTAGCGCGTCGGATAGTTGGGCGCCTCGCGGGTGATGGCGATGTCGTGGACATGGCTTTCGGTGAGGCCGGCATTGGTGATCCGGACGAAGCGCGCCCGCCGCTGCAGATCCTCGATGGTCGACGATCCGGTATAGCCCATCGCCGCCTTCACGCCGCCGACCAGCTGGTGGACGATGTCCCGGGCCGGGCCTTTGTAGGGCACCTGGCCTTCGATTCCTTCCGGCACCAGCTTCAGGTGATCGCGGATGTCCTGCTGGAAATAGCGATCGGCCGAACCGCGCGCCATCGCGCCGACCGAGCCCATGCCCCGGTAGGATTTGTAGGACCGCCCCTGGTACAGGAAGGTCTCGCCCGGCGCCTCGTCCGTCCCGGCGAGCAGCGAGCCCACCATGACTGACGATGCCCCGCCGGCCAAGGCCTTGGCGATGTCGCCGCTGGTCCGGATGCCGCCATCGGCGATGACGGGCACGCCATGCTTGGCCGCTTCCGCCGACGCATCCATGACCGCCGTCAGCTGCGGCACGCCCACCCCCGCAATGACCCGCGTCGTGCAGATCGAGCCCGGGCCAATGCCGACCTTGATGGCGTCGGCGCCGGCGTCGGCAAGCGCCTTTGCGGCGTCGGCCGTGGCGACATTGCCGGCGACCACCTGGACTGAGTTGGACAGGGTCTTCACCCGCTCAACGGCTCGGGCGACGTCGGTATTGTGGCCGTGCGCCGTGTCGATGACGATGCAGTCGCAGCCTGCGTCGATCAGCGCCTGGCTGCGCTCGAAGCCGGCGTCGCCGACCGTGCTCGCGGCGGCGACCCGCAGGCGCCCTTCGGAATCCTTGGTGGCGAGCGGCGCCGCCACCGATTTTTCGATGTCCTTGACGGTGATCAGGCCGACGCAATGGTTCTGGTCGTCGACCACGAGCAGTTTCTCGATCCGCCGCTGGTGCAGGATCCGGCGCGCTTCCTCCTGGCTGGTGCCGATCCGCACCGTCGCCAGATTGTCCCTGGTCATCAGCTCGGAGACCGGCTGCTGGACGTTCTCTGCAAACCGTACGTCGCGATTGGTCAGGATGCCGGCAAGCCGGCCCGACTTCTCGACAATCGGGATGCCGCTGATCCGGTTGGCCGCCATGAGTTCGAGCGCCTCGGCCAGCGTCTGGTCGGGCGCCATGGTGATCGGGTTGACGACCATGCCGCTTTCGAACCTCTTGACCTGGCGGACCGCGGCCTCCTGCTCCTCGGCGCTGAGAGTGCGGTGCAGGACGCCAATACCGCCGAGCTGCGCCATGGCGATCGCCATGTCGGCCTCGGTCACCGTGTCCATCGCCGAGGAGATCAGCGGGATGTTGAGCGGGATGCCGCGGGTGAGGATGGTACTGGTGTCGGCCTGGCTCGGCAGGACGGAAGATTCGAGCGGCGTCAGCAGCACATCGTCGAAGGTGAGACCAAGGCGGATGTCGGGGGATTCGGTCAGGACGGCCATATCGGCCCATGGCAGGACGGAGCCGATTCGCCAAGTCCAGGGGCCCTTACGTTCACTAAAGTCACATTGAACGCGACCATTTTCGTGACTTTAAGCGCCAAAGCGACCGAGCAAGTCCGGATCGACAATTGCAAAGAGCCACGCCCAGGCTGACAGACAAAACCCTATTTTTCCAGCGTCATTCCGGCTCTCGCCAACACGCGTCTCGCCGCTTCCACGTGCATCCGCTCGATCATCTCATCCTCGAACCGCTCAGCCCCGCCGGAGAAAGCGCCGACAAGCTCCCGCGCCCGGTCGACTTCCTCCTCGCCGGGACTGAACAGCCGGTTGCAAGGCTCGATCTGGTCCGGATGAATCAGGCTCTTGCCGTCAAAGCCGAGACTGCGCCCGGCGCGGCATTCCCCGGCAAAGCCTGCCTCGTCGTTCAGCTGGTTGAACACCCCGTCGAATACCGCGATGCCGGCAGCGCGGGCGGCCAGCACAATCATCTGCAACGAGGCGGATATCGGCTCACGGTTCGAATCGAGCGGCAGGCGCAGGTCGGCGCGCAGATCATTAGTGCCGGCAATCAGCGCCGCGCAGTCATGCGCCACGGTGGCGGCCGCTAGGACTCCTTTGGCCGTCTCGATCATGGCCGCCACCGGCTTGCCGCACTGCTCGCGAACGAAAGTCAGTTCCTGTCGGTTCTCGACCCTGGGCACGACAATCAAATCAGCGCCGCAATGAGTCGCGGCGCCCAGGTCATGGCCATGCCACGGACTCGCCGTGCCGTTAATTCGAACGGCGACCGGCATCGGCCAATCCAGCGCCACTGCGTCGACCGCCGCGCGCCTGGCCAAGTCCTTGTCCTCCGGTTTCACCGCATCCTCGAGATCGAGGACCACCAGGTCGGCGGCCGACGCCCGCGCCTTGTCGATCGCCTTCGGGTTGGAGGCAGGCAGGAACAGGACCGACCGTACAGCGAATAGATCAGTAGCCATGTCGATTTTCCTTCCGCTGGCCGCCTCTCCATCGCATCATGGTGTCCACGGAGGGGACCAAGATGATTGAATATGTCCTGATTGCGTTGGTGGTGCTGGTGGTGCTCGTCATCATGATGAGCGTCAAGATCGTGCGCCAGGGCTATCGCTACACGATCGAGCGGTTCGGACGCTTCACCCGAGTCGCCGAGCCGGGGCTGAACCTGGTTACGCCGTTCGTCTACCGCGTCGGGCACAAGATCAACATGATGGAGCAGGTTGTCGACATCCCCGGCCAGGAGATAATCACCAAGGACAATGCCATGGTCGCAGTCGACGGCGTCGTCTTTTTCCAGGTCATCGACGCAGCCAAGGCGGCATATGAAGTCAGCGATCTTTATTCCGCCTTGATGGCACTCTCGACCACCAATTTGCGAACGGTCATGGGGTCAATGGACCTCGATGAAACACTGTCGAAACGCGACGAGATCAACGCCCGGCTGCTCGCCGTGGTCGACCACGCCACCGCGCCCTGGGGAGTGAAGATCACTCGTGTCGAACTGAAGGATATCCGGCCACCGCGCGATATCGTCGATGCCATGACGCGGCAGATGAAGGCCGAGCGCGAAAAGCGCGCGGCAATCCTGGAGTCGGAAGGCATGCGGCAATCGGAAATCCTGCGGGCCGAAGGCGAGAAGGCGGCAAGGATATTGCAAGCGGAAGGCATGAAGGAAGCGGCCTTCAGGGATGCCGAAGCCCGCGAGCGGGCGGCGCAGGCCGAGGCCAATGCAACCACGTCCGTGAGCGACGCGATTGCCGGCGGCAGCGCCCAGGCGATCAACTATTTCATCGCCCAGAAATATGTCGAGGCGATCGGCAAATTCGCCACCTCGCCCAACGCCAAGACCATCCTGTTCCCGGTCGAAGCGACCCAGTTGATGGGTACGCTTGGTGGAATCGGCGAGTTAGCCAAGGAAGTCCTCGGCAGCGAAAGCCAGCCTAGAACCAAGGCCGCACCCCGGCCGCAGTCGACAGCGACAAGGAGTGCGCCGCCGACCTTGCCGGGAGTCCCGCGCGTTGAAGGCGGACAGTAATGGGCAATCTCGACGCAGGATGGCTGTGGACGATCGGCGGCCTGCTGCTGCTCATCGCTGAAATCATCGCACCGGGCTTCTTCCTGATCTTCATCGGCGCGGCGGCGATCGCAACGGGCATTTTCACCCTGCTTTTCGACCTCGGCCTGGCACCGCAGCTGATCCTTTTCGTCATCTATTCGGTGGTGGCGGTCCTGATCGGCAAGCGCTGGTATGCGCAGCCCAATACCGGCGACCAGGACCATAGCCTCAACGACCCCGCCCGGCGCATCGTCGGCCGGGTCGCGACCGTGGTCGAAGCCATCGACGCGCACAGCGGCCGGGTCCGGCTCGGCGACGGGGAATGGACGGCGCGGGGCGGACCTGCGGCCATCGGCGAGAAAGTCACGATCACCGCGGTTGACGGAAATTGCCTGACGGTGGAGTCTGTGCGGACCCTGCCCCCCGCATAGCCTTCCGGAGCTTCGCCAGTTGTCCCAACTTTCGTTGACCCGCCGCAAGGCAGTCGCCGGCCTCGCCGCGTCGGCCGCCTTTCCGCTCTTCGGCAGAGCGGTGTCAGCCACCCAGTTTCCGCACGAGGAAGCAGCCGCCAAGGCCCTGCTGGATTCGATCGCCGAAAATCTTCTTGCGGCCTCTCCGGAAATCGCTTCGTCGCTCGGCGTGGACAGCGGCGCCCGGGTCGGCCTGAAACACAAGCTCGCTGACCTGTCCGGTATCGGCCAGCAGCGGATCGCCCAGATGCTCCGCGCCGACCTGGCCCGGGCCAGCGCCATCGATACCAGCCAACTCAGCCATTCGACGCGGACCAGCGTCGAGGTCGTTAAAAGCGCGTTCGCGACCGCGCTCGAAGGATTCCAGCTGCCCTATGGCGACGTTCCGGTGGCTTATGATTCATGGCGCAAGACGCCCTATGTCGTCAGCCAGAACACCGGCGCTTACGTCGTCCTGCCGCGTTTCCTCGACAGCGACCACAGTATCGGAAAGGCGCAGGACGCCGAAGCCTATCTCGACCGATTGCATGCCTTTGCCGGCGAACTGGACAATGAAACCGGCCGGATGATCATGGCGCGGTACAAGGGCCTGATCCCGCCCGCCTTCCTGATCGACACGGCGCTTGGCCAGATGCGCCGAACGCTGGACGGAGCCAGAGCCGGCGGGCCGCTGGTCGAATCGATCGAACGGCGCACGCGGGCAAAGAATATCCCCGGCAACTGGGCCGAGCGCGCCCGATCGATCACCCGAAAGGAGATTGCGCCGGCGCTCGACCGGCAGATCGCCGAAATGGAGCTGCAGCGCCGGTCTGCATCAAGCGATGCCGGCATGTGGGCGCGCCCCAACGGCGACGATTATTACCGCTGGGCGCTGAAGGCCTCGACCACCACTTCGCTCAGCCCGGACGAAATCCACCAGATCGGCCTCGACACGCTGGCCAGGCTCCATGGCGAGATGGACCGGATCCTGAAGTCGCTCGGTTACACCAAGGGCAGCGTCGGCGAACGGATGAAGGCGATCGCCGCCGACCCGCGCTACACCTTCCCGCAGAATGACGCGGGCCGTGCGCAGATCATGGCCTTCATCCAGGACCGGATCGCGCGAATCCGGACCAAGATGCCCCAGGCATTCAACACGATGGTGAAAGGCAACCTGGAAGTGCGGCGGTTGCCGCCCGAGGAAGAGCCCGGCGGACCTGGCGCCTATGGCGGCGCCGGCTCGATCGACGGCACGGTCCCGGGCAAGTTCTGGATCAACCTGAAGCAGGGCCACGACCACACCAAGTATAACCTGCCCTCGCTCACCCATCATGAGGCAATCCCGGGCCACGTCTGGGAAGGCGAATATTCGAACACGCTGCCGATGATCCGCACGATCCTCAGCTTCGGCGCGTTCAGCGAAGGCTGGGCGCTTTATGCCGAACAACTCGCCGACGAACTCGGCGTCTACGAAGGCGATCCGGCCGGCCGGCTCGGTTATTTCGATTCGATCGCCTTTCGCGCCACCCGACTGGTCGTCGACACCGGCCTGCACGCCAAGCGCTGGAGCCGGGAGAAGGCCCGCGCCTTCTTCATGGACGCGCTCGGCAACCCGAACGAGAGCGAGGTCGACCGCTATTGCAGCTGGCCGGGCCAGGCGTGCAGCTATGAAATGGGTCACCAGGCGATCAACCGCGAACGCGACCGGGCCAAGGCGGCGCTCGGCACGCGGTTCGACCTCAGGACCTTCAACGACGCGGTCGTCCTTGGCGGCAACGTGCCGATGGACGTGCTGGCGAAGAACGTCAGCGACTATGTCGCCAAGGCGAGCGCCTAGCGGCTAGCTGCCCTTCGCCGGCTTGGCCGCTTCCCTGGCGATCCAGGCGCGCATTTGGTGCTCGAGGACGGATAGGGGCACCGCGCCCATCGCCAGGATGGTGTCGTGAAAGCCCCGCTGGTCGAACCCGGGACCGAGGGTCGTTTCCGCCTCCGACCGCAGCCGGCGGATGGTCAGCTCGCCGAGCTTGTAGGACAGCGCCTGGCCGGGCCAGCTGATGTAGCGGTCGACCTCGGTCGCCACCTCATGCTCCGACAGCGCGGTATGGCTGGCCAGATAATCGATGGCCTGCTGGCGCGACCAGCCTTTCAGGTGAAGGCCGGTGTCGATGACCAGCCGCGCGGCCCGCCACATCTCGTAGCTTTGCTGGCCGAAACGCTCGTAGGGAGTCCGGTAGATCCCCATGCCGATGCCGAGCCACTCGGTGTAGAGGCCCCACCCCTCGCCGTAGCCGGAGAAATAGAGGTTCTGCCGAAACCTCGGCAGCGCCTTCTGCTCTTCCGACAACGCCGCCTGGAAGCTGTGGCCGGGGGCACATTCGTGGAGGGTCAGCGCCGGGATATTGTAGAGCGGACGGGTCGGCAGGTTGTAGGTGTTCATCTGGCAGCTTTCGAGGCCGCCTCGGCCGGCCGTATAGAAAGGCGCCAGCGCCTCTGGCACCGGGACGATGGTGAACCGGCGGCGAGGAAGCAGGCCAAATGTCTCGCCCAGCTTTCCGTCCACCCGCTTGGCGGCATAAGCCGAAACCCCCAGCAGCTCGTCGGGCGTCCTGGCGTAAAATTGCGGGTCGGTCCGGAGGAACTTCAGAAATTCGGGAAAGGTCCCCTTGAACCCGCTGTCGGCCATGGTCCGGCGCATGTCGGCGTCGATGCGCGCCACTTCCTTCAGCCCGAGCTCGTGGATTTCCTCCGGGCTCATGTCGAGCGTCGTATATTCGCGGATGTTGGCCCGGTAGAATGCGTCGCCGTCCGGAAGGTCCCTGGCAGCGGTCGTCGTCCGCGCCTTCGGAAAATATTCCGTGCGATAGAAAGCCAGCAGCTTGCGGTAGGCCGGCAGCACCGCCTGCTCGATCGCCGCTTGGCCCTCCGCCCGAAGCGCCGCTTGCTCGGCCGCCGGGATCGTCGACGGCATCGTTTCGAACGGCGTGTAGAAGGCGCTTTTGTCGACTGCCGCGTTCGCGAAATTGGCGATCGACGAATCACGGCCCGCCAGCGTCACCCTGGGCACGGAGAAACCGCGCGCCAGGCCGGCGCGCATATTGGTGATATTCTCGTCGAAGAAGCGGGGGATGTCGCGCATCCGAGCGATGTAGCGGCGATATTCGGCTGCATCCTCGAACGGGTTGCGGCTGTCGAGGTAGGTCCAGAAATTGCTGTCGCTGTTGAACGGCATTTCCCATTCGCGGAATCGGGCGTCGGCGATGTCCGCCTCGAGGATGGTGCGGAGAACGGCGGCGTTGACCTGCTCGTCCGGCGACAATTGCTTCGCATCGATGGCGTTGAGCTGGGCCAGATATTGCGCGATCCGCGTGGCGCGCCGGTGCTGCGAGGCAGGATCGACCCGCTGGAGATAGCCCGCGGGGCGATTTTCGCCGCGGGCGTTCTGGATCGTGCCGTTGTCCATGGCGTTCCAGGCGGCGTAGCCGTCGTACAGCGCCTTCAGCTGCCGGTCGGCGGCCGTCTGCGCCGCCGCTGGAGCGGCCAGCGCGAATGCCGCCACCAGTGCCAGCGCGGTCCGAGCGATCTTCGTCATCCGCCAATTTCCTCCCATTCTCGCCGCCGACGCTAGCAGCCGGCGCGCAAGGGCGACAACCAGGGAAGATCGGCGATGTCCGGTTCGACGAAATGACTCCGCGCGTCGACCGAAAACAGCCGCTTGCGCGAATAGAATCGAAACGGCCAGTCCCGCCGCCCCATCGGGGAGTGGATGAACTGGTTGACGAGGTCGGCGAGCCCGTCGCGGGCATCGGCTTCGGACAGGAACAGCCGGGCGCCGCGCAGGAAGGTGCGCGTGATTGTTTCGTGATAGCCCTGCGCGTCGTCGTTCACCCCGCCGACGCTCTCGTTATAGCGCCGGATGATGCCGGGAAGCTCAGCGTCAAGATCGATGTCGGGCCGGCAGATGAGCAGATAAATGGTGGCTGCGAGATGGGCCTCGTGGGTCCATTCCTCGCGCGGCAAGGTGCATTTGAGGAGCCCTTCGCCGACGTGGGCAACGTCGGCGTCGGCGGCGAAGCGGCGGGCTGGAAATTCGGTCATCGGTCGGGTCCTTGTGAAGGCCCGATCGGTGACCGGGCCGTTAAGCGGGTGTCGGTTGGCCTTGCGCTTGGTGTTGCGCCTGGCTTGGACCGGATTGCCGGACGCCTTCATCGACGTGCGGCGCGAATTCCGCGAAATTGCTCACGAACAGGTCGACCAGCCTGGCGGCGGTGCGGTCATAATCGTCCTTGTCGGCCCAGGTGCCGCGCGGGTCGAGGATGGCGCTGTCGACGCCGGGAACCGCAACCGGCACTTCGAAGCCGAAGTTCGGATCCTTGCGGAACTCGCCGTTCTTCAGGCTGCCGTCGAGCGCGGCGTTGAGCAAGGCGCGCGTCGCCTTGATCGGCATGCGCTTGCCGGTGCCATACTTGCCGCCGGTCCAGCCGGTGTTGACCAGCCAGCAGTCGACCCCGCCCTTGGCGATCCGCTCTTTGAGCAAATTGCCATAGACCGACGGATGACGCGGCATGAAGGGGGCGCCGAAACAGGTCGAGAAGGTCGCTTCCGGCTCGGTCACGCCAATTTCGGTTCCGGCGACCTTGGCCGTGTAGCCGCTGAGGAAGTGGTACATCGCCTGGTCGGCCGTCAGCCTGGCGATCGGCGGCAGGACGCCGAAGGCATCCGCCGTGAGCATGACGATATTCTTCGGGACCGGCCCCATGTTCCGGTCCGAACTATTGGGGATGAAGTCGATCGGATATGCGCCGCGACTATTTTCAGCGAGGGTCGCATCGTCAAGGTCGAGTTCGCGCGTCATCGGGTCCATCACGACATTCTCGAGGATCGTTCCGAACCGCTTCGTCGTGGCATAAATCTCCGGCTCGCTCTCTTCCGACAGCCGGATCACCTTCGCATAGCAGCCCCCTTCGAAATTGAAGACCGCCGTATCCGACCAGCCATGCTCGTCATCGCCGATCAGGGTCCGGTTGGGGTCAGCCGACAAGGTCGTCTTGCCGGTGCCGCTGAGGCCGAAGAAGATGGCGGTGTCGCCGGCCGCGCCGATATTGGCCGAGCAGTGCATCGGCATGATGCCTTGGGCCGGCAGCAGGTAGTTCAAGAGGCCGAACACGGACTTCTTCATTTCGCCGCCATATTCGGTGCCGCCGATCAGGATCAGCTTTTCCGAGAGGTTGACGGCTATGACGGTTTCGCTGCGGCAGCCGTGGCGCTCGGGGTCGGCGCGGAAGCTCGGCAGATCGATGATCGTGAATTCCGGAATGAAATCAGCGAGTTCCGCTGACTCAGGGCGAACCAGCATCGTCCGGATGAACAGGTTGTGCCAGGCATATTCGTTGATGACCCGAACCCTGACCCGGTGCTCGGGCTGGGATCCGCCGAACAGATCGGCGACGAACAGCGTCTCTCGGGCGGCAACGTGGGCGAGAAAGTCGGCCTTCAGCGCGGCGAAGGCTTCAGGCGCCATCGGCTTGTTCGACTTTCCCCACCATACGGTCGATTCGGTCGCGGAATCACGGACGGTGAACTTGTCCTGCGCGCTCCGGCCGGTGTGCTTGCCAGTCTTGACGACCAGCGGGCCGTCCCTGGCGAGCAGGCCCTCCCCGCGCTGCACGGCATGTTCGACGAGCGGCGCGGTCGTCAGGTTCCAGAAAATTTTTGCGCCAGTATCAATTCCCTGCGCATCAAGTCCGTAAGCCGGAACCCGGTCGGTCACGCGATTGATCCCCTTTTAAAAAATCAAAGCGGCGGCGACCGAAATGGCTGCCGCCGCACCACGATGTAGGACCAGCCTATAACCCTGAAAGGGTTGCCCGGTCAAAATGGCACAAGGAAGGCCGAATTCGGCTTGCCTTGTGCCTGCCAGGCCCTGTGGCTAAGTCCGGCGCCGACATCAAGGGGCGTCGTGACCAAACATGAGCAATGTGATCGCGCTGGTCGATGATGACCGCAACATCCTGACCTCCGTGTCCATTGCCCTGCAGGCCGAAGGCTTCGTCACGCGCGTCTATTCGGAAGGCAGCGTGGCGCTCAAAGCGATTGCCGACAATCCACCCGATCTTGGCGTCTTCGATATCAAGATGCCCAATATGGACGGAATGGAGCTGCTTCGCCGCCTGCGCGAATTCAGCGCCATGCCGGTCATCTTCCTCACGTCCAAAGACGACGAGCTGGACGAGGCGCTGGGCCTGGCGATGGGTGCCGACGATTATATTTCAAAGCCATTCTCGCAGCGGCTGCTGATCGCCCGCATCCGCGCTATCCTGCGCCGCCAGGATCTCGCGAAGACCTCCGCAACCTCCTCCATGGCCGAACGGGAAACCGCGCTGATCGAGCGCGGCCGACTGACCATGGACCCGGCCCGGCACAAGGTAATCTGGGACGGCGAGGAAGTGACCCTGACGGTTACGGAATTCATGATCCTGGAAGCGCTTGCGCAGCGGCCTGGCGTCGTGAAGAGCCGCAACCAGCTGCTCGACATCGCCTATCACGACGATGTATATGTCGACGACCGGACAATCGACAGCCACATCAAGCGAATGCGCCGCAAGTTCCGGGTCGTCGACCCGAAGTTTGACGCGATCGAAACCCTTTATGGCGTCGGATACAAATTCGACGACCAGTGAGTTCAGCGATCTTGACCTCAGCTGGTCGGGCCGCTGGACGCTGACTCATCGCATCCTGGCGATGAACCTGCTGACCGTAGTGCTATTGACGCTCAGCCTGTTCTACCTCGATTCCTTCCGGAACCGGCTGAGCAAGGAGCGAATCCGCCAGACTCGATCCGAAGCCGCGGTCGCCGCTGAGGCCCTGGCGGCAGTTCCGGCCGCCGCCCGCGATCGGGTCATGGCGTCGATCGGGCGGTCGACTGGCACCAGGCTTCGAATCTATGACCGCGACGGGCAGCTGGCGGCCGACAGCTGGCGGAGGACCGGCCCGACCTATGCGCTTCGCGATCCATCGACCCAGGCCTGGACCAAGGACGTGGCACGCGCCCTCGACAAGGGATTCAACGCCCTTGTCGGGGCCAGGTCGCTCGAGGACTTTTCGGAACCTGCCGATGACCGGCTAACCGCCTGGCCCGAAGCAGTCGCCGCGCAGCGCAGCCGGCAGGTGACGACACGGGCCCGCAACGCACCGGACCTTACTCCCGTCTTCTCGGCGGCGGCGCCGCTTGGTGAAGACATTTTGCTGGTCACCGAAAATGACCGCGCCTTCACCCGCACAGTGCGCAGCCAGCGCGCCGCGCTCGGGCTGGCGATGGTGGGCGCGGTCATCCTGTCGATTCTCCTGTCGCTGTTCCTGGCGCGGACGATCGTCCGCCCGTTGCGCCGGCTCGCCCTCGCCGCTCATCGCGTACGACTTGGCCGGGCCCGCGAGGTCAAGGTGCCCCGACTGCCCTCGCGGAGCGACGAAATCGGACTGCTCGCAAGAGCGGTCGCTGACATGACCCAGTCGCTTCGGCACCGGATCGACAATATCGAGGCGTTTGCGGCGGACGTGACGCATGAGCTCAAGAACCCGCTCGCTTCCCTCCGCTCCGCGATCGACAGCATGGAGCGGGTCGACGATCCGGCGCTCAAGGCGCAATTGCTTGCGGTCGCCCGCGACGACGTGATCCGGCTCGATCGCCTGGTTGGCGACGTCAGCGAAGCGGCGCGGACCGACGCCCAGCTCGCCAGGGCCAAGTTCGAGCCGGTCGATGTCGGCTTGCTGATCCAGCAACTGGTGGCCGGCTGGGAAGACCGCCGGACAAAAGGCGACGTCAACATCGCCTTTGCCCGACCGCGCAAGGCCACCGCGGTCATCATGGGCGATCCCGGCCGCCTCGCCCGCGCGATCAACAACCTCATCGACAACGCCGTCAGCTTTTCGCCGGCCGGGGGGCTGGTCGAAATCGCCGCCTCCCATGTCGGCGACGAGGTGCTAATCCGGGTCGACGACGAGGGCCCAGGCGTTCCCAGGGAATCGCGCGAGGCGATCTTCAACCGGTTTCACTCCGTCCGGCCGGAGGGCGAAAGCTTCGGCCGCCATTCCGGTCTCGGCCTTGCGATCGCCCAGGCAATCGTCGAAGGGCACGACGGAGAGATTGACGTGCAGGACCGCGACGATGCGCCGTCAGGCGCCCGATTCATCATCCGCCTGCCGGCGGCGGACCGGAAGTGAGCGGCCGGACGCTATCGTCCGACACGGTGCACGCCAGCACCGTCGCGCTCGATGGCCGGGCGGTCCTCATCACCGGCCGGTCCGGGTCAGGTAAGTCCGACCTCGCCCTGCGCCTGATCGATCGCGGCTTCACCCTGGTCAGCGACGACCAGACGATCGTTCGCCGCGAGGGCGACCGGCTGATCGCCACCGCCCCGCCAACGATCACAGGCAAGCTCGAAATCCGCGGCATCGGCATCGTCGAGATGGCTGTCGTCGATAGTGCGCCGATCGCCTTGATCGTGGAACTGACCAGCGACTTCGCCCGGCTTCCGGATGACGGCCGCGAACGGCCGCTGCTCGGCATCTCGCTGCCGTTGATCTCGGTGGACCCGACGACCGCCTCGGCGGCGGCGAAGGTCGCCCTTGCGCTTGATCGCCTGGGTCGCGCCGGCTGATGGCTGCAGGTCGGCCGCCGCCCCGCCTGCTGCTCGTCACCGGCATGTCCGGCGCCGGCAAGTCGAGCGTGCTCGACGCGCTTGAGGACATGGGCTGGGACTGCGTCGACAACCTGCCCGTATCGCTCCTTCATAGCTTCGCCGCCGGTGACGGGACCGATTGCCGGCTGGTCCCCGCCGCCGTAGCGATGGATGTTAGAAGCCGCGGGTTCGATCCCGCGACCGTGCGCGAGTCGCTAGCGTCGCTGCCGGGCGTGCAGCCGGAAATCCTGTTCCTCGACAGCGCCACGCGCGAGCTGATTCGCCGCTATGATGAAACGCGCCGGCGGCACCCGCTGGCGCTCGACCGCCCGGCGGAGGATGGGATCGCTCGGGAGCGGGCGGTGCTGGCGCCGCTTCGGGCCGCCTCCGCCAGCCTGATCGACACCACCGAATTGAGCCCGGTCGAGCTTCGCGAGGAGCTTCGCCGCCGCTACGGCCAGGATTCCGACGAGACCATCCTGACCATTGCTTCCTTCGGCTTCGCCCGCGGCATCCTGCGGACCGCCGACCTGGTGTTCGACTTGCGATTCCTGCCCAATCCGCATTGGGTCGACGAGCTTCGGCCGCAGACCGGCGCCGACAGCGCAGTCCGCGATTTCCTTGCCGCCGACCCGTCCTGGGCCCCGTCCATGGACCGCATCGAAGCGCTTCTCAGCGGCTGGATTCCCGGCTACTGGGCCGCGGGCAAGAGCTATTTGACGGTTGCTTTTGGTTGTACCGGGGGGAGACACCGGTCCGTTGCAGCGGCGATCGAGATGGCGGAACGGTTGCGAAGCCAAGGCTTTTCACCGAATATCCGCCACCGAGACCTCGCTTCATCGCCAAGCGATCCGATCGAGGGACGTCCCGGCCCGGCGCCGGATGGCGAGACACGTAACGAGTTGGAAGAATGATCGGCTTAATTTTGGTCACTCACGGCCGCCTGGCGGCCGAATTCATCACGGCCATGGAGCATGTCGTCGGCCCGCAGCAGGCGATCGAAGCCATCTGCATCGGCCCGGACGACGACATGGAGGCGCGGCGCAAGGATATCGCCGACGCCATCGCCAAGGTCGACCAGGGCAAGGGCGTGATCATCCTCACCGACCTGTTCGGAGGCACACCCTCGAACCTCGCCATCAGCCTGATGAAGGATACCGGCATCGAGGTCATCGCCGGGGTCAACCTGCCGATGCTGATCCGGCTCGAGGGCGCGCGCAAGGTGATGGGGGTTCGCGCCGCCGTCGCCGCTGCCCGCGAAGCAGGCCGCAAGTACATTTCGGTCGCCTCCGAAATCCTCGGCGAGGCCGCGGCTTGAGCCACTGCTCGCGCCAAATCACGGTCGGCAACCGTCGCGGTCTCCACGCCCGGGCAAGCGCCAAGTTCGTCAACATGGTCCATTCGCTGCCGGCCACGGTCGAGGTTGAAAAGGACGGCAACCGGGTCACCGGCACCTCGATCATGGGACTGATGATGCTCGGGGCGGCGAAGGGCGACCGAGTGACGATCCATGTCGAGGGTGACGAAGCCGAAGCCCATCTCGCGCAACTGGTCGAGCTGATCGAGACCAAGTTCGGCGAGGAGTGAAGGCCGGTGCCGCGCGAAGTCACCGCCTTTTCCAATCCCACCGTCAAGCGGCTGCGCTCGCTCCGCGACAAGAAGGCGCGGCGCGCCGAGGGTCTTTTCCTGGCCGAAGGGCTTCGGATCCTTGCCGAGGCGCGCGACAGCGGGGTCCTGCCCGAGATCGTCGCTTTCTCG
>DASSPS010000045.1:0-66739 GCA_035699505.1 Sphingomicrobium sp. | reverse complement strand
CTGAAGCTGGAAGAAGGCGGTGCCGTCGGTGACCAGCGGCTGATGGATCGGCGCTTCGGCCGACAGGACGGACAGCCGCTCGTTGGCGCGAACCATGGCGCGTTCGATGAACAGGCCGTCGATTCGGCTCGGATTCTCGATGGCGTCGGTCAAGCCGCGGCCAGGCTCCAGGTCCAGCGCCAGAGCGCCGGTGCCGAAATGCACGTCAAGGTCCAGCAATGCGGTTGAACGGTGGGCCTTTTCGCCAAGCAGCCAGGCAAGGCTGGTGGCGATGGTCGACGCGCCGACGCCGCCGCGGACACCGACGACGGTGGCCATGACGTGCGGCTTGTCGGCCTGCGCCTCACCGCGCGGTCCGGACAGGATCGACTGGGCATGGGCGAACGTGTCGCGCAGCTGGTCCACCGTGAACGGCTTCAGCAGATAGTCGTGGATGCCGCTGGCGACGAGGTCGCGATAGAGGCGGACATCGTTGACCTGGCCAGAGGCGATGACGATCGTGCCGGGCTCGCAGACTTCCGCAAGCGAGTTGATGTCGTTCAGGGGGTCCGCCGATTCCGACAGGTCCACGAACAGGATGTTCGGGCTGGCCGAGACCGACAGGGACTGAACCGCGTTGCGCAGGCCGCCCTTGTTCACCTTTTCCGGCGACCAGCCATGCTCGACCGCGACCGGTCGCAGCATGTCGGCCGTGGCATCGTCGCAGACGAAGGCGGTGAAGGGGTCACGCAGACCGGCGCGTGCCTGGAACGGAGCGTTCATGACTAGTTGCCCTTCTTGGTGTTGGTTTCCGTGAGGCCCTTCGTGCCCGTCGGCGGCGCGGCGCGATAAACGCCGACGGCCTTCGATGCGGTCATGGCATCACCAACGCCGCTGCCTTCGCGCCCGTGGACAAGATCCTCCGGGTTGGCGACCATTGCGGCGAGATTGGAATTCACCGCACAGCCGAAGTTCGGCATTGCACGGTTGTTATAGTTGGGCTGCGACGGCCGGCTGCTCCAGTCGGGGCAGTTCGGAACCGTGGCGACGGTGCGGGTGACCACGACCCGGACATTGCCCGGGGCGACTTCGCCGGCGGTCACTGGCGAGCCGGACGACACGAGCATGCCGTAATTGCCGGCCACGTGGGCAACCGAGGCGCGGGCGGCTTCATAGCCGCCGTCGACATAAATGGTGTCGCCGTAGCGCAGGTCGAGGCTGTTGAACCAGGCGTCGAGGCGGGCTGCTTCCGACGGGCTCAGCGAGCCGGCGGGAGCCGCGGCGTCGAACACATAGTTGGTGCGGCTGACGACCGGCACGTTGACCGCGGCATAGCCGCGATCCGGCAGATCCTGCGGCGTGTGGCTGCAGCCCGCGACCGCGGAGGCCAGAAGCAAGAGGCCGATTCTCGTACGCATCGTTGCATCCTTCCTTTCAGTGCCGCGGATCACAGCTTGAATCCGGGGGCGACGGCCGCGCCCTGGGCGCCAATGGCAGGCGCAGGCGCGGACTGTGCCGGCCCCTGGCCCTTCTGGCCGACGTAGGTCTGGCCCTCCCACACCCGCTCGACATCGGTCGGCGCGCGAAGTCCGTCATTCGGCAGCGCGAGCCGGCCCGACACCGGCCTTACGAGATATGGCGTGACGATGATCACCAGCTCGGTTTCCTGGCGGCGGAACTTCGTCGACCGGAACAGGGAGCCGAGGATCGGGATATCCCCGAGGAACGGCGCCTTGCTGACGTCATTACTCGAGTTGTTGCGAAGCAGTCCGGCGATCATGAAGCTCTGGCCGGAACCAAGCTCCACGGTCGTTTCGGCGCGCCGCACGGTCAGCGCGGGGACGAGCACTTCGCCGATCTTGACCGCGCCTTCGTTTGACAGTTCCGACACTTCCGGACGGACCCGCATGGAGATCCTGCCGTCGCCCAGAACCACCGGCGTGAAGGCCAGGCTGACACCATATTGCTTCCATTCGACGGTGGTCGCGCCGAGCGACTGGGAGACCGGGATCGGATATTCGCCACCGGCCAGGAAACTTGCGGTTTCACCGGACAGCGCCGTCAGGTTCGGCTCGGCGAGGGTCGTCGCCAGGCCGTCCGTTTCGGCGAGATCGAGGGCGCCGGCGAGGTCGAGACCGAACAGTCTGCCGGCGACGCCAAGCGTCGTTCCACCCGCGGCAAGCGGATTGACCGAGAAGGGATTCGATCCGGGCGCGCCACCGGCGTTGAAATCGCCTTGGCCGAGGCCGAAGCGGAAGCCGCTGGTCGAGTCGGCCGAGAAGAGATTGACCCCGACTTGCTTGAGCAGCGACCGGTTCACCTCGGCGACCCGGACGCGCAGGTTGACCTGCAAGGGTGTCGCCGCCTTGAGGCGGTTGACCGGAACCATTTTCAGCGCAGCACCGGGCGCGCTGGTGTCCACGCCGGGGTTGAGCAGGGCGCGGACCAGCATTTCGGCCTGCGCACTGTCGGCCGGGGAGGCGACGGTGCCGTTGAGCACCGCCATCTGGCCGACCGTGGTCACCTGGATGTTCGAATCCGGCATTGCTGCCCGAAGCATCTGGTTGACCGACGAGATGTTCTGCCCGACGCGGACGCTGGTCGCATAGACCACCGACCCGTTTGCAGCCGTCGCGATGACGGTCGCTTCGCCGGCGTCCTTGCCGAAGATGTTGAGCTGACGAGCGTTGGTGACATGAACGTCGGCAACGGCTGCGTTGGACGTCCAGACATCGGCAACGGGCCGGCTCAGGTTGATCATCTGGCCTTCGCCAACGGACAGCAGCATCTGGCTGCTCGGCTTGTAGCTGCCCGGCGCCTGGGCGGCGGCCGGGATGGCTGGGCCAATGCTTGCCAGGCCAAGGGCCAGGGCAGCGAATGCCGTGCCGATACGATACTTGCGAGTGGTCATTTTAGCGAGCTCCCACCGGAACGACGGTGACGGTATTACCCCGAGTGACCCGAACTGACGGGCCGGAAACCGGTCCCGACGAGGCCTGGTCGCTGCTCGGGTTCGACTTGCCCATGAGGGCGTTGGCGAACTGAGAAAGCGCGTCGCCACCCTGCGGACCGTTGCTTGCGGCCTTGGCCGGCACGGACCGGCGCTGGAACCGCGAGACATCCCCGCCGGTCGTATAGGTGGTATTGGTGTCGACTGGCCGATTGGCGACCGACAGGAGCATGCGGCGCTCTTCCGCCGGGTTCGCGCCCGGCTGGACCTTGACGTCGCCGGCGGCGATCGCCCGCTCCAGCTCGGCGCTGTTGTCGGCGATCGAGCGAAGCGACAGTGACAGCTGGCCCATGCTCTGCGCGACGGCGATCTTCTCGGCGATGCGCGGCGTGGTTTCCAGCGTGACGTTGGAGAAAGTCTTGACTTCGGTCTTGCCGTCGTCGCCCTTGTCGGTGATCCGCTGATCGGTGGCGAGGACGCGAACGTTGCGAACGATCGTTTCCGACACTTTCAGCGGGGGGCCGTCGCCGCCACCTTCAATCTGCTGGGTCAGGACCAGGTCGACTCGGTCGCCCGGGAAGACGAAGCCCGCGACGCCGGTCGAGGTATTCACCGGAACCGTCATGGCGCGCATGCCCGGCCCGAGCGCCGCAGCGAGGAAGCCGCGATCGTTGGGGCCGACGAGCGCACCACGGGTGAGAGGCTGGCCGGCGGTGACCTGATAGCGCACGACCGTGCCAAGAAGCTTGGTCTGGTCCGCGTCGGGAGAGCCCTCCGTATAGTAAGCGCTCTGCATCAGTTCCTTGGGCCAAGGCTGGAAAGCCAGGGATTCGGCGTCGATGATGGTGCCGACCGCGAGCGCCTTGCGCGCCACGAGCACCTTCGGGCCGGTCGGAACCGCGGGAGCCGCGGCGGCTTGCGTCGCGCCCGACCCTGCGAACATGTTCTTCGCCATGATCGCGGTCACGCCCGCAATCAACAGCGCTCCAACCAGCAGCATGATCTTCTTAATGTCCATGGCGCGATCGCCTCCCCTGAAGGGTCCCCTGAATGCCCACAGACATCAGGCAAATTGGTTAAGAAAGCGTTGGGCGAGAATCACGAGTCCACCGACCGCGATTGCGACACCGTACGGAATTTTCGGCTTTCCCTCCTTCCCGCGCGCGCGATGGGCGGCGAGAAGAAGGAGAGTGAGGATCCCGCCGGCGATCGACATGATCACCAGGAATTTCAATGTCGAAGCCGGTGAAAACCAGAGCGACAGAGCGGCGGCGAGCTTGACGTCGCCGCCCCCCATCATGCCGGCGTAAAAGGCCGCGGCGAGCAATCCGAAGACCCCGAGGGCGACCGCGGCCTGGGTGGCGACATGCGGCCACACCGGCAGCTGGATCGACCACCAGAACAGGGGAGCAGCCGCCGCGACGGCCAGATTCAGGCGGTTGGAAATGGTGAACGACCGCATGTCGATGACGGCCGCCACGACGAGCAGAGCCGCAAGCGCCATGATCAGCAGTTCGGGAAATCCAACATCAACCATAGGCGCCACACCTAGACGGCAGGGCTTTCCAAACCGTAACCACGCGCCGCGATGGTCAATCTTCCCTCTCATTTCGAAGTCTTGATCGTCGGCGGGGGAATCGCCGGGGCGAGCCTTGGCGCCGAAATCGCCGATCGGCGCAGCACGCTGATCATCGAGGCCGAATCGCACTGCGGCTTTCATTCGACGGGCCGGTCGGCGGCGTTCTGGCTAGAAAGCTACGGTGGGCCGGCGGTCACCCCGCTGACCAGGGCCTCGCGCGCCTTCCTGGCCTCGCCGCCCGCCGACTTCGCCGAGCGGGGCTTCCTGCGGACGCGCGGCGCGCTGCACCTGGCGATGGACGAGCAGCCCACGCTGCCCGAGGGGATCGACAGCAAGCGGGTCAGCGGCGCCGAGCTGGAACGATGGGTGCCGGGTATACGACCGGAGTGGCGGTTCGCGATTTTCGAAACGGGATGCGCGGATATCGACGTCGCCGGCCTGCACGCCGCCTATCTTGGCCGGTTCAAGCGCCGTGGCGGCGCCCTTCGAACCGATCAGCGGCTGGTTTCGGCGCGGAACGAACACGGCGTTTGGCGGATCGCTTTGTCGTCCGGCGAGACCGTAACCGCTGAAAGGCTCGTCAACGCCGCCGGCGCCTGGGCCGATTCGGTCGCCAAAGCCTGCGGCGTCCAACCGCTCGACATTGCGCCGATGCGGCGGACCATGGTCCAACTGCGCGTTGGTCGAAGCGGCCTCAGGCACCTGCCGCTGATCGATGACTGGGCCGGGACATTCTATTTCAAGGGCGAGGGCGACCGCTCCATCTGGCTCAGTCCTCACGATGAGATCGCCAGCGAGCCAGGCGACGCCGCGCCCGACGAAATCGACGTCGCCACCGCCATCGCCCGATTCGAGGCGGTGGTGGATTGGCCGATCGAAGCGGTCGAGCGCCGTTGGGCGGGCCTGCGCAGCTTCGCCCCGGACCGGGCGCCCATCTATGGCTTCGATGGCCGCGCGCCGGCATTCTTCTGGTGCGTGGGCCAAGGCGGATTCGGCATCCAGACGGCGCCGGCGGCGGCCAAGCTGGCGGCGGCGCTGCTGCTTCGTGAATTGCCGAGCCACGCTGTCGAGCACATCAATCCCGGGCCCTATTCTCCGGGTCGATTTTTAGCTGAGTCGCCGACGGGTTAGTTATTTTTTTGAATAATCACTTGTGATTAATTCTTTTTAAGCGCTTGGTGTTCCGCACTGGGCTCGCATTATTCGATCGGGATCGTGGCGGCCCTGCAAATAGGCGAGCATTCGCGTTCGCCAAATAGGGGAAATCACGATGAAGAAGGCAATTTTGGCCATTGGCGTCGCCATGGCCATGACCGCACCGGCATTCGCCCAGCTCAAGCCTTACACCGACTATACGGTAAGCGACTCCGTCTCCAATGTTTCGACCATCAAAGTGAAGGAGAACATGGTCGAGGATTACCTTCAGGGGATTCGCAACACCTGGGTGGCAAGCAACGAGGCCGCAATTCGGCTCGGCCAGATGAAGAGCTACAACGTCTATGTCAGCGACCTGGCCAACAGCGGCGAGTTCAATGTCATCCTGGTCACGACGTTCGCCAACACCAGCGACCTGGCGCCGAACCGGGCGCGCTACGAGGCCTTCATGAAGGCCTGGGGGGCTGCAAACGAAGCGCCGACCCGGAGCACGACGACGACGGTCTATCCCAATATCCGGACCATCACGGGCGAATATCTGATGCGCGAAGTCACGTTCTTGCCGAAAAGGTAAGGCCAATAGCGGGCGGGGGCTTCAGCCTCCGCCCGCAAGCGCTTCTTATCTGGCTGAAGTCCGCTGCCGGTCGGCTTCCTCGCAGGCCAGTGCGTCGACTCGGTCGTTTTCCGGATGGCCGCTATGGCCCTTCACCCAGTGCCAGGCGATTCGGTGACGGTGGGTGGCGTCGTGCAATTGCTGCCACAGATCGGCGTTCTTGACCGGCTTCCTGTCCGCCGTCCGCCAGCCGTTGCGAAGCCAGCCGTGGATCCACCGGGTGATCCCGTCGCGGACGTAATTGCTGTCGGTGTGAAGCTCGACCCGGCATGGCCTGGTCAGCGCGTTCAGCCCCTCGATCGCGGCCTTGAGCTCCATTCGGTTGTTGGTGGTCAGCGGCTCGCCGCCGACCAGTTCCTTCTCGCGCCCGCCCGACCGGATCAGCGCCGCCCAGCCGCCCGGGCCGGGGTTGCCCCTGCACGCCCCGTCGGTGAAAATCTCGACGACCGGCAAGTCCGCCATCCGGATCAGGCAACCAGTTCGCGCGGCAGCTTGAATATCATCCGTTCCGGCGCGTGGGATGCTTCCTCCACGGTCACGGCAAACCTCTCGCCGAGGGCGTCGATGACCTCGCGGACCAGGATCTCCGGCGCCGACGCGCCGGCCGTCAGGCCGAGAGTCTCCGGTGTTCCCAACCAGTCCCAGTCGATATCGGCGGCGCGTTCGATCAGCCGGGCAGGGACCCCGAGGCGCTGGGCGACCTCGGCAAGGCGAAGCGAATTGCTGCTGTTCGGCGCGCCGATGACCAGCATTCGCCCGCATTCAGCCGCGATTTCCTTGACCGCCGATTGGCGGTTTGAAGTCGCGTAACAAATATCCTCGCTGCGCGGCGTCCGGATCGACGGGAAGCGGGCCTTGAGCGCCGCAACGATCGCCGCGGTGTCATCGACCGACAAGGTGGTCTGGGTCAGGAAAGCGAGGTTGCCGGGATCCGCCACCGACAGGTTGGCGACATCCTCTTCGGTCTCGACAAGGGTCATCGACCCGGCCGGAACCTGGCCGAAGGTACCGATCACTTCGGGATGGCCGGCATGGCCGATGAACAGGATATGGCGGCCATCCTCGATCAGCCGCTCGGCCTGGCGGTGGACTTTCGACACCAGTGGGCAAGTCGCGTCGACGAAGGTCAAATTGCGCTGACGCGCGGCAGCCGGCACGGATTTTGGCACGCCATGGGCGGAGAAGACGACGGGCCGGTCGTCCGGAACCGCGTCAAGCTCTTCCACGAAAATCGCGCCAAGGGTGCGCAGCCGGTCGACAACGAAACGGTTGTGAACGATTTCGTGACGGACATAGACGGGCGCCCCATAGCGCTGGAGGGCGAGCTCGACGATCTGGATGGCGCGGTCGACGCCGGCGCAGAAGCCGCGCGGCGCGGCGATCAGGATCCTCAAGGGTGGGCGGGAAGTGGGCACGGCGGCGATGTAAGCAATTGCTTGCCCGGTTGAAAGGCGCTTCCTATGAACACGCCACTGCAGCCATGCTTAGGAAATCCCGCCCTGTGAACCTCCGCCTCTCGTCGCTCATCGCCTTGTCCCTGCTTGCCGGCTGCTCTCGCGAAGGCCTGTTCGAGAGCGGCGGCGTCTATACCACCCGAAGCGCCTGCCCGCAGGTCGGGATCGTTGGCGCCACCGGCGACATCACGCTGTTCAATCCGCCGGCCAGCACCTCGGCGGCCGCGATCGATGTGACGGCGACCATCACCAACGTCCGCTCGACCTGCCAGGAAGCGGGCGACCAGATCATTTCCACCGCTACCTTTGACGTCGTCGGCCAGCGCCGGGACGCCGGCCCGGCGCGCCAGGTGGTACTGCCCTTTTTCGATGTCGCCATGCAGGGCGGCACGACGATTGCCGCCAAGCGCGTCGGCAATGTCGGCCTGACCTTTGAGGCCGGCAGCCAGCGCGCCCAGACATCGGGGCAAGCGACGATCCGCGTATCGAAGGCCGCCGCGACCATCCCGAACGACATCGAGCGCCTCCTGACCGTCCGTCGCAAACCCGGGGACCCGCAGGCCGCTGTCGACCCGCTGACCGACCCGGTGGTACGGGCAGCCGTCCAGCGCGCGACGTTCGAACATCTGATCGGTTTCCAGCTGACTGACGCGCAACTCCGCTACAACGCGACCCGCTAGGGTTTCAGCGCTTCTTTTTTGTTGCCCTGGGCAATGGCCGCATGATGGTCGCCATCGCCAGGGTTGCGACTTACCGTCCCATGGCATCCAACTCGCCGTTGCGGATCGCTGTGATCGGTCGCCCGAAAATTATAGTGAAGCCTGGCTTCGGCGGTGGCCATGCCCGTGTCGTTGACGATGGGTGTTGAGCATGGCGAACATTCGCCCATTCTGGACGAGTGCGCGGCCCGGCGAATCGGCCGTCAGGCGAAAGGTCGGCATCATGTTCGGCGTGATTCGGTAGCGCGTCATGCCTCTCCGCGCATCGTTTCACCTGTAACGCTTCACCCGATCGCTAGCCACAGGGGTGCCGTCGGCGTTGACTCAGCTAGCGGTGGCGGCCAAGGCTCCGCGCCGTCTCCGGGGCTCGCCCCGGGAAGGCCGCGCGGGAGAGTCCGTGGTTTGCCACGGCGCCGAAGGAGCAACCGCCTCCGGAATCTCTCAGGCACCATGGACCGCGCGCGCCTGACAGTCTGGAAAGTGTCCTGTTCCGGTCTCGATCCGGGGTGGGGCCGCCGAAGGGGCAAAGCTCTCAGGCCCAAGTGACAGACGGAGGCGACGGCTCGGGGCCGCGTTCGCGCGGGTCGCTGTCGCTATCGTGCCGCTTGGAGAATTGATGAGCATGGACGCCGGTCAGCAATCATTGGGCAAGCTTCCGCTCGACTCGTGGCATCGCGCCCAAGGCGCCCGCATGGTGCCCTTCGCCGGCTATGAAATGCCGGTCCAGTATGAAGGTATCATGGCCGAGCATCTCTGGACCCGGAGCAGTGCCGGCCTGTTCGACGTCAGCCACATGGGCCAGCTCACTATTGGCGGCAACACTGTCGATCGCGCCCTTGAGACCCTGATGCCCGGCGATTTCGTGAATCTCGCCGATATGAAGCTGCGTTATTCGATGCTGCTGGCCGACGATGGAACGATCATCGACGATTTGATGGCGACCCGGCGAGGCGAGGGTTTCTACGTCGTCGTCAACGGCGCCACCAAGCATGGCGATATTGACAATATGCGCGAGCGGCTGCCGCGCGACGTGGTCGTCGACCATATGCGCGAACAGGCGCTGCTGGCGTTGCAGGGGCCGCGCGCGGCGGGGGTCCTGGAGAGAATCGCGCCCGGCGTTTCCGGCCTGAGCTTCATGGAAGGGGGCGCCTTCCAGGCGCTCGGCCGGCCGGTCTGGATCAGCCGGTCAGGCTATACCGGCGAGGACGGATTCGAGATTTCGGTCGCGGCCAATGCTGCCGCTGAACTGGCCGACGCCCTGCTTGCTGACGAGGCGGTCAGGCCGATCGGGCTTGGCGCCCGTGATTCGCTCAGGCTTGAGGCTGGGCTTCCGCTTTACGGCCACGACATCGACCGGACGACAACTCCGGTCATGGCCGGGCTGACCTTTGCCATCCAGAAGCGCCGCCGGGCCGAGGGCGGCTTCCCTGGCGACCTGCGCATATTGGCCGAGATCGAGAATGGCCCGCCGCTGAAGCGGGTCGGTTTCGACGTCGACGGCCGCCAGCCGGTTCGCGAAGGGGCGCTGGTGCTCGACGGCGAGGGCAGTGAGGTCGGCCGGATCACCAGCGGCGGCTTCTCGCCCAGCCTGCAGCGGCCGATCGCCATGGGCTATGTCGCCCCGCACCTCGCCGAGATTGGTAGCGAGCTCAAGCTCGAGCAGCGCGGCAAATTGTTCGTGGGCCACGTCGCCGCCATGCCTTTCGTCCCGCACCGCTATCACCGCAAGGGAGCCTGACCCCATGAGCCTTTACTTCACCCGCGAGCATGAATGGATCCGAGTTGAGGGCGACACGGCCACGGTCGGCATTTCCGACCATGCGCAAGCGGCGCTTGGCGACATCGTCTTCGCCGAAGTGCCGGAAGCCGGCAAATCGCTGGCCAAGGGCCAGGAGGCGGCGGTCGTCGAGTCGGTCAAGGCCGCTTCGGACGTTTATGCGCCGGTGGGCGGCGAGGTGATCGAAGGCAATGCCGCGATCGCCGACGATCCGGCGCTCATCAACCGCGATCCGGAAGGCGAGGGCTGGTTTTTCAAGCTCAAGCTCGCGGACGCGGGCGAACTCGAAGGACTGATGGACGAAGCGTCCTATCGGGACTGGGTGAAGGAGCTCTGAAACCGCCGCCATCCTCGACCAGCGACTGGAACGCCGCGGATTACGCCCGCGTCGGCGGCTTCGTGCCCGAGCTTGGCGCGGCGGCGCTGGCCATGCTCGATCCGCAATGGGGCGAGCATATCCTTGACGTCGGCTGCGGCGACGGCACGCTGACGCTCAAGATCAAGCACGCTGGCGCTGACGTCGTCGGTATCGACAACAATCTCAGCATGGTCGCCGCCGCCAAGGCAAAGGGCCTCGATGCGCGGCTGATGGACGCGTCCGAGCTGAAGTTCGGCGAGGCATTCGACGCCGCCTTCTCCAACGCCACCCTGCACTGGGTGCTCGACAAGGAGCGGGCGGCGCGGGCGATCTGGTTTGCGCTGAAGAATGGCGGGCGATTTGCCGGCGAGATGGGCGGGGAGGGCAATCTCGCCCGGCTGCGGGAGACGCTCGACGAAGTGCTGGTCATGCGCGGCTATGGCCCGCCGACCTATGCCGCCAACTGGTATCCGACGGTGGAGGAGTTCACCACCCTCTACGAGAATGCCGGGTTCAGGGACGTGGACGCCCGGCTGATCGAAAGGCCGACCCCGCTGGAGCACGGCGTCGCCGCCTGGGTGACGACGTTTCGCAAAGGATGGCTCGACCGCGCGGGCGTGCCTGAGGAAGAGCGCGCCGACATCGGCCAGGCGGTCGCCGATGCGGTCGGCTCGAACGTCGCCGATTACGTCCGTCTTCGCTTCATCATGAGGAAGCCTGCTTGATGCGTTATTTGCCGTTATCCGATGCCGACCGCGGCGAAATGCTAGCCGCTATCGGCGTTGGCGCGATTGACGACTTGTTCCGCGACGTGCCGGAGAAGGCCTGGCTGCAGGAGCCGATCGCTACCCTGCCGAGCCACGCATCGGAACTGTCGGTAGAGCGGCAGCTGACGGCATTGTCGCGCAAAAATCTCGTTGCCGGGGAAGCGCCCTTCTTCCTTGGCTGCGGCGCCTATCGCCATCATGTCCCGGCCAGCGTCGACCACATCATCCAGCGAGGCGAGTTCCTGACGGCCTACACCCCATACCAGCCGGAAATCGCTCAGGGCACGCTGCAGGTGATGTTCGAGTTCCAGACGCAGGTGGCGCGCCTGTTCGGCTGCGACGTCGCCAATGCCTCGATGTACGACGGGTCGACGGCCTGCTGGGAAGCGATCGGAATGGCGCGGCGGATCACCCGGCGGAGCAAGGCAATCCTCTCGTCGGGGCTTCACCCGCACTACGTCAGCGTCGCCAGGACGATGGCGAAATTCACCGGCGACTCGCTCGAGTCGGCGCTGCCGGAACTGACAGCGGAAACCGACGCCGAGCAGCTGATAGCCGCCATCGACGCCGAGACCAGCTCGGTCATCGTCCAATATCCCGATATCCTCGGCCGGATCACCGACCTGGCGCCCATCGCCGAAGCGGCCCATGCCGCTGGCGCCCTTCTGATCGCCGTGGTCACCGAGCCCGTGGCGCTTGGGGCGATCCGCAGCCCGGGCGAAATGGGCGCAGACATCGTCGTTGGCGAAGGCCAGGCGATCGGAGTCGGCCTGCAGTTCGGCGGGCCTTATGTCGGCCTCTTCGCCTGTCGCGAGAAGCATGTTCGCCAAATGCCGGGGCGGCTGGCCGGCGAGACTGTCGACGCGGAGGGCAAGCGCGGCTTTGTCCTGACCCTGTCGACCCGCGAGCAGCATATCCGCCGCGAAAAAGCGACGTCGAACATCTGCACCAGCTCGGTGCTGTGCGCGCTTGCCTTTTCGGCGCACATGACCCTGCTTGGCGAGAAGGGGCTTCGGCAGCTGGCTCAACTGAATCACGCGCGCGCGTGCGAGGTGGCCGGACGACTGGCTGCGATCCCGGGCATGGTCCTGGTCAACCAGAGCTTCTTCAATGAATTCACGCTCCGGTTGCCGGTCGAAGCGCGGCCGGCGGTTCGGGCGCTCGCCGACAGAGGCATTCTTGGCGGAGTCTCGCTGGGCCGCCTCTACCCGGGCGCCGAGTCGTTGCAAAACGGGCTGGTGGTGGCTGTCACCGAAACCCTGACCGACGAGGATATCGCCGCGCTGGAAGCGGGCCTGAAGGAGGTCTGCCGATGACAGTCAATCCTTCCGGCTGGCGGCCGACGACGCCCGCGAAGCCCGCCAACGAGCCGGGCGAGGCGCAAACCGTGACCGGCAACCGCGCGCTGATGCTCGAAGAGCCGTTGCTGTTCGAAATCGGCACCACCGAGCAGACCGGCGTGGATTTTGACAGCTTTGGTCTTCCCCCCCGGGGGCAAGCGGCGCGAAGCGCCGATGGGGGGAGTGGGGGACAATCCCCCTCCGCCGGCTTGGCCGACACCTCCCCCAAGGAGGAAGGATCGAGGCTGGGAGGGCTGGAACGGTTTTGTCCGATCGGCCTCGCCGGCCTGTCGGAGCCCGAGGCAGTGCGCCACTACACGCGCCTTAGCCGGCAGAATTACGCCATCGACCTCGGCCTGTTCCCGCTCGGCTCGTGTACGATGAAGCACAATCCGCGCCTCAACGAGAAGGTCGCGCGGTTGCCGGGCTTCGCCGACATCCACCCGTTGCAGCCCGCTGATACCGTGCAAGGCGCATTCGAGCTGATCGACCTGGTCGCGACCTGGCTGATCGAGCTGACCGGCATGTACAGCGTCGCGATGAGCCCCAAGGCCGGGGCGCATGGCGAGCTGTGCGGCATCTTGTGCATTCGGGCTGCTTTGGAAGCACGCGGCGACCCGCGCGAAGTGGTGCTGGTGCCGGAGAGCGCGCACGGCACCAACCCGGCGACGGCCGCGTTCGCCGGCTATCGCGTGGAGAACATCCCGGCGAACGAGGCCGGGCGCGTGGATCTGGAGGCGCTGAAGGCGCGGCTGGGACCTGACGTCGCCGGGGTGATGATCACCAACCCCAACACCTGCGGCCTGTTCGAGCCGGACATGATCGCCATTTCCGAGGAAGTCCACGCGGCCGGCGGCTTCGTCTATTGCGACGGCGCCAATTTCAACGCCATCGTCGGCAAGGTCCGTCCCGGCGACCTTGGCATCGACGCCATGCACATCAATTTGCACAAGACTTTTTCGACCCCGCACGGCGGCGGCGGGCCGGGCTCTGGGCCGGTGGTGCTGTCGAAAGCGCTGGCGCCGTTCGCGCCATTGCCCTTCGTCGAGAGACAGGGCGAGCGCTTCGTCCTTGTCGAGGAGGAATCGGCCGAGGACCATCACGCCCAGAGCTTCGGCCGCATGGTCGCCTTCCATGGCCAGATGGGGATGTTCACCCGCGCCGCCTCCTACATGCTGAGCCATGGGTCGGACGGGCTGCGCCAAGTGGCCGAAGACAGCGTGCTCAACGCCAATTACGTGCTCCGCCGGCTTGCGGACGTACTCGACGCGCCGTTCGCTGACAGCGGGCCTTGCATGCACGAGGCGATCTTCTCCGACCGCGGATTCGGTGAGGGTCTTACCACGCTCGATCTCGCCAAGGCGCTGATAGACGAAGGCTTTCACCCAATGACCATGTACTTCCCACTGGTCGTCCATGGCGCCATGCTGATCGAGCCGACCGAGACCGAGTCCAAGGCCAGCCTCGACCAGTTCATCACGGCCATGCGCTCGCTCGCCGGGCGAGCCCGCGCTGGCGACCCGTCGCTCAAGGCCTCGCCGGTGCATGCGCCCAGGCGACGGCTCGACGAGACGTTGGCGGCTCGAAAGCCGGTGCTGGTCTATCGCGATCCCGCGCCGGCCGAGGCGGCCGAATAGGGACTCACCGGAGTGACCCAGCGCAGATTCTACGAAGGCGCGACAAGGGGTGCGAAAAGATCGGCGCCGGCGGCGCTGCGCAATCGGGAACCGATCGCCGACGTGCTGGCCGAATGGTTGCCGGACACCGGCCTGGTCCTGGAAATCGCCAGCGGCACCGGTGAGCATGTGGTCCACTTCGCGCGGCGCTTCCCCGCGCTCGAATGGCAACCGAGCGACGTCCACGAGGACGCACTGGAGTCGGTTGTGGCGCGGCGCGCGGAATCGGCACTGCCGAATATCCTTCCGCCAGCCGTCATCAATGCGGCGGCGAATTCCTGGGCCATCGACCGGGCCGACGCCGTGATTAGCATCAACATGGCGCATATCAGTCCGTGGGCGGCATCGCTCGGCCTCATCAATGGGGCTGCTCGAATCCTGCCGGATGGCGGGCCATTCATCCTTTACGGTCCCTGGTTGACCGACGCCATCGAGACCGCGCCAAGCAATCTTGCCTTCGATCAGCAACTGAAGGATGTCGATCCGGCATGGGGATTGCGCCGGGTCGAAAATTTTTCCGAAGAAGCCGCCAGGCGGGGGCTGACGCATATCGAAACGCGGCGAATGCCCGCCAATAACCTGATGCTTCTGTTTCGCCGAGCGCGGTAAGATTAAACGAAGGCTTTACCAGCGCCAGCTATGCTGGGGTCATGGACGAAAGCAGCATTACTCAGAATCGGCGCTCCCGCCGCTCGAACGTCTTGCTCACGGCGACCCTTGAAGTCGCCGGCGAGATGTTGCCGGTCAAGCTGCGCAACCTTTCTGCGAAAGGGGCCTTGGTTGAAGCTGCGCTTCTGCCACCGGCCGGCAGCAAGATTGTTTTTCATCGCAAGGATCTTTGCGTCCGCGGCCAGGTGGCTTGGGTTGGCGGCAATCACGCTGGCATTGCGTTCAATCGTGACCTTGATCCGGAACAGGTCCTGCGCCACGTTCCGCCGCCGCGGCCCAAGCATCAGTCGGACTTTCGGCGGCCCGGCTTCAGCGTTCGGGATTTCACCCCGGAACAGCGCAAGATGATCGAGCGCTGGATGTGGAGCCCGGGCCCAGCCAAGCCCGGCGAATAATCAGAAAAGTCAGCCGGCCTTGCGCAACTGTTCGCGCTGCCCCTGAAGCCAGGCCACAAGGTCGGAAAGCGCCAGCAGCCGATTGAAAGCAATGCCGTAGGATTCATCCTCCCGCCAACGGACGATGCCCGGCATGGGCGGCAGTCCCGCGACGGAGACAACGACGTCTGCCCCCAGCTTCAGCTTGCCGTCGCTTTCGACCTTCATGCCACCCTGGCTGACGTCTCGAGCGCGCATTCGAAAGATGCTGCCGTCCTGGCGAACGGAAATCCCGCAACATATCTCGATTCGCGGCATGCGGGGTTTTGGGCCGGTCATCGAACTGGCAAGAAGGTCGACGACATCGACCGGGGCCTCAAATTCGAGCCCGGCGCACTCGTCCCGTGTCCAGCTCACCTTGGCCGGAATCGTCTCGCCCTGCTTCATTTCGATCGACACGAACATCCCCGGCTTGAGGGAGCTATAGGCGCGGATCAGCATGCCGCCGGCGGACACGTTCTTGATCAGACACAATTCCCGCCGGTCCTCGACGATGATCGTGCCGACCCGAAACAGGGTCAGGTGGCGTTCGCCATCGCGGCGCTCGACTGGCGAAGGAACGGCGTCCGACAGCGAATAAAGCGTAGTATTGACCGGCTGTTCCTGCACGCCCATGGACTTCCAAACAAACCAATGAGCCGGAATCGACCACCGATCCGAATCTCCACTGACTCTTGTGGTATCAGGCCACACTTACCGGTTGATTGATGATCGGTCCCAGAATGGACCAGTTCGCAAGCGTTTGCGGACGGCCTCGCGCAGGGCTACACTGAGGGCGGGAGGCATATCGATGCGCAACGCCGTAATTGTGCTTGGAACCGCAGCGCTGGCCGCCGCCTCAACGCCGCTGGCCGCGCAAGGCAATGTCTCCGTCTTCGACAGCGTGAGCGATGTCGCGGCGATCGACAGCACGACCCAGGCGGAAGACGTGAAGTTCAGGGACGATGGCGCCGAGCGGATGACCGTGCCGGTGCAATTGTCCGGACAGGGTCCCTACCGCTTCCTGGTCGATACCGGCGCTGACCGCACCGCTCTGTCGACCGAGGTTGCCGATAAGCTACAGTTGAAGCGCGGCGATGCCGCCAGGTTGCACAGCGTCGCCGGAGTCCAGGAGGTGCAAACGGTGACGGTGCCGAGCCTGCGCCTGACAAGCGAGTCGATCCGGGTCGCCAACGCGCCCTTGCTCAGCGAATTTCACATGGGCGCGGACGGCATTCTCGGCGTTGATTCGCTTCGGTCGCAGCGGGTCATGTTCGATTTCAAGGCCAACACCATGTCGGTCGTCCCCTCGGTGCAGAAGTTGTTGCCAGAGGACAAAGGCGCGATCGTGGTCACCGCCCGCCGGCGCAACGGCCGGCTGGTCCTGACTTCGGCGCGCGTCGACGACCATAATGTGGCCGTCGTGCTGGATACCGGGTCGCAGGTGACGATCGGCAACAACGCGCTGCGCAGCCGGCTCCTTCGCGGCGATCGGCGGGCGATGGAGCGGCTCGGCACAGTTCGCCTTCGCTCGGTCACCGGCGATGAACTTTTCGGTGAATATATGGTCGTCAGGAAGCTTGAGATTGGCGGCGCCACGCTGACCAATCTTTCGGTGGTGTTCGCCGATGCTCACACGTTCCGCCAGCTGAAGCTCGACAAGGGTCCGGCGATGTTGCTGGGCATGAACGCAATGCGGGCATTCGACCGGGTGTCGATCGATTTCGCCAACAAGAAGGTGCGGCTGATGCTCCCCGAGCATAGCAGCAGCCAGGGCGTGATGTTCGCCTCGCGGTTGCCCTGGTAGCGGCGGGGACAGCCGGGGACGTCGGCGGATGAAGCCGATTGTCACGCTAACGCTCAATCCGGCTATTGATGTCGCCTGCGATGCCGATGTGGTCAGGCCGACGCAGAAGACCCGGACGTATCATGAGCAGATGGAGCCAGGTGGCGGCGGCATCAACGTCGCCCGGGCGTTGTGCGGCTTCGCCGCGCCGGTCAAGGCGATCTATCTGGCCGGGGGGGCCTCCGGCCGGGTGCTTGATGCAATGGTCGCGGAGCGGGGGATCGCGCGCGAGGCCGTCTGGGCCAAGGGCGACACCCGGATCAGCTTGAATGTTCGCGAACGCGGCAGCGGGCTTGAATATCGGTTCGTTCCCGAGGGCCCGGAAATAAGCGAATTCGAATGGCGCGACGTTCTCGCCAGGGTGAAGAGCACGGATTGCGATTATTTCATCGCCAGCGGATCGCTGCCGCGTGGCGTTCCGGACGATTTCTACCCGCGCGTGATCGACCTCATCGCGGCCCGGGGCGCCCGCTTCTTGCTCGACACGTCCGGAGCGGAGCTGAAGAGCGCGCTGAGGGCCGGCGTCTTCTTGATCAAGCCAAGTCTGGCCGAACTTGAGGAACTAGTCGGCCAAAAGCTGGAAAACAGGAAGGCCATCGCCGCCGCGGCAATTTCGCTCATCGAGAACGGCAGGACCAGGCTGGCGGCCGTCACGCTTGGCCAGGGTGGGTCGATCCTGGCCGGCCGGCATGGCGCCTTCTTCCTGCCCGCCGTTGATGTCCAAGTGCGGAGCACTGTCGGCGCGGGCGACAGCTTCCTGGCCGGAATGGCCTATGGGCTGGCGTCAGCAAACGACGACCTCGCCGCATTTCGGATGGCTGTCGCGGCCGGCGCGGCGGCGGTCCAGTCACCGGGTGCGGACCTGTGCAAGACGGCCGACGTCGATATCCTGCTGAAACGGGTCGGCGAGCCGCAGCGGATCGAGTGGTGAGCCCTGCTGGATTCGAACCAGCGACCTACTGATTAAAAGTCAGTTGCTCTACCGACTGAGCTAAGGGCCCACTTGCGGGCAAGCCGTTAGACGGCTGGGGCCGCTCCGGCAAGGCGAGGCGTTGGCTTGTCGCCGCAATCAGGCCGGAGCAACGCCGAACGCCTGTTCGTAGATGCTTCGCCACAGCGGATTATCGAATGTCGCCGGCGCCGGCGACATCGGCGCCGCGGCGAAGACATTGGCGCCGGCCAGCCAGCGTCCCTCGGCATCCGGGCTGTCCATCGCGATGTTCAGCGAGGCATTCCACTCGCGCGCCTGCCAGGCGAGGCCCGAAAAGAGGAGCGCCCCTTCCAGCGCCCGCGCATAGCTGTCGCGCAAGGTCAGCCACACCTTCAGGCCCGGAAATCCTTCGTCGCTGCCGTCGATGAAGGTCTGTTTGCAGGCTTCGACATCAGTCGACACCAGGGTCCGGCAGGCGACCGGCCGTTCCTCATATACGCTGCAGGCGCGGTCGCCGGCGAGCAGGGGGCAGGGCGGGTTGACCTTGCCAAGCCGGTCCTCGAAGCTCACGCCCGATGTCTGGGCGCAGGCCCGTTCAACCGCTTCGAAGGCCCGTTGTTTCTGTTCGGGCGGCATCTTCTTCACGGTGTAGAGCACTTCCGGTGGCGTTGCATCGACCCAGACGTTGCAGCAGAAGCTGCATCCCTTGCGGCAAGCGACCGGAATGTGGGCAATGAACCGCGACCCTTCGGTCATGCTGGAATAGACGAACTCCATCAGTGGATCGACCGACCGGCGGGCGATGCTGGCCTGCGTCCTTTCGCCGAGCAGCCGCATCAGCGCCGACATTTCCATGGCGGTGATCGGCCGGGCCGGATTGAGGCCGCGCTCGACGTTCTGCCCGCCGGCAAGACTGCTCTTGATTCCGATCGTTGGCATGGAATTGCGTTATCACGCGCGGCGGGCAAGGCGATAGGCGAGGTGGCGCGCGGCAAGGGCGCCCCGGATGCGCCAGCCCGGCGCAATGGCGGCAAGCGGCCGCAGCACGAATGGCCGGACCTCCAGGCCGGAATGGGGCACCGCCAGGCGCCGCGACTGATACCTGCCCCCGCTCCACAAGAGGATATCGAGGTCGAGGACCCGCGCCGCCCAATGCTTGCCCGGCCGGCGACCGAATGTCCGTTCAAGTTCCTTCAGGCGCTGCAGCATGGCTGGCGGTTCAAGGGCGCTTTCAACCAGGGCAACCGCGTTGGCGAAATCGCGCCCGGCGCCGCCGATGGCCGCATTGAGGACCACCGGCGAGGCGTCGAACAGGCCGAATTCCTGATCTAGCCGGGCGACCGCGGCATCAACCACGCCCGATGGCCGGCCATAGCGACCGTGCATCCGGTTCGATCCGATGGCGATGGCGTAAAGGTGCGTTGCGCGTGACACGGGCGGTCGCCTACGGCAGCGGGATGGACTTCGCCACCCCCGCCAGCCTGTCGCCTTTGCCGAACGCCGAGGCGCCGCGCGACTGCCCCCTGTGCCCGCGGCTGGTGGCGTTGCGCCGTGAGTGCCGGGCGGAGCATCCCGAGTGGTGGAACGCGCCGGTTCCTGCGTTCGGCGATCCGGACGCCTGGCTGGCGATCATCGGCCTGGCGCCCGGCAAGCATGGCGCGAACCGGACCGGCCGCCCCTTCACTGGCGATTTCGCCGGTGAACTGCTTTACGCGACGTTGCGCAAGTTCGGGCTGGCCCAAGGGCAGTATGGGGCCGACCCTTCGGACGGCCTCCACCTCAAGGGCGCCATCATCCTCAATGCGGTCAAATGCCTGCCGCCGCAAAACAAGACGCTGCCGGTGGAAGAGACGAACTGCCGCCCGTTCCTGATGGAGGGAATTGCCTCGTTGCCCCGGCTCACCACCCTGATCGCGCTCGGCAAGGTCGCGCATGACAGCCTGTGCCGAAGTTTCGGCATGCCGCTGTCGGCGACCAGGTTCGCGCATGGCGCCGAGCATCGCCTGCCGGGCGGCAAGCGGATGATCGATAGCTATCATTGCAGCCGCTACAACCAGAACACGCGGCGGCTCGACGCGGCCATGTTCGAGGCGGTGTTCGAACAGGCCTGCAATGGCTGACGAGATCCGAACCGACCGGCTGCTCCTTCGGCGGGCGCGAATGAGCGATCTGAACGCCCTCCATGCGGCGCTCAGCGACCCGGACGCGATGCGATACTGGTCGACACCGCCGCACCGGACGCTTGACGAGAGCGAAACCTGGCTGACCTCGATGGTCGATGCCGACCCGGCGATAAGCGACGACTTCATCCTCCAGCTTGACGGGCGGGTCCTGGGCAAGCTGGGCTGTTGGCGCTTGCCTGAAATCGGCTTCCTGCTGCTGCGCGACGCCTGGGGACAGGGCTTTGCTGGCGAGGCGCTCGGCGCCTATCTCGAACGCCGCCGGGTGATCGGCGAGCCGCGGGCAATCAGGGCCGATGTCGATCCGCGCAATGCGGCATCCTTGCGGCTGCTTCAGCGTCACGGATTTGTCGAGACGGGGCGCGCCCCCCGCACTTGGCATGTCGGTGGCGAATGGTGCGACAGCGTCTATCTGGAAGTGCGGCTCTAGATGTCCTCCACCAGCCGGCCATAAAGGTCGGGCCGGCGGTCGCGGAAGAAACCGAAGGCGGCGCGATGCTTCCTGGCGGCGGCAAGGTCGAGGGTCGCCACCAGCACGCCACTTTCCTCGGCGCCAAATTCCGCCTGGATGTCGCCGCGCTCGTCGCAGATGAAGCTGTGGCCGTAGAAGCGCTGGCCATGTTCCTTGCCGATGCGATTGGCGGCAACGACGGGGACGACATTGCTGACTGCATGACCGATCATCGCCCGCCGCCAAAGCCGCGAGGTGTCGAGTTCGGGGTCGTGCGGCTCGGTGCCGATCGCGGTCGGGTAGAAGAGGATGTCGGCGCCCATCAGCATCATGGCGCGGGCGGTTTCCGGATACCATTGGTCCCAGCAGATTCCGACGCCGAGCGTCGACAGGTGCGGGCCGCCCCAGACCTTAAAGCCGGTGTTGCCGGGGCGGAAGTAGAATTTCTCCTCATAGCCCGGGCCGTCAGGGATGTGGCTCTTGCGATAGACCCCGGCCACTTTGCCGTCCGGCCCGACCATTGCGAGACTGTTATAATGGTGTGGGCCATCGAGCTCGAAGAAACTGGTCGGGATCCAGATTTGGAGCTCCGCCGCCAAAGCTTGCATCGCCAGCACGGAGGGGTGCTCGGCCGTCGGTCGAGCGGTGGCGAACAGTGCTTCGTCCTCCACCCGGCAGAAATAGGGACCTTCGAAAAGCTCCGGTGGAAGCACGACTTCCGCGCCCTTGGCCGCAGCTTCACGCACGAGTGCCGATACGGCCTGGATGTTGGCGCTGGCTTCCTCGTCAAAAGCGAGTTGAAGCGCAGCGACGGTCAGCTTGGTCATTCTTCATCCTTGTCATCCCCCGCGCAAGCAGGGACGCAAATTTACCAACTGTTCGCTGAAATTCCCCTTTCGCGGGAACGACGCATAAGCGCAAGTCACGCTGGCACGTGTTGGCTGATGCAGTGGAAACTGCCGCCGCCGGTGAGGACATGGTCGGCGCGCAGGCCGATTGCCCTGCGATCGGGGAACAGGGCCTGGATGACGTCAACCGCCGCCCCGTCGTTGGGCGCGCCATATTGCGGGACGACGACCGCGGCATTGCCGATGTAGAAATTCATGTAGCTGGCCGGGATGATGTCGCCGTCCTTATTCTCGATACGGCCCGGCGATGGCAGCGTGACGATGTCCATCCTCGCCGACTTCAGACGCTGCGCCGCATCCTTGTAGATCGCCGCGTTGGGATCGTCCGTGGCCGGCGTCGGGATGGCCACTCGGCCGGGTGCAATAAAGCGGGCGAGGTTGTCGACATGACCGTCGGTATGGTCGTTGGCAAGGCCCTGGCCGAGCCAGATGACGCGTTCGAAACCGAGGTCGGCAAGCAGGCGCTCCTCGACTTCCTTGCGCGCGAGAGGGTTGCGGTTGGGGTTGAGGAGGCATTGCTCGGTGGTGACGACGGTTCCAGACCCGTCGCCGTCGATCGCTCCGCCTTCCAGGATCCAGCCGGCCCGGGCGTAGGGTAGGCCCGCCGCGGCAGCGAGCCGCTCGCCGATCGTATCGTCGCCGGGCAGGTCGTATTTCGCCCCCCAGCCGTTGAAGGCGAAGCCCTGCGCCAGGCGCGTTCGGCCGGACCCAACCACTATTGGGCCGGTGTCCCGCAGCCATATGTCGCCGAACGCTTCGACGATTACTTCGGCGAATGGGGCGAGGTTTCGCGCTGCGGCGGCTGCATCCTCGTTGGCGGCGATCAGCCGGATCGATTCACCCCTGCCATCGGCATGGACAGCCCGGGCGAACGCTGCGGCTTCTTCCTGTGCCGGTACCAGGTCGTCGCCCCACAGTTCCGGGTCACTCGGGAATCCGATCCACACCGCTTCATGCGGCGCCCATTCCGGAAGAGGTGGCTGGGTCATGGAATGGGCGCCTAACAGGCCAAACAAAAAAGGGCGACCCCGGGAGGGGCCGCCCGATTTTCGGCACGCTGAATTTGAGCGTTTAGCGCGAATAGAACTCAATGACGAGATTTGGTTCCATCCGAACTGGATAAGGAACCTCGTCCAGAGTGGGGACGCGTGTGTAGGTCACCTTGGCCGTGCCGTCCGGCGAAACATAATCAGGCACGTCGCGTTCGGCGAGGCCCTGCGCCTCAATGACCAGCGCCATTTCCTGGGCCTTTGGGCCAAGCTCGATGACGTCGCCGACATTCACGCGGCGGGAAGCGATGTTGCATTTCACGCCATTGACCCGGATGTGGCCGTGGCTGACCAGCTGGCGGGCGGCCCAGATCGTCGGCGCGAACTTGGCGCGATAAACGACCATGTCCAGCCGGCGCTCGAGCAGGCCGATCAAATTCTGGCTGGCGTCGCCCTTCATGGCGCTCGCTTCCTGGTAGGTGCGCTTGAACTGCTTTTCGGTGACGTCGCCGTAGTAGCCCTTCAGCTTCTGCTTGGCGCGGAGCTGAATGCCATAATCGCTGACCTTGCCCTTGCGGCGCTGGCCGTGCTGGCCGGGGCCATATTCGCGGCGGTTAACCGGGCTCTTGGGCCGTCCGAAGACGTTCTCGCCCATGCGGCGGTCGAGCTTGTATTTGGCGCTGGTGCGCTTGCTCACGATGCAATCTCCAATTCGCGTTTCCAAAGTCCCGGGACCGCACCGCCATGCCTGGTGCATGGCGCGACCACCGCTTCACCGGGAGTGCGGGATCAATTGCGTGAAGCGCCCCTAAAGGAGCACCGGACTTAGGTCAAGAATTGTGGGCTAGCGACTCTCGGCCTTGCCGGGATTATTGCCGCGCTGGTTGATTTGCCGAAGCTCGTTTTCGTTCTGCTTGTCAAACATCGCCCAGTCCGACTTGCGCTGGCAGACGGGCTTGGGTTTCATCCGAGTCCCGACTTCGGGCAGCTTCGACCGCCGGCAAACGACCGGATCCTCGAAATTCGGTTTGGGGGACACAGCGGGCGCGGCTCCCTGCGCCGACGCAAATACCAGCAACGCAACAGCTATGCTCATCTCAGTCCTCCGTTGCCGAATATACTGAACCGAATACCGAAAAAGTTCAACCGAAGCACGGCCAACTGCTGAACTCGTTCTGCCAAGGGAAGTGAATTCGCGCTGAATAGCATATCATAGCCCCTCGCCTTTTTGACGCCTCGTCGCTGCTCTTGCCATGTGGGTTAGGAGGGGCGCGCAACGCTCAGCGGTACCACTGGTGGGCCCAGATTCTTGACTCGGTCATGCCGTCGGTAGCCTGGTCCGGCTGTCGACTCCTGGCCATTGGCCGCGCCGCGCTCGCACATACGCAAAGCAATTACCGCGTTCGACTTTTCCCGACCAACGCACGGACTATTCCTCGTACAGCTTGCACTTCCCGCGATGACCAGCCGGTTTTGGTCATGATCGTCCGGATCGTGTTTTTCGTCGACCGGGTCCGCGACGGAGGGTGAAAATATCCCTTACTCTCGAGCGCTCCCTCGAGCTGCGCCATCAGCCCCTCCATCTCGGCATGCGGAGCGATTGCTTCGCGTTCCCTGGCCGGCGGCTGCGCCAGGGGGGCATGTTTCGACCATTCATAGGCGAGCAGGATGACGGCCTGCGCCAGGTTGAGCGAGCCGAAATCCGGGTTTACCGGCACGGTGACGATGGCGGTTGCCAACGCAACGTCTTCGGTTTCGAGGCCCGAACGTTCCGGTCCGAACAGGATGGCGGAGCGCCCCGGCGCGGTGGCGATCGTCCCGGCCATCTCTTCGGGGCCGACGACCGGCAGGACGAGATCACGCCGCCGTACGGTGGAGGCGAACACCGTCGAACAGTCACCGATCGCGTCCTGAACGGTGCCATACACCTTGGCCTGTTCCAGCACCGAGTCGGCGCCGCTTGCCGAGGGTCCGGCATCGGGATTGGGCCAGCCGTCGCGCGGCGCGACGAGCCGCAACTCGGTCAAGCCGAAGTTGAGCATCGCCCGCGCCGCCTTGCCGATATTCTGCCCGAGCTGGGGACGGACGAGCACGATGATGGGTTTGTTCGGGCTCACAGCAGCGTGTCTTGGCCGGGCGGGGCCGATTCTTTCTCTACCCGCTCGGCGATCTCGGCGAAATCCCCGGGGTCGCTGAAATCCTTGTAGATGCTGGCGAAACGGATGTAGGCGACATGGTCCAGGGCTTTGAGGCCGGCCATCACCGCTTCGCCGATCTCAACCGTGCGAACTTCGTCACCGCGGGTTTCGAGCTGGCGCTGGACGCCGGTGATCAGCCGGTCGATCTTCTCAGCCGGAATCTCGCGCTTGCGGGTGGCGTGGCCAATGGCGCGTTCCAGCTTGGTGCGATCGAATGGCTCGCGCTTGCCGTCCTTCTTGACCACGGTCAGGTCGCGCAGCTGCACCCGCTCGAACGTCGTGAAGCGCGCGCCGCACGCTTCGCACTGGCGGCGGCGGCGAATGGACGCGCCGTCCTCGCTCGGCCGGCTGTCCTTCACCTGGCTGTCTTCATGGGCGCAGAAAGGGCAGCGCAAGGGCTAGAGATCCGGATAAATTGGGAATCGGGCGCACAGTTCGCTAACCCGACGGCCGACCGATTGCTCGACCTGGGCATCGCCCGCTTCGCCGTTCTTGCGCAGGCCTTCGACCACTTCGGCAATCAAGCCGCCGATCGTGCGGAATTCGTCTTCGCCGAAGCCGCGGGTCGTGCCCGCCGGAGTTCCAAGCCGGATTCCGGAGGTGACGAACGGCTTTTCCGGATCGAACGGGATGCCGTTCTTGTTGCAGGTGATCGACGCCCGGTCGAGCGCATGCTCGGCATGCTTGCCCTTGGCTTGCTTCGGGCGAAGGTCGACGAGCATCAGATGGTTGTCGGTGCCGCCTGAGACGATATCGAGCCCTTCGTCCTGCAGCGCAGCGGCGAGGGCACGGGCGTTGCGGACGATCTGCGCGGCATAATCGCGGAATTCGGGCCTCAGCGCCTCCCCGAAGGCCACCGCCTTGGCGGCGATGACATGCATCAACGGGCCGCCCTGCAATCCCGGAAATACCGCCGAATTCATCTTCTTGGCGAGGGCTTCGTCGTTGGTCAGGATCATGCCGCCGCGCGGGCCTCGAAGCGACTTGTGCGTGGTCGTTGTCGTCACATGGGCATGCGGGATGGGACTGGGGTGGGCGCCGCCGGCTACCAGGCCGGCAAAATGCGCCATATCGACCATCAGCCAGGCGCCGACCTCATCGGCGATCCGGCGGAAGGCAGCGAAATCCCAAATCCGCGAATAAGCGGTGCCGCCGGCGATAATCAGTTTCGGCCGCTCGCGCCGGGCGATGTCGGCAACCTCATCCATGTCGATCAGCTGGTCGTCCTCGCGGACGCCATAGGCGACGGGCTTAAACCATTTGCCCGACATGTTGACCGGCGATCCGTGCGTAAGGTGGCCGCCGGCGTTGAGGTCGAGGCCCATGAACTTGTCGCCGGGCTGCAGCAGGGCGAGGAACACCGCCTGGTTCATCTGGCTGCCGCTGTTGGGCTGGACGTTGGCGAACTCACAGCCGAACAATTGCCTGGCGCGGTCGATGGCCAGCTGCTCGACGATGTCGACATATTCGCAGCCGCCGTAATAGCGCTTGCCCGGATAGCCTTCGGCATATTTGTTGGTGAGGACCGACCCCTGCGCCTCGAGCACTGCTTTCGAGACGATATTCTCCGACGCAATGAGCTCGATCTTGTCCCGTTGACGGCCGAGTTCGAGGCCGATGGCGCCGCTGATCTCGGGATCGGCCTCGGCAAGGCCGCGGGTAAAGAATCCGTCCGGCTGGACGTCGTTCACATTGGCGGCGGAGGCCATCAGTCGCTTTCCTCGAGAATGGTTGACAGCTGGTCGACCCGGCGCTGGTGACGGCCACCGGCGAAATCGGTGGCGAGAAAGGCCAGGACGCAAGCCTTCGCCATGTCGGGCCCGACCAGCCGCGCGCCGAGCGCCAGCACGTTGGCGTCATTATGCTCGCGGGCGAGCTCGGCCGAGAGCGGATCGCCGACCCGTGCGCAGCGACAGGCGGGGTTGCGGTTGACCGCGATCGAAATGCCGATGCCGGAGCCGCAGACGGCGATGCCGCGCTCGGCCTCGTTGCCGGCAATGGCGCTGGCAAGCCTGGCGCCGAATCGCGGGTAGTCGACGCTGTCGCCTGAATGGGTGCCGAGATCGACAATGTCGTGCCCCTGGTCGCGCAGCCAGCCGGCGAGTTCTTGCTTCAGGGGGAAGCCGGCATGGTCGGCGGCGAGGGCGATGCGCATGGCCGCTGCCTAAGATAGTGCGGCCCGAATCGCCAGTCTTCCGTCGATGTTTCGATCATTTCACCCCGGGTCGAAGCAGAATGCCGATCTGTCGAACGCGCCTTGCGGTTTGGGTGGGCGGGAATGGGATTGACCGGAAACAGACGGGGAAAACCAATGAGACTGAAGTTGCTGAGCGCTTCGGCCCTGGTCGCGGCAACGATCGCCGGGCCTGCTCCGGCGCAAGGACAATCAGCGGGCGCTGTGGCGGCCGCGTCGGTCGACATCGCGCCGTTTATCGCGCATCAGGTGCATGCGAAGGTCCATCTGCTCAGCACGCCGGACGATTGGTTTGCGGCGGCGATCGGCAACGTCATCCTGATCGAGCAGCGCGACGGCTTCGTGGTTATCGACAGCGGCATCAATGCTGCCAACGGCCGGGCCGTGGTCCGCTACGCGCGGTCGTTGGCGAAGAAACCGATCAAGGCTGTGCTGATAACCCACTGGCATGGCGACCATCCCCAGGGCGTTTCCGCGATCCGGGACGCCTATCCCAAGGTGCGAATCATCACGACCCGGGGAACCGAGGCCGGGCTGCGCGGCCCCGCGGCCTATGACATCGGTTACCGGCCCGACCCCAAATTCGACCGCGCCGTCGCCAACCTCACCGAGCAGAGCAAGGCGAATTACCGCAAGTTTTTGGAAGATCCGACCACCGCGCCGGACCGGAAGGAGCGGATTCGGAAAGCGCTTGGCCAGTTGGACAGCTTAGCTCGCGACTTCGTCGGCAGCTATCTTGTCCTTCCGAACGAGACCTTCGAGCGGGAACTGCTGATCACCGACCGCGATTTCCCGGTCCGGTTGATGTTCCTTGGGCGGGCGAACACGGAAGGGGATGCCATCGCCTGGCTTCCCAAGCAGAAGATCGTCGCGACGGGCGACATCATCGTCGCGCCGGTACCTTTCGGGTTCGGCAGCTTTTCCGGCGACTGGATCGACACGATTGGCAAGATCAAGGCGCTGGGCTTCACGACCCTGATTCCCGGCCACGGCATGCCACAGGCCGATTCATCTCACCTCGACAAGCTTGTTGCCTCCCTTATCGACCTGCGGACCCAGGTCATGCCGCTGGCCAAGGCCGGCATGCCGCTCGACGAAGTCCGGAAGAAAGTCGATTTCGCCAAGTCGATAGATTTGTTCGGATCGGAACCACGGATTCGCGCCAATGCCCCAAGACTGTTCTTTGAACCGATGACCGGCAGCGTTTACAAGGAAGCGCGTGGAGAGCCGATCGTCCAGGGTGAAGGCTTCCCGCCACCCGAAGTTACCGACACGCCACCGCCGTCCACCGCCAAGCGGCATAAAAGTTAGTCGGCGGAGCGAACAAGGAAGCATCAACCGGCGAACTTGCCGCCTAAGCCGCGAGGCGCATCTCCAGCCGGTCCCAGATCTCGGCCAGCGCCTTGGTCAGCTCGTCCATCTTCTCGGCGGTGTGGTGCGGTCCCGGCGTGAAGCGCAGGCGCTCGGTGCCGCGGGGCACGGTCGGGTAATTGATTGGCTGAACGTAGAGGCCGTACTCGGCCAGTAGGATGTCGCTGATTCGCTTGGCCTTGACCGGGCAACCGACCAGCAGCGGCACGATGTGGGTGACGCTCGGCATCACCGGCAGCCGAGCGTCGCCAAACTTGGCCTTGAGGAGCGCCGCCGACCGTTGCTGCGCTTCCCGCTCGGCGGACGAGACTTTGAGGTGACGGACGCTCGCGAGCGCCCCGGCGACCAGCACCGGCGACAAGGAGGTCGTGAAAATGAATCCCGGCGCATAACTGCGGATGCAGTCGACGATCGTACGGTCGGCGGCGACATAGCCGCCCATCACGCCGAAGGCCTTGCCGAGAGTGCCTTCGATCAGGGTGATTCGGCTGGCGACCTCATCGCGCTCGGAAATGCCGCCGCCATGCGGCCCGTACATGCCGACGGCATGAACCTCATCGAGGTAGGTGAGCGCGCCATATTTTTCGGCCAGGTCGCAGATCGCTGCGATCGGCGCGACATCGCCGTCCATCGAATAGACGCTCTCGAAGGCGATCAACTTGGGCGCGTCCGGATCGTCCGCGGCCAGCAATGCCTCGAGATGTTCGAGGTCGTTGTGGCGGAAAACGCGCTTCTCGCATCCCGAGCTGCGGATGCCCGCGATCATCGAGGCATGGTTGAGGGCATCCGAATAGATGATGCAGCCCGGCAGAAGCTTGCCAAGCGTCGACAGCGCCGCCTCGTTGGAGACATAGCCCGACGTGAACAGCAGCGCCCCGTCCTTGCCGTGGAGCGACGAAAGCTCGGACTCCAGCTCGACATGATAATGGGTGTTGCCGCCGATGTTGCGGGTGCCGCCCGAGCCGGCGCCGACCTCGTGCAGCGCCGTTTCCATGGCCTCTACGACTTTCGGATGCTGGCCCATGCACAGATAATCGTTGGAGCACCAGACGGTAATCGGCTTCGGACCGTTATGCCCGGCGAAACATTGCGCATTGGGGTAATCCCCCTTCGTCCGCAATATGTCGATGAAGACGCGATAGCGTCCCTCGTCATGGAGCCGCTGAACGGCCGCCTTGAAGATGCTGTCGTAATCCATGTCCGCTCGGCTGGCCCTTTAACGCCGCCGATCGCGGAAGGCCATTGAGAATGACTCTCAACTAGAGCAGCTGCGCCTTGTCCAGACCGAAGGCGGCCAGGCTGGAAAGCAACGAATCGCGGGGCCCGGCGCCGGTAGAGACGAAGATGCCAGGCGGCCGATCGATCGGCCAGGGCTGGCTCCGGGTGAGGGATTCGATCCGCCGGGCGATGCCGTCGGCTCCATCGACCCACGTAAGTCCCGGGTAGGCCTCCTCCAATTCCTCCGCGAGCAGCGTGAAATGCGTGCAGGCGAGGACGATCGTGTCAATCCGCTTCCCCTTGGGCTGGTCGAACAGAGGCGCGGCGGCGTCACGCACGGCGCCGATGGTAATCGCATCGCCGGCGATCTTGGCTTCGGCCAGGTCGACGAGATCGGCCGACCCGTGACGAAGGACGGTGCAGTCGGCGGCGAACTCGGCGGCGAGATTGTCGACATAGGGCTGGCGGACGGTCGCTGCCGTCCCAAGCACGCCGATGACCCGGCTGGTCGAAAGTTCCGCAGCCGGCTTGATGGCGGGGACGGTGCCGACCACCGGCAGGTCGAGCGCGGCTCGGACATGGTCGAGGGCAATGGTCGAAGCGGTGTTGCAGGCGATGACGGCCAGCCGCGGGTGAAAGCGCTCGACCAGCCGGCCTAGCAGCGCTGGAACCCGGCTGGCGATTTCCGCCTCGGTCCGGGTGCCGTAGGGATAGGCGCCATTGTCGGCGACATAGACGATCGGCGCGGTCGGCAGCAGCGCCCTGGTCGGGCCAAGCACTGACAGGCCGCCGACACCGGAATCGAAGAAGAGCAAGGGGGCGTTCGGATCCACGGGTTCGCTGTGTGGCGATTGCGGCCTGCGCCCGCAAGGTTGCGCGTCCGTTCCCATTTGCTACCAACCGCACCATGTTCGATGCCGACCTGCTTTTCGCCCTGGCGATCGGTTATCTGTTCGGGTCGATCCCGTTCGGCCTGATCCTCACCAGGCTGGGCGGGAAGGGCGATGTCCGCGAGATCGGGTCCGGCAATATCGGTGCGACCAACGTACTTCGCACCGGCAGCAAGGGCCTCGCCGCGGCGACCCTGGTGCTGGACTGCCTGAAGGCGACGGCTGCCGTCCTGCTTGCCCGCCGGCTGTTCGGTCACGACGTCGACGCCTTTGCCGCAGCTGGCGCGATGGTCGGCCACCTTTATCCCGTCTGGCTCAGGTTCAAGGGTGGCAAGGGCGTCGCCACCCTGCTTGGCATCCTGATCGCGGTCCTGCCGATCGCCGCGCTCATCTACGCGATTGTCTGGACTGGTCTGCTGCTTCTTGTTCGCATTTCATCGGTCGCCGGCATCGCGGCGGCCGTCAGCGCGCCGGTGGGCGCTGCAATCCTGGGCGAGCGATCGCTCTTCCCGATGCTGCTCGGTTTCGCCCTTCTCGTGGTGTGGAAGCACCGCGCGAATCTTGCCCGCCTCAAGGCCGGGACGGAACCACGCATCGGGAGAGCCAATGCCAAATGACCTGATCGACCGCATAAGGCTTCTGCGCACCGCGGGCATCGGCCCGATCACCTTCCATCAGCTGGTGGCGCGCTTCGGCTCGCCGGGCGCGGCACTGGCGGCCATACCGGACCTGGCCCGGCGCGGCGGCGGAATGCCTCCGCGGATCGTCGATGAGGATGAGGCCGTTATCGAAGCCGACCGGGTCGATCGCCTCGGCGGCCGATACCTCGCGACCGGATCGACCGGCTATCCGGTTCTGCTGTCGCAAATCGACGATTCTCCGCCCTTGCTGATCGCCAGGGGCCGGCTTGAACTGCTCGACCTGCCGGCGGTGGCGATGGTTGGCGCCCGCAACGCCTCGGCCGCCGCCTGCCGCTTCGCCCGTGGCTTGGCGCACGACCTGGGGCGCGAGGGTCTGGCCGTGGTCTCCGGCCTCGCCCGAGGCATCGACAGCGCCGCGCATGACGGCGCTCTGGATACAGGCACGATCGGCGTCGTCGCCGGCGGCATCGACATTTTCTATCCGCCGGAAAATCAGGCGCGGCAAATGGCGATGTTCGAACGCGGGCTGGTGCTTGCCGAAATGCCGCCGGGCATTGAGCCGCGGGCGCGCCATTTTCCGTACCGCAATCGGATCATCGCCGGGATCAGCGCCGGCACCGTCGTGGTCGAGGCGGCGCCCAGGTCCGGCTCGCTCATCACGGCCCGGCTCGCCGGCGAAATGGGGCGCGAGGTGATGGCTGTGCCCGGCTCGCCGCTCGACCCGCGAGCGCAAGGGTGCAACCAGCTGATCCGCGATGGCGCGACGCTGGTGCAGAATGCCGCCGACGTCATCGAGGCAATCCAGCCATCGGCCCCCCGGGTGCATGCTGTTCGCGATCCCTATGAGGCCGCACCGGCTGCGCCAATGAACGGGGACGACAGCGCGCTGGATCTCGTGGAGGAACTGCTTGGTCCATCGCCCGTCCCGGTCGACGAGATCATCCGCCTGTCCGGCGCGCCGAGCGGCGCGGTCCAGTTGGCGCTTCTAGAACTCGACCTTGCCGGACGCCTCGACCGCCATGCCGGCGGCAAGGTGAGCCTGCGCCCCGCTTGACGAGGGGATTCCGACAACCCCACCTTATACGCGTGTGCGTGAGGGGAATTGCGTGAAGCTCGTTGTCGTTGAATCGCCGGCCAAGGCGAAGACCATCGAAAAATATCTGGGTGCCGGGCATCGTGTGCTGGCGAGCTTTGGCCACGTCCGCGATTTGCCGCCCAAGGACGGGTCGGTCGATCCCGACCAGGATTTCGCGATGGTGTGGGAAACCTATCCCGACAAGGCAAGGCAGCTGAAAGCGATCACCGACGAGGCCAGGAAAGCGGACACATTGATCCTCGCCACCGACCCGGACCGGGAAGGGGAGGCGATCAGCTGGCACGTCCAGGAAGTCCTCCGCAAGCGCAAGGCGCTGCCTGCCAAGGTCGAACGCGTGACGTTCAACGCCATTACTCCTTCCGCCGTCGGGGAGGCGATGAAGCGGCCCCGCGGCCTCGACGAGGATTTGATCGATGCCTATCGGGCGCGCCGCGCACTCGATTATCTGGTCGGTTTCACCCTGTCGCCGATCCTGTGGCGCAAGCTGCCCGGCGCCAAGTCGGCCGGAAGGGTTCAATCCGTCGCACTGCGGCTGATCGTCGACCGCGAGCGCGAGATCGAAATCTTCTTGCCCCAGGAATATTGGCAGGTCGGCGCGACCTTCGAGAAGGATGGCCAAAGCTTCGCGGCGCGGCTCGTCCAGCTCGATGGCGACAAGATCGATCGCTTGATGATCGGCAACAAGAGCGATGCGGACCAGGCCCGCCACATCGTCGAGCAGGGCCAGTTCACGGTGGCGAGCGTGGAGACCAAGCCGTTCGCCAAGAATCCCCCGCCGCCCTTCACGACCTCAACCTTGCAGCAGGAAGCGGCGCGCAAGCTGGGTTTCTCGGCCAGCCACACGATGCGGGTCGCGCAGGGTCTCTATGAAGAGGGCCTGATCACCTACATGCGGACCGACGGCGTCGACATGGCCGGTGAGGCGATCAGTGATGCTCGCCGGGCGATCGCCAGCCGCTACGACAGCGGGTTCGTGCCGGACCGTCCACGCAAATACACCAGCAAGATCAAGAATGCTCAGGAAGCGCACGAGGCTATCCGCCCGACCGACTTCAGCCGCGCCAGGGCAGGATCGGGCGATCACGCCCGGCTTTACGAACTGGTCTACAATCGCGCGCTCGCCAGTCAGATGGCCTCGGCCCGGCTGGAGCGGACGACGGTCGAGCTGGCCGACGGCGCCGGACGAGCGTTGCTGCGCGCCACTGGCCAGGTGACGATTTTTCCCGGCTATCTCGCGCTTTACGAGGAAGGGCGCGACGAAAAGGCCGACGAAGAGGAAGGCGCTCGCATGCCCATTCTTCGCGCTGGCGATGCCCCGGCCAAGACCGGTGTCGAGGCGGTGCAAAGCTTCACTCAGCCGCCGCCTCGATATTCCGAGGCGAGCCTCGTCAAGCGGCTCGAGGAGCTCGGCATCGGACGGCCGTCGACCTATGCGGCGACCCTGCAGACGCTGAAGGACCGGGAATATGTCCGGCTGGACAAGAACCGCTTCATGCCTGAGGAAAGCGGCCGCCTGGTCACGGCCTTCCTCGAGCGTTTCTTCGAACGCTACGTCAATTATGATTACACTGCCGAGCTCGAGGAGGAGCTGGACGACGTGTCCGGCGGCCGGCTCGACTGGCAGAAACTGCTCCAGGACTTCTGGCGCGACTTCAAGCCCAAGGCCGGCGAGGTCATGGATCAGCAGCCGTCGGAAATCACCGCGGCGCTCGATGAATTCCTCGCGCCTTGGCTCTACCCGCCGAAGTCCGACGGCAGCGACCCGCGTGCCTGTCCGGCCTGCGGCACCGGCCGACTATCCCTGCGCGGCGGCAAATATGGCGCCTTCGTTGCCTGCTCGAATTACCCGGAGTGCAAATTCACTCGGAAATTCGGGCAGGCCGGCAGCGATGCGGCCGCCTCCGCGGAGCCAAGCGACCTTGGCGACGGCATCGAACTCAAGTCCGGCCGCTTTGGTCCCTATGTCGAGAAGGACGGCAAGCGCGCGTCGATCCCCGAGGATGTCCCAGTCGACGATCTGACGGCGGAGATGGCGGCGAAACTGCTGTCGTTGCCGCGGGAGATCGGGCCGCATCCCGAAACCGGCAACATGATCACGGCGTCGATCGGGCGCTATGGGCCATATCTCGCGCATGACGGCAAGTATGCGCGGCTCACATCGACCGTCGAAGTGTTTGAAACCGGCATGAATGCCGCGGTCGTCAAGCTCGCCGAGGCGGCCAAGGGCGGCGGCAAGCGCGAGGGGTCGCGCGAGCCGATCGCGGTGCTCGGGCCGCATCCGGCGTCCGGCAAGGACATCAAGGTGATGGCCGGCCGCTATGGCCCCTATGTCAGCGACGGGGCGGTTCACGCGACGTTGCCCAAGGGCACGGAACCGGCGTCGGTCACGCTCGACCAGGCCATTGCCTGGATCGACGCGAAGGCCGAAAAAGGCCCCGCGAGAAGGGGGTCTCGCGGGGCCCGCCGTCGAAAGAGCTAGGCTCTATTCGGCGACATAGCGCCAGGGCTGATCGGGAGCGGCCCGGCGCCATATGGTAGTATAGGGTCCCCCGGCGGACTGACCGTTCGCGGGAGGGTTAAGGGGACGAATGAAGCCCCAGGTGATCCCGAAATCCCCCGTCGAGGAAACGATGACGTCTTCCGGCCCCCACTGGATCGGCGGCCCGTCGAACTTGCCGACATCCTCGCCGATCTTGTCATTGCCGACCGTGAATCCTGGACCGGAGCCGACGTTTGTCGCGTCCGAGCGGCCATTTTGGACGAATGCCGGCCCGAGTCCGATCTTCAGCGAGAGGGCCGAAAACTCGCGCTCGGCCTTGTCGAGGCTGGCCTTGTAGGCGGCAAGCGTTGCCGGGTCCGACGCCGGCGTCAGTGGCTTTTCCGGCAGCGACGGCGCCATGAGATCAAGCGACACTTCGCCGTCCGGGCGTGGAACCCGCTTGTAGACCGCGACCCGCCACCCGGCAGGCCGCTTGATCCAGTAGGCAACATATTTGGCTTTCCGGTCCGGCTTGCCTTCCGCCTTCATGGTCATGAAGCCGATGGTGAAGCCGTGCTTGCCGTCGGCTGATATGCCGCCACGCACCGGCGTCCAGGTCGCCTTCGCGCCGGCGTTGGCGGGGTTGGACGCGAGGGCGGCGGCGATCGCCGTCGGACCTTTGGCGAAGCCGCCAGGCGCGGGCATGACCGTGTCGTCGTCGAACATCGGCAGCAGCCCGTCGACCAGTTCCTTGTCCTTGGCGGCGGCGGCGAAGGCCCGGTCGGCGGCGATCAGTTCATCGACCAGCGCCGCCGGCGAGGCTTCGTGATGCATGGCAATGGCCGCTGTCACTGGAATGACAGCGGGAATGGCGGCGAAAGCCGCCAGAAAGATGCGGATGGTCATTCAATTCGTCCCGATGGTTGGGTTTGCGGTCAAGCAGCGGCCGGGCGCAATCCACGCGGAGGCCATTCGTCGAAGGCATACGCGGATCATCGAAAGCAGGGTCATAGCTGCGCCGGCCCGTCACGCATCGGCAGGGGGCCAAGGCTGTCGGCCGGCGCGGACTCGCACTGCACCGACGGTGGCGGAGCGGCCGCGCCGCCGGCGGCGAAGCAGGCCATGAAGATGGCAACGAAAGCCCGATACCGCATCCCATCCCCCTTCGGCGTGAAGGTGCACCGAAGGGCGTCGCCACATCCATGGCGATTCAAAGTGGAACGGCGAAGTTTGCTTTAGAATCTAAGCTCGAATCGGGCCGCTACTCCCATTTCGCGCTTTCGTCCGACGCGGCGAAAATCGGCCGCCTGTCAATCTCGGTATGAAGGATCACCGAGGTCCGTGTCTCGCCCTGCTTGTACAGGTCGGCGAGCAGGGCCTTCAGCCCGTCATTGTCGGGGACACGGATCAGCAGGACCAGCAGGGCATTGCCGGTGACTCGATAGCAGTCGCGGATTTGCGGAAAGCGGGTGACGAAATCGATCGCTTCCATGTCCGTCATCGTGTGCGGACGGAACTCGACGATCGCGCTTACCGGCAGGCCGACCTTTGCCGCGTCGATCTTCGTGGTGAACCCGCGAATGACACCGATGTCGCGCAGCCGGGCAATCCGTTCGGCGACCGTGGGCGCCGAAAGACTGGTGATTCGGGCGATGTCGGAATTCGAGCGCCGCGCATCGCTCTCAAGCAACGCAAGGATCTGCTTGTCCTTGGCATCGAGATCATGAGTGCGACGCATTGCCCCCTCCACACACGCGGCAGTTCGGATCCTTTATCACTCGCACTTTCTTCCAGCTGAACGAGCGTCCGTCGAAGACATGCACATGGCCGGCGGCTTCCTCCCCGAAACCGACGACGGCGTGGATTGCCATGAGCGCCGCGAAATGGCCAGCCACGCCGACCAGCGCGCCCAGCACGCCAAGCTCCGCGCAATTGTCGCAATCATCGGCGTCAAAGGCGTCGCCGACGAAGCAGCGGTAGCAGGGAAGGCGCGGTTCCCAGCCCCGCCAGACGCCGATCTGCGCCTGGAATTGCGCGGCGGCGGCGCTGATCAGCGGAGTGCGAAGCCGGACGCTGGAGTCACCCACGGCCAGCCGGGTGGCGAAATTGTCGCTGCCGTCGATGACCAGCGAATGGCCTGCGAGCAGCCGGTCGGCATTGCCTGAATCGACGCGCTCAGTGACCGGTGCCGCTTCGACGAAGGGGTTGACCGCTTCGACGAACCGGACGGCAAGGTCTGCCTTGGGCTGCCCGATTTGGTCGGTCCGGAAAATTGGTTGACGGTGCAGGTTGGCCAGCTCGACGACATCGTCATCGATGATCGTCAGCCGCCCGAACCCCGCCCCGGCCAGGGCCGGGATGGCCGCGCTGCCCATCCCGCCGGCGCCGATGATCACGGCGCTGGCCTGCTTCAGCCTCGCCTGGCCGGCGCCGCCGATGTCTGGCAGGACGATATGGCGTGCGTAGCGCTCAAGCTCATCATCCGTGAAAGTCATCGTCCGGTGGAGCCGAAGCCTCCGCTGCCGCGTGCCGTCTCCGCAAGCTGGAAGGCCTCGCTGAAATGGGCGCGGAGGACGGGTGCCGGGACCAGCTGGGCGATCCGCTCGCCGCGGCGGACATGAAATGGCTCATCGCCAAGGTTGATCAGGATTACCTTCACCTCGCCGCGATAATCGCTGTCGACGGTTCCGGGCGTATTGAGGCAGGTGATGCCATGCCTGATCGCCAGGCCTGACCGCGGCCGGACCTGAACTTCGTAGCCGTGCGGAATCTCGATTGCGAGGCCGGTCGCGAAGGCGTGCCTCTTGCCCGGCTCCAAGACCAGATCTTCGGCCGACGTGATGTCGAGTCCGGCGGCCGCGTCGCTCGCATATTGCGGCAACGGTAGACCGTCGCCGTGGGGCAGCCGCGTGAACTTGATTTCGATCATGCAATCTCCTGCGCTATCCGCTCGATCAGCTGGCGGGCGACCTGGTCCTTGTCCGTTTCCGGCCAATCCTCGACCCCGTCCGCCGTGACAAGATGAACCCGGTTGCGGTCGCCGCCCATGACATCGCCCGACACGTCGTTGGCGACAATCCAGTCGGCGCCCTTGGCGATCTGCTTGCCAATCGCATTCTCAACCACCGCATGGGTCTCGGCGGCGAAGCCGACCAGCAGGCGCGGCCGCTTTGGGTCCGTGGCAAGCTCGGCAAGGATGTCGCGGGTGGCCACGAAATTCAGCTTTGGCGGGCCATCGCCTTTCTTGAGCTTGGTTTTTGACGGTTCGACCCGCCAGTCGGCGACCGCCGCGACCAGGATGGCCACATCGGCCGGCAGGGCGGCCATTACTGCCTCGGCCATTTGTTCGGCGGTCTCGACCCTGATCCGGTCGACTCCTCGCGGCGTTTCCAGCCCGACAGGGCCGGATACCAGGGTTACGCGCGCGCCCAGCTTCGCGGCGGCCGCGGCGATCGCGAAGCCCTGCTTGCCCGACGACCGGTTGGCGATCACCCGGACCGGGTCGATCGGCTCGTGGGTCGGTCCGGCAGTGACGAGGATATGCTTGCCGCTAAGGGTCACTTGCCGGCCAGCATCTCGCGGCTGATCCAGTCGAAAATGTCCTGCGGCTCGGCGAGCCGCCCCGGGCCATATTCGCCGCACGCCATCTCGCCCTCGGTCGGATCGATGACCCTGACCCCGTCGGCCTTGAGCTGGGCGATATTGCGCTGGGTGGCGGCATGAAGCCACATGCGGACGTTCATCGCCGGCGCGACGACCACCGGCTTGTCGGTCGCCAGAAGCAGGGTGGTCGCCAAATCGTCGGCGATCCCCGCCGCCATCTTGGCGAGAAGGTCGGCGGTCGCCGGGCAGACCAGCACGATGTCGGCGGCGCGGGACAGCTGGATATGGCCGATCTCGACCTCGTCCTTCAGGTCCCACAGCGACGTGTGGACCAGGCTTTCGGCGAGCGTGCCCAGGCTCATTGCCGTCACGAAATGTTCGCCGCCCCTGGTCAGCACCGGGGTGACCTGGTGGCCGGCCTTTTTCAAGAGGCGCACCAGTTCCAGCGCCTTGTAGGCGGCAATCCCCCCGCCAACGATGAGCAGCACTCGCGCCATGGCCGTGTCGCCTAGCGCCACGACAGGCAGCGAGTCGAGCGGGTCGCGCTCACTGGGCGGTCATTTCGTCTTGGATGATCGCATGCGGAACGATCCCGGACGCGAAATAGGCCGCGAAGAAGTCGCGGGCGGAGAAGGGCTTGCCCTGAAGTTCGGAGCGGTGCGAAGCGGTCGCCAGAAGCCGGTCGATCTCCGCCTTTCCGACAATATAGCTCGGGCCATAGCCGGGCTGGCGCAGGTAGAGCACCTGCTCGAAGCCGACCAATGGGCTGGCGGGGTCCGAATAGCCGCGCGGGGTCCAGGCCGCGTGGAATTTGCCCGCTTCGTCCAGCCCGATCTCATTGGCCTGGACTCGAAGCGAGGCGAGCCCGCGCGCTGCCCGGTTGGCGAGCATGATCCATACTGCCTCGCGGCCACGCGGCACGTCATCGTAATAACCGGCCTGCATGACGATTTCTTCCATCGCCGTCGCATAGCCTTCGGATCGGTCGGCGTAGATGTTGAACAGCGGCGCCACCTGCCGGATCGGGCTTGCAAGCGGCTCGTGCTTCAGCCGGGCAAGCTCGATCCAATGTACGAAATGGGTCATCAGCGGGCCCGGGTCGAGCGCGCTCACATGGCTGAAGAAATTGCGGTCGGCGGGGGCGGTATAACCGAAGCGCTGCGCCTCCAGCGCTTTTCGGAAATAGGGCCGCTCGGCAATCATCCCGCTGTCGACGAGCAAGGCGTAAAGCTGGTCGGTGCGTCGCTCGACCAGTCGGCCGAAGGCGGCAGGGTCGCTGACCTCGGCGGCCGGCGGCAGCCGCCGGTTGCGCACTTCCTCCAGCCGCAAGGATGCCAGCGATCGCTCAAGTTCGCGTTCGAGGATCACCTTCTGGTCATCGAAGCTGTAGGGGCTGAGGAGGACGTGCTTCAGGTACCAGTTGTAATGCTCTTTGCCGACACCCGACGGGCCCGTCCGTTTCGGCGCTTCGGCGCTGACCCACTTGGCGAACGACGTCGACGCTTCGCGCGCTTGCGCGACGGCGCGCTTCAATCGCGGCGACGCGCCCTCGATCGACGCTTGGCGATGACCATCGAGATCGCGCACGGCAAGCTTGCCCTGCTCGAGGCTGGCGAGCGCATTCGCCTGGTCGAGGAAGCCTTGGCCGCCGTAAGCCCAAAGGTCATGCGCATCGCTTTGTGCCAGGTTTGTCCGCGCTTGCTCGAGCAGCGGCGCAACCGTCTCCAACTGGGTGGCAAGACGGGCATCGTCGGCCGGGCTCAACGGCCAGGCAAAGGCGAACAGGTCGACGACCGGCTCGGCATAGGTCCCCTCATGCGCTGGCACATCGCTCAGGTCGGGGAAGACGGTCAGGTAAAATCCCGGATCGCGCGCCCAGGGCCGAAGTACTCGCATGTAGAAGTCCAGGCCGTTCATCTCGGCCTGGACCAGCCGCCAGTCGCCCCGGTCGCGGGCCGTCCAGCCGGCGGTGTCGAAGGCCGCCAGCCGGCTTTTGAATTCGGGGAGCCGTTCGGCCTTGGCCGCCATGGCCGCCGCCGAATAATCAGGGATGCCTTTGACCAGGGCTGGCTGGTTGAACGCCCGCCAGTCGGCAAACAGGGCGACAAGCGCCGGATGGCCGGACGACGCGGGGGCCGGGGCGGGTTTCACCGCGGCCGAGGTTTCCGCAAGTGGGGTGATCGTCATCGACAGGAACGATAATCCAAGCAGCAGACGCTTCATACGCCTAATACCCGACCGAACGCGTGGCGCGATCATCCCACCAGCCAGATTATTCCGGTTGCCGCTCCAGCCAGGGCCGCGGCAATGGCGGTCAGCGCGTAGCCGCCCCAGCCACGCCGCTCGATCACATGGACCTCGGGCAGCGGCGGCGGCGGCGGGGCGGCGCCGAACGGCGGATAATATTGGTCGATCCGGTCGATCAGCCGCGGGATCTTCTTCAGGGCCTGGACGACCTCGATGATCCGGTCGGCATAATAGGCTTCGGGGCCAAGCTCGCCGCGCAGCCATTCGCGCAGGAAGGGCTCGGCGGTCTCCCACATGTTGATGTCCGGATCGAGCTTCGTGGCGACGCCCTCGTTCATCACCATCGTCTTCTGAAGCAGCAGCAGGTGCGGTTGCGTCGGCATGTCGAAGTCGCGGGTGATCGAAAACAGGCTTTCCAGCATCCGTCCAACCGAGATGTCCTTGACCGGAAGGCCGCGGATGGGCTCGCCCGCTGCCCGAAGCGCGGTCGCGAACTCGTCGATGCTATGGTGCGAAGGCACATATTGCGCCTCGAAATGGATTTCGGCGACCCGGCGATAGTCACCGGTGATCAGGCCGTAGAGGATTTCGGCCAGCCACATGCGGGCGCGGCGGTCGATTCGTCCCATGATCCCGAAATCGATGACGGCGATGCGGCTGTCGGGCAGCGCGAATAGATTTCCCTGATGCAAATCGGCGTGGAAAAATCCGTCGACTACCGCCTGACGAAGAAAGCCGCGCACAAGGATGGCCGCCAACGCCTTGCAGTCGTAGCCGCCGGCGATCAGCGCGTCGCGGTCATTGAGCTTGATCCCGTCGAGCCACTCCAGGGTCAGGACCCGCCGGGCGGTGCGCCGCCAGTCGATTTCCGGAACGTAATAACCGGGCTCGGCGACCAGATTCTCGCGCAACTCGGAGGCTGACGCGCCTTCGCGCTGCAAGTCCAGCTCCCGGTTGGTCCATTGCCGGAAATGGGCGACGACCAGCCGCGGGCGCAGACGCTCGGCCTCGCCGCCATAGCGTTCGACATGCGCCGCCGCCCAGTCATAGGTCTCAAGCGCCTGGGCGAATTCTTCCTCGATCCCGGGCCGGAGAACCTTGACCGCGACCGGCCGGCCCTCGGTCGTCACCGCGCGGTGAACCTGTGCGATCGACGCTGCGCCGACCGGCTTCTCGTCGAACTCGGAATAAAGCGTCTCGAGCGGCGCTCCGAACGAGGTTTCGATGATCCGGCGGATGGCGGGGAAGGGGGCGGGCGGCAGGTCGTCCTGAAGCTGTGACAGGTTTAGCGCGGCTTTCTCGCCGACAAGGTCGGGCCGTGTCGACAGCGCCTGGCCAAGCTTGATTGCGGCTGGACCGATCTCGGCCAATGCCTTGGCATAATCGGGGGTCGCCGGAACGCCCGCCCCAAGGCTGACCAGCTTGACCAGCCGACGGACGGGCGGCGGGGTCAGCGGGTCCTGCGCGATGCCGACAAGGGCGCCGTGGCGGGCAAGCGTCCGGCCCCACTTGAAGAGCCGCCACAGGTGGGTTGCCGACGTCGTCAAGCCATGCCGCTCCGGCAGCCGGACGCGCTGGCTCGGGCCATCAGATTTTCCAGCCGCTGTGAATGCAGACAAGGCCGCCAAGCATCGGTTCGGCGGCCGTCCAGGCGAATCCCGCTTCGGCGATCATTCGCCTGAACGGCTCGGGCTTCGGGAAGCGGCGGATGGATTCGACGAGATAGCGATAGCTGTCCTCGTCATCGGCGACCGCCTTGCCGACCTTGGGAATCACCTTTTCCGAGTAAAGTTCATAGGCCTTGCCGAACCCCGGCCATTCGCTAGTCGAGAACTCAAGGCAGAAGAAGCGGCCGCCCCGCTTCAGAACCCGGTGCGCTTCGCGGAGCGCCCCCGGAATGTCGGTCACGTTCCGGATTCCGAAGGCGATCGTGTAGGCGTCGAAACTGCCGTCCGAAAAGCTCAGGCGCTCGGCATCCTCCTGCTTCCAGGTCAGTCCGCTGACGCCGCGTTCCTGCGCTCTTTCCTCGCCGACGCCGAGCATGTCGGCATTGATGTCGGACACGGTGACCGCCGCTCCCCGGCGCGCCATCCGGAAGGCGATGTCGCCGGTCCCGCCCGCCATGTCGAGGATCTGCTCGCCGCACCGGGGCTTCACCCGGCTGACGAACCGGTCCTTCCACAGCCGGTGCATGCCGCCCGACATGAGGTCGTTCATCAAATCGTAGCGGCGCGCGACGGAAGTGAAGACCGCGCCGACGCGGCGCGTCTTTTCTTCCGGGGTAACCAGCTCGTCGCCGAAATTGACCTTGTCCATCGCCGCCGCCTCTAGCGGGCTTGGCTGCCCTTCGCCATACGCCCGGGCATGCCCGAGCTCCCCGAAGTCGAAACCACGGTCCGCGGCCTCGAGGCTGTTCTGAAGGGGCGCCGGCTGACCAGGGTCGAGCCGCGTCGGGCCGACCTGCGCCGCGCCATTCCCGACGACCTCGGCCAGCGGCTGACAGGCGCCCGGATCACCGACCTTGGGCGCCGCGCCAAATATGGCCTGATCGCCACCGACCGCGGCGACACGCTCGTCTTCCATCTCGGCATGTCGGGACATTGGCGGATCGACCCCGCCGAACTTGACCCGCACGATCATTTGGTGATCCGCACGGACGAGGGGCGTCGCCTGACCCTGAATGACGCCCGCCGCTTCGGCACGCTCGACCTGGTACCAACCGCGCAGCTCGACGAATGGCCGCCCTTCCTCGCGTTGGGGCCGGAGCCGTTCAAGCTCGATCCGACATGGCTTCGGTCCCGGTTCAAAGGCCGCTCGGCGCCGATCAAGGCGCTCCTGCTAGACCAGCGAATCGTCGCCGGCCTGGGCAATATCTACGCCTGTGAGGCCCTATACCATTCCGGAATCCATCCGGCGCGGCCGGCAGGGTCGTTGTCCTTGCTGCGCTTGCGGCGCCTGACCCTGGCGATCGGCCAGGTTCTGGACGGAGCGATCGCCGCCGGCGGATCGAGCCTTCGCGATTTCGTCAGTCCCGACGGCACGCTCGGTTATTTTTCCAAGCAGTTCGCCGTCTATGACCGGGAAGGGAAGCCCTGCGGCAAGGGCGGGACCGTGCGGCGAATCGTCCAGGGCGGGCGATCGACCTTCTATTGTCCCAAATGCCAGCATTGACCTTACGGCCCTCTGTAGGTAGGGGAGCGACCGTGTCGGCGCGGCCCCAGGCCTTGCGCCGCTTTTTCATTGAGCCGAGACATTTAGAGGTTTTTAGATGGCGAACACGCCGCAAGCCAAAAAGCGGATCCGCCGCAACAACAAGCGGGCCGAGATCAATCATTCGCGCATCAGCCGCATTCGCACCACCATCAAGGAGGTCGAGTCGGCGCTGGCGTCTGGCAAAAAGGCCGATGCCGCCGATGCGCTGAAGAAGGCGCAGCCGGAGTTGTTCCGGGGTGTCGCTCGCGGCGTGATTCACAAGAATACGGCGTCGCGGAAGTTCGCTCGACTGTCCAGGCGGGTCGCCGCGCTCGGCTGATCCCGAATCGAACTTGTCTCGCTTTTGAACAGGTCGCCGATCAACCGGCGGCCTGTTGCATTTTGGGGTCGGTTCGGCGTCGAAATGGGCAATCCACAAAAATCCAGCATTTCCCGCGATTCGCTGCCACGTTTAACGAAACTTGAACTTTAAAGTGGCGGATTTCCGTACCTTTTCACGCCTTTCCTAGGGATTCCAGTGTCAAGGCTGTTTATTTCACTTTTGCGAAAAATTGGCACTTGATTGCTTGGCCCGACAATCCCAGAAACGAAGACCCGGGCACGAATCCGTGCCGGGGGGCCAGAAGGAAAGGCAGCGTATGGCGCCAAGGACAATTGTCCAGCGCAACGCTTTCGTTTTGCCTGAAGGTTTTGGGGGCATTTTCTAAAGGAGGCGATTGCCAGTGCAGGGCGGACGGACAGAGTCGTGCCAGCAATTGGTCGATCGCCCGATCGCCGCGCCGCTTGAAGCTGCCTGGGAATCCATTCGAGTCGGGCTCCGCCGAGACCTTGGCGCCCGCACCTTCGATGGCTGGCTGAAGCCGGCGGCGCTTGGCGCCTTCGATCCCGACTCGGGGTCGCTCGACATATCCATGCCAAGCCAGTTCATGGCCGATTGGGTTCGTTCGCATTTCGGCGACCGGCTGGCGCTGGCATGGAAATCGGCCTTGCCGATCGTCCGCGACGTCAAGGTCGTGGCGGCGGCTGACGCGCCGCGCCCGTCGCCGCTGCTGATCCTGGAAGAAGACGCGGCGCAAAAGAGCCGGGAACGCGACCCCTCGGCGCCCAACTTCGATCCGCGCTATCGCTTCGAAACCTTTATCGTCGGCAAGGCGAACGAGGTTGCCGCCACTGCTGCGCGGACCCTGGCGACGGCGGCCTCGGTCAGCTTCAACCCCCTGTTCATTCATGGCGGCACCGGGCGCGGCAAGACCCATCTGCTGCACGCGATTGGCCATGCCTTCCTCGACCGTCACCCTGGCAGCCGGGTAGTCTCGATGTCGGCCGAAAAGTTCATGGTCGAGTTCATCCGGGCTCTAAAGGAAAATGACACGATCGGTTTCAAGAGCCGGCTTCGCAGTGCCGATCTCCTGCTGATCGACGACGTCCAGTTCATCGCCGGCAAGGATTCGACACAGGAAGAATTTTTCCACACGATGAACGAGATCATCACCGCTGGCCGCCGGCTGGTGATCACTTCGGACCGCGCGCCGCAGGATCTGGACGGGATCGCCCCGCGCATCCTCTCCCGCCTGTCGTGGGGCCTGGTCGCCGACATCAATGCCGCCGACTTCGAACTGCGATTCAACATCATCGAAGCCAAGCTGCAGGCGCTTCCGGGCGTCGAGATGCCGCGCAATGTCGTCGAGTTCCTCGCCCGCCGCGTCACCTCCAGCGTCCGCGAGTTGGAGGGCGCGCTCAACCGCATCGCCGCTTATGCGATGATGACCGGCCGGCCGATCGACGTCGCCTTCGTCGAGGAAGTCCTGGCCAATGTGCTGCGCGCCAACCAGCGTCGCATCTCGATCGACGAGATCCAGACCCAGGTCGCCGAGCATTACCGGATCCGCAAGGCCGAGATGACCTCTGCCCGCCGAGCCCGCGAAGTCGCCCGCCCGCGGCAGGTGGCCATGTATCTTTCGAAGCAGCTGACTCCCAAGTCGCTCCCCGACATCGGCCGTCGGTTCGGTGGCCGGGATCACACAACGGTCATCCACGCCGTCCGCCAGATCGAGAAGTTGCGCGCCCAGGACTCGGAGCTCGACGCCGACATCCGGCTGCTGACAAGGCAGCTCGAAGGCTGAATTCCCTCGGTACGACATTAAGAGGCCCGGCCGGGATGTCCGACCGGGCCTTCTCTGCCCTCTTCCTGATCCTCGCGGCTAATTCTTGCGCGCCGGGATGGTGATCTTGACAGTCTCCCCGCTGCGTCCCGGGAAGCCGGTGAACATCGCCTCGATCAGATTGGGGACGATGACACCGGTCTCGCTCGTCGCCGACCGGGCTCTCGCCTTGCCTTCGAACAGGGGCTGATTGTCGGCGCGGCGGACGATGTTCATGTCCAGCTCGGATTCGAACACCTTGTAGGCGCGAACCGGCTCGCCCCACTGATTGTAGCCATCGATCCGGCGCCCGTAACCGCCAAAGCCGCCATATCCGCCGAAAAACGGATCGCCCCAGCCGTAATAGAACGGGTCGCGGTAACGTCCGTACCCGCCGTAGCGCGAATAATAAGGCTGGCCGTAGGTCACGCCCCAGAACGGATCGTAGAAGCCGCGCCGGTAGAACGGATCGTACATGCGCGACCGGGCAATCGGATCGACCCGGTAGTCAACGTCCTGGTCGATGTCATAGCTTACCTTGACCAGCATGTCGGCGAGCTGCGGCGCGCCGGCCGGCCGATAACCCCTGGCGGCGAGTTGGTGCGATACAAGCGCCGCATATTGGCCGAATTCGAGCCCGGCCGGTCCGCCGCTGGCCGGGACTACATAGAAAGTCTGGCCGGACGGCGCCGGCATCGACTGGAAGCGGGTGACTTGCGTCGGCAGGCTGGTGGCGCAGCCCGACAGGACGATCGCGCTGGCGCCCAGCAAGAGCGCACCGCCAATTTTCGTGATTCTGTTCATAACGCCCTCGACTCGGATTGAAATTTCCCGTGGAAAGTCGGGGAGTTATGTCACCGATCGGCTGAACTGTCGATGAAGCGTTGAATTAACGGGTCAGGCCGACCGCGCGATAGGCCGCGGCCAGCGTCGGTCCGGCGAGGCGCTGGGCTTGTTCCGCGCCCGCCGCCAGTTGCCGGTCGATTTCTTCCGGGTTCGCCCGCAAGTCGATCAATTTTCGCCTCAACGGCGCAACCAGCGCGACCAGCGCGTCGGCCAGCGCCGGCTTGAAGGCGCCGAACCCCTGGCCAGCGAAACGCGCCAGCACCGCTTGGTCCGAATCGCCGGTGGCGGCCGCGTAAATGCCCACCAAATTCCTCGCTTCGGGCCGGTCGGCGAGCAGCGCCGGATCGTCCGGCAGCGGCTCGGGGTCGGTCTTCGCCTTGCGAATCTTCTGCGCGATCGTGTCGTCGTCGTCGGTCAGGTTGACCCGGCTCATGTCCGACGGGTCGGACTTGCTCATCTTCGACCTTCCATCGCGAAGGCTCATGACCCGCGCCGCCGTGCCGCCGCCGATGAACGGCTCGGGCGGAACGAACAGCTCGGTGTCGAAGTCATTGTTGAACTTGATGGCGATGTCGCGGGCCAGCTCGATATGCTGCTTCTGGTCTTCGCCGACCGGCACATGGGTCGCCTGATACAAAAGGATGTCGGCCGCCTGAAGCACTGGATAGGTGAAAAGGCCGACCGACGCGCCTTCGCGATGCTTGCCGGATTTCTCCTTGAACTGGGTCATCCGGTTGAGCCAGCCCATCCGCGCCGTGCAGCCGAGCAGCCAGGCCATTTCGGCATGGGCGGGGACGGCGCTGTGGCTGAACAGGATCGATTTTGCCGGATCGATGCCGCTGGCGATCAGCGCCGCGGCCATTTCGCGGACATTGGACCGAAGCTCGTCGGGCGGAACATCCACGGTAAGCGCGTGAAGGTCGGCGAGGAAGAAAAGGCAGTGCGCCTCATCCTGCATTCGCACCCAGCGCAGGATGGCCCCCAGCAAATTGCCCAGGTGCAGCCCGCCGGTCGGCTGGATTCCGGAAACAACCCGCATTTCGCGCGCTTCGCTCATTCCTCGACCTTCTTCCGGCGCATCAGGACCAGCAGATCATCCTTGTCCATCCCGCCGGTCACCCACGCCAGCACGAAATAGACGAGGCTTCCGGCGCCGACGAGGGCGATCGTGCCGAGCAGCCTTTCGCCGACGGACCCGGCGAACCAGTCCTCAAGCCCCAGGCCAACGCCCCAGATGGTCCCGCCCATCGCCAGCGCTGCGCCGAGCTGCCGAACGAGTCGGGAGGCAAGCCAGCCTTCGACCCGGAAATGGCCGTTCTTCACGAGCAGGACATAAAGGGCAACGGCGTTGAGCCACGCTGCAACGGCGGTTGTCAGCGGCAGGACGATGATCCCATAATCGTCGATCCAGATGAAGTTGGCGACAACCCCCAGGGCCAGGGTGACGAGGGTGATGACGACCGGGGTCTTCATGTCCTTGCGGGCGTAGAAGCCGGGGGCGAACACCTTGATCATCACATAGGCCGGCAGGCCGGCGGCCAGGATCGACAGGACAAGGGCGGAGGTTGCCGCATCCTCGGCCGAGAAGCGGCCGCCTTCGAACAGCACGGTCATGATCGGTCCGGCCGCGACCATCAGGGCAATGGTGGCCGGGATTGTAAGCAGCATCGCCAGTTCCATCGCCCGGCCCTGGACGTTGGCCGCTTGAGCGTCTTCGCCGATGCCGATGTGGCGGCTGATTGCCGGCAGGATCGCGGTGCCTATCGCCGATCCGATCAGGGCCAGGGGCAGCTGGTTCAGGCGATCGGCCTGGCTGAGATAGACGAAACTGCCTTCCGGCAGCCGCGTCGCAAAATATGCGTAGAACAATTGGCTGATGTAATAGCCGCCGGCGCCGATCGTCGCCGGCAGGATCAGGATCAGCAATTCCTTGACTCCGGGAGTCATCTTCGGCGGCAGGAACCGCAGCGACAGGCCCGCCCGCCGGGTGGCGATGACGGTCAGCGCAAGCTGCATGACGCCGCCGGCCAGCACCGCCCAGGCCATCGCCACGGCGGTCGTTTCACCGCCCTCGGGGACAATCAGCAGGGCGCCCAGCAGCGCGACGTTGAGCAAAGCCGGCGCGAAGGCCGCTGCGAAGAAGCGGGACAGGGAATTCAGGATGCCGCTGAACAGCGACACCATGCTGATGAAGATCAGATAGGGGAAGGTGATCTGGGTGAGGAGGACGGTGAAGCTGAATTTCGCCGGATCCTCGGTCCACCGTTCGCTGGCAACCGCAATGACCACCGCCGGCATGGCGATGATGAACAGGATTGTGATCAGGATCAGCGCCGGCAGGAAGACCGCCTGCACTTCCTCGGCGAAGCGCCTGGCCTCCTCCACGCTGCCGTCCTTGCCGACCCGGCGCGCGAACAAGGGCACGAAGCCCTGGCTAAACGCGCCTTCGCCAAGCAGGCGGCGGAGCAGGTTGGGAAGCTGGAAGGCCCAGATGAAGACTTCCGCGGCGGCCGTCGCGCCCATGATTCGGGCAAAGGCCATCTCCCGGGCAAAACCCAGAATCCGGCTGACCAGCGTCAGTCCGCCGATCGTGCCGCCGGCCTTGATCAGGTTCACGGCGTCGGCTCGCTTGTCAGCTTAATCGTCGTCGGCCGGGGCCTCGGCGGCCGGCTGCGTCGTGGCGCCGTTGCCGTTTGCGCCCGCGCCTTGCGCCTGCGCCTGCGCCTCGAGCGCCTCGAGCTGCGCCATATAGGCCTGGCTGAAGTCGATCGGGTCTAGCATCAGCGCCGGAAAGCCCATCTGCTGCGATGCGTCGCTGATGATCTGCCGGGCGAACGGGAAGATCAGGCGCGGCGCCTCCATCAGCAGGAACGGCGGCAACGCGTCTTCGGGGATGTTGCGAAGCCCGAACAGCCCCGCGTAGCTGAGGTCGATCAGAAAATGGACGCCCTGGTCGGACTTGGCCGAGACCTCGACCTTCAGGACGACTTCGTGGACCTCGTCGGCAACCCGGTCGACGGCGATGTTGAACTGAACATCGAGCTGCGGTTGGCTCTGCCATTGAAAGCAGGCCGGCGCGTTCGGGCTCTCGACCGACAAATCCTTGATATATTGCGCAAGCGTCGCCGCCTGCGGGGCGCTTTCGGGCATTCCCGAGCCGTTGCTCTGGGTGCCGGGGTCCTGGTCGGCCATGGTAAGTCTCGCCTTGCCTGTTCTGGTGGATTGGCTAACGGACCCGGAAAGCTCCGGGTGCGTTTCGAAAGCGCGCCTAGCAGCGCCCAAAACCTCGTGCAATGCCGCCGGGCGACGCTCAGGCGGTGTTCAGCGGCTACGGGCTTTGAATATGGCGGCCGCCCGCATTATGTTGGCGCGACACTAGGATTGGAATTGCAAGCTTGACCGTCATCGTCATCCTCGCTCTCATTGCCCTGTTCATCGGCCTTCGCCTGTACAGCGTGCTTGGCGAGCGCACCGGGCATGAACAGCAGCCCATCCTCAAGCCGGCCGATCCGGAAGCGGTGATCGAACCCCGCGCCGCCCATCCCGCCAATCCCCCGTCAACCGCCTCAGATTCGTCCGACATGGCGTTCCTGCCGTTGGCCGGGCCCGGCGTTCGCGCCTTGCTCGCAGCCGACCCGACGTTCGATGTCGCCCGCTTCCTGGAAGGCGGCAAGGCGGCCTACAAGATGATCCTTGAAGCTTTTTGGAAGGGCGATCTTGACGCCATCCGGCCCCATGTCGACCAGCATGTCTATGACGCATTCGCCGCCGCCGTCGCGGAGCGCGAGAAAGCCGGCCTGACGCTCGACAATCGCCTTGTCGTGATCGAGCAGGCGGTCATTGCCGAAGCGACTCTGGACAAGAGTGTCGCCGTCGTCACGGTTCGCTTTGAGGCCGATATCGCCGCCGTTACCCGCAATCGGGACGGTGAAGTGGTTGCCGGATCGCTCAGCGACGCAGTGCAGACCCGCGACTTGTGGACTTTCCGCCGGGACATTGCCTCGCGCGATCCTAACTGGCTGCTGATCGAGACCGACGAAGAAGAATGAGGGCCGTACCCCGGTTCCTCGCGCTGGCGTCGCTGGCGATTCTGACGGCTTGCGCCAGCCGGCCGGTTCTTCCGCCGACGACGCCCGCACCTGCTCCGGCGCCGACTCCATCACCGCCAGCGCCAATTCCGCCCCCGCCTGCTCCGCCGCCACCCGCAAATGCGCTCGAGGCCGGCGTTTCTGTCGTCCCTGCGCCGACCGTGTTGGCGGAGGCGGACGCCGCCCGAGCCCTGGCCGCTTTCCGGATCAGCTGTCCGCAGCTGATGCGCCGCCAGGACCGCAGCAGCCTAACCCAGCCCGGTGACTGGAGCCAGCTGTGCGCCGACGCCGCGGTGCTTCCGGCCGGCACCGCGGCCGCCTTCTTCCGCGACCGCTTTGACTGGGTCCGCGTCGGCGACGGCAAGGCGTTCGCCACCGGCTATTACGAACCGGAGATCGCCGGCTCGCGCACGCCGCTGCCGGGCTACGTCCCCATCTACCGCACGCCCCCCGATCTGATCCGCTGCACCAAGGCCGACGGCACGACCGGACGCGGGCGCTACGACGAAACCAACCAGTGCGTCCTTTATTTCACCCGTGCCGAAATCGAGGACGGCGCGCTCGCCAACAAGGGCCTTGAACTCGCCTGGGCGGCCGACCCGGTGGAGCTCTTTTTCCTGCAGATTCAAGGATCCGGCCGCGTGCGGATGGCGGACGGCAGCGTCATGCGCATCGGCTATGCCGACCAGAACGGGCGCGACTATGTCGCCATCGGCCGACTGCTGCGCGAACGAGGCATCCTGCCGCCGGGCGGCGCCTCGATGCAGGCCATCGTCCAGTGGATCAAGGCCAATCCGGAAGAGGGTCGCGCGCTGATGCGCGAGAACCTCTCATATATTTTCTTCCGCGAACTGACCGGCCCCGGACCTCTCGGCGCCATGGGGGTAGCAGTCACGCCTCGGGCATCGGTCGCCGCCGATCCCCTGTTCGTCCCGCTCGGGGCGCCCGTCTTCCTGTCCATGGAGCGGCCGGAAGCAAGCGGCCTCTGGGTCGCCCAGGACACCGGCGGCGCGATCAAGGGCGCCAACCGTTTCGATACGTTCTGGGGGGCGGGGCCCTATGCCACGAGCATCGCCGGCGGCATGGCCTCGCCGGGGTCGGCTCTCCTGCTGCTTCCCAGGGGCGCGGTAGCCCGTGCGCTCGCTCAGCCCTGATGAGCGGGCCCTTTGGTCGCGCGTCACGGCCACCATTAGACCGCTGTCACGCGATCTTAGAGACCTAATCGAAATACCTGAAAAACATCCGGAAGAGGAGACGGTCAAGCCCGCCGCGAGACCGCATCCTCAGGCCCGTCGGCCCGTCGTCGATGCGGGCCGGCCAAGCCCCGGGACAACCCTTGACGGAAGCTGGGACCGGCGGTTGAAAAGCGGCTCGATCAAGCCTGACCGGATCATCGACCTGCACGGCCACAATCTCGACCAGGCCTGGACCGCGATCGATCGCGGGCTCGACCAGGCGATCGCGCGCGGCGACCGCGTCGTGCTGCTGATTACGGGCCACGCCCGGCCGGGAGAGCCGCCGGTGCAGCGCGGCAGGATCCGCGCCGCCGTCCACGACTGGCTGGCGGCGTCGCGCCATGCCCGCCGGATCGCCGCAGTGCGGGGCGCGCATCGCCGCCATGGCGGCGGCGGCAGCCTCTATATCGTGCTTCGCCGGCATTAAGGCTGATTTGCAGGCCGGGTTCCACCCTTTGTTAACCCATCCCGTTTAACGCGTTTGCCGTGGCGAAAGATGGTTCGCCGGACGGGCACGCGATCAGCAAGCATGAAGTCAGGAAAAGCCCAGAAACTCAGCAACGCGCTGCTGTCCAGCGCGGCCGGGATCGCGTCCTTCATCTTCTCGCTGACCGCGTTCCTCTACATTCGCGAGTTTAACGAGCAGATCGTCGCATCGATCGTCGCCGGCGCCTTCTGCCTGCTGATCAGCTACGTCGCCTCGGAACGGCCCAACAGCGAGAGCGCCCGCGCTCTGTCCGCACTTGCCGATCGCCTTCTGGCGGTGGAGGACGGCGACCTGGTGTCGCCGGCGCCGGCGTCGCTGCGCCAGTCGAATCCCAAGCTTGCCACGGCCGTCGACACCCTCTTCGCCGAAGTGCGCACGTCGATCGAAAATGCCCATGCGCTCGGCATGTACGATCCGGTCACTTCGCTGCCCAACCGGCTCCACTTCCGGTCAGAAGCCGACAAGATGCTCGGCGAGACTCCCGATGGCGCCAGGGCGGCAATGCTGTTCGTCGATCTCGACCGGTTCAAGATGGTCAATGACAGCCTTGGGCACGCCCGCGGCGATCAGCTGCTGATCATGGTCGCCAACCGGCTTCGGGTCGTCGTTACTGCCGAGCTTTCCGAAGGCGTGCAGCGCCGGCCGCTGCTGGCCCGCCTTGCCGGCGACGAATTCACCATGTTCTTCTCGTCGATCAGGTCGGTTCCGGACATCGAGCGGGTGGCGCGGCGTATTGCGGTCGCCATTTCCGAACCGTTCGAGCTTTATGGCCACAGCGTCGACATTGGCGCGTCGATCGGCGTTGCAATCAGCCCGGACCATGGGACAAGCATCGAATCCCTGATGCGCGCCGCGGACATCGCCATGTACCGGGCCAAGGGGAACGGCGGCGGCCAGCACTGCCTGTTCAACAGCGCGCTCGCCGCCGAGCATCAGGCCAAGATCGACACGGAAAAGGCGCTGACGGAGGCCGTCCAGCGCGACGAGTTCATCCTTGCCCTGCAGCCGCAAGTCAGCCTTGGCACGGGCGAAAGCGTGGGCGTCGAAGCGCTTCTCCGCTGGAAGCACCCCCGCGATGGCATGCGCCTGCCCAGCACCTTCATACCCATTGCCGAACAGACCGGCCTCATCTCCGATATTGGCGACTGGGTGATCAACGAGATCGCGGCGATGGCCGGTAGTTGGCACCGCGAGGGGGTGGGCAAGCGCGTGGCGTTCAACGTCAGTCCGCGCCAGCTGGACCGCGCCGATTTTTTCACGCGCCTCCGCCAGGCCTTCGCCGAACAGAACGTGCCCTTCTCCCGGGTGGAGCTGGAGTTCACCGAGACCGCGGCGATGCAGGCCAGCGAAAGCGTGATCGCGGAGATCGCCGCCCTCCGCAACGACGGCGCGACCATCGCCATCGACGATTTCGGCACCGGCTATTCGAACCTGGCGCGGCTTCGGACTATGCCGCTCGACCGGGTCAAGCTCGACCCGTCTCTGATTGCCGATCTCGAAACCTGCGAGCGCGCCCGGGTCATCGTCCAGGCCGTCATCCAGCTGATCCACGGAGTCGGCTGCGAAGTGGTCGCCGAGGCGGTCGAGAATGCAGGGCAGGCGGACATCCTGAAAGCGATGGGCTGCCAGACGGTCCAGGGCTACCTGTTCGCCGAGCCAATGATCGAAGCGGATTACCTGAACTGGCTCGGTCGCACCGAAACCGGCAACCGGTCAGTCGCTTAGCCGACGACCTTCGTCAGGATCCGCTCGTAGATCCGCGACAGCTGGCGGATGTCGTCGAGGGCCGCGCATTCGCCAACCTTGTGCATCGTCGCGTTGGGCAGGCCGAAGTCGACCACTGGGCACAGCTGGATGAGGAAGCGCCCGTCCGACGTGCCGCCGCTGGTTGATAGCTCCGGCGCGGCGCCGGTTTCCTCCCGGATGGAATCGACCACCAGGTCGTAGAGCGGCCCGGGCGGGGTCAGGAAGGCTTCGCCCGAAATGCGGGCGGTGACCTTGGCGCCCGGCGCCTCGCGCTCGGCGATTTCCTGCACCAGCCGGACGAGATCCTCGCCGCGCTGCAGATTGTTGAAGCGGATGTTGAGCTGCGCCGTCGCCGAGCCGGGAATGACGTTGCTGGCCTGGGTGGGAGTCGAAATGGCGGTGAATTCGAGGTTCGACGGTGGAAAGGCCTCGGTCCCGTCGTCGAGGTGCAGGGCGTCGAGGGCCGCAATCACCCTGGCCAGCCTGGGCACCGGATTGTCGGCGCGGTGCGGGTAGGCGACGTGGCCCTGCATGCCAGGCACCTCGATCCACATGTTGACCGACCCGCGCCGGCCGATCTTGACCGTATCGCCTAGCCGGTCGACCGACGTCGGCTCGCCGATCAGGACCATGTCCGGCCGGATCGACCGTTCGTTCAGCCAGTCGATGATCCGCGGCGTGCCGTAGGTGGCATAGCCTTCCTCGTCGCCGGTGATCAGAAGTGACAGGGTGCCATGCCGTTGCTCGACCCGGCTGACGGCGGCGACGAAGGCGGCGATGGCGCTCTTCATATCGTTGGCGCCGCGGCCGATCAGCAGGCCGTCCTCGAGCCGCGCCTCGAACGGGTCGCTGGTCCAGCCGTCGCCGGCTGGAACCACGTCGAGATGGCCGGCGAACCCGAAATGCGGCCTGCCGTCGCCCCGGATCGCGACCATATTCTCGGTCGGACCGTCGGGCGGCTCGCCGAGCGTGAAGCGATGGATGGTGAAGCCGAGCGGGACGAGCGCCGCTTCCAGCACGTCGAACACCTTGCCGCTGGCCGGAGTCACGCTTGGGCAGTTGATCAGCGCCGCTGCAAGCGCGATTGGGTCGACTGACATTTTGCCGGCGTAGCAAAGGAAGGAGCAATGCCCAAGATCGACCTCGATTCCATCCCGGCCTCCAACGGAACGGGCTATCCGGCGCCGTTCGACGAACCGGTCGCTGGACGCTGGTGGAAGCGGCTGGCGCCGCCTGGCCGGTTGACCGAAATGGGCGCCAGTCACGTTACCCTGGACCCCGGCGCCTGGTCGAGCCAGCGTCACTGGCATGAAAAGGACGACGAGCTGCTGGTCATGCTCACTGGAACCGCCGTATTGATCGAAGACGATGGCGAAACGGAGCTACGGGCCGGAGATATCGCCGCCTGGCCGAAGGGCGACCCCAACGGCCATCATCTGATCAATCGTTCGGACGAGCCGTGTACCTTTGTCGCCGTCAGCGCGGGGCCTGGCGGGGCCGGGGCCTATAGCGACATCGACATGCGCTGGACCGCCGACGACAAATATGTCCACAAGGACGGCACCCCTTATTAGGCAGGCTCGGTCTCGTACTGCTCGATGATCCACGGCTCGTCCTGGGCCTTGTCGATCCAGTCGTTGACGTCGGGATGCGACAGGACCGCCTTCATGTAGAGCGCCGCGAAGGGCGGGACTGGGACGCCATAGGTGATGAAGCGCGTCACCACCGGCGCATACATGATGTCGACCGCGCACCAGTCGCCGAACAGGAAGTCGCCGGTGCCGCCGAAGCGCGCGCGCGCCTGCGCCCAAAGCTGCATGATCCGGTCGATCTCGGTCCGGACCTCGTCGGCAATGTCGCGTGGCGGATAGCTTTTGCGGACGTTCATCGGCAGCTCGCGGCGCAGGTTCGAAAATCCCGAGTGCATTTCCGCCGCCATTGACCGCGCCATGCCGCGCGCGCTGTCATCATTCGGCCAGAACAGGTTGCGTCCGTGCCGGTCGGCGAGGAACTCAATAATCGCCAGGCTGTCCCACACGACGCAGTCGCCGTCCCACAGGATCGGCACCTTGCCCAGCGACGGTGCGAATTCGTCGCCTTCGCGCCGCTTTTCCCATTCGTCGTCGAACAAGGGAACGACGAATTCCTCAAACTCCTCGCCCGAATGCTTGACCGCCAGCCAGCCGCGCATCGACCAGCTGGAGTAAGCGCGATTGCCGATAATCAATTTGAGCATTGGGTTTGCCTGCCTCCGTCACCCTGAACTTGTTTCGAGGTTATACCCTTTGAACATGTATCAGGGTCATGTAGTGTGTTTCCACTAGGGAAACCGTGCGGCCCGCGAAAGTCTGGCGATCTTGCCCGGACTCCACAACGGAGCCGCAACGGGGCAGGATGCTGCGATGATTTGGCGTTACATCGGCCTAGTGGTTGCGTTCGCTTTCAGCAGAAGCTTGCTGCTGACGGATCGCCTGTCGTTCATGATCGGCCCATTGATCACGGCTGTGCTTTGGCTGCGCGGCGAGCCAGTGCCCGATAATGTGGCCGCCCTCATTGCCACGGCGACGGTGGCGACAATTGCGGCCGTACTTCTACTACGCTTGCTCGCCGCACCGTTCTTCGTCTGGAAAGAGGACCAATTGGCGCTCGCTTCATTGAGAGATCAGGTGGGCCGCCCGGAGCGTGTTGGTGCTGAAGAGTTTAGCCGCATCAAGGCTAAGCGGCGATTGGAGTTGGTCGCCAACCTTCGAGACATGCACTGGTCGTGCTATAGGAGGAATCTAGAGAACCAAGACGAAGCGATGGGCCGCACATTTCGGCTGATGACAGAGGTAAATCCACCGTTAGCGTTCTGGAGTGTGTTCAGGATATTCCAGGAGGCCTGCGTCGCCATGAACGGCGGAACGGATGACGATGAACAAAAGGGTGCGTCACACCGCTGCATTGATAAGATGGTTGATTATCTTCACGGACAGAAGTCGGTCGAGGACCTAGAGCGGTTCCTAAAAGAGGAGCGAGTAGATGAGCAGGGAAAATGACCGCTTCGACCGCCTCTTAAAGGCTATGGCTTCAGGCGAGCCGCATAAGAAGGCTAGTAGTGGAAACGACACTGAGCGATCACAAGAACCTGATCGCCAGCCTTCCCCTCAACGCGATAAACCAGCCGGTCCTCGCCAGTAATCCGGCGCGACCACCATCCCTTGAAATCGCCCTTTAGCGGTTCCGGCTTACCCGTGCCCTTAAAGGGAGTGCGCTGGCACTCCTTAAGTAGATCGTTGATGCGGCGATGAACCTTTGCGTCCGACGCAACCCAATACTGGTAGTCTTCCCATGCAAGCGGATGCCAAAGGATTTTCACGCAGGAACGGGTTCATCTGCTTCGACAAGTGGGTAATCAACAGCAAAGGCACCGTCCTCGATTTCACGAATTGCCGTAATCAGGCGATCCGCGTTCCGAGGCGAGGAAAGAAGGTGCAAAGTTTCAGTGATGGAGTTCCACTCCTCAAGAGAGACCATGACCACCGGCCCAGCCTTCTGGCGCGTGACAACGACCTGCGTCATGTCATCCACAACCCGGTCCATAACACCCTTCAGATTTGCGCGGGCGTCTGTGTAAGTCAGAACGTCCATAAGGCTCTCCAAAACTCTGTACATAAATATGTACCAAAGTCTGTACACTTACAAGGGTGAACAGAACGTGAAAGACTTAGGAGACGCTCAGCGGGTGAAGGAATGCAGCAGCCGATCAAGCATCAGATGCGGAACCTGACGCATGTTCCAGCGGTACTCGAACTCGCCAAGGTACTTCCAAAGGTGCTTCGAACTGACATGAATGTGCGTGCCGTTGATGCCGCGCTTCAATTGCGCCCAGAAGCCTTCGATCGCGTTGACGCCAGCGCCCGACTTGTTGGCATACTGGCCCGAAGCATGGTTGACTTTCACATGCCGATAGCCGTTGTGGCATAGGTCTTTGTAACCGCCGAACTCATCCGTGTTGACGGTCGTGCCGGGCAGGACATGCTGACCGATAAGGCCGTGCATGGCCTCCTTCGTACGGCGGCTGACAACGCGGGTAATCAGTTCGCCGTCGCGCTCCAGCATGCCGACTACGCAGGTCTTGTTGCCCTTGTAACCGCTGCCCAGGCCTTTGACGGAACCGCCGATCAGGGTTTCGTCGATTTCGACGGTGTAGCCTTCGCCGCCCAAGGGATCGTCGCTGTCCAGAGTGGCCATATACTTCCTGATTTCGTGGCACATGCGCCACGCGGTTTTGTAAGTAACGCCAATCTCGCGCTCGACGCGCTTGGCGGCAACGCCGTTCCGCGTGGTCGTGAAAAGGAACATCACATAAAACCAGTCGCGAAGGCTGGTACGGGTGCGATCGAACGGGGTGCCGGCAGTTGGGTAAAGCTGATTGGCGCACCACTGGCACTGGTAGGAGCGGCGGCCACGAACGCGGCTGTACTTCGCCGGACGGTCGCACTTCGGGCAATTGAAGTCCGTGCCGTAGCGCACCTGGAACAGGTGGTCTAAGCAGCTATCCTCAGTCGGGAACTGGTCCTGAAACTGGCGAAGGGTGGTCTGTTTCTGCGTCATGCAGATTATCTAGCATATCCCCTTACATGTTTCAAGGGGATAAGTACGAACTTGTTTCAGGGTCCAGCTTTCAGTCCGCCGCCTACTTCTCCGGAATGGATGCTGAAACAAGTTCAGCATGACGGTTTGCTCAGGAAAGCGCGGCGTCAAGTATCGCCGTCCTCAGCGCGGCGATGCCCGCCCCGGTTTCGCTCGACGTCGTGAACAGGGTCGGGTGCGCGGCGGGATGCCTGGCCGCTTCAGCCGTCGTCCGCTCGAGGATCCCGGCCAGCTCGGTCGGCTTGACCTTGTCGCCCTTGGTCAACACCAGGTGGTAGCTGACCGCGGCATCGTCGAGCATGCGCATGACGTCATGGTCGACTTCCTTCAGGCCGTGCCGGGAATCGACCAGGACCAGGGCGCGCTTGAGCACCGCCCGGCCGCGCAGATAATCGTTGATCAAATGCCGCCACTTGCGGACCAGGTCCTTCGGCGCTTCGGCAAAGCCGTAGCCGGGCATGTCGACCAGGCGAATCTTGAGCGGTTCGCCGACGTCGAAGAAGTTGAGTTCCTGCGTCCGCCCCGGCGTGTTCGACGTCCGCGCCAGCGCCTTCCGGTTGGTCAGCGCATTCAGCAGCGAGCTCTTGCCGACGTTCGACCGACCGGCGAAGGCAATTTCCGGAGCCTCGGCGGCGGGCAGGAACTGGAGGCTGGGCGCCGACTTCAGGAAGGCGATTGGTCCGGCAAACAGCTTGCGCGCCTGCTCCTCCACGTCCGGCTCGCCCCGCATCACGTCTTGACCGGGTGAGTGTCGGAGAAATGCAGGCCGTAGCGCCTGTACAGCCACCATTGCTGCAGGATGGTCAGGATGTTGCTGGTGACCCAGTAGAGTTGCAGGCCGCTGGCGAAGGGGGCCATCAGCACCATCATGAACCAGGGCATGATGGCGAAAATCTGCTGCTGCGTCGGGTCGAGCTGCTGCGGGTTGAGCTTGAACTGCAGCCACATGGTGACCCCCAGCAGGATCGGCAGGACGCCGATTAGAAGGAAGCCCGGCGGCGTGAAGTCGAGCAACCCGAACAGGTTGATCGGAGTGAGGTGATCCGGCGCCGACAAATCGTTGATCCACAAAGCGAACGGCTGGTGCCGCATTTCCACGCTGACCAGCAGCACCTTGTAGAGCGCATAGAAGACCGGGATCTGCAGCAGGATCGGCAGGCAGCCGGCGGCGGGGTTGATCTTCTCCTGCTGGTACAGCTTCAGCAGCTCCTGCTGCATCTTCTGCTTGTCGTTCTTGTAGCGCTCCTGAAGAGCCTTCATCTTTGGCTGCACCTTGCGCATCGCCGCCATCGATTTGAACTGCTTGTCGGCGATCGGGTACATCAGCAGTCGGACGATCAGAGTCAGGCAGATGATCGCGACGCCGAAATTGCCGAAATAACGGAACAGCCAGTTCAGCAGATCGAAGATCGGCCGCATGAACCATTCGAACCAGCCCCAGTCGATCGACTTGGACAGCTTGGGAATGCCGGCTGCCTCATAGCGGTCGAGGAGGGTCTTTTCCTTTGCTCCGGCGAAGAAGCGGGTGTCGGTGGTCATTGCCTGACCCGGCGGAACGATAACCGGTTGGCCAGCATAATCGGCCTGGTAGCCGGCCGGGCCCTTGCGGAAGCTGGCGGCGATGGACGCGGACTGCGATGGGGCCAGCGCCGTCAGCCAATATTTGTCGGTGAAGCCCAGCCAGCCACCGCGGCTGTCGAATCGCTTACCGGCGTCGCCGGCCTTGTCGAGATCGTCCCAGTTCACTTCATAATGGGCAGCGCCGTCGAGGAATCCCATCGGGCCGACATGCATTGTCCAGCCGTCGGGATCAGTCGACCTGCGGGCCCGGCTGACCAGTCCATAGGGCCGGACGGCGACCGCGCCGGTTCCCCCGTTGACGACTCTCTGCCTGACCGTGAACAGGTAATTCTCGTCCACGGAAATGACCTGCTCGAACCGTTGGCCGGAGCCATTGGCCCAGCTCAACGTCACCGGCTTATCCGGAGTGAGGGTCGAATCGCTCGCTGTCCAGATCGTGTCGGGGCCAGGCGCCTGGAGTCCGTCCCCGGTCCAGCCGAAGGTTGCGAAATAGGCGCCGACGGTGCCGGCAGGCGACAGCAGCCGGACCGGCGGCGAATCCTTGTCGATCGTCCGGCGCTCGCGGACCAGGGTCAAATCGTCGATCCGCCCGCCGCGAAGGTTGATCGACCCCTGCAGGGCCGGGGTCTGGATGCGGACGCGCGGCGTTTCGCCGAGCACTTGGGCCCGGTTGCGCACCGATGGCGCGGACGGCTGCGCCGGGCTGGCGGCGGGCTGCGCCAGCGGGTCCGCCTTGCCGGTCTCGACCTTGCTCGGCGGCGGGCTTGCCGTCGGGAAGAATTTGTCGGCGGCGAAGCTCCAGCCGATGAGCACCAGGGCGCTCAGCACGATGGCGAGGATCATGTTGCGGCTGTCGGACAAGTCTTTGTGATCCTCTTTCATCAGGGAACAGGGTCGGGGCCCTGGCCACCCCAGGGATGGCAGCGAAGGATGCGTTTCAAGGCGAGCCATCCCCCGCGCAGCGCCCCATAGCGCGACAAGGCGGTAATCGCATAGGCCGAGCAGCTTGGGGTGTAGCGGCAACTCGGCGGCAGCACCTTGGACGGGCCCTCCTGCCAGGCGCGGGCGATCCAGATAAGCAGCCTGGCGATCATCGGCATCCTCCCCTGCATTTGCTGGGGAAGGGGACCGTCGAAGGCGGTGGAGGGGCGTTCTCGGCGGCGACGCAATACCCCTCCACCAGTCTCGCTGGTCCCGCTCCCCGAGAAATCTCGGGGAGAATGATTTGGTCGGCGATCATCGCTGCGCCCGTTCGAGCGCCGCGGTTAGGTCGCCGCGGAGGGACTGAAAGTCGCGCTCGATGCCGCCGGCCCGCCCGATCATGACATGATCGGCGCCAGGGCGGCCATGAACCGGGATGATTTCCCTGGCCAAGGCGCGGAAGCGGCGCTTCATCCGGTTGCGGGCGACGGCTCCGCCGATTTTCTTGGTGACGGTGAATCCGACTCGCATGCGTGGATCATCGTCCTCCCGGTCGCGGACGAGCAGCACGAATCCCGGCGTCGCCGCGCGCCGTCCGGCATTCGCGGCAAGGAAATCCGACCGTTTGGAAATCGTGACTAGGCGCTGAGCTTCTTGCGGCCGCGGCTGCGGCGCGCGTTCAGCACCTTGCGGCCGCCGACGGTCGCCATGCGGCTCCGGAATCCGTGCCGGCGCTTGCGGACGAGATTGCTCGGCTGGAAGGTGCGCTTCATCGCTCATGCCTCAAATATTCAAAGAAAAAGGGCCGCCGTTCCGGCAGCCGCTGATGTGCGGCCCGTTAAGGGAGGGGGCGGGCAAAGTCAATCGGCCGAAGGCCTGATATCGGCGCGGCCCTCCCGGTCCGCCCAGGTTTCGGGGGGCCTCGGGGGAGGCTCGGGGAGCAGAGATTCTTCGTCTTCCCGTTGCTGCCTTAGCATTTCCTCGCGCCGGCGAGCGCTGCGGCGCCTGAGTCCCCAGTCGGCCCACCTGCCAATCTTCGGCTGCTTGCGCTTGAACCGGACGTAGCGGCGCTTGGCCCACATGCTGGTCTTCAGCACCATGGCCAGGCCGATCGCAAACACGAAGACGCCGCCTGGGCCTGGAAGGGCTCCGACCGGGATCGCCGCGATCATCAACAGGACGCCGACGACGAAGATCGTCCATTCCACCACGGGATGGTCGACAAATGCCCGCCATTGATCGCGCGTCATCATCAACCTTGATGTGGTTTGTCGGCGGCCGTGACGCAAGTCGCTTGCGGGATAGGTCCGCCGCGGTCTAGCTTCGATCCGCCGAGCCAGGGGGAATGTGCATCGCGTCAGTCAGGCCGTCATCTTCGCTAGAGCGAGGACCCACAGCCGTCATCTGCTAGGTTCCCGTTCACGCGGGTATGGCGACTAGCGTGGCCGCCACCATCGCCACCGTGGCCTATCTCGGGCTCGAAGCGCGCTCGGTCGAAGTGCAGGTGCAACTGTCCTCCGGCCTGCCGCGCTTCACCATCGTCGGGCTGGCCGACAAGGCGGTCGCCGAAAGCCGCGAGCGGGTCCGGGCCGCGCTGGCTTCGATCGGCCTCGCGCTGCCGCCCAAGGTCATCACCGTGAACCTGTCGCCGGCCGACCTGCCCAAGGAAGGCTCGCACTATGACCTGCCGATCGCACTATGCCTCCTGGCGGCGATCGGCGCGGCCGATGCCGAATCCCTGTCGCATTATGTCGCCGTCGGCGAATTGTGCCTGGACGGCAGGATTGCGCCCTCGCCGGGGGTGTTGCTGGCCGCGATCCATGCGTCCGGCCAGGACAAGGGGCTGATCTGCCCGGCGGCGCAGGGCGCCGAGGCGGCCTGGGCCGGCGAGCTCGAAGTGCTCGGCGCGCCCGACCTGCTGGCGCTGCTGTCGCACCTCAAGGGGTCGGCCTTGCTGCCGTCACCGCCCGCGGCCGAGGCCGAGCCGCTGGGTAGCGGACCTGACCTGGCCCAGGTCAAGGGCCAGGAAGTGGCCAAGCGCGCTCTCGAGATCGCCGCCGCCGGCGGCCACAATCTGCTGATGAGCGGGCCCCCAGGGGCCGGCAAGTCGCTCCTCGCCGCCTGCCTGCCGGGAATCCTGCCGCCGCTGGAGCCGGCCGAGGCGCTGGAGGTGTCGATGGTCGCCTCGGTCGCCGGGGAGCTCAACGGCGGCAGGATCGTCCGCCGCCGGCCCTACCGCGCGCCGCACCATAGCGCGTCGATGCCGGCCCTGGTCGGCGGCGGGCTTCGGGTCCGTCCCGGCGAGATTAGTCTGGCGCATCTCGGCGTCCTGTTTCTCGACGAACTGCCCGAATTCCAGCGGGCGGTGCTCGACTCGCTCCGCCAGCCGCTGGAAACCGGAAGCGTCAGCGTCGCCCGCGCCAACACGCACGTCACCTTCCCCGCCCGGGTCCAGCTGGTCGCCGCCATGAACCCGTGCCGCTGCGGGCATCTCGGCGACCCGGCGCTGGCCTGCAGCCGGGCGCCGCGCTGCGCCGCCGATTACCAGGCCAAGGTGTCGGGTCCGCTGCTCGACCGGATTGACCTGCATGTCGAGGTGCAGGGCGTTTCCGCTGCGGACTTGACCCTGCCGCCGCCGGCGGAGGGCAGCGCCGAAGTCGCCGTGCGGGTGGCCGACGCGCGGTCGGTCCAGTCGCGCCGCTACAATGGCGCCGGAGTGCGGACCAACGCCGAGGCCGACGGCGAATTGCTCGACCGGGTGGCGACTCCGGACGACCCCGGCCGCAAACTGCTCCACGATGCCGCCTCGGCGATGCGCCTGACCGCCCGAGGCTTCCACCGGGTGCTCCGCGTCGCCCGGACCATCGCCGACCTCGCTGGCGCCGAACAGGTCGCCCGGATCCATGTCGCCGAGGCGCTCAGCTACCGCCGGCAAGCGCCGCGCAATTGATTAGCGCGGCGGTCGCCGCTAGCTAGCCTGCGCTGCGGAGCCCCTGTGGCGGAATGGTAGACGCGCTCGACTCAAAATCGAGTTCCTAACCGGAGTGTCCGTTCGAGTCGGACCAGGGGCACCAAAGGCCCAAAAGTCTTTGAATTACAAGAGTTTACTTGGACAACTGTGCCACCTTTGGCACGATAGTTCCACAAGGCGGACGATCCCACGAAAGTCCAATTGAATTCCGAGCGTTACGACCGATGCGTCCGCCCCGAAAAAGTGAGACGGACTTTCTGCCTAATGGTTCGTTGGCACGATAGTTGGCACGACCAAGTGTCTGCTTTGGGTGGAAAGCGGACGTTGCGCCTAGCCCGCCTTGTCTTGGTTGCGAGATGCTTCGATCCGCTCGGCGTCGAGAACGTACGCCCTCCGGATTACGAACCCAATCCAGAAGAACGTCAGCGCCAAGCACGCTAAGGCTGACCAGCCTAACGACCAATGATCCGGTATAAGCGTCAAGAGCAGAACCGGTACAATGGCAGGAAGAAAAATGGCCTGGCATCCAAGGGGTCGAACGGGGGAGTTAAGTATTGCCCGATCTACTCGCGATCTGAACGAAGCGTACAAGCCCATGCCGGTAGGCTAGCAAGATCGCTAATGTCCGCAATGGGTCGAAAGCGGGCGTAAGCGCTGGTGTCCGCTTTGGGTGGAAAGCGGACATTCGGCGAGGGCGGGGCGCTAAGGCCGAACGAGAACTCCGTCGTTTATCACCATGAGGGGTCGCTTAAGAACAGTGAAGTCTCTTGTCGGGTTTTCGCCGACTATGACCAGGTCGGCTTCCATCCCTGTCCGTATCGAGCCGGTCCGATCGCCCACTCCAAGGCATAATGCCGCTAGCGAAGTTGCCGCGCGGACGACCTGGTACGCGTCCAAGCCGCTCTGACGCATTAGCATGAGTTCGTCTGCAATATTTAGCGGACTGGTCCGGTCGTAACGCATATCGCTCCCAGCGATGATGATCACACCGGCCTGGCGCGCTTGCCGAACGGTGTGCATGGCGATTGGGAGCATCTGCCGCCCGCGCGCCGCCAGGGCGGGATCATCATATTCCCCGCCGGGCGCAGCCATGTCCGCCCAGAAGCTCAGCGTCGGAACCAAGCACGCTCGTCGAGCACGCATCAGCCGCAATGTCGTCGGCGAAATTGCCGTGCCATGCTCAACGGTCCGAACTCCAGCGAGCACTGCGCCCCGAACGCCGTCATCAGTGTGCGCGTGGGCGGCAACCGGAAGATTGTGGCGCTTCGCTTCAACCGTTGCCGTAGAGAGCTGGCTATCGCTCAAGGCCCTTTGGCGGAAATCGGTGTCGGCAGTGCCGGCCCGCTGCGTCGCCATGACCTTGATCCACGCGACCCCACTGCTCGCGTTCGCCCGTACCGCCTCCCGCGCTGCATCGTCATCTGTGACACCGGCTTTCAGGCGCGCGAGAGCGGGGAAGTCGGCGAAGAAGGCGTCGGCCAATATCGGGCGAACATGATAGCCCGCGCCAATTATCTCAGGGAGGTCAGCGGCGCCTGCGGCATGGCGGCGCGCTAGCTTCACGTCGATGAAACGGTCCACGCCCAACGACCGTGCAGTGGTGACCCCGGCCCAAAGCGCCCGCTTGGCGCTTTCTTCGTCCCGGAGATGCACATGCGCGTCGATCAGCCCTGGGAGCACCCATGCACCGTTGAGATCGATTACTCGCCTATCCCCCCTAACCCGTGAGCCCGAGGGCAATATGGCTCGGATGCGACCAGCCTCAATCAGAAGGGTCACGTTACGGAGCGGTCGCGCGGACACTCCATCGAGCACATTCGCGCGGGTAAGGGCGAGGGCAGGTGGCGCAGCGACAGCGGGTGGCGACGCTGCAAGAACAAATGCCGCAGGCCCGAACAGCGCGGTGAGAAGATGCCGCATGGGGCGGAAGGTCGCACGCGCTCGGATTATTCGCAACGGGTCCTGGCAGACCTAATCGGCTAATGTCCGCAATGGGTCGAAAGCAGACATTAGCCGCTCCCGTTGTCTATCATGTGTGGTAGCTTATCAGGGAACCGTTCGCTGTCCGGCGCGAAATCCCCTGTAGAGTTTATCAGCTCCGTGGCAGTCGAACCTGGGACAGGGAGGGCCTGCTAAGTTCAGGTTAGCGCGCTCGCAGAGTGCGATGTGGTCAAAATCGTGCTT
>DASSPS010000044.1:0-3839 GCA_035699505.1 Sphingomicrobium sp. | reverse complement strand
GGTCGTTCCCCGTCAGGCGGTCCTGGGCAAGGACCTGGTCTGCCGCCGCGCTCTGGTTGGCGGCGGTGTCCTCGCCGCACGAAGCCAGCGCTAGAATAAGTGAAAACGCGAGCCAGGTCGGGCGCATAGGGATCAATTTTCCTTGCCGATAAAAAAGGAGGCTGCCGGGCAATACCGGCAGCCTCCTCAATTGCCAACGCCTCCCGCAAGGGGAGGCGTAACCATTACATCGCGTTGTTCGCAGCCGCGTTCGCGTCGGCGTTCATGTCGGTGTTGGTAGCGTTCATGTCCATGTTCGCATCAGCGTTCATGGTCATGTTGGCATCCATGGTGTTGTCGACAACGACGTTCTCGGTCGTCATCTCGTCAAGATTGGCAGTGTTCTCGGCAGCATCGTTCTTGCTACAAGCCGAGACCGCCAGGGCCGCCGTGGCGACCAGGATAAGAGCACGCATTCAAAACTCCCTAATTTATCGCGATCTGGAGCGGGTGGACCCCACTTCGCAAATCGCGCGCACAATAGTCTGAAGCGCGCGCCACCATCAAGAGACTTTGCAGCTCGCAGCCAAGCGATTGAGAAAGGACGAAAAACCGGACTTAAGCGCATCATCGACAAGCGCCATCGGCAATTCCTTGCCAAGCGCCATCAGGCTCGCCACGCCATATTCGCGAATGCCGCACGGGACGATGCCGCCGAAGTGGGATAGGTCGGGCGCGACGTTGATCGAAAAGCCGTGGAGCGTCACCCAGCGCTTCACCCGGATGCCTATCGCGGCAATCTTCGCTTCGCCCGCGCCGTCACCGACCCAGATGCCGATGCGGCCCTCGGCGCGGTGGGCCTCGACGCCGAGCGCGGCGAGCGTGTCGATGATCCAGCCCTCGAGGCTGTGGACCAGGCAGCGGACGTCCTTGCCGCGCTTTTCGAGGTCGAGCATCAGGTAGCCGACGCGCTGGCCCGGCCCGTGATAGGTGTAGCGGCCGCCGCGGCCGGCATCGAACACCGGGAAACCGAGCGGGTTGATGAGCTCGGCCGGGTCGGCGCTGGTGCCGGCGGTGAACAAGGGGGGGTGCTCGAGTAGCCAAACGCACTCGCTTGCGGTTCCGGCCCTGATCGCAGCGGCCCGCTCCTCCATGAAGGCGAGCGCGTCGGCATAGGCAACAAGGCCGTCGGTCGCCCGCCATTCGATGCCGTTTTCGTCGATCACCGGCTCGACATGGCTCCGGGCGGGGCCGTCGGCAAGCCGTTGCAAGGCGCAGCGGCCCCGCCCATAAGACCGCGGATTGCGACGCGAGGGGGGACGAATGGCACGCAAGCTGTCGATTTCACGAAGCTGGGACGAAGCGAAGGGCATATTGGGCCGTGACGGGCGCCTGATCGGCGCGATCGCGCTTGCGCTGATCGTGTTGCCGAGCACCATCCAGACGATGGTGACTCCGGCCGCGCCGCAAGGCGAAATGCCCAAGCCCGGCGCGTGGATGCTGGTCGCCGTTGCCGCGGTCCTGGTCGGAATCGTCGGGCAGCTCGCAATCCTGCGCATGGCGATCGGCCCTGCGACGACCGTCCGTGAGGCGATCAACCATGGTGCCCGGCGAATGCCCGTGCTGGTTGCAGCGATGCTGATCTGGGTGCTGCCGATCGCCGTCGTCGCGATCCTGCTCGTGCGCGGCGCGGCTCCGGCGCAGCCCCCGGCCGGCGCGGTGCTCGGCTTCCTCGCGCTGATGATCCTCCTCATCTACCTTGCGGTCCGGCTCATCGTCTCGGCGCCGATCGCAAGCGCCGAGACTGCCGGGCCGGTGGGAATCCTGAAGCGGAGCTGGCAGCTGACGAAGGGCAACTGGTGGCGCCTGTTCGGCTTTCTCGCACTGCTGATGGTCGCTGCAATCGTCGTCCTCATGGCCGCCGGCGCTCTGATGGGCGCCATTGCAGGCATATTGCTCGGGGGGACCGAGCCGATGAGCGTTGGCGCATTGCTGGTCGCATTGGTCACGCAGACGGCGATCGCTGCCTTGTCGGTCGTCTTCCTGGTGATGAGCGCCCGGATCTACTTGCAGCTGGCCGGCGCCGATGCCGGCGAGGCCGAGGCGTCGGTGCCGAGCAGCGGCACCTGAGGCGCGCAATCGGGCGGCAATATGCCGGCCAGCCTCGGGTCGGGGAACCGCTCTATCGCTCGCCTGAAGGCGACGAAGCCGGCGCGCCGGTAGGCGGCGAGCGCCGCCGGATGGTCGAGCGTGCACGTGTGGACGTGAACTCGGGCGATGCCGTCGCGCCAGGCGAGGCGCAACGCTTCGGCGAGCAGCCAGCGGCCGTGGCCCTTGCTTGCGAGCTCCGGTACAAGGCCGAGGAAAGCAAGCTCGCACTCGCCCGGCTCGCGCAGGTCGAGCTCGAGCATCCCCGCCTCGCGTCCCGAATCGTCCTCGACCGCGAACAGTTCGACCAGCGGGTCGTGCATGATCGCCGCCAGAGCTTCGTCCGCCATCACCAGCCGCGAGAACCATAGCCAGCGCCCGCCGACGAGCCGGAACAAGTCGCGGTAGGTTTCGAGGTTCGGACAGTCGAGCCGGCGGAGCCTGAGCGGCGAGGACGGTACGGCGGCCGTGGCTGGGCGCTCGCGCATTTCGAGGAAGGTGACGACGGCGGCGAGCTGGCCGCCGGGGACAGCCTCGTAGCTCATGCCCAGGCCGCGAGCGGCGGCAGGCTCATCAGGATCGCGTCGATATTGCCGCCGGTCTTCAGCCCGAACAAGGTTCCGCGGTCGTAGAGCAGGTTGAACTCGACATAGCGGCCGCGAAACTCCAGCAGCGTTGCCATGTCGCCCTCGTCGAACGGGGTGTCGCGCCGCCGCCTGACGATCCTGGGGAAGACGTCGAGGAAAGCTTCGCCGACGTCGCGCGTGAAGGCGAAATTGGCTTCGAATGTCGGCCCCTTGCCAGGCTCGAAGCAGTCGAGATGGTCGTAGAAGATGCCGCCGACGCCGCGCGCCACGCCGCGGTGCGGAAGGAAGAAATAGTCTTCGGCCCACTTGGAAAAGCGCGGGTAGAAGGTCGGGTCGTGGGCCGCGCAGGCGGCGCGCAGCCGGGCGTGAAAGGCCTGCGTGTCCTCGTCGTTCGGAATCGCCGGGTTCAAGTCGGCGCCGCCGCCGAACCATCGCCTGGTCGTGCACAGGAAGCGCGTGTTCATGTGGACCGCCGGGACGTGCGGGTTGGCCATGTGCGCGACGAGGCTGATGCCGGTTGCGAAGAAGCGCGGGTCGTCGGCCGCGCCGTGGATCGCGGCGGCGAACTCCTCGCTAAAGCGGCCGCCAACGGTCGAGACGTTGACCCCGACCTTCTCGAACACCTTGCCCGCCATCTGGCCGCGCACTCCGCCGCCGCCCGGCGAGCCATCCGGGTCGGCGCGCTCCCAGGGCACGAAGGTGAAGGCGGCGTCGGAGCCCGCCTCGCACTCGATTTCCTCGAAGGCGGCGCAGATGCGGTTCCGCAGGGATTCGAACCAGTCGCGGGCGGCCTGCTGCTGTTCGTCTAGGGGGAGCATGGCGCTGGATTAGAGCCTGCCGGCGGCCACGCAATGAGCAATCTTGCACGCGGCCGCCATTCGTGTTGCAAAGCCACGAGGAGGCCAAATGGCAGAAGTCATCGGATTGCAATCGCCAACATCAATCGATGTCACCGGAGATGTGGCTGCACTTCTTCAACAGGTGGATGAAAGCATACAGACGATCAACGACCGCCGTCCGTTCTCTGAAGCGATTGAGTCACGGATTCGAACTGAATTCCTTCCGGAGCGGGTAACAGCAACCCTCAATATCGAAGGAATCACAGCTACACGGCGCCAAACTTTG
>DASSPS010000043.1:0-19751 GCA_035699505.1 Sphingomicrobium sp. | reverse complement strand
TAAACAGGGACTTGGTTCGGCTTGGCGCCGCCATGACCCAATCGGCGAGCCTGTTCAACCTGCCGCTGCGAGCGGTTCCTGCATGCCTGCCTCGGGGATGCCGAGACCCGCGATCATCTCGCGAAGCTCCTGCCGGGCGGTGATATGGCCGAGCCCCACGTCGCCCAGCTGCTGGAGATCGAGCAGGGTCAGGCCCTTGGGAAATAGCTCGCGATAGATGACCCGCTCGCCAAGGCCGGGGATGACCCGAAAGCCGACCCGGCGGGCCAACTCGTCAAGGGCGGCGCCGACCCGGCGGAGATTGTGGCTGTCGATGTGCTGGAGGCGGTTGCGCAGCACCACCCAGTCGACGCTCTTGCCGGTCTGCTTGGCGCGCTGGGTGCGGCTGTTCCAGATCAGCTCGGCGTAGAAACTGGGCCTGGTGACCTTGTAATTTTCGGGGTTCACCTGGCCGATCAGGTCGAGGTCGACGAAGCTGTCGTTCATCGGCGTGACCAAGGTGTCGGCGCGCAGGATGGCGGCGCGGGCGACCGGATCGTCACGGCCCGGCGTGTCGACGACGATGGCGTCGGCATCAGCGGACAGCCGCTCGATCGCGGCGGCAAGTCCGGCCTCGTCCTGATGCTCGAGCACTTCGTAGCGGGCCTGCGGCAGGTTCTTTTCCAGGCGCCGCATGGTCGCGTCGCGATTCTCCAGGTAGCGGGTCATGGTCCGCTGGCGGCTGTCGAGGTCGAGCGCGGCGACGCGCTGGCCGGTGGCGGCGAGCGCAATGGCGGTGTGGACCGCGGTCGTCGACTTGCCGGTCCCGCCCTTTTCGTTGGCGAAGACGATGAAATGCGGAATCTGCATCACCCTTGATCTTTCCCCCCGGCGCACCGCAAAGCGCGCTGCAAGACGGTTTATCGGAGCGGGGCACGCCGTGCAAATAGTCCGTGGAGTCGAAGAGCTTAGGGCCGCCGTGAAAGTTTCACGCGGGAGAGGGCAGCGACTGGCGCTGGTGCCGACCATGGGCGCGCTCCATGCCGGCCACATGGCGCTGGTCGAGGCCGGGAGGAAGCATGCCGACCGGGTCGCCGCGTCGATTTTCGTCAATCCCGCCCAGTTCGCCGCAAACGAGGATCTTGACCGCTATCCGCGCCGGGAAGCGGAGGATGCGGCGATGCTGGAGGCGCATGGCTGCGATTTGCTGTGGCTGCCGGCCGTCGCGGACGTCTATCCGGACGGCTTCGCCACGACGGTCAGCGTCGCCGGCATTTCCGACCGGTGGGAGGGCGAGGCGCGGCCCGGCCATTTCGACGGGGTGGCGACGGTCGTCGCCAAGCTGCTGCTGGCCGTCCAGCCGGATGTCGCCCTGTTCGGTGAAAAGGATTTCCAGCAGCTGGCGGTGATCCGGCGGATGGTCGCCGACCTCGCCATTCCGGTCGAGATTGTTGGCGTGCCGACGGTGCGCGATGCTGATGGCCTTGCTTTGTCGTCGCGCAACGCTTTGCTGACTCAGGGCGAAAGGGCGCGCGCGGCGGCCATGCCGCAGGCGCTGAACGCCGCTGCCGACGCGATCCGACATGGGGTCGGGGTCGAAACCTCGCTCGACGAAGCACGGCAATCGCTGCTCGGCGCGGGCTTTACGAAAATCGATTATTTCGCCCTGGTCGACGCCTCGTCGCTAGAGCCGCTGGATCGGGCAAATGGAGAAATGCGGCTGATTGCCGCGGCGACAATCGGCGCTACCCGCCTGATCGACAATCTGCCGGTTTAAAAACTAGTAATGAGGCCGTTAACCATTTCTTTAACTCCGGCTGGTGAATTCACCCCAACGAACAAGGGGGAGTGGTTCAAATGGCCTTCAGTCAGAAATCAGCGGAATTCCTTATCCGCAGCCGGCTTGCCGATGCCGAGCGCGGCGACGTCGATGCACTGTTCGAGCTGGGCGTCACTTACTCGACTGGCCGCGGCGGAATCATGGTCGACCTGGTCGAAGCCCACAAATGGTTCAACCTGGCGGCGCTGTCCGGCTGCACCCGCGGCCAGCAGTGCCGCGCCGAAATCTCGGTCGAGATGACCGCCCGCGAAATCGCCGAAGCGCAGCGCCAGGCGCGGAACTGGCTCGGCAGCCACCAGCGCTGGGCGGCCTAGTTACCGAACCACCACCGTGACGGCGCGCCGGTTCTGCGCCCAGGATTCTTCGTTGGAGCCTTGCGCTACCGGCCGCTCCTTGCCCCAGCTGACGGTCATCAGCCGAGCCGCCGGAACGCCCTGCTGGACAAGGAAATCGCGTGCCGAATTGGCCCGCCGCTCGCCCAGCGCCAGATTATATTCGCGGGTGCCGCGCTCGTCGGCATGGCCTTCGATGCTCGCCCGGACCGCCGGATTGGCGAGCAGCCAGCGGGCCTGGGCGGCCAGCGTCGCCCGCGACGATTCATCCAAGACATGCTCGTCGGTCCCGAAGTAAACAGTGTCGGATCCCGCCTTGGCGACGAGATCGGCCTGCGCCGCCGGAAGCTCGACCGGCTCGACGTCGCCGGTGACCGGATTGACCTCCTGCGCGGGCGGCAAGTTCTCGCTTGGGCCCGGCGGAATCGGGTCGACAACCGGTGCCCGGCGGGCGCAGCCGCCAGCGGCGATGGCGAGTAGGGCGACGCCGATGGTCAGGGTCTTGCGCATATCATTCTCCTTGAAATTCAAAGTTTTTAATTCTGGAGTGGAGACCAACTGGGGTCCGAGCCGTCCTGTGGGGTCGGCAAGCGGCGGGCGCGGCCGCCATTGACTGAAACCGCGTAGAGGATCGACTGGCCGCTGCCCTGGCTGGTTCGGTGGAACATGACGAACTGGCCATTTGGCGCCCAGCTCGGGCCTTCGTCCTGCCAGCCGTCGGTGAGGATTTTCACATTGCCGCCGGACGGGTCCATGACGCCGATGTTGAAGGTGCCGCCGATGCGGGTGAAGGCGATCCGGTTGCCGCGGGGACTCCAAGCCGGCGAGGCGTAGCGGCCGCCGCCGAAGCTGATCCGCCGCTGGCCGGAGCCGTCGGCATTCATCACGTAGAGTTGCTGCGTACCCGATCGGTCGCTTTCGAACACAATCCGACTGCCATCCGGGGAATAGCTTGGCGACGTATCTGCGCCCGGCGTCGCCGTCAGCCGGCGCGGCGGACCGCCATAGGCATTGACGACATAAAGGTCGGTATTGCCGTTCTGCGCCATCGAAAAAACGATGTCGCGCCCGTTCGGCGAGAAGCGCGGCGCGAAGGTCATGATCCGGCCGGGAACGAGCAGCCGTTCATTGCCGCTGGCGATATCGATGACGAACACGCGCGGTATCCGGCCGAGGTAGGAGGTGTAGACGAGTTGGCGGCCGTCGGGGGAGAAACGCGGATTGAGGGCGGTGACCTTGCCCTCGGTCAGATAGCGGTGGTTGGAGCCGTCCGCGTCCATGATGGCAATGCGCTTGACCCTTGCCTTCTTGGGCCCGGTTTCGGCGACATAAACGACCCTGCTGTCGAAGAACGGTCCTTCGCCCGACAGGCGCGTGTAGATGGCGTCGGCGCATTTGTGCGCCGCCCGCCGCCATTCGGCGGCGCCGACCACATAGCCCTGCCGGGCAAGCTCCCGCCCCGAGGCGACATCGAACAGGTAGCAGCCGACGGTGATGCGGCCGTCGGGCCGCGCTTCGACGAAGCCGGATACCAGGGCCTGCGCGCCGCTGCCGCGCCATCGGGGGAATGCGGGAGAGGTCGCCTCCACGTATGGGTAGCTGTTCAGTCCCGCCGGCCCGAGTGGCGTGAACAGTCCACTCGACCGGAGATCGGATGCAACGACGGCAGCGACCTGATTGCCGAGGCTGGCGGTGTTGCCGGCTGCCGTCGCCACGGCATTGGGCGTGGCCAGGGCGGGCACAGCGATCGGCATGGGCGCGTCAATTCCGCCGACCACGTCGACTTCGAGCGGCGGCGGCGATTGCGTCGCGTCCTGCGCGACGGCGGCCGAAGCGGCGATGGCGGCAACAAACACGAGCTTCCTGAACATGCTGGTCCTCACGGCAATCGATAGGTCATGTTGATATTGCTCCAGCCGCCCTGCGCGGTCTGGTAGAGTTCGGCCGGAAGCCCGGACAGTGGCGCGCAACCGACGTAGGCGGCGACGGCCAGATCCTTCACCCGGTCCTCGTAGCGCGCATTTTCGTCGTCGACCCCGGAGGTGCGGACAACTTCTGGCGGCCGCACCAGTCGCCCGCCGCGGCTCAGCCGAAGGTTGAGCGTGACGCGGATTCGGTTGGCGCCCGGCCCGGGATTGACCTGCCGGTCGGCGCAGGGCTGGATTTGCCGGCGGATGGCTTGCTGGATCGAGGCCATGGCGCTCGCGCTGAACGCCGGCGCCGCCGCCTTGGGGGAGGCACTGGCGCTGTCCTTGATGCCCTTCAGAAAATCATCGCCAAGGCGCGACACGCGCGGGGCCGGCCTCGGCGGCACAGGCCTGGCCGCTTGCTCCCGGGACCGTTCAATCTCCCGCTTGAGGCGATCAGCCGCGTCGGCGTTGGGCGTCGGCACGATCCGGGGCGCGGCCGGCAGCGCCGAGGCGCTTGCCGCCGGGGCCGGCTCGACGACCGGCGCCTCGCCCACTTCCGGCGCCTGGCTGGCCGGCGGCGTCGGCGTCGGCGCGGCCGCCTGGATGCCGATCTCCTCGACAAACTCGACGTCCATCGCCGGCGGCTCGGGGGCGCTGCTGACCCTGGCGAGGCCGATCGATAAAGCGCCGATCAGGGCGACGTGAAAGACGATCGCGGCGCCGGTGCCGGCGATTTCGGCGCGATCGAGGGTCACTGGCCGTCCCCGACGGACACCAAGGCGACCCGGTTGAGCCCGGCCCGATTGAGCTCGCCCATCACCCGCATCACCCGGCCGTAATCCAAACCGCGATCGGCGCGAAGATAGATCCGGCGGCCCTCCGGTGGGGTAGGCTGGGCAGCTATGGCGGCGAGGCGCTGAGGCAGCCCGGCCTCGCTGACCGCCGAGTCGTCGATGAAAATGCCGCCTTTGGCGTCGAGCGCGATCTGCACAGGCTTGGAATCCTGGTCGAGGGCGCCGGCGCGGCTTTCGGGCAGGTCGACGGGCACGCCGGCGACCAGCAAGGGCGCGGTGATCATGAAGATGATCAGCAGCACCAGCATCACGTCGACCAGAGGCGTCACGTTGATTTCCGCCATCGGCGCTCGGCGGCTGCCGCGGCGGCGTGAGGGCAGCGAAGCTCCCATCAGGGCTCGACCTCCAGTTCACGGGAGAGCGTGGCGTGGAAGCGGTCGGCGAAGCGGCCGAGCTTCGCTTCGAGCCGATCGAGACCGTGAGTCAACCGGTTGTAGGCGATGACGGCGGGAATGGCGGCGAACAGGCCGATCGCAGTGGCGAACAGGGCCTCGGCGATGCCGGGCGCGACGACCGCCAGCGACGTATTGTTCTGCGCCGCGATGGCCGTGAAGCTGCGCATGATTCCCCAGACCGTGCCGAACAGGCCGACAAAGGGGGCCACCGAGCCGACCGTGGCTAGGACGTTGAGCCGGTCCGACAGCAGGTCAAGCTCGGCGGCGATAGCCGCGCTCATTCGGCTAGACAGCCGTTCGCGGGTGCCGGACCGATCGATCGTGGGGCCGCGTGTCGATCGGCGCCACTCGTCGAGCCCGGCAGTCAGGACCCCGGCAATCGGCAGGCGGTCGCCGCCCCGCTGTTGATGGAAGGCGTCGATATCCTCCGCCGCCCAGAATTCGCGCTCGTAGCGATCGGTGGCGCGATTGATCCGGCGCAGACGGATTGAGTGGGTGAAAATGATCGCCCAGGTCCAGATGCTGGCTGCAAGCAGGCCAAGCATGACGGATTTGACGACGATGTCGGCGTTCAGGAAAAGATGGAGTGGCGACATGGCGTCGCCGCTGGCGGTGATTTCCATTACTCCCCTTGCCTGCTGATGCCCTTGAACAGCTCGACCCAATCCGCCGGCTGGCGCTTCGGCCGGCCATCGGCGTCAAGAAAAGCGGCGGTGACCCGCGCGTCGGTCAATTGTTCCGGCCCCCGCATGACTCGCTGATGAATGACGACCGATGCGGCGCGGACCAGCTCCACCGTGCTGACCACCAGCAGATCGTCGCCAAGCCGGGCGGGCCGGAGATAGCGGATGTGGACGTCGGCGACATAATAAGCGTCGCCGCCCTCCCTCAAGACGGCACCCTGGTCGATGCCGACGGCGCGGATCATGTCCGACCGCGCCCGTTCCATGAAGCGCAGATAGTTGGCGTAATAGACGACCCCGGCGGTGTCGGTGTCCTCGAAATAGACGGTCAGCGCGAAGCGGTGCTCCGGGCCGACGAAGCCGCCGCGATAGGGTGTATCGAGCGTGGACTGGCTCATCGCGATCAGCCTCTAGCGGCTGCGGAGTCGCGGAGTAAGCCCTCTATCGCCCTGCCGAGCCGATGCCTTCAACGAGTCGCAGCAGGTCGCCCTGAACAGCGGGAACATCGGCGAGATGCATGCCCCAGCCGGGCATGAACATGCCGAGCATGCCGACCTCGCCGCCGATCCGGTCGGTGCGCCGGTCGCGCGGGTCTGCATTGGTCCGGACTTCGAAATAGCCGCGCGGCCCGGCGTTGACGCAGCGCCCGGAAACCAGGCCTGCCGTGCGGACATATTGGGTCGGCGGCGGACCCTGGGATGACCATATGATGGGTCCGCCGGGAACCTCGGCGGTGGCATGTGTCGCCCAATAACTATCGAGGCTCTCCCAGACGCGTGACCCTGGCCGGGCCGGGTTGACGCAGCCGACCGTCATCCCCGGCGCCGCGGCGTAGCCGAAGATCGCACCTTCGGGCGGCGGGTTGTTGGTCCGGAAACTGACCCAGCTGACGATGCAGCCGGTTTCTCCGACCCGGCTGCACAATGGCGTCGACTTGAACGTTCCGCCGACCAATTTCCCTTGCGGCACAAGGACGTTGTAGCCGGGAATGATGGCAAGCCGCATTTGCCCGGCGGCCGGCTTCCCCTCGATTTCCCTGGCGATCAGCTGCTGGAGCATCAGGCTGCCTTGGCTGTGGCCGATGAGGACATAGGGCCGGCCGCCGTTGCGGTTCTTGAGATAGTCGCGAAATGCGGCGGCGACATCGCCATAAGCGGTCGCGGCCGCCAGGGTGATATCGGCGCCGGCGGCGAAGGCGGCGATCGCGCCCATCGTCATCTGGCGGTACACCGGCGCGAACGGGCGGCAGACCTCCGCGAAACGGGCGAACTGCGACTGGGCCGCGAAGCGTTCCTGATTGTCGACGATAAGGTCGCTCGACAGACCGCGGTCGCGCGACACGGTCGGATAGACGTAGAAGCAATCGACCGGCGGATTCTTGGCGACGCTGCTCCGCCCGACCAAGCCGTAGCCGTTGGGGTTGAGCGCAGTGGTGCCCAGCGGCGTCGAGCAGATGTCGGCCCGGCCGGGCAGGCACAGCCAATTCTGCCCCAGTCGGTAGTTGGTTGGGGTCGGCGCGGCAGGGGGTTGGGCGAAGGCCGGCGCTGCACATGCGAGCGTCATTCCCGCGAAAGCGGTGGCCACAAGGCCAGTCCATCGTTTCTTGAGCGTCGAGAAGAAGGTGGATCCCGGATCAAGTCCGGGATGACGATTGAAAAGGCTCACTTGCTACTCGCTCCACTGTCGAACAGGCCCGACTGCGCACCGGCCGGCGGCGTGATCCCGAGGTGGATCCAGCCGCGGCCGTTCAAGGCACGCCCTCTTGCCGTGCGGGCGATCAACCCAAGCTGAATGAGGAAGGGCTCGACGACATCCTCGAGCGTGTCGCGCGGCTCGCTGAGGCCCGCAGCCAGGGTTTCGATGCCGACCGGGCCGCCGCCATAGAGGTCGGCGATCATGGTCAGATAGCGGCGGTCCATGGCGTCGAGGCCGAGCGCGTCGATTTCCAGCCGCGACAGCGCCTGGTCGGCGACGGCCGAGTCGATTCTGTCCGAGCCGGAGGCGTGGGCGAAGTCGCGCACCCGGCGGAGCAGCCGGCCGGCAATTCGCGGCGTCCCCCGCGACCGGCGGGCGATTTCGCGACCGCCGTCGTCGGTGAGCTCGGCGCCCAGCAGCCGGGCGGCGCGGCGGACGACGAGCTCAAGCTCCTCGACAGTGTAGAAATTGAGCCGGACGGGGATTCCGAAGCGGTCGCGCAGCGGGGTCGTCAGCAGGCCCTGGCGGGTGGTCGCGCCGATCAAGGTGAAGCGCGGCAGGTCGATCCGCACCGAGCGTGCCGACGGTCCCTCGCCGATCATCAGGTCCAGCGCCCGGTCCTCCATCGCCGGATAGAGCACTTCCTCGACCGCCGGAGCGAGGCGGTGGATCTCATCGATGAACAGGACATCGCCGTCCTCCAAATTGGTCAGCAGGGCGGCGAGGTCCCCGGACTTGGCGATGACCGGGCCGGACGTGGCGCGGAAGCCGACGCCCATCTCCCGGGCGAGGATTCCGGCCAGCGTCGTCTTGCCGAGGCCCGGCGGGCCGTGGAGCAGGACATGGTCGAGCGCCTCGGCCCGGCTCCTGGCGGCGGCGACGAACACCCGGAGATTCTCGCGCGCCGTCTGCTGCCCGATGAATTCGTCGAGGCTTTTCGGGCGAAGGGCCAGGTCGACGTCCTCGGCGGTCCGTTCGGGGGTCGTAATGCGGGCGGGGTCGGTTGCCATCCAGCGCCTGATTCGCAGATGCGACGCCCCGCGACAAGCAGTCTGCTGTTTGTTACGACTTAGCGGCGAAGGGGGATTGCTGATGCAAATCGACCGCAGGACCATGCTCGCCGGTGCCGCTGCCGCTTTCGCCGTCGCGCCGGCTTTCGGACAACGCCGCGCCGCCGCGTCAGGCTGGTACGAGCACGCGATCATCATCGATGCGCTCGGCGGCACCGGTGATCCCTATGACGCTACCGGCACCGCAACGCGCATGGGCGACCGGTCGTGGAACGAGACGGCGGCGACCGGGGTCACGGTCGTTCGCGACACGGTCATGCCGGTCGGCAATGTCGCCAATCCGTGGGGAGACTATCAGACTGACATCGCAGCCAAGCAGGCCCTGCTCGCGGCCAATCCCGACCGGCTAATCCTGGTCCGCACCGCCGCCGACATCCTGAAGGCCAAACGGGAGCAGAAATTCGGCGTGGTCATCGGCACGCAGGACACGGCGATGGTCGGCGGCGAGCTCGACCGGCTTGTGCAGATGAAGAAGGACGGCGTTCTGTCCGTCCAGCTCACCTATAACAACGGCAACCTCAGCGGCGACGGGGCGCTGGAAACGAGGAATAGTGGCCTGACCAAGCTCGGCCATGCGACGATCGAGCGGATCGAGGCGGAAAAGCTATTACTTGACCTCAGCCACGGCGGGGCGCGGACAATGGCCGAAGCGGCAGCGCACGCCAGGCGGCCTTTCGTCATCAGCCATACCGGCGCCCGGGCGCTGATCGACCATCCGCGCAACACTGCCGACGAGACGATCCGGGCTGTATCGGACAAGGGTGGTGTCACCGGTGTCTATTTCATGCCGTTCCTCAGGCTTGGGTCGCCGGCGACCATGGCCGACGTGCTTGACCATATCGACCATGTCGCCAGGGTGGCGGGCGAGGATCATGTCGGCATCGGCACCGACAACGGCGTGCTTCCGCTGGGCCTGGATGAAGCCGCCAGGAAACGGCAAGACGATTACACGCGCCAGAGGATCAAGATGGGCATCGCCTCGCCAGGCGAGGCGCCGGGCATCTATCCCTGGGTCGAGGAACTGAACACCATCGACCGTTATCGCCGCGTGGCCGCTGCCCTGCAGCAGCGCGGCTGGACCGAGGCGCGGCTGGAGAAATTGTTCGGCGGCAATTTCCTGCGGGTCTACCGAGACGCTTGGGGCGGGTAGGAGCGCAGATCGCGTTTCAAGGCGTGAGGCTTCGCAGTCTCATTTCGCCGCCTTCCGCAGCGCCAGCCTGACTAGCGCGTCCAGCCCCGCATCGGGCCCCAGCTCGTCCTGCGCGGCGTTGACGGCGGCGCTGGCGTCGGCGGGCTTGAAGCCGAGATTGGCGAGGGCGGAGAGCGCGTCGGCGGCGGCGCCGGCGCGCGGGGCGGGCGCGGAGCCGCCAAGTCCGGCAACGCCGAGCTTGCCCTTGAGCTCATTGGCGATGCGCGCTGCGAGCTTTGGCCCGACGCCGTTGGCGCGGCCGATCATCGCCCTGTCGTCCTGGGCGACGGCGCGCGCCAGTTCGTCCGGCGTCAGCGCCGACAGGATGGCGAGGGCGACGCGGCCGCCGACGCCCTGGACGCTGGTCAGCGCCCGGAAGGTGTCGCGCTCGCTTGGGGAACCGAAACCGAACAGGGTCCAGCCGTCCTCACGGACCTGCAATTCGGTCAGTATCAGCACTTCGCCGCCGATCGGCCCGAGCGCATCGAGGGTGCGCGCGCTGGCCTGGACGAGGTAGGCGACGCCGCCGACGTCGATGATTGCGCTATCGGCGGAAGTTTCGGCGAGGATTCCGGTGAGGCGGGCGATCATGACCGAGATTTAGAGCAAGTCTTTTCCAGTTCGTCACCCTGAACTTGGTTCAGGGTTCCTTTCTGCCCTCACTGCCACCTCAAGCATGGCTGCTGAAACGAGTTCAGCAAGACGGGTCAGCGTTTGAGCGCCCGCGCGCTCGCCAGGTGATGGGCGTGGGTGATGGCGACCGCCAGCGCGTCCGCCGCGTCGGGGCCGGCGATCTTCACGCCCGGGAGGAGTCTCGCGACCATGGCGTGGACCTGCGTTTTTTCGGCGGCGCCGGTGCCGACCACCGCTTTCTTAACGAGGCGGGCGGCATATTCGCCGACGGTCAGGCCGGCGCGGGCGGCGATCATGAGGATGACGCCGCGCGCCTGGCCAAGCTTGAGCGTGGATTGCGGGTTCTTGTTGACGAACACCTCCTCGACCGCGGCGCCGTCCGGGCGGCTGTCGGCGATCAGCGCCTCGACCTGCGTGGCGAGGTGCGACAGCCGCTCGGCAATCGGCGCGGACGGGTCCGTCCTGAACTGGCCGTTGGCGACATGGCGCAGGCGATTGCCGTCGGCCTCGATCACGCCCCAGCCGGTGGTTCCCAGCCCGGGGTCGAGGCCGAGGATGATCACTTGTTCCTCCCCCATTGGGGGAGGTGGTGCGAAGCGCCGGAGGGGGCGGTCGGACGAGGCAGCCCCCCTCGGTCAGCCTGCGGCTGACACCTCCCCCTGAGGGGGAGGATCGAATTCACGCCAGCTTCTCCAACTCCTCGTCGGGGACCGTGTAATTGCCCCAGACGGACTGGACGTCATCGTCTTCCTCAAGCGTGTCGATCAGCTTCATCAGGCTGGCCGCGTCGTCGCCACGGACCTCGACTTCGGTGGCCGGCTTCCAGCCGAGCTTGGTCGACTCCGCTTCGCCGAGCGCTGATTCGAGCGACTTCGCCACGTCGTGGAGGGAATCGATCGTTGTCCAGATTTCGTGGCCGTCCTCGTCGCTCTGAACGTCGTCGGCGCCGGCCTCGATCGCAGCTTCGAGCACCTTGTCGGCATCGCCGGCCGAGGCGCCATATTCGATGAGGCCCATCCGCTCGAAGCCATGGCTGACGCTTCCCGACGCGCCGAGGTTGCCGCCGTTCTTCGAAAAAGCGGTGCGGACATTAGTCGCGGTGCGGTTGCGGTTGTCGCTCAAGGCCTCGACGATGATGGCGACCCCGCCCGGGCCGAAGCCTTCGTAGCGGATTTCCTCGTAATTCTCGGCGTCGCCCCGCGACGCCTTGTCGATGGACCGCTGGATATTGTCCTTGGGCATCGACTGCGCCTTGGCGGCGAGGACTGCGGCGCGAAGGCGCGGATTCATGTCCGGATCGGGCAGACCCATCTTCGCCGCGACGGTAATTTCGCGGGCGAGCTTGGAGAACATCGCCGAGCGCTTCTTATCCTGAGCGCCCTTGCGGTGCATGATGTTCTTGAACTTGGAATGACCGGCCATGCCCCAGCTCCTTACGACAGGCCCAGCGCCTGGCGATAGGTTTCCAGCACGGCGTCCTGTTCCTGGCGGGTATGGGTTTCCATTTTCCGCAAGCGGACGATCATCCGCATGATCTTGCTGTCGTAGCCGTTGGCCTTGGCCTCGGCATAGACGTCGCGGATATCATCGGCGATGCCCTTCTTCTCCTCCTCGAGCCGCTCGATCCGCTCAATGAAAAGCCGCAGCTGGTCGGCCGCGACGACGCCTTCCGCCATCCTTCACTCCCGTGATGTAAAGATTCGTCGCGGCTGTAGGGCAGGGCTGGCCATCGCTCAACCCGGTTGAACCGCGCGCCCAACCGGCTATGCGGGGTGCCTGCCTATGACCGAGAAAAGCCCCGCCAGCGACAGCCTGCCGCCGCGTTCCCGCAAGGTGAAAATCCTGGCGACCCTGGGACCGGCGTCGAGCAAGCCAGCGATGATCAGGAAGCTGGCGCGGGCCGGCGCCGACGCCTTTCGGATCAACATGAGCCACGGCACGCACAAGGAGAAAGCGGCGCTGGTGGCGGCGATCCGGGCGCTCGAAAGGGAGTTCGGGCGGCCGACGACCATCCTGTTCGACCTGCAGGGGCCCAAGCTCCGGGTCGGCAATTTCACCGGCGGGTCGGCTGAGGTCCGGACCGGCGGACGGCTGACGTTCGACCGTGATGACGCGCTCGGCGATTCCGGCCGGGTGGAGCTGCCGCACCCCGAACTGTTCGAAACGATCAGCAAGGGCGACCGATTGCTGATCGACGACGGCAAGGTCCGCCTGAAGGTCACCGAGGCGCGCGAGGACGAAATCGTCACCGAAGTCATGGTCGGGGGCGTGATCGGCGACCACAAGGGCGTCAACGTCCCCGACGTGGTGGTGCCGGTGCCGGCGTTGACCGAGAAGGACCGCGCCGATTTGGTCTTTGCGCTGGAGCAGAAGGCCGACTGGATTGCGCTGTCGTTCGTGCAGCGCCCGGAAGACGTCGCTGAGGCCCGCAAGCTGATCGGCGACAAGGCGGCGCTGCTCGCCAAGATCGAGAAGCCGGCAGCGATCGATCGTCTCGACGAAATCATCGCGCTGGCCGACGCGGTGATGGTCGCGCGCGGTGACCTTGGAGTCGAGCTCCCGGCCGAGGAAGTGCCGCCACTGCAGAACCGGATCATCGCCACCGCGCGGCGGGCCGGCAAGCCGGTGGTGGTCGCCACGCAGATGCTGGAATCAATGGTCTCCTCGCCTACCCCGACCCGGGCCGAAGTCAGCGACGTGGCCACGGCCATCTATGACGGGGCGGACGCAGTGATGCTGTCGGCGGAGAGCGCCGCTGGCCAATATCCGGCCGAAGCGGTGACGATGATGGACCGCATTGCCACCAGCGTCGAGCGCGATCCCATCTATCCGGCGCGGATCCATTTCACCGAGACCTTGCTGGAGCCCACCACCGCCGACGCGCTGGCCGGGTCAGCCCGGCAGATCGCCAGCACGGTCTCGGCCAAGGCGATGATCTGCTACACCAGCTCCGGCTCGACGGCGCGGCGGATCGCCCGCGAGCGGCCGTCCGTCCCGATCCTGGCGATGAGCGCGTCGATGACGACAGCGCGGCGGCTTGGCCTGTTGTGGGGCGCGCACGCCGTCCACACCCGCGACGTGACCAATTTCGAGGAAATGGTCGCCAAGGCCAGGCGCATGGTGCAGCGCCACGCCATGGCCGGAGGCAACGACCGAGTCGTGATCATGGCCGGCGTGCCGTTCGGTGAGGCGGGGTCGACCAACGTGCTGCACGTCGTCCGGCTGACCGGCGACGAATTGCAGCGGCGGTAGGTCAGCAACTGAGAAGGCCAGGCAATTCATCCGCGATCTCGCGGGCCAGAAAGCCGATCGGACCGACGTGGCGCGCGAGACGCTCGCCCGCTTCCCCATGCAGCAGGACCGACCAGAGCAAGGCGGTGAGTGGCTCAGAGCCGCGGGCGAGCAGGCCGCCGACGATCCCGGCCAGCACGTCGCCGCTTCCCGACACGCCAAGGCCGGGCGCGCCGCCGCGATAGGTCCAGGCACGGCCGTCGGGCGTGACAACATGGCTGGTGACGCCCTTGACCAAGACCAGCGCGCCAAAGCGGTCGGCCGCGCGTCGGCCGCACCCCAGCGGATCGCGATCGATGTCCCGCTCCTCGCATTTGAGCAGCGACGACAGTTCGCCGGCATGGGGAAGCAAGATCGGCGGGCTGGCGCGGGGCTTGTCCGGCGGCTGCAGGGCATGGAGCAAGGCCGCGTCGAGGACGAGAGGCGCCGGCGATTTGAGGAGGTTGGCGGCCATGATAGCGCAGGCCGGTCCGCCGGCCAGGCCGGGCCCGGCGACAATGGCGTCCATATCCTTGGATTCATTGATGATTTCATCGCCAGCTAACGCCGCCAGCTGGCCGTCGCGATGCTCGGTCAGGCCGATGACCATTGCCTCGGGCATGGCGACTCCGACGGCCATCGCGATGCTCTTGCCGGTCGCGATCTTGAGCTTGCCGGCGCCGCTTCTCATCGCCGCCGTGGCGCAGAGCAGGGCAGCGCCGGGCACGTCGCGGCTACCGGCGAGGATCAGAATGCGACCCTTGCTTTCCTTGTCGCCGTCGACGACCGGCGGCAGCGGGAAATCCTTGAGCGCCGACCTGGTGAGCGCCGCCGCCGTCACCGGGTCCCCGCCATCGCATCGGGCTCGGCGGTCTTCGGCGCGCCGTCTTCTTCCATTGGCGCGCCATGGTTCCACAGCACCAGCGACGGAACGCACAAGCCGTCGGCGCCCGGAGCGAAGTCATAGGCGCAGATGCCACAGTTGAGCACATCGGCCTGCTTGTCGATCGCCAGGATGCCGGGCTCGTCCAGCTCCTCAAGAATGTAGCGCATGCACAGGACGACGACCTGATGGGCGACGACCAGCACGCGCCGGTCGCAATAATGAAGGTTGATCGTGTTCATCATCGAGCGGAGGCGGAGGATGACGTCGGCCCAGCTCTCGCCGCCCGGCGGCCGATGGTAGAATTTGCCAAGCTTGGCGCGGTGGGCGGCTTCCTCCGGATATTTGCCGCGGATGCCGAGCGTCGTCAGCCGGTCGAAGACGCCGAACTCCCGCTCGCGAAGCCGCTCGTCGACGACGCTCCTCGCCGGGCCTCCGGCGAGCCCGCCCGCCCGGCAGATCGCCTCCGCCGTCTGGCGGGCGCGCAGGTAGGGCGACGACAGGATGATTTCCGGCCGCTCGCCTTCAGGCAAGGCCGCGAACCAGCGGCCGGCGGCATCGGCTTGGCGGAAGCCGAGTTCGGACAAGGGCACGTCGACGTCCCGGATGTCGATGTCAATCTCATGCAGCCCGGCCTGATGGGCGGCGTCGCGGGCGACATTGCCCTGGCTCTGGCCGTGCCGGACCAGCCACAATCGCTCGGGCCAATTCTGTCGCATCGGTGATCCGCTCCTTCAGGCGGCAGAAAGCATGACTGTGGCCATTGGGTCCAATGGACAGCGTATCGCGTATCGCGGCCGCGGCTTGCCTGATCGCCTTCTGTTCCGCTCCAGCCACAGATGTTTCTTCGTCGTCGGCCACGACGGCAGGCAGCAACTCGCCTTTTTCGCCCGCGAGGTCGGACTAGGGCGGGACCGGAAGCGCTATCTGTCGATTCACCGGCCCAATGCGGATCGCACCCACCTCGGCCGGATCGGCGAGATGTACACCTGGGCCGGGCCGATCGGCATCGACGAGGGCGCGCCGATGGTGCGCGAGCTTCGCGCGCAATGTGGCGATGCGCCGCTGATGCATGTCGGCATTCCGGAAACCAGCAATATCTTCAACACGCGCCACGGCCTGCTGCACGGGCCGATCCCGGCGCCGCCGCCACCGCCCAGGGCGAAGGCGCCGGGCTAAGCAGCCCAGGCGAGGCCGGCGTTCGTTCGGGCTTGACCGCTGGCGGCGCGGCGAAGCATCCTCCGGCCAGAGGCGGGAGTGAAAGACATGCCGGTACGTCAAATCTTGGCGATGATCGCCCTGGCTTTGGCGGCGCCCGCCGGAGCGACCCCCGCCACCCTGAATTCGCTGGCCGACGATTATGCGGTGGTCGCCATCGCCAGCGAGAAAATCGCGCCCGACACGGTCGGGGTAGGGCGGGCGCTGTCCGGCTGGCCGGGGCGGTCGCGGGTCAAGGCGATCGATCGCGCCGGGGCGATCGCCGAGCTCGATCGGATCGTTTCTGCAATCGACTCGCTGCCCGTCCCCGACGACGCACTGCTGGCGATGCGCCAGCGCCGGTTGCGCGCCTTCGCCGTGTCGCTGGCGACCCAACTTCAACCTGAGGCGCTTGCCGCGCTTTCAACCGCCGATCGGGTGCGCCGGCTGTACGGGTTCGAGCCGGTGTTTAAGCCCTTGAGCGATTATGATGCGGCGATCGATCGGCTCGACAAGGCGCTTCCGGGATCCGGAACGATCCCGGACCGGATCGCGGCGATGCGGTCGCGCGGCGCGGTGCCGCCGGACAAAATTGAGCGCGTGGTGCGGGCCGCCGTTGCCGAATGCCGACGGCGCAGCGCGCATCACCTGCGGATGCCCAGGGAAGAGCTGGAAATATCCTTCCCCAACGACCCGCTGGTCCCGGCCCAGGCCAATTATGAGGGTGAAGGCAAGGGCAAGATGGCCGTCAGCAGCGCCCTTCCCGCCGATGTCGACCGCCTTCTCCAAACCTCATGCCACGAGGCCTATCCCGGACATCACTTGCATTTTGCGAGTCTGGACGAGCGTCTGTGGCGCGAACGCAAGTGGCCCGAGACCGGGATCGGGCTGAACTTCAACCCGGTCTTTCCGGTGTCCGACGCGATTTCCGAATATGGCGTCGGCATGGTCTTTCCGATCGAGGAGCGGATGAAATTCGAGCGCGAGGTGCTCTACCCGCTTGCCGGCCTGACGATGCAAGACGAGGCGGGGTGGCGGGCGTTGATCCAGGCGCGCAGCAGCGTGCTCGGCGCGACCTCGACCCTGATACGCGATTATTTGGACAGGAAGATCGACGAGCCGACGGCAAAGCAGCTGGCGATGCGATACCGGCTGATGAGCCCGCAATCGGCCGAGCAATTGCTGAAGATGGTGAACGCCTTCGGCACCGATGTGATCGCTTCCGACCAGGGATGGCTGGCGATCGACCGCGCCTTCGCCGGCAAGCCCGTCAACCAGCAATGGCGGCTGCTGCAGCGGATGGAGGAAGAGCCGATGCTTCTCGGCGACGTGCGGGCGCTGGCCGCGGCCGACTGATTGACCGTCGCGCCGCCCCGTGGCAGCCGTTAGCCATGGCGACGACGATCGAGGAACTGGAGGCGCGCCGTGCTGCAGCGCGGCAAGGCGGCGGCGAGAAGCGCATTGCGGCGCAGCATGCCAAGGGGCGGCTGACGGCGCGCGAGCGGTTGAGCGTCCTGCTCGATCCGCACAGCTTCGAAGAATATGACATGTTCGTCGAGCATAATTGCGCCGACTTCGGCATGGAGAGCCAGAAGGTGCCCGGCGACGGAGTCGTCACCGGATCAGGCACGATCAACGGCCGTCTGGTCTATGTCTTCGCCCAGGATTTCACCGTCTTCGGCGGCTCGCTGTCCGAGCGCCACGCGCAGAAGATCTGCAAGGTCATGGACATGGCGATGAAGGTCGGGGCGCCGGTCATCGGCCTCAACGACAGCGGCGGCGCGCGCATCCAGGAGGGCGTCGCGTCGCTCGCCGGTTATGCTGAGGTTTTCCAACGCAACGTGCTGGCCAGCGGAGTCATTCCGCAGATCAGCCTGATCATGGGCCCGTGCGCCGGGGGCGCGGTCTATTCGCCGGCGATGACCGACTTCATCTTCATGGTGAAGGATTCAAGCTACATGTTCGTCACCGGCCCGGACGTGGTGAAGACGGTGACCAACGAGGTGGTGACCCAGGAGGAACTGGGCGGGGCGGTGACGCACACGACCAAGTCCGGAGTCGCCGACGTCGCCTTCGAGAATGACATCGACGCGCTTCTGGCGACCCGTGAGTTCGTCGACTTCCTGCCGCTGTCGAACCGGGAGGATGTGCCGGAGCGGCCCACCGAGGACCCGTGGGACCGCATCGAGGACAGCCTCGACACGTTGATTCCGCCGAGCGCCAACCAGCCCTATGACATGCACGAGCTGATCCGGAAGGTCGCCGACGAGGGCGATTTCTTCGAGCTTCAGCCGGCGCACGCGGCCAACATCATCACCGGCTTCATCCGAATCGAGGGGCGCACTGTCGGCATCGTCGCCAACCAGCCGATGGTGCTGGCCGGCGTGCTCGACATCAAATCTTCGAAGAAAGCGGCGCGCTTCGTCCGCTTCTGCGACGCGTTCGAAATCCCAATCCTGACCTTCGTCGACGTGCCCGGCTTCCTGCCTGGCGTGGCGCAGGAGCATGAGGGGATCATCAAGAATGGCGCCAAATTGCTGTTCGCCTACGCGGAGGCGACGGTGCCCAAGATCACCGTGATTACCCGCAAGGCCTATGGCGGCGCCTATGACGTGATGGCGTCCAAGCACTTGCGCGGCGACTTGAACTATGCCTGGCCGACCGCCGAGATCGCCGTGATGGGCGCCAAGGGCGCGGTCGAGATCATCTTCCGCCAGGACGCAAAGGACGCCGAGACCATCGCCAAGCGGACGGCCGAATATGAAGAGCGCTTCGCCAACCCGTTCGTGGCGGCCAGCAAGGGCTTCATCGACGAAGTCATCATGCCGCATTCGACGCGGCGGCGGGTGGCGATGGGGCTACGGAAGCTGAGGAACAAGCAGCTCGAAAATCCGTGGAAAAAGCATGACAATATTCCGCTGTGAGGGAAGGTATGTGGCCGCGAGGTCGACTTGAATGGCGAGTAAATCTGTTCGGAACTGCGGCTGCGATCTTGATCCTCGTCGGGGCGGGCCTCTGGCCAGCAGTTATCTTCACTCTTGTATTTGTCACTGGCTCCATGGTTTGGACTCAAATGCGCCGCTCACGTGACAGAAAATGAGCACCTACGCCGCCACCATCCGCTGGACCCGCACCGGCGACGGCGATTTCGCCAAGGGGCAGTACGGCCGCGCGCTCTTCGTCGTCCTGAACTTGTTTCAGGACCCATTTTCGGGAAGGGCGGTGCGGGCTCAGGAATGGATGCTGAAACAAGTTCAGCATGACGGTTCAGGGTGACGTTAGCGGAGGGAGGCCGAGTGCTGGCGCAAGGTCATGCCAGTCGGGATTTTCGCTTTCGATCAGGTTGATCTTCCACTGGCGGTGCCATCGTTTCAACTGTTTTTCGCGCGCTATTGCTTCCGCCATTGACCCAAATTGTTCGAACCGCACGAGCCGGTGGACCTTGTAACGGGACGTGAAGCCTTGGACGGCGCTGGTCCGGTGCTGGTGGAGTCGGGCAATCAAGTCCGACGTGACGCCGGTGTAGAATGTGCCGTAAGGACCGCTGGCGAGGATGTAGACGCAGGGCTGTTTCACAAGAGCGGTGCATGCGGAGAAATGGATGCTGAAACAAGTTCAGCATGACGGAAGAGGCTGATGCGCCGTCAGGAAACAGCAGAAGGACGCTCGGTCCGCCTGCTCCGCGTCGGGGAGCAGGTGCGCCATATCCTGAGCGAATTGCTGCAGCGCGGCGACGTGCATGACGACGTGCTCCAGTCGCACCTCGTCAGCGTCACCGAAGTCCGTATGTCGCCCGACCTCCGCCACGCGACCGTGTTCGT
>DASSPS010000042.1:0-14291 GCA_035699505.1 Sphingomicrobium sp. | reverse complement strand
TTACGACACGACCCTTTTGCGACTGCGTCGCAAGATCACGAAATAGGGCGACCGTGCCGATTACCGAGGTGAAAGGGTCGACCGGTCCGGCCGGGGCATGCCGGCTGCCATCGATGGTGCGGTCGAGAAGACTCGAACTTCCACGGCCTTTCGGCCACAGCGACCTCAACGCTGCGCGTCTACCAGTTCCGCCACGACCGCACGTCATGAAAAAGGCGGCTGCATGCGCCGCCTGACTGGCGAGGCGCGCCTCTAGCAAAGGCCCACATCGGGCGCAATGGCGGCCGATGCGTCCCGGTTCGGGACGAATGGTTACTTGCCGGTTTACCATTGGCGCGCCGGGCGTTTAGCTGCGGCGATGCTGCTTCTTGCCGCCGCCATTGCCGCATCGACGACGCCGACCGCGCCCGATCACCAGGCGCGGGCAACCGTCCGCATCGTCCGCGCCGAGCCCGTGCGCTTCGCCGAAATCGAGCAACAGCGCCCGCAAGATCTCCGCCCGACCGTCATCCGGTCGAGCGACGGACGGGCGGAACCGGCCCGGCTCCTCGAATATCAATAAGGCTCAGGCGCCCGCAGGGCCCAGACTGACGGTCAACTCCTCGCCGCCCGCCGGCACATTCACCTCGGCGCTGTTGAACCGCGCGCTCGCCCCGGGAGCCAGCGTCGCCGTCGGCGGGGCGATCGTCCAGCGATAGACGACCTGGCCCGACTTGCTGCGCAGTTCGGCCCGGATCGGCGGCACTGGCTGCGCCTTGGCGGTCGGATTGATCACCCGGCCACTGACCGCCAGCAGTTCGTTGCCGCTGGCCAGCGCCTGGCGGTCGCTGTGGGTCATCATCAGCTGCAAGGGGGTCTGCCGGCTGTCGGCCAGGCCGAAACGGGCCTTGAGGTCGGGCGGCGCCAGGAACCAGAAGGCGGCGGCGGCGGCCGCGACTACAACGATCACCAGCAGGATTGTCAGCAACGGCCCGCGCCGCTTCGGCTCGCCCGAGTCACGCGCCGCGAACGGGCTGAAATCGTCGTCGGGCTCGTCGGTCGCCCGTAGATCGGGCTCGGCGGCGACGGGCGCAACGGCCGCCCGCTCCTCCGCCAGATGGTCGACCTCGGCAAATTCGTCGTCGGCCGGCGTGTCGGCCCGTTCCGGTTCCTCCATCGCGATCTCGGCGCCGCGATGATCGTCGCCATGTCCATAATCATCCGGGCTGGCCGGCTCCGCGGGCTGCCCGGGGGGGGAGCCGTCGCCGAACGGGGAGGCAAATTCCTGGTCCTCCGGGTCGGCTTCCGCCGCAAGGGCGGCTTCAAGCTCGAGCGGCGGCGGATCCTGGTGCCAGCTGTGCCGGCACGACGCACAGCGAACCTTTCGGCCAGCTTCGGGGATTGCGCCATCCTTCACCACATATTGCGTTCCGCAGGCGGGACAGGTGAGGATCATCGCAAGCCCTTTTGGCCAAGCAGGTTCTGAAGGGGATAAACAGGAATGGCGAGCCATTGGCAAGGCGGCCGCCGCTGTGCGAGACAGGCCGTGGAGCAAAGGAAGGGGCGGGCGCTGGCCGCAATCGTCGAGTTCGATAGCGTTGGCCTTCGCTACGGCACGGGGGCGGAGGTCTTGCGCGACCTCAACTTCCGTCTGTCCAAGGGCGGATTCTATTTCCTGACCGGGCCGTCGGGCGCCGGAAAGACGTCGCTCCTCAAGCTCCTGTACCTGGCGCAGAGGCCGACGCGCGGCCGGGTCGGGCTGTTCGACGAGGAATTGAGCGACGTGCCGCGCGAAGCCTTGCCGGCGTTCCGCCGCAGGATCGGTGTCGTTTTCCAGGATTTCCGGCTGATCCGGCACCTGTCCGCCTTCGACAATGTCGCGCTGCCGCTGCGCATCGCCGGCAAGACAGAGGCCGAGGTCGAGGGCCCGGTGCGCGAGATGCTGGCCTGGGTCGGGCTGGCCGACCGCGCCAGCGCCCGGCCGGCGACCCTTTCCGGCGGTGAGCAGCAGCGCGTGGCCATCGCCCGGGCGGTCATCACCCAACCCGACCTGCTGGTCGCCGACGAGCCGACCGGCAACGTCGATGCCGACATGGCCAAGCGGCTGCTCCATCTGTTCACCGCGCTCAACCGACTGGGCACGACGATCGTCGTCGCCACCCACGACCTGGGGTTGATCGCCGCGGCGCCGGGCGCGCAGCTGATGCGGCTGGAGAACGGCCACCTTGCCGACCCCACCGGCGCCCTGCGGAACCCGCCGCGCGGCCCGGCGCCGGAGAGGCGCTGATGTTCGGCTGGGTCACCGCCCCGGCGCCGGAGCGACGGCTCCTGTCGGAAGGCCGGCTGCGCGGGCCAACGCTCTACGTCATCGCCATCATGACCTTCGCCATGGTTGTGGTCGCCGCCGCCGGACTGGCCTTGGCCAACGCCGCCGGGATCGTCGCCCGGGGGGTCGACAGCCGCTACGCCATCCAGATCGACGACAGCGCGGCGCTGCCGAAGGTGCTGGCGACGGTTCGCGCCGTCCCGGGCGTGATCGAGGCAAGCCCGGTACCGGAAGCGGAGATGCGGGCGACGATGGAGCGCTGGCTTGGACCCGGCGGGCTCGGCGACGAACTCCCCGTACCGGCGTTGGTCAATGTCGGCCTGGCGCCCGGAACGGACAGCGCCGCGCTCGGCCGGCGGATCGAGCAGGCGGCACCCGGCGTGCGCTTCGTCGCGCACAGCCAGGTCGTCCGGCCGCTGCTAAAGTCGCTCCGGGTGCTGCAATGGCTGGCGCTGGCGCTCGTGGCGCTGATGGCGGCCGCGACCTCGGCGGTGGTCATCCTGGCGGCTCGCGGGGCGTTCGATACGCACCGCTCGACAATCGACGTCATGCACGGCCTTGGCGCCACCGACCAGCAGGTCACCAGCCTGTTCCAGCGCAAGATCGCCATCGACGCCTTCTTCGGCGCAATCGGCGGCGGCGTCGCGGCAGCGCTGGCGCTGCTGGTGCTGGGCGGCGGCGCCAGCGCCCTTGCCGGCGACCTCGCCGGCGGGCCGCCGCTGACCTCCACCGACATCGCCATCCTGGCCATGCTGCCGATCGCCGCGGTGGTCCTTGCCGCCGCCGTAGCCCGGGTCACGGTTCTGTCCGCTCTGAGGCAAAGCCTGTGATCGCGCGCCTCTTCGCGATGATCCTGCTCGGCTATGCGGTCGGGTTCATCCTGTTCGCGGTCACGCTGGGCACGCCGGCGCCAAAGGATGCGGCCAGGACCGACGCCATCATCGTCCTAACCGGCGGCAGCGGCCGGATCGAACATGCCCTCAATGTTCTCGAGCAGGGCAAGGCCAAGCGCCTCCTGATCGCCGGCGCCGACCCGGCCGTCACCAAGCGCGACCTCGCCAAGGGTTTGCCCGGCAGCGCCCGACTGCTGCGTTGCTGCGCCGATCTTGGCAGCGAGAGCGTGGACACACGATCCAACGCGGAAGAGGCCAAGCGCTGGCTGGAGCGGCGCAAATACCGGTCTTTCCGGCTGGTCACCAACGACTGGCACATGCGGCGCGCCCGCTACGAGTTCCGCAAGGTGCTCGGCTCCCGCTATGACGCCGTCAGCGACGCGGTCCGCAGCGAACCGAGTTTCATCACCCTGTTCGGGGAATATAACAAATATGTCCTGCGCCGCGTGGCGGTGTGGCTGGATATCTGATGCCGCTCGTCCGGTCGCTGCTTTACGCGCTGATCTTCTACCCAGGCACGCTCCTCTATGTCGTCGCCGGGCTCAGCATCGGCCTGGTCGCGACCCGGCCGATGCGCGCCGTGGTTCACGGCTGGGCGGGGATGCATGACTGGCTGGCGGTCCATGTCGTGGGCGTCCGGATGCGCGTCCTCGGCGAGCTTCCGAAAGGGCCTTGCCTGATCGCGGTGAAGCATCAGTCGATGTACGAGACGATCGAGATGCTGCGCATCGCCGACACGCCGGCGGTGGTGCTCAAGCGCGAACTGGCCGACATCCCGCTGTTCGGGTGGATGACCCGCCGCTACGGCGTCATCCCCGTCGATCGGGAAGCCGGCGCCAGCGCGCTTCGGACAATGCTTGCCGCCGCGAAGCGGGCGCTGGCCGATGGGCGTCCAGTGGTGATCTTTCCCGAAGGCACGCGGGTCCCGACCGGCCAGCATCCGCCCCTGCGCCCCGGTTTCGCGGGCCTGTACCGCGGTCTCGGCCTGCCCGTCGTGCCGATTGCGGTCGACAGTGGCCGGCTGTGGGGCCGGGGGCTGATCAAGAAACCGGGCCTGATCACCTTCCGGATCGGCGAGGCGATCCCGGCGGGCCTCAAGCGGGACGAGATCGAGCTGCGGGTCCACGCCGCGATCAACGCGCTCGACTAGAGCCCCGTCTTGGCTGCGTTCGTCGATCGAACCGAACATGGCCGCCGAACGGGTCGCGATCGCCAAGACTGACCACCTTCATGCCAGTCAGCCGTCGCGATCCTCTATCCTGCCTTCGACACCAAGCAGGAACCTCTGGATCCCTAACCCCGAAGCTTTCCGCCCAGTTTTTCCGCCGCAGCGACAATCGTCGCGGAAATCGCTGCGATCTCGGCCTCGGTGAAGCTCTTCTCCCCGGGCTGAAGCGTGACTTCGACCGCCAGCGACAGGCCGTCCTTGCCTTCGAACCGGTCGAACAGACGGACGGCGCTGATGGCGCTCTTGTCGGCGCCGCGGATGGCTCGAACCAGGCCGTCTGCGGCGAGGTCGGCGGGCACGAAGAACGCAAAATCGCGAGTCACCGGCTGCAGCGCCGGTGGCGCATAGGCAGTGCGCGCCCGGCCGGACGACCGACCGGCGGGAATGGCGTCCAGGTAGATTTCGGCCGCGACCGCGCCTTCCGGCGAGTCCAGCGACTTGTGCAATTTCGGATGCAGTTCGCCGAAGGCGGCCAGGATCGTCTTTGGCCCGAGCCGCAGCGTCGCCGACCGGCCAGGATGCCAGTTGGGGCCGGCGTCGGGCACGACCTGGAGATTGTCCACCTGTGCGCCGACCGCCTCAAGCACGGCCAGCACTTCGGCCTTGGCGTCGAACGCGTCGAAGGGCTGGGCCTTGCCCGACCGCCAGTGCCGGTCGCGTCGGCTGCCGCTGAGCAGCAGCCCAAGGGTCGCATGCTCGGCATCGCCGAGATAGCGGCGGCCAAGCTCGAACAGGCGGACGGTCGCCGCGCCGCGATCATGATTGCGGCGGGCGGCCGCGATCAGGCCGGGCAGGAGGGAGGGCCGCATGACCTTCATGTCCTCGCTGATCGGGTTGGCGAGCCGCCAATCGGAGCCGCCGAAGACCGCCGCTTCCGCTTCGGAGATGAAGCTCCAGGTCACGGCCTCGTCGAGCCCGCGCGCCGCCGCCGTGCGCCGCGCCCGCCGCTCGATCAGCTGCGCCCGGGTGGCGGTCGGACGGGCGACACCGGCCGCGCGTTCGAGCGGCGTCGACGGCACCTTGTCATAACCGTGGATGCGGGTGATTTCCTCCACCAGGTCGGCGGGACCGTCCACGTCCGGCCGCCAGGTCGGCGCCTGGACGACCCAGGCTTCGCCGTCGGCGGCGGTAAGCTGCTCGCGCAGCGCCGAGCGCGAGTCCTCGTCGCCCTCCCAAAGTTCATCGACCTCCAGGTCGAGAAGGTTGAACCCAAGCGAGGCGAGGATCCGCATCTGCTCTTTGGCGGGAACGTCGACGCCGCCCAATTCCCGGACCCGCGCCGTCCGATGGACGAGGCGATTCATCCGGTTGGGATAGCCGTCAGCAGGGAAGTCGCCACTGATTGTCGGCTGGGCAACCTCGCCGCCGCACAGGTCGAGGATCATCTTTGCCGCCGATTCGATGGCGGCCGACAGCTTCATCGGGTCGATTCCGCGCTCGAACCGCGCCCGGGCGTCGGTGAAGACGGCATGCCGCTGGCCAGTCGCGGCGATGATGGCCGGGTCGAACCAGGCGCACTCGAGCAGCACATCGGTCGTATGCTCGTCGACGCCGGTGCTTTCGCCGCCGATTACGCCGCCGAAACCGATGGCGCCGCTGGAGTCGGCGATGACGCAATCTTCGGCGGTGGGCGCATAGTCCTTGCCGTTGAGAGCGAGGAACCTGTCGCCCTCGCGCCCGCGGCGGACAAGGATGTCGCCCTTGAGCTTCCTGACATCATAGACGTGCAAGGGCCGCGCCTGGTCGATCGAGAAGAAGTTGGTAATGTCGACCAGCGCCGAGATGGGCCTGAGGCCGGCCGCCTTCAGGCGCTGCTGAAGCCAGTCAGGGCTCTGGCCATTCCTGACCCCCCGGATCAGCCGCCGCCAGAAGACATGGCAGCCGCTGTCCGGTTCCACCGTAACCTTGGGGCTGGCGGCATAATCGCCGCCCAGCACTTCATAGCCGCGATATTTGAATTGCCCGAGCCCGACGGCGGCAAGGTCGCGGGCGATCCCGTCCACGCCCATGCAGTCGGGACGGTTGGGCGTGACGTTGACGTCGAACAGCGGGTCGTCAAGCCCGGCATAGGCCGCGAAACTGGACCCGACGGGGGCATCGGCGGGAAGCTCGATGATGCCGTCATGCTCCTCGCCGAGCTGCAGCTCGCGCACCGAACACATCATGCCGCGGCTCTCGACCCCGCGGATGGCGGCGACCTTGAGGGTCAGGTCGCTGCCCGGGACATAGGCGCCGGGCGCGCCGAAGACGCCGAGCATGCCGGCGCGGGCGTTGGGCGCGCCGCACACGACCTGCACCGGGCCGTCGCCGGCATCGACGGTGAGCACTTGCAGCTTGTCGGCCTGCGGATGCTTTTCCGCCGTCAGCACGCGCGCCACCTTGAAGGGCGCCAGCGCTTCGGCGGGGTTGCTGATTGCCTCGACCTCAAGGCCGATTTTGGTCAGCGCTTCGGCAATGGCGGCGGCATCGGCATCGGTGTCGAGCCAATCCTTGAGCCATGACAGGGTGAACTTCATGCGCCTACCCCCGCCGAGAGAGTCGGCACGTCGAGGGCGCGGAAGCCGTAATGCTTCAGCCAGCGGATATCGCCGTCGAAGAAGGCGCGGAGATCATCCATGCCATATTTCAGCATGGCCAGCCGGTCGACGCCGGTGCCGAAAGCGAAGCCCTGCCATTCGTCCGGATCGAGGCCGCAATTGGCGATGACCCGGGGGTGGACCATGCCGCTGCCCAGCACTTCCATCCAGCCCTCGCGGCCGCCGACGACCCGACGGCCCTTCTCCATCGACCAGCCGACATCGACCTCGGCCGACGGCTCGGTGAAGGGGAAGTAGCTGGGCCGCATCCGGAGCACGACATCGTCGCGCTCGAAAAAGGCTTTGAGGAAGGTCTCCAGCGTCCACTTCAAATGGCCGAGGTGGATCTTCCGGTCGATCACCAGCCCTTCGATCTGGTGGAACATCGGCGTGTGCGTGGCGTCGCTATCAGAGCGGTAAACGCGGCCGGGCGCGATGATGCGGATCGGCGGCGGGTTGGCCTCCATCGTCCGGATCTGCACCGGCGAGGTGTGGGTGCGCAGCACGCGCGGTTCGGCCTCGCCCTCCTTCGGCTCGAGGTAAAAGGTGTCCTGCATCGCCCGCGCCGGATGATTCTCCGGCATGTTGAGGGCTGTGAAATTATACCATTGGCTCTCGATTTCCGGCCCTTCGGCGACGGCGAAGCCGAGGTCGGCGAAAATCTCGGCAAGCTCGTCCATCACCTGGCTGACCGGGTGGATGGTGCCGGCGATTGCGTCCGGCGCCGGCAGCGAAAGGTCGAGCCTCTCCGTCGCCAGCCGTCGGTCGAGCTCGGCGTCCTCAAGGGCTTCCTTGCGGCTCGCCAGCGCGGCGGCAACCGCCTCGCGCCGGGCGTGGACTTTCGGCGCTTCGGCGGCCCGGGTGTCCGGGTCCATCGATCCCAGCGACTTCAGTAGCGCGGTGATCTCGCCCGACTTGCCGAGGGCCGCAACGCGCACGGCCTCGAGCTCGGCGAGCGAGCGGGCGGCGGCGATCTTGTCGAGCAGGGCGTCGGACATGGGATGCGTCCCTAGCCTTGCTGCGGCGCAAAATGAAGCGCGGTTCAGGCCGCGACGAATGGGTAGGGTGAGATGGTCTTCCTGGTGCGGTCGACGGCCAGCATCCGTCCCGCCGGCGGCGTGGCGCGGTAGCCGCAATCGACGCGCGGGCAGATCGGGCAGGCGGGGCCGACCGGAGTCACCGGCGCATTGGCGAGGTCATAGCCTTCAGCACAGTGAAGCTTGTGGGCATGACGGATGTCGCAGCCGAGGCCGATCGCCAGCAGGCCGCCCGACAGATCGCTCTTGATCGGCCGCTCGATCGTCCGGGCGACAGTGAAGTAGCGCTGGCCATCGGGCGTTTCGATCAGTTGGGTAACGGCCTGGCCCGCGACCTGGAAGGCGGCGTGCAGGTTCCAGCGCGGGCAGGTGCCGCCGAAGCGCGAGAACGGGAATTGCTCGCCGGCATAGCGTTTCGAGATGTTGCCGGCCGGGTCGACCCGGAGCATGAAGAAGGGCACGCCGCGCGCGCCGGGCCGGCTCAAGGTGGTGAAGCGGTGGGCGACCTGCTCGACATTGGCGCCGAACTCGCCGCACAGCCGGTCGATCGAATAGCGCATCTCCTCGCACGCCTTGAGGAAGCGGCCATAGGGCATCATGATCGCCCCCGCCGCGTAATTGGCGAGGCTCATGTGCAGCAACTGGCGGATGCCCTCGTCCGGCGGCGCCGCCTCCGCCACCATCTTGTCGATGACGGACGCGAATTCGACCAGGGCGAGCTGGTAGGCGAGGGCGAAGGTGCGGTTCTCCGCCCGGAGCTGCGAGGATAGCAGGAAGACGCGCCGTTCGGCGTCATAAAGCTGGCTGACATTGCCGAGCTCGTCCTGGCCGACCACCCGGGCTGAAATTCCCCAGGCGTCCTTCAGCCGCCTCCGCATAGGCTCCGACATGGACAGGGGATCGCTCAGCGCCCCGCCCAAAGTCTCGGCGCATTTCTCGAGCTCCGGATAATGGTTGCGGTGCTGCTGGATGTAATCGCGCACCCAATTTTCCGGCGTGACCAGCCCGCGGGCGTCGCCGTCGCCCGACAGGCCCGGGCTTCGTCCGGAATCGCGAAGCGCGCCGTACAGGCGGGCGATGGCATCGGCGATCGGCGGCGAATTGTGGGCCAGCTCGGCCAGCTCGTAGCGCGGCACGGCGAGGTCGGCGAGCATCGTGTCGGCGAAAATCTCGGCCAGCTCGTCGGGCCCGGTGCGGGTGCCGCCGCCGACCGCGAAGGAGCGGACGTCGACCTCATAATGTTCGGCGAGCCTGAGCAGCAGGGGCGCCGTAACCGGCCTTTGGTTGCGCTCGAGATGGTTCAGATAGCTGGGGCTGATGCCGAGGCTGGCCGCCATGTCGGTCTGCGACAATTCATGGTCGCGGCGAAGGCGGCGGAGGCGATGGCCGAGGAAGAGCTTGCTGGACATTTCTCGGGTCTGTCAATTTCGCCCAAGCCGCACAAGTCAAGTTGTGACAAAGCCACTCTTTTTGCCGAGCCCCTTCGAGCATTGGCGTGTTTCCTGTCGACATCGATCCATCATTCGCGCCGAGGAAGCCCACCATGACACAATTTGACCAGGTCGTCGTCGCCCCGCCGGGCCGGTTCGACGGCATCAGCCGGCCCTACGCCGCCGCCGACGTGCTGCGTCTGCGCGGATCGGTCGCGGTCGAGCATACGCTTGCCCGGCGCGGGGCGCTGAAATTGTGGGAATTGCTCAAGCGCGACGAGCCGGTCCGCGCCCTCGGGGCACTGAGCGGCAACCAGGCGATGCAGATGGTCCGCGCCGGGCTCGACGCGATTTACCTTTCCGGCTGGCAGGTCGCCGCCGACAGCAACACGGCCGGCTCCATGTATCCCGACCAGTCGCTCTATCCGGCCAACAGCGGGCCGGAGCTGGCGCGCAAGATCAACCGCACGCTCGCCCGCGCCGACCAGATCGAGCATATGGAGGGCGGGGCCAAGCGCGACTGGTTCGCGCCGATCGTCGCCGACGCCGAGGCCGGCTTCGGCGGGCCGCTCAACTGCTTCGAGATCATGAAAGCCTATATCGAGGCAGGCGCGGCCGGCGTTCACTTCGAGGACCAGCTCGCGTCCGAGAAAAAGTGCGGCCACCTCGGCGGCAAGGTGCTCATTCCCTCCCAAGCGGCGATCCGGAACCTGGATGCCGCGCGTCTTGCCGCCGACGTGTGCGGAGTGCCGACGGTCCTCGTCGCTCGGACCGACGCCGAGTCCGCGCGGCTGATCACCAGCGATGTCGACGAGCGCGACCGGCCCTTCCTGACCGGCGAGCGGACGCCGGAGGGATTCCATCGCCTGAAGGACGGCACCGGCCTCGACCATTGCATAGCCCGCGGCCTGGCCTTCGCCGAACATGCCGACTTGCTGTGGTGGGAAACCAGCCACCCCGACCTTGGCGACGCCCGCGCGTTCGCCGAGGCGGTGCACAAGCGCTATCCGGGCAAATTGCTCGCCTACAATTGCTCGCCAAGCTTCAACTGGGCGGCCAAGCTGGACATGGACACGATCGCCAAATTCCAGCGCGAGCTTGGCGCCATGGGCTACAAGTTCCAGTTCGTCACGCTGGCCGGCTTCCACAGCCTCAACCATGCGATGTTCGAGCTGGCCGGCGACTACAAAGAGCGCGGGATGGCGGCTTATTCCGAGCTGCAGCAGGCCGAGTTCGCTTCCGAGGCGGCCGGCTACACCGCCACTCGCCACCAGCGCGAGGTCGGCACCGGCTATTTCGACGCCATCGCCAGCGCGGTCAGCGGCGGCCAGGCGTCGACCGTCGCCTACAAGGAATCCACCGAAGCCGCGCAATTCGTTGCGGCTGAATAGGGAGTGCGGACCATGGGACAGCGTTACTGGGTGATCGGCGGCGAGTATCGCAACTGCCGTTTCGACGAGATCGTGCCCGGCACGGAGGAAATCTCCGGCCCCTTCCCGGACCCGGTGCGGGCGCGGACCGAGTGGACTCGCCTGACCTTCCGCGACCGGCTTGAGGCCACCCGCCGCTATATCATCACTCAGGAACCGGCGCGGGCATGAGCGAGGTCATTGACCGGCCGCGGGTCGCGGCCGCGACGTCCGGAGTGATCGGCGCCGACGCGGTCCTGACCGAGGAGGCGCTGGCCTTCGTCGCCGAGTTGCACGAGCGGTTCGACGCCCGCCGCAAATCCCTGCTTGCCCGCCGGCTGGAAAGGCAGGCGCGCTTCGATGCCGGCGAATTGCCCGACTTTCGGTCGGACACGCGCGACATCCGCGAGGGCGACTGGCGGATCCTCGGCACTCCGGCGGACCTGCAGGACCGGCGAGTCGAGATCACAGGCCCGACCAACGCCAAGATGGTGATCAATGCGCTCAACTCGGGCGCGAAAGTCTTCATGGCCGACTTCGAGGATGCGACCTCGCCGGTCTGGGACGAGCTCATACAGGGCCAGGTGAACCTGAGGGACCGCTGGCGCGGCGGACTCGAATTCACCGATGACGTCACCGGCAAGCATTACGCGCTGAACGAAAACCCCGCCGTCCTGATCGTCCGCCCGCGCGGCTGGCACCTCGACGAGCGGCACGTCACCGTCGCCGGCCAGCCGGTGTCCGGCAGCCTGTTCGATTTCGGCCTCTACCTTTTCCACAACGCCAAGGCCGCGCTGGCCGGCCGGTCCGGGCCCTACTTCTACCTCCCGAAGCTCGAATCCGCCGAGGAAGCGGCGCTGTGGAGCGATGTCTTTGCGCTGGCCGAGCGCCGCCTCGGCCTCGCCCGCGGCACGATCAAGGCGACGGTGCTGATCGAGACCCTGCCGGCAGCCTTCGAGATGGACGAAATCCTGTTCGCCCTGCGCGACAACATCGTCGGCCTCAATTGCGGCCGCTGGGACTATATCTTCAGCTTCATCAAGCGGCTCGGCCGCTCGCCCGACCGGTTGACCCCCGACCGCTCGGCGATGACCATGGATAAGGCCTTCCTCGCCGCATACTCGTTGCGCCTGGTCGGCACCTGCCACCGCCGCGGCGCGCATGCGATGGGCGGCATGTCGGCCTTCATCCCGGTCAAGGGCGACGAGGCCGCCAATAGGCAGGCGATGGCCAAGGTCCGCGCCGACAAGCTTCGCGAGGTCGGCAACGGCCACGACGGCACCTGGGTCGCGCATCCCGCGCTGGTGCCGGTGGCGCTCGAGGCGTTCGAAGCGATGACCGGCCCCAACCAGCTGGCGAAGACTCCGGATCAAATCCCCGGGCGCGACGAAATGCTCGAGCTCCACACCGGCCCGCGCACCGAGGCCGGTGCCCGCGAGAATATCCGCGTCGGCGTCCAATATCTCGCCGCCTGGCTCGACGGCAAAGGCGCGGTGCCGCTCTACAACCTCATGGAAGACGCCGCGACGGCGGAAATCTGCCGCGCCCAGCTCTGGCAATGGCTGAGGTACGAAGCGACGTTTGACGACGGTCGCCGCTTCAGCCGCGACCTGTTCGAGGACTGGCTGGCCGACGAGCTGGCTGAACTCGGCGACCTCCCCAACCTCGAACCCGGCGCCCGCTTGCTGCATGAGCTGGTCACGGCCGACGAGTTCGAGGAATTCCTGACGCTGCTAGCTTACGGCAATCTGGTGTGAGGTCTACGATGGAACGGCATTGCGTTGGGGTGGGTCAGGTCCAACGTAATTGGCAAAGAGCAATACGCTCTCAGGCGCGGAAGTAAGGTCGATCTTCTTTCCGGCACGCTTAACCCGAAAGGCTTTACTGTATCGTTTCGGCCCTACTACCCAGAGGATAGGTGCCGTGGCCTCTCGCAGTGCCGCAACCTTATTGTACGCATTCTGCTCCTTGGCATTGATTGGCGTGGCCGCAGAAGGGTCGCGGCCGAACTTGTGCATATATTCGATGAGCTGATCGACTTCCTTGGTCGATTTCTTCACCTCCCCCAGCACGACTTCAGTGTCCGTATTTGGCTTGCAGCATAGGAGATCAAATGCAAATCCTGGGGCTTGCGTACCCAGGAGATCTGAAGGCCACCCGAAATCGAAATGCAGCCGTGCAAGCGCAGCAACCGTAATCACGGGCTCGAGCCAAAGCGTGATCTTTTGCGGTGGCGGCTGCTTCGCGCCACTCCAAAAAAATTGCTCCGACGCCTTGCTTTTCGCACACCGGTACAGCCACGGCTTTTCAGTTGGTGTGATCAGCCCTGCCTGCCAAGCTCTCACGAAATCGAAAGCGTCCACTTCTGAAATGCAAACTGATTCTCGGCGAAAGGCCGTGGCCTGATATTGGCCGTTGGGGTGGCTGCAGAACGTCGGAAGCAGTTCTTCGTAGAGGATAGCTTCGAACAGTTTTGGGGATTCCATGCGGCGCCTCAGGAGCTGAGATGGGCACAATGACCGTTAGCGATATTGCAGATTGGCCATTACCGACCAGACGCGCAGGTAAGCATCATGACGATCGTGATCACTTGAAGCTATGCTCCCCTTGAAATTCGGATAGTCGATTGCTTCTGCAAAGGCGCTGAGTTGCCTCGCAAATGTCTGCTTAGTGACGATGGTCCGGAACAAATAATCCCGGTCTTCGTGCCGTTGCACGTTGATGTTCATACCGCGGAAGAACCGCTCCAGGTCGCCTTCAACGCGCGCACGGACAACGAGCAATTGATGATCATCTTTGTGCTCGACCGCCGACACAAACGCGTCATTTAGATAAACCCACATCCCTGCAGTCTCCGCGTGGCTGTTAGAGGATAACTGAGCGCAAATGGTAGCGCTCGGTCAGATCGTTCTACGCAGAAAGGACGAGGGACGGTAGTCGAATCGCTGAGGCATTGATGCAGGAAGGGCGCCGGAATCGCTCCCGACACCCTTCATTGTTCGTGTCGTAATAAAGCTTAAGCCGCCTTCTTCTCCAGCGCGCCCTTCGCCTGGGCGATGATGGCCGAGAAGGCCTCCGCCTCATGCATGGCGATGTCGGCCAGAACCTTGCGGTCCAGCGTGATGCCGGCGAGCTTCAGCGCGTGGATGAACTGGCCGTAGGTCAGCCCCTCGGCGCGGACCGCGGCGTTGATGCGCTGGATCCACAGGGCGCGGAAAGACCGCTTCTTAACCTTGCGGTCGCGGTAGGCATATTGCCCGGCCTTCTCGACGGCCTGGCGGGCGATCCGGATCGTGTTCTTGCGCCGGCCGTAATAGCCCTTGGCGTTATCGAGGATCCGCTTGTGCTTGGCGCGCGTCGTCACGCCGCGTTTGATGCGTGGCATATCCGGCGCTCCTTACTTCAGGCCGTAT
>DASSPS010000041.1:0-41450 GCA_035699505.1 Sphingomicrobium sp. | reverse complement strand
TCGCGATTGCCGCAGCCGAGCGCGAGATTGAGGTCGGCGATCTCGCTGTTGGCGCGGATCTTGTCGGCGGTCGCGCTAGCGACGTTGAGGATCTTGCCGCGGATGGGGAGGATCGCCTGGGTCTTGCGGTTGCGGGCCTGCTTGGCCGAGCCGCCGGCGCTGTCGCCCTCGACGATGAACAATTCGGTGCCGGCCGGGTCGTCGTTCGAGCAATCGGTGAGCTTGCCGGGCAGGCGCAGCTTGCGGGCCGACGTGGCGGTCTTCCGCTGCACCTCGCGCTCGGCGCGGCGCTTGAGCCGTTCCTCCATCCGGTCGACGATGGCGCCGAGAAGCGCCCGGCCGCGGTCCATATTGTCGGCGAGGAAATGGTCGAAATGGTCGCGAATCGCCGCCTCGACGAAGCGGGCGGCCTCAAGGCTGGTGAGGCGGTCCTTGGTCTGGCTCTGGAAATGCGGGTTGCGGATGAAGACCGAGAGCATCAGCTCGACGCCGTTCATGACGTCGTCGGCGGTGATGTCCCTGGACTTCTTGTTGCCGACCAGATCGCCAAAGGCGCGGATGCCCTTGGTGAGGGCGGCGCGCAGGCCCGCCTCATGGGTGCCGCCGTCGGGGGTCGGGATGGTGTTGCAATAATAGCTTTCGCTGCCGTCCGACCAGAGCGGCCAGGCGACCGCCCATTCGACCGAGCCCTGCGGAGTTCCGGCGGAGTCCGCGGGGAAATCCTGGCGGCCGGTGAAGGGCTGGGTGGTGACGCATTCGCGGGCCCCGATCTGCTCGGCGAGATGGTCGGCGAGGCCGCCCGGGAACTGGAAGACGGCAGCGTCGGGCACCTCGGCCGAGGCCAGCGACGGGTCGCAGCGCCAGCGGATCTCGACCCCGGCGAACAGATAGGCCTTGGAGCGGGCGAGCTTGTAGAGCCGCTCAGGCGAGAAAGCGGCGTCGGCGCCGAAGATGTCGGGGTCGGGGGTGAAGGTGACGGTCGTGCCGCGCCGGTTGGGGGCGGCGCCGACCTCCTGCAAGGGCGACGTCGCCAGTCCCCGGGCAAAGGTCTGGCGGAACAATTTCTTCTCGCGGGCGACCTCGACGATCGTCTCGGTGGACAAAGCGTTGACGACGCTCACCCCGACGCCGTGCAGGCCGCCGGAGGTGGAATAGGCCTTGCCTTCGAACTTGCCGCCCGAGTGGAGCGTGGTGAGGATCACCTCAAGCGCCGACTTGCCCGGGAATCGGGGATGCTCTTCGACCGGGATGCCGCGGCCGTTGTCGCTAACGGTCAGCCGGTTGCCGGGGTCCAAAGTCACCTCGATGCGGCTGGCGTGGCCGGCGACGGCCTCGTCCATGCTGTTGTCGATGACCTCGGCGGCGAGGTGGTGGAGGGCGCGGGCGTCGGTGCCGCCGATATACATGCCTGGCCTGCGGCGGACGGGCTCCAGCCCCTCGAGCACCTCGATCGAGGACGCGTCATAGCTTTCGGCAGCGGCGGCGGCGGGAGACGAAAACAGGTCGGACATGTGGCGCCCGCTATAGGGCGCGGATTCAAGCCGTGCCAAGCGCGAGGCAGGCCGTTATCCACAGGTCTTGAAATCCGGAGGCCGAATTACAAATCATGTCTGCCGGACGCCAGACGGGTCCGGTGACGGGCGACTGAACCCGTGGGCCATCACGCGAGTGAATCGCGTGACGCCAGTCCTGTCCCGCTTCGCGGGCAGGCTGGCCGGGCTTCGCCAGCTCTTCGCGCTGCTCCGGCGGCGCCCTTGGATGGCTTGTTCCATCCAGGCCAACCGGAACAAGCGTGGCGCCGGCGTCGCTTCGCTCGATGGCTCAGCGTCCGCCTTGTTGCTCAAACTGGAGGACAAGACATGCGTAGTGCTTTTGATTTCGCGCCGTTCCGGCGTTCCACCGTCGGCTTCGACCGGCTGTTTGACATGCTCGAGAACAGCGCGGCCGGGCAGGGGCAGGAGAATTATCCGCCCTTCGACCTCATCAAGACGGGCGACAATGATTATCGGATCCAGCTGGCGGTCGCCGGCTTCAGCCCCGAGGAGATCGACATCACCGCCCAGCAGAACGTGCTCATCGTCACGGGCAAGAAGGCCGACGAGGGCGACGACAAGGGCTCCGACTATATCTATCGCGGCATCGCCGCGCGCTCGTTCGAGCGCCGCTTCGGACTCGCCGACCATATCCAGGTGAAGGGCGCCGACCTCAAGGACGGCCTGCTGCTCATCGACCTGGTCCGGGAGATTCCCGAAGCGATGAAGCCGCGCAAGATCGGCATCGGCGGCAGCCAGGGCCAGCGGACCGAACAGTCGGCGATCGGCCGCGGCAAGGCCGCTTCCGAGCAAACCGTCGACGCCAAGGCTGAACCCGCCCACGCCTAAGGCCCCTTCGCCAGCGTTGGCAGCCCTCCCCCGCTGCTGCGGCGGAGGAAAAACAGGCCCCGGAGTGCCTGGCATTCCGGGGCCGAGTTCCGGAAGATTTCCTGCGGCGGTTCACGGCTCGTCGGGCCGCTTGCGGCCGGCGGGATGCCATTGCTGCTTGGCGATCCCCAGGCGGTCGAGCTGGTCGACGATCCAATACTGCCAATCGGCGCGCAAGCTGGCCAGCGCGGGCAGCGCGAACAGGTCCAGCCCGCTGAAGGGCAGGAAGGGGTTGCGGCGCGCATAGGACCATAATTCCACTCGGACGGTCTGGCGGGTCGAGCTGCCGCGGGCATGGAAGCCGGACGTGTCGATCACTACCAGCGTGTTGGCGGGCACCGCGAACCGGGTGGGCTGCGGCAGGCCCATGCCTGGAAGCTCGTCGCCGGAAATCCGCAGCGAACCGCGCTGGGACAGCCGGTCGTGCCGGGCGATATCGATGCTTCGCGCCCGTTCCCAGGCGAGCCGCTCCGCCGTCAGCCGGTGCGAGCCGGCGACATAGGTCAGCGGGCCTTCGTCATCGGTGACGTCGGTCAGGAAGAGCCAGGCTTTCAGCGACGGGTGAAAGGTGTCGGAATGAAGATTGAGCTGCGGATCGGGATGGTCCGACGGCAGGCCGGTGACAATCGTCTGGATGTAATGGAGCGGCTCGGCCCGGGTGCTTGCGACATAGGCCAGCAGCGCCCGCCACGGCCGATTGCCCAGGAGCGCACTGAGCTCCGGGAAAGCGGCCGCGAGCCCGGCGCCGACGGCGATTCGCCGGGTGACCGTGTCGCCCTGCTGGTGCTGCCGCGATTCAAACGCCGTTCCGAGCAAATCGCGCTGGAGCCTTGCAAAGCTCTCCGCGGGCAGGAAATCACGAACCTCGACGAAGCCGTTGCGGTCGAACTGGTCGCGCCAGTCGGCCGGCACCGCGCCGGCCAGCCGCCGCCGGCGCGCCGCGGCAAGGCGATGAGCAAGTTTCAGCCGGGCGGCATGCAAGCCGCGGCGGTTGAGCGTCCGCGAGCCGAGGAACGGATTGTCGGCGAAGCTCTTGGCGCCGGTGCCAAGCGCCAGTAGCCAGAATGGCGCACGCCACCACTTCAGGAGCGTACGTCCACCCAACATCCAACCCGCGCTCAGCGGACGCGCGGACCGCCGAACGGCAGCGGGGGCGGCGGCCGCCGGTCGCGGCGCGGCAGTTGCGCCTGATAGGCGACGCCGCAATGCTGCACGCAATAGGGATAGCCCGGGTTGGCCGGCTGGCCGCAGAAATGGAAATCGGGTTCGCCGGGATGGCCCATCGGCCATTTACAGATTCGGTCGTTGAGTTCGAGCAGCGACGTCTTGTCGGCGATTTCGGGGCTCGGCTTGGCCGGGACCAGGCGGCGCGGCGGGGCAGGCGGGATCGGCGCCTGCGTGTCGCCCGGTCCCTGGCGGACGAAACCGCCGGGCCCGATGGAGCGATATTCGATGCCGGGCGGCGGCTTTTGCGAGCGATGCGATTGCGGACCGCCGGCCGCGGGTTTGTGGACCAGCGGCTCGGCAGGCTCGGCCTCGGCCGGGCGCTGGGCCTCGGCCTTGGCGGGCTTCTCGGGCGCGGCAGCAGCGGCCGCAGTCGCTTTCTTTTCCTTCTCCTCGCCCGGCTTGACCGGCGACGGGCGCGCGTCGAGGCCGAGGCGGTGCGCCTTGCCGATCACGGCGTTGCGGCTGACTCCGCCAAGCTCGTCGGCGATCTGGCTGGCGGTCGCTCCCTCCGACCACATCTTTTTGAGGCGGTCGATCCGCTCGTCGGTCCAGGACATAGAAACATTCACTCCAAATAGCGTGGCGCCACCCTCTTCTTGCGGGCGGAGGCTGCAGCCGATAGGCGCTGGGGCCGTGAACGACCAGCGCAATCAGCCTGTGCCATGGACCCAGCGCGCGCCGGGCGAACCGGTGCTTAGCGGCGTGAACTGGGGCGGCCTGAAGACCCTCTATATCAAGGAGGTGCGCCGCTTCTTCAAGGTGCAGATGCAGACTGTGTGGGCGCCGGGCATCACGACCCTGCTCTATCTGGTCATTTTCACCGTCGCCCTGGGGGCTGGCGGCCGCACCGTGATGGGCGTCTCCTTCGCCGACTTCATCGCGCCGGGCCTGATCGTCATGGCGATGATGCAGAACGCCTTCGCCAACGCCAGCTTCTCGCTGCTGGTCGGCAAGATGCAGGGCAATATCGTCGATTATCTGATGCCGCCCTTGTCGACCGGCGAGCTGATCGCCGGCCTGGTCGGCGCTTCGGTGACCCGCGCCTTCCTGGTCGGCGGAGCGGTGTGGCTGGCGATGCTGCTGTGGCCGGGCGTGCACGTCGGCCTCGCCCATCCGCTGGCGGCCCTGTGGTTCGGGCTGATGGGGGCGCTGATGCTGGCCTTCCTCGGTCTTCTGACCTCGATCTGGGCCGACAAGTTCGACCACGCCGCGGCGATCAGCAATTTCATCGTGACGCCGCTGTCGCTCTTGAGCGGCACCTTCTATTCGGTCGACGCCCTGGCGCCCGCCTTCCAGGCGATCAGCCACGCCAACCCCTTTTTCTATGTGATCTCGGGCTTTCGCTACGGCTTCCTCGGCCTCAGCGATTCGCCGATCCTGGTCGGCGCGGTTGGGCTGCTGGTGCTGAACATAGCGCTGTGGGCGGCCTGCTATGCGCTGCTCAAAAGCGGCTGGAAGATCAAGAATTAGGCCTGATGCACGCTAAAAAGGAGGCGGTGGGCCGTAGCGCATCTGCACTCGTCCAAGCCGTTCGTTCTTGAAAAGGAATAGCACTTCAATGTCCCAAATCATCGGCTTGGCTCTGTCAGGTCGGTAGGCAAATTTGTAGCGTTGCGAGAGATTGTCGGGCGGTCCCACGCGTTCGACGATGAACGCCTTATCGAATGAAACATTCAAAAACGCTTCACGGGGAGAGACCTTTGTCATCGGGTCGGAGGCGGGAGCTCCTGAAAGGAGGTCGAAGTATAAGTCTTCTCCGTTCTTCAGCCTTGTTTGGACCTCCTTCAATCTCGAAACCAACATGGCAGCGTCGGAACAAGTGAGGTCTTGGACGTGAATATCCGGCAAACCGGGGCAATTCTTTTCGATCGTGGGCGCATGCCCTTTGACCACGACGATTGGGCGTTGGGCTGCCCCTGCGCTGAAACTTGCGTGAACAAGCAGGCAGAGGGCCAACTTAAATCTCGCTATCAGGCGATGCTCGATCCTCCGCTTGCTCGTCACCTTTACACCCCGTCGGGCATTTGGAGGACGATGGAGCGGTAAGGACCATTCGGGTCTTTGCCGACCAGATTCATCATTCGGCCCGATGAGTGCAGATTTGGAACAAGTCCAATCGCCTGGAAGCGCACAGGCAATTTGCCGAGTATGCTCGTGCGGACAGTGGAGCGAGAATTATCAAGGCGCACAATCAATGTCTCAGAACTCCCGTTTTTCGGATGCATCAATTGAACGAAATCGATTGTCCCATCGCTCTTAGATAGCGGCCATCTCGCTCCAGATACGAAGTTCGTTATGACGGGACTCGGACCGCTAGCAGGCGCCTTGCCTGGAGTACCAGTGCGCGGTTTGGTAACTCGACCTCGTTCGAACCGAAAGGCGGCGGATGAGACATCCCCAAGCAACATGTTCCAAGGTCCCGGCCAAAAATTCACGCGGTATCCGCAATCATGCATCGCGCCCTGATCGGCGAACACACGTACTTTCGAAAAGCGTCGATCCGTGCTGGTCGCTTCGACACCCGCCCCGAAATAGCGCAGTTGGCCGATCTGATACGTCGGCCGTCCTTCAAAATTGGCTCCGTCTGGTTTACCTCCCAGCTCGTCACCGCTTAGCTGCCTCGCGGTCGCATGCATGGGTTGGTCAAGGGATTTGACGAATTTGGCGCAGTCGCTTCGGAGCTTGCTTTCGGATCGCTGCACGCCTGGCGAGGCTGATACCGAAATCACAGAAATCACGAGCAGTGCGATCAATTTTAACATGTTCTCTTCCTGCGTCAGCTATCAGATGAATTGCAAAGCAGAGGGCGTGCTATAGCCATACGTCGGCGCGGATGTTCCCTCGGATGGCAAGACGCTGATTCCAGCAGAGTTCGCTATGGCTCGCGAAATGTCGTTGGCCATTTGTTCGTAGCGCATGGCGGCATCCGGTGCGGTTCCATCATGATTTTGATTGGCTTGTGTTAAGTGCCCGAGTTCATGTCCGACGAAATAGTTCAGCCCAGAGTTATCCGGGTGTGCTGCGTAGTCCGTTAGGACCCACATATTTACGAAGACCTGGGGGTCGCCGCCGTTAAGTATGGCTGCCCCGCGATTTTGCGGGTTCGTTGTCCCGTAATATGTGTTGTCAGGATTGACGGTGAAATCCGTCTTTGACCAAAGGGCTTTAAGTTCAGCGCCGGTGACGGTGCTCCCGTCGTACAATGTAATCCTCGCGTTGTCCGCGAGCGAGCGAATGGCCGCATCAACTGCAGAAATGGCGTTCTGCAGGTTTTGAAGAACCTGTTGTTCGCTCGCAGTGAGGGTCCGGTTCAATTGGACCGTTATGATGATCTCGCTTTCGTCCGGCGGTGGCGGTTCTCCATCATTGGGTGGCGTGATCTCGCCCGTCGGGCCCGTCAGGCCGCCCGGATCGCCACCGGTCGCATGGCTCCAAACAATTCCGCCGCCGCTCGTCCGCGTACCAGTCACCACAATCGTGTCACCTGCCGGCGGCTCGGTTGCGGTCGATGATTTGAGGATAATGTCGAATGTGTCGTCGACTTCTGGCTGCCATCGTCCCGTACTAAATTGCGGAGCGCCATCGTTGTGCCGGAGGTTCATCAAGTCGTCTTCGATGTTGGTCCGCAGCGCAAAGGTGTGAAATTCAGACGCGAGCGGCCACCGCGGTTTGCTCAGGCCGTTGCGCCGCGTGATTTAGACGAGGATCATCGCTTAACGCGTTGAGCAGATTCTGGGGATGAACAGGCTCAAACTCATCGAACCACATACGCCGACTCCTTCGCCCATGCGGGCACTAGCAATTAGGATTCGGCTATCGGCAGACTATTTGCTCTGGGCGTCGTGTCAATCCACCAGAGCAAAAATTATTTTTTGTTATCAATTATTTGTCGTGATCTGATCGGAGCCCCAGTCGTTAAGCTAGTTGAACGAACGATAACGAACGCATTCAGACACGCCTCAAGCGAATCGGCGCACAACGCATCCATCAACCGCTCGAAAGGAGAGCAACGATGCGTACTCTTATCCTGACCCTCGCGACCGCCGCTTCGGCTCTCGCCATCGCCGCGCCGGCTTCGGCGCAATATTACCCGCAGCCCCAGGTGCCCTATGGCAGCCCGTATGGCGCGCCCTACGGCAATGCCTATGGCTACAACCAGGGATTTCATCAGCCCGGCTATGCCCGGATGCTGGACGCCCGGATCGACCAGCTGCAGCGGGAAATCCGCCGTCTCGACGCGCGCAACATCATCAGCGAGCGTGAAGCAGATCGGCTGAAGCAACAGTCCCGCGCTCTTGAAGCGCGCCTGCGCTATTCGGCCCGCAACGGCTTCACCGTCCAGGAAGCCAATTATGTCGAGCGGGGAATCGCGCGGCTGGAGCAGCGGATCCGCCGCGAGGCGTTCGATCGCAACGGACGCTATGGCAACCAGTGGGGAAACAACCAGTGGGGCAACAACCGCGGCTGGTCCGATCGCGACCGCGATGGCCGGGACGACCGATATGAGGACGACCGTGGCCGCGACCATGACGGCCGCGGCGACCACGACGACGACTAGGCTTCACGAACAGGTTCAAGGGAAAGGCGCGCCAGCCAAACGGCGCGCCTTTTTCTTTTTCGGGCGGCTGGCTATAGGCGCGAGGAAGCGCCCGGGGCGCACCCAACCATCCGCGAAGGACCCGCCGACCATGGCCATCACGCCGCTCATGCCTGTTTATCCGCGTTCGGAGGTCCGGCCGGTGAGGGGCGAGGGGCCCTGGCTTTATGGCGAGCAGGGCGAGAAGTATCTCGACTTCGCCGCCGGCATCGCTGTCAACCTGCTGGGCCATGGACATCCGCACCTGACCAAGGCGATCCAGGACCAGGCGGCAACGCTGATGCACGTATCCAACCTGTACGGCAGCCCGCAAGGCGAGGCCTTCGCGCAGCGCCTGGTCGACAAGACGTTCGCCGACACGGTCTTCTTCACCAATTCGGGCGTCGAGGCGGTCGAATGCGCGATCAAGACCGCGCGCCGCTATCACCATGCCGGCGGCAACCCGCACAAGAAAACCCTGATCACCTTCAGCAACGCCTTCCACGGCCGGACGATGGCGACGATCAGCGCCACCGACCAGCCCAAGATGATCGACGGCTTCGCGCCGCTGCTGCCGGGCTTCACCGTCGTCCCGTTCGACGACCTCGACGCCGCGCTTGGCGCGATGGATGAGAATACGGCCGGCTTCCTGATCGAGCCGATCCAGGGCGAAGGCGGCATCCGGCCGGCCAGCCGCGAATTCATCCAGGGCCTGCGCCAGGCCTGCGACGACAAGGACCTGATGCTGGTCTTCGACGAGGTCCAGTGCGGAGTCGCCCGCACCGGCTACCTTTACGCCTATGAATATTACGGGGTGACGCCCGACATCATGGCCAGCGCTAAGGGGATCGGTGGCGGTTTTCCGATGGGCGCCTGCCTCGCGACCGAGAAAGCGGCGCGCGGCATGGTTATCGGCACGCACGGCTCGACCTATGGTGGCAACCCGCTGGCGATGGCCGCCGGCCAGGCGGTGTTCGATGTGGTCGCCAACGACGAATTCCTCGCCCACGTCCGCAACATGGGCGAGCGGCTGCGCTCGGCGCTCGAGCAGATGATCCCCAACCATGACCATCTCTTCGACCATGTTCGCGGCCTCGGCCTGATGTTGGGCATCAAGCTCAAGAGCGACAGCCGAGCCTTCGTCGCCTACCTGCGGACCAGATCCCTGCTGACGGTTGCCGCCGGTGACAATGTCGTGCGAGTCCTGCCGCCGCTCAACATCGACGAAAGCCATGTCCGCGAGTTCGTCGAGCGGCTGTCGGCGGCGGCCGCGGACTATGAGGTGCCGGCGGCGGCGTGATTGATCCTCCCCGCTCGCGGGGAGGATCAGTTGCCCATGCCGCTCCCGCTCCCTATTTCCGCCCAATGCAAAAAGACGGTCTCTCCATCGACGTCGCGCTCGGCGTCACCGTTCCGGCGCGCCATGCGCGCGGCCGGGCGGCTCGGCTCGGGCCGGCGCTGGACGAGATTCTGGCCAACCATGGCTACCCGCCGGTCATCGAGACATTGCTCGCCGAGGCCCTGCTGCTGACCGCCCTGCTCGGCGCTTTGCTCAAGGAGCCGGAGGGACAACTGACCCTGCAAGCGCAGACCGAAGCCGGAATCGTCGATCTGCTCGTCTGCGATTATCTCGGCGGCGAGTTGCGCGGCTATGTCCGGCACGATGCCGATCGGCTTGCCGAGGCGGGCCCCAATCCATCCCTGTTCGCTTTGTTCGGCAAGGGCTATCTGGCGATCACGTTCGATCAGCCGCAATCCAAGGAGCGCTACCAGGGGATCGTACCGCTCGAGGGCGACAGCCTGGGCGAAGCGGCGCAAAGTTTCTTCGGCCAGTCGGAGCAGATCCCGAGTATCGTCCGCCTTGCGGCGCAAAGGCGCGACGGCAACTGGTTTGCCGGCGGTCTGCTGTTCCAGCATCTTCCGGAAGGGGAAGAGGGCCGCGAGCGGCTTCACACCCGCCTCGATCATCCCGACTGGCCGCACGTCGCCGTTCTGGCCGGATCGGTGACGGCGGCGGAACTGACCGATCCCGACTTGCCGCTCGACGACCTCATCTGGCGGCTGTTCCATGAGGAAACGGAGGTCCGGACGCTGGCGCCGGTTGCCTTGCGAAAGGGTTGCCGCTGCAATCCGGACTATGTCCGATCCGTCATCGCCCGCTTCCCGGAAGACGAGCGAACCGCAATGGTCGGCGACGACGGCTTCATTACCGTCGACTGCCAGTTCTGCGCGCAACAATTCCCGTTCCGGCTGGAGGATTTGGACCGGTCTTCGAGCGACTCCGCAGCTTAACCCCAATTATGCTATTCAGTGATTCGTGATCGGTGTTCGCAGAATGGCCGTTGCCGGAATCGGGGGCGCAGCCTTGCTGCTGGCGCTGTCGGCCGCGTCCCGGCCGGCTTCACTGAGCAGGATCGAGGGCGGGCTCTACGAAATTGACCGGCTGGGCCCGGGTGCCCGACCGCGCCTGTGCATTGCCGACCCAATGATTTTCGCCAGCTACGAGCATCGCGGGCGGTCGTGCACGCGCGTGGTGATCAGCGACGGACCCAACGGCGCGATCATCCACTACACTTGTGCCGGCGGCGGTTTCGGCCAGTCGACCGTCAAGGCCCTGACCCCGCGCTCGCTTCGAGTCGAAACACAGGGAATCGCGGACAACGCGCCTTTCCAATATGTCTTCCAGGCGCGCCGGGTCGGCAATTGCCGATGAAAATCCGATCCTAACGCTGGGCCATTAAGGCGCCGTTTAACCATGACCTGTTAGGAAGGGCTCGTGCCGGATTTTGGCACGCTTTCCTCCCAATCGGGCCGTTGCCCGATGACTGGGCCGCCCCATGGTCTCAAGGACTTCGGGCGGCCCTTCTTTTTTTGCAGGCGCAAGCGGCCTAGAGGCGCTGCTCGATGCTCTATCTCCTTGTCAAGGCGGCCGTGTCGGGCCTGCTAATCGCGATCATCTCCGAAGTGTCGCGGCGACAGCCGGGCTGGGGCGGGCTGATCGCGTCCCTGCCGCTGGTGTCGGTTCTGGCGCTGATCTGGCTGCTTCGATCGGGGATGAACATCTGGCTGAGCCTGGCGATCGCCTGCCTCGTCACGACGGCGCTCTACGCCGGCTTCGCGGTGATTGCCCCGAAGCTCGGGATCCGGCTGTGAGGCGGGCCGTCATCCTCCTGTCGGGCGGGCTGGACTCGATGGTTTGCGCCGGCCTTGCACGCGAGGCCGGATTCCAGCTGCTCGCGCTGACTATCGACTATAACCAGCGCCACCGCGTTGAGCTGGAGGCCGCGCGGACCATCGCGGCGACGCTCGGCGCGGTCCGGCACGTCATCCTGCCGCTGGACCTGACACAGTTTGGCGGATCGGCGCTCACCGCGGACATCGCCGTCCCCAAGCAGGGCGTCGGGGAGGGCATCCCGGTCACCTATGTGCCGGCCCGAAATACCGTCTTCCTCAGCCTGGCGCTGGCCTGGGCGGAAGCGGCGGGCGCGCGCGATCTCTACATCGGCGTCAACGCGCTCGATTTTTCCGGCTACCCCGATTGCCGCCCCGACTTCATCGCCGCCTTCGAGGCCCTAGCCGACCGCGCCACCAAGGCCGGAGTCGAAGGGGAGGGCTTCATCATCCACGCGCCCCTCCAGCACATGACCAAGGCCGACATCGCCCGCGAGGCCGCCCGGCTTGGCTTCGACGCCGGACTTAGCCACAGTTGCTACGATCCGTCGCCGGACGGCGCCCATTGCGGCCTGTGCGACGCCTGCCGCCTGCGCGCCAAGGGATTCGCCGACGCCGGCCTGGCCGATCCGACGCGCTACGCCGCCGCGCCATGACCTACGCCATCAAGGAATGCTTCCTTACCCTTCAGGGCGAGGGCGTGCAGACCGGCAGCCGCGCCGTCTTCCTGCGCTTTGCCGGGTGCAACCTTTGGACCGGCCGGGAACAGGATCGCGCCACGGCGCAATGCAATTTCTGCGACACCGATTTCGTCGGCACCGACGGCCCGGGCGGCGGCAAGTTCGCCGATGCCGACGCGCTCGCCGATCATGTCGCGGCGCTGTGGGGCCCAGCTGAGGAGCACCGGCTGGTCGTCATCACCGGCGGCGAGCCGATGCTCCAGCTCGATCCGGACCTGGTCGAGGCGCTGCACGGCCGCGGCTTCCGCGTCGCGGTGGAAAGCAACGGCACGCTTGCCGCGACGGCCGGGGTCGACTGGCTGACGATCAGTCCCAAAGCCGGGACCGAGGTGGTCCAGCGCCGTGGCGACGAGCTGAAACTGGTCTGGCCGCAACCGGGCATCGACCCGGCGGAGATGGAAAGCTGGGACTTCCGCCATTTCCTGATCCAGCCTATGGACTGCGTCGACCGGCAGGCGGCGATCGACGCCGCCATTGCGCTGGCGATGCAGCGACCCAAGTGGCGCCTGTCGCTCCAGGCCCACAAGGTGGTCGGGCTGCCCTAGGGCTTGCGCCGCACGGCCCAGACCAGCGCGGACAGGGAGGTGATCACGGCGGCGACGGCAAACAGGGCAGGGGGATCAAGAAGCAGCATTCGACGACTCCGAGAGCCACCACACTGTTCCCTTTTTGTTCCGTCGATTCAATAGGAAAATTCCTATTCAAGCGTGTTTCCGCCTGCGCGTCTTGCTCTTAACTGCCCCCTCGGCTACAGGCCGCGCCATCTAGCGGGCGGCTTTCCAGGTCACTCGCGGAAGCCCGCTTTCTTGCGAGCGCGTAGGGTCCGGCCCGGTCCGGTGCCCCGACGCGCTTTTTGCATTGAAACCGGCTCCGCCTGTCCAGTCGCTCGAAGGATGCCCGGTTGGCATGGTGCCGCCCGGGCGGATCATTGAACCAGGTCCGCAGGTGAAGGCCCGCCATGGTGGCGGCCACGCGGCAGGCCCGAATAGATTACGAAAGACCAATTCGATCATGGCAACCACGGCGTTTCCGTCCCGCGACGATTTCGCGGCCCTCCTCAACGACAGCCTCGGCGGTGAGAACGAAACCTTCGAAGGCAAGGTGGTCAAGGGCATCGTCACCGGGATCGAGAACGACCTTGCCGTCATCGACGTCGGTTTGAAAAGCGAGGGCCGGGTGCCGCTGCGGGAATTCGCCGCTCCGGGCCAGAAGGCGGAGATCGCCATCGGCGACGAGGTCGAAGTTTATGTCGACCGGATCGAGAATTCGGCCGGCGAGGCGATGTTGTCGCGCGACCGTGCCCGCCGCGAAGCCGCCTGGGACAAATTGGAAGGCGAATTTTCCGCCGGCAACCGGGTCGAAGGAGTCATCTTCGGCCGGGTCAAGGGCGGCTTCACCGTCGACCTTGGCGGCGCCGTGGCCTTCCTTCCCGGCAGCCAGGTCGACATTCGTCCGGTCCGGGACGTCGGTCCGCTGATGGAAATCCCGCAGCCGTTCATGATTTTGAAGATGGACCGCCGCCGCGGCAATATCGTCGTGTCGCGCCGCGCCATCCTCGAGGAAACCCGAGCCGAGCAGCGCAGCGGCCTGATCCTGTCGCTGGCCGAGGGCCAGGTCATCGACGGCGTGGTCAAGAACATCACCGACTATGGCGCCTTCGTCGACCTTGGCGGGATCGACGGCCTGCTTCACGTCACGGACATCAGCTACAAGCGCGTCAACCACCCGAACGAGGTCATCAATATCGGTGACACGGTTAAGGTGCAGATCATCCGAATCAACCGCGAAACGCAGCGCATCAGCCTTGGCATGAAGCAGCTGGAAAGCGATCCGTGGGAAGGCGCCGCAGCCAAATATCCGGTCGAGGGCACGTTCCGAGGCCGGGTCACCAACATTACGGAATATGGCGCCTTCGTCGAGCTTGAACCGGGCATTGAGGGCCTGGTCCACGTTTCCGAGATGAGCTGGACCAAGAAGAACGTCCATCCCGGCAAGATTGTCAGCACCAGCCAGGAAGTCGACGTCAAGGTCCTCGAGGTGGACGAGGAGAAGCGCCGCATTTCGCTCGGCCTCAAGCAGGCGCAGGCCAATCCGTGGGCCGATTTCGCGGAGAAGCATCCGGTCGGCAGCCAGGTCGAGGGTGAAGTCAAGAATGCCACCGAGTTCGGCCTGTTCATCGGCCTCGACGGCGATGTCGACGGCATGGTCCACATGTCCGACGTCGCCTGGGGCGTTTCGGGCGAGGAAGCGCTGCAGCTCCACCACAAGGGCGAGACGGTCAAGGCGGTCGTGCTCGACGTCGATGTCGAGAAGGAGCGGATCAGCCTGGGCATGAAGCAGCTCGAGCGGGGCGGAGTCGGCGGCGGGGCAGCCGCGGGCGGAGTTGCCGGCGCGGGCGGCCTGAAGAAGGGCGAAACCGTCACCGTCGTCGTGCTCGACGTCAAGGACGGCGGCCTCGACGTGCAAGTCGGCGATAACGGTCCGGTCGGCTTCGCCAAGCGGGCTGATCTTGGCCGCGACCGGGACGAGCAGCGTCCGGAACGCTTCCAGGTCGGCCAGAAGTTCGATGCCATGGTTATCGGCTTCGACCGGTCGAAGAAGCCCAACTTCTCGATCAAGGCGCTGCAGATCGCCGAGGAGAAGCAGGCGGTCGCGCAATATGGTTCGTCGGACTCGGGCGCGTCGCTGGGCGACATACTTGGCGCCGCGCTCAAGGAAAAGGCCGAGTCCTCAAAGAAGTAAGCCCCAGAATCCGGCTTGCGCGGGGCGTTGATTCCTGACAGCTTGCCGGCGGGGCGATGGGCTGAAACGTCAGCGGGGAAACGATGATCCGTTCGGAACTGGTGCAGAAGCTGTGTGGGGACTTTCCAGATCTCACCCAGCGCGAGGTTGAAGGCGTGGTCGGCGCGGTGTTCGATTCGATCACCGAGCAGTTGGCGACCGGCGGCCGCGTGGAATTACGCGGCTTCGGCGCTTTTTCCACACGCAAGCGGGATGCGCGCACCGGCCGCAACCCGCGCACGGGCGACCCGGTCGAGGTCGACGCCAAGCGCGTCCCCTACTTCAAGCCGGGCAAGGAAATGCGCGAACGGCTCAATCTGCAGGAAGTCACTGCCGGATAATCCGGCGGGGCTCAGGCCCCATCGCGATACTGGTAGATGAAGGCCTCGACGATCCCGTCGCCGACGCGCACGTCGGTCGCCACGCGCTGGTAATCCTGCCCCTCGAACGCGTCGAGCTCCGACCAGAATCCCGGCAGGTCGGCCGAGCTGAACAGCTTGACCGGCACCTCCGGCGCGGCGGCATCGAGACGGATGGCGCGATGGCCGAGCGCATAGCCCCAGCCGATGGTGTGGAGAGTGCCGCGGACACTGCCCTCGCACCAAGTGCCGGCCAGCGGGGCGAGGACATGGTCATTGGCCTCGCCGGGCCGGAGGCTGCCATAAACCGCCAGGCGATGATCCAACCCAAGGTCCGGGGTCGGCTGGTCCGAATTCGAGTGGCGGTCGCTCATCGGGGCACCTCGCCAGCGCATCATGCCCGTGGCATGGTACGAATCCAAGCGGACGTGGCGGAATGGTAGACGCTGGAGACTTAAAATCTTCTTCCCTGGATGGGAGTGCGGGTTCAAGTCCCGCCGTCCGCACCATCACCCTGAAGCAAGCCCCGGCGGGTTCGCCGTCCGGGGACTGCGCCCGGGCCATCGAGCCGATTAGTCCAATACGGATGAGAGTTTCTTAATCCTAATCGGTTACCGGTCGGGCCGTGATCTGGCGTAAACACAGTTCGGCCCGGCGAACGGCGAGTGCGTCCCTGTCGAGCGCGCGCCGCGACGCCTTTGTGCTGGGCATCCTCATCGCCGCGGTCTGTCTCCTCATCTGGAACTTCACCTCCTTCTTCCAGGAGCTGAGCGTGGCCGACCAGCGCCTTGGCGCCGGCATCCAGGTGGCCAGCACGGCGCTGATGCTCAACGTCGCGCTGATCCTGTTCGGCTGGCGCCGCTACATCGACCTCCGTCACGAAGCGGAAAAACGGCTCGAATCGGAGGAACGCGCCGCGCTGACCGCATCGACCGACGCGCTCACCGGCCTGCTGAACCGAAAAGGCTTCGCCGACCGGATGGAAATATTGTGCGCCAAGGCGTCGGGGGCCGCCGCGCGAATCGTCTTCACCTCTCTACAGGTCAACCGGCTGAAAGCCGTCAGCGACCGCCATGGTTATGAAGTCGGCGACAAGCTGCGGCGCCTGATCGCCGACGCCATCGTCGACTGCTGCGACAACCAGTCGCTGGTCGCCCGTCTCAGCGGAGACGAGTTTGCAGTCGCCTTCGCTTTGCCGATGGAGCGGCTGATCGAGGCCGAGCAGGCCAGCGAAGCCATCCTTCACGGCGTCACCAGGCCGTTCGAGATTGACGGCAAGATGCTGCAGGTGGGCGCCTTCGCCGGACTGGCGCATTGCGACGCGGCCAATGTCCGCGTGGCCGACCTGCTGCGTCGCGCCGACATCGCCGCCGATCACGCCACCAATGGACGGGTCGGACGGCCGATCTGGTTCGACGATGCGATGGAACGCGCGCTGCTCGTCCACACCGAGATCGAGCAAGGCATCCGCTACGGCCTCGAGCAGCAGCAGTTCGTTCCCTTTTTCGAGCCGCAGGTCGACCTGACCACGGGCAAGATCGTCGGCTTCGAAGTGCTGGCGCGATGGAAGCATCCGTTGAGCGGCCTGATCGGCCCCGACGTCTTCATTCCGATCGCCGAGGAAATCGGCGCGATCGGCCGCCTGTCCGAGCAGGTTTTCCAGTCGGCGCTCCTCGATGCCCGAGACTGGGATCCGTCGATCAAGATTTCGGTCAATATCTCGCCGCAGCAGCTGACCGACGGCTGGCTTGCGGAACGGATCGTGCGGTTGCTGACGGAGACCGGCTTTCCGGCCGAACGGCTGGTGGTTGAAGTCACCGAGACGTCGCTGTTCGCCGACATCGACCTCGCCCGCTCGATCGCCTCCAGCCTGAAGAACCAGGGGATCAGGCTGGCGCTTGACGATTTTGGCACCGGTTTTTCCTCGCTCGCCCATTTGCGCTCCTTGCCGTTCGACATGATCAAGATCGACCGGTCGTTCGTCACCAACATCCACGCCAACAAGGAAAGCGCGGCAATCGTCCGGGCGGTGACGACCCTGGCCAGCGCCCTCAATGTACCGGTGTGCGTCGAGGGGATTGAAAGCGAGGCGGCCAACCAGGCCGTTCTGGCCCTTGGCTGCACCACCGGCCAGGGCTGGTATTTCGGCAAGCCGATGCCGGCGGAGCAAGCGGCCCAGCTGCTTGCTCGGCCATCGGCGGCCTTTCCTGCCGCCGCCCGCCGCGCCGCCGGCTAACCATCGTTCAGCGCCGCCCGAACCTGCCTGTCCCGGCGCGGGACGGGTGAAACCCGCGCGTCGGCAAGGCCGTTGTGCGGATGGTAAAAAGCCTATTAAGAAATGGCCATGCGCACGTTTGCCCATCCTGCCGCGGTCAGCCCGCTCAACTTCGGACGACGCATGCCGTCGGCTGGCGCGGCGCCTCCGGCGGCGGGCGTGGGCGAAGACCTGCGGCTGTTCCTGTGGACGTTCACCGCCGGTTTCCTGGCGGTCTCCATCTATCTCGCCTGATCAGTCGCAGGCGAGGTGCAGGCGGTAGCCGAGCCACGCCGCGACGATGCTGGCCAGGGCGACGATCAGCAGGCTGTCGGCGACAGTGATTTCGAAGAAGCCGACGGCGATGGCGAGAATGAGGCTCGCGGCGACCATGAAGCCTGAATTCACAATATTGTTGGCAGCGATTGTTCGGGCCGTTTCCGACTTGGGCACGGTGGTCGTGAGGAAAGCGTAGAGCGGCACCACGAACATGCCCCCGGCGATGGCGACTCCGAGCAGGTCGACCACGACCATCCAGCTGTGGGGCACGGTCAGGAAGGTCCAGATGTCGTGCAGCCCGCCGGAATGCGCCGGCCAGGCGTAGACCCGGCGATAGAGATCGAGCACGAACACGCCCATGAACAGGGCCGACAAGGGCGCATAGCGGGCCGACACCTGGCCCTTGAGCAGCCAGTTGACCGCCACCGAGCCGATCGCCACCCCGACCGAGAAGGTGGCGAGGAACAGGGTGGCAACGGTCTGGTCGGCGGCCAGCCCGTTCTTGACCAGCGGCGGGAATTGCGCCGCAAGCACCGCCCCCATGGACCAGAAGAAACTGATCGACAGGATCGCCAGGAACAGCCGCCGGACGTGCATTGTCCCGCTGACCAGGGCTACCGAGGCGCGGACGATGTGCCAGTCCATCTTCAGCGGCGGCGCGCCCGGCTCCGGCCTTGCCGGCGGCACCATTCCGCCCGACACCCGGCCGGCCAGCGCCACCAGCAGCACCGCCCCGGCGGCCAGCTCGGCATGATAGGAGCCGTCCGGCCGCTGCAGCACCAGCACCCCGCCCAGAAGCGTGCCGCCAAGGATGGCGATATAGGTGCCGGCCTCGACCAGGCCGGTGCCGCCAAGCACCTCGTCGGCGTTGAGATGCTGCGGCAGGATGGCATATTTGATCGGCCCGAAGAAAGTCGAATGAACGCCCATCGCGAACAGCGCCGCAAGCAGCAGCGGGATGTTGTGCAGCAGCAGGCCGGCGGCGCCGAAGATCATGATCAATATCTCGGCGGTCTTGACGATGCGGATGATCGCCGCCTTGTCGCCGGCGTCCGCCAGCTGTCCGGATAGTGCCGAGAAGAGGAAAAAGGGCAGGATGAACAGGCCGCCGGCAATGGCGCTGAAAGTCGCTTCCTGCTCGGCGTCGCCATAGATGCCGTAGATGACCAGCATCACCATCGCCGTGCGGAACAGATTGTCGTTGAAGGCGCCCAGGAACTGGGTGACGAACAGCGGCAGGAACCGCCGCGTGCGGACGAGGTGGATCGCGTCGTGCATGCTTATGCCTGAAGCGGCGACCTCGGCCCGTTACTCATGGGGAGGGTGTAGCGGCTTCGACGGAATGCTCAATGGCGGCCCTTGTTACGATCAGATAATATTGATGTCCGGGTCCTGGACGTGCCAGCTGTTGGCGATGACGGTGTTCGAGTTGGCGCTGGCGGTAAAGCCGCCGTCGGCAAGCCCGTGCCAGGCGCTGAAGGCGCCATTGTCGTTGCGCCACAGGATGTCGTCGCGGCCATCGCCATTATAGTCGCCGGTGCCGGCGATGTGCCAGGTGGCTGCGACCGTCGAGCTGCTTAGCCCTTGCGCGCTGAATCCCCCGCTGGCGAGGCCCTGCCAGACAAAGACCGCGCCATTGTCCTGACGCCACAGGATGTCGTCGCGGCCGTCGCCGTTGAAGTCGCCGGTGCCGGCAATATGCGTGCTGGTCGCGACCATGAAGTTGCCCGCCGCCGGCGCCACGAACCCACCGTTGGCGAGTCCCTGCCAGACACTGGCCGCGCCATTGGCATTGCGCCACAATATGTCGTCGCGGCCATCACCGTTGAAATCGCCGGTGGCGGCGATCTGCCAGCTGGTGGCGACCGTCGAGTTGCTCAAGGCCTGAGCGATGAAGCCGCCATTGGCTAGGCCGGCCCAGACGCTGGTCGCGCCATTGTCGTTGCGCCACAGGATATCGTCGCGGCCGTCGCCGTTGAAGTCGCCGGTGCCGGCGATCCGCCAGCTGGCGGCGACCGTCGAGTTGCTCAAGGCCTGAGCGACGAAGCCGCCATTGGGAAGGCCGGCCCAGACGCTGGTCGCGCCATTGTCATGTCGCCACAGGACGTCGTCGCGGCCATCGCCGTTGAAGTCGCCCGACCCAGCGACCTGCCAGCTGGCCGACAAGGTCGAGTTGCTCAACGCCTGGGCCACGAACCCGCCATCGGCCTGGCCAGCCCATACGCTGAAGGTGCCGTCGTCATTGCGCCACATCACGTCGCTGCGCCCGTCGCCGTTGAAATCGTCGCGGGCTTCCGTGTTGAAATGGAGCCTTCCGGAAATGACATAAGCGGCGCCGGCATTCATCGCGCCGCGATCACTGTAGGGCGCCCCGATGATCAGGTCATCGAAGCCATCGCCATCAATGTCTCCTGCTGCCGATACGCTCCAGCCCGCCTGGTCATTGGCGCTTTCGCCCTGGATGATGAAGCCGTCGGAGGCAGAGAGGTTCGTGAGATCGATCGTGCCAAAGCCGCTCGCTTTGCCGAAGATCAAGTAGGCCTGGCCGGAATCGGCACCTCCGCTGTTGCTGAGTCGGGCACCAATCAGGATGTCGCCATAGCCATCCCCGTTGACATCGCCGGCGGCGGAGACACTCCACCCGGCAGTGTCGCCGGCCGCGTCGCCCTGGATGAGAAAGCCGGCCGTCGCCGCCAGATTGTTCAGGTGGATATTGCCGAAGCCGCTCGCCTTGCCGAAAATCACGTAGGCCTGGCCGGAAAGGGCGCCGCCACTGCCGCCGTGGGGCGCGCCGATAACGATGTCGGCAAAGCCATCGCCATTGACATCGCCCGCCGCTGAGACGCTGAAGCCGGCATTGTGGCCAGCCGCAGCCCCCTGGATGACGAAACCGGCGCTTGCAGCCAGGTTGCTCAGGTCGATCGTGCCGAAGCCGCTCGCCTTGCCAAAGAGGACATAGGCCGCTCCCGAATCGACACCGCCAAGGTTGCTGTTGGGCGCGCCGATGATGAGGTCGTCGAAGCCGTCACCGTTGATATCGCCCGCGCCGGAGACGCTCCACCCGACATAGTCGTCCGTGCCAGCACCGGCGACCTTGAAGCCGGCGGTTGCGGACAATTGGGTCAGGTCGATTGTTCCAAAGCCGCCTGCCTTGCCGAAAAGCACATAGGCGGCGCCTACTCCGTCTTCGTTCGGCGATCCGACGATGACATCGTCGAAACCGTCGCCGTTGACGTCGCCCGCCGAAGCGACACTCATTGCATAGTAACCGTATGCCCTTTCGCCAACGATCCGAAAACCGTCGGAACCCGAGAGGTCGCCTACGTCCACCGGCCCCCAACCGCTTTGTTTGCCGAAGATCACATAGGCCGAGGGGTTGCTTTCATAATAATACCAACCGTAACCGTAGAAGCCACCGACGATGATGTCGTCGAATCCGTCGCCGTTGACGTCGCCGGCAGCCGATACGCTGAGGCCGGGAAAGTCATAGTAGCCTCCGATCAGGAATCCGTCGGTCGGTTGAAGATTCCCCAGGTCGACGCTGGCAAAGCCCCCGGCCTGGCCGAACACGACATAGGCTATGCCGCCCCGGCTGCCGACGATGAAGTCGTCGAAGCCATCGCCGTTGACATCGCCGGCATCGGATACGCTCACGCCTGCTGCCGGGCCGCTCGAACTACCGACTGCGACGAACCCTTGGGCACCAAGAGTTTCGAGATCGACGATAGTGGGCATGGGGAGTCCCCTTCAGTACCGAGCCCTATAACCTATTTCATAGATTTGGGCAGCAAGACATTCGGTTTATCCATGATTATTGAATGACGAAAAGATGATCGTTTGCCGATCGCGAAAGGGGGAAGGCGAATTGGCCATCAGGGCGCGTGGCCGTGGCGGGATCAGCAGCTATAATCCGTCGATTCGATTGGCGCAGCCTGCTGCGCTTCGGCGGTCTTGCCGTGCGCTTTTTTTCCGCAATTGAGTTTCGGGACAGGATCCTGCGGAGTCACGAATGCCTGCAGAAAATAGGAGTGACGACAAATTCGCGCTGACTTCGTCGCGCAATTTCGTCGACTGGCTGGGGCAAACCGGCAGCTCGCTCGCTTTCACGACCTACCAGGCTGGCAAGCTTTTCGTCCTGGGCGTGAAGCCGGATGGAAGCCTGTCGATATTCGAGCGAACCTTTGCCCGCTCCATGGGCCTTGCTGTTTCCGCTGACGGCCGATCGCTTGCGCTGGCCACCCAATATCAGATCCACCGCTTCGATAATGTCTTGCCCGCCGGCAGCGTTAGCGCTGACGGATTCGACGCGGTGTATGCGCCCCACGCCGGGTGGGTGACCGGTGACCTTGACGCGCATGATGTCGGCTTCGGGACCGATGGCCGACCCCTGTTCGCCAATACCTTGTTTTCCTGCCTCGCCGCGGTCAGCGACAGTCACAGCTTCACGCCGGTCTGGAAACCGGCGTTCATCTCCCGCTTGGCCGCCGAAGACCGCTGCCACCTCAATGGATTGGCACTGGAAAACGGCTCGCCGCGCTATGTCACCGCCGTTTCCCGATCCGATGTCGCCGCCGGGTGGCGTGATCGCCGGACGGACGGCGGCATCGTCATCGACGTCGCCAGCCAGGAAATTGTCGCCGACGGCTTGTCGATGCCCCATTCGCCGCGCTTTCGCGACGGCTGCCTGTGGCTGCTCAACTCGGGGGCCGGTGAACTGGGCTTCATCGATCTTCCATCGGGCAGGTTTGAGCCCGTCGCTTTCTGCCCCGGCTATGCGCGCGGCCTGACGTTCATCGGAAAATATGCGATCGTCGGGCTCTCGCTTGCCCGTGACAACAAAACCTTTGCTGGTCTGCCTCTCGATGAGGCCCTGCAGGTCCGGGACGCCGAACCAAGATGTGGACTGGCGATCTTCGACCTCGATACCGGCGACCTGGTCAACTGGGTCCGGATCGAGGGCGTCGTGCGCGAGCTCTACGACGTCGCCGTGCTGCCCGGGGTCAGGCGCCCCTCACTGATCGGTTTCAAGAGCGAGGAGATCCGTTACGTGATTTCCATTGACGATTGAGCAGCGCTGCTCCCTGTTTGGAACAAGTTTGGCCTGCCACCTGACGGGGAGTTGCGCGCGCGTTGTTTGGGTTTAGACAACGCCGCAGATGGTGTCGCTGCCCAACTTGCTTACCCTGTCCCGGATCCTGGCGGTGCCGATCCTGGTGTTCCTGTTGTGGCGACCGACGCCGGTCGATTATCTGATCACCTTCGTCCTATACTGTCTGGTCGGGATCACCGACTATTTCGACGGCTATCTCGCCCGGGCGCAGGGGAAAATCTCCAAGCTTGGCCAGTTCCTCGACCCCATCGCCGACAAGATCATGGTCGCCGCCGTGCTGATCATGCTGATCAGCAGCCGCAAGGCCAACCCGGTGCCGGAAATCGCGGGGCTGCACATCATTCCCGCTTTGGTCATCCTGCTGCGTGAGATCATCGTTTCGGGCCTGCGCGAATTCCTGGCCGAGCTTCGGGTGGGCATTCCGGTCAGCGCGCTGGCCAAATGGAAGACGACGTTTCAGCTTGTCGCGCTCGGCGCCTTGATCCTCGGCGGCGGGCTGCCCGCCTATCCGTGGGTGCACGACGTCGGGATTGGCAGCCTGTGGGTCGCAGCGGCGCTGACGCTTTTCACAGGCTATGATTATCTGCGGATCGGCATCCGCCACATGGAATAAGCGCCCCCGTCGATTCTCTAATCGATTTTCCCCGTATCTCTGACCGGCTTTAGTCGTTTCCTTCGATGGACGGATCGGCCTAGGCCGAACCGCAAGATTTCAAGGGAGGCCTGTCGAAGCCATGGACGCAAAAACCAGCAGTTGCCCGTTTAACGGCGATGAAATCCAGCCCCGAAGCCTGCTCGGCCGCACCAATCGGGACTGGTGGCCCGATGCGCTGGCCGTGGAGGTCTTGGCCCCCAACGGCGCCTCCAACCCGATGGGCGATGAGTTCAACTATGCCGAAGCATTCAAGAAGCTCGATTATCAGGCGCTGAAGGCCGACCTGACGGCGCTGATGACGGACAGCCAGCCTTGGTGGCCGGCCGATTATGGCCATTACGGCCCGTTCTTCATCCGCATGGCCTGGCATGCCGCCGGTACCTACCGGACGGGCGACGGTCGCGGCGGCGCCAATAGCGGCCAGCAGCGCTTTGCACCGCTCGATAGCTGGCCGGACAACGGCAATCTCGACAAGGCCCGCCGGCTGCTGTGGCCGATCAAGCAGAAGTATGGGCAGAGCATCAGCTGGGCCGACTTGTTTATCCTCGCCGGCAACGTCGCCATCGAATCAATGGGCGGCCCGGTCTTCGGTTTCGGCGGCGGCCGGGCCGACGTCTACGAACCCGAGCGCGACATCTATTGGGGCGATGAAGACAAATGGGTCAACGAGGGCGTTCCGACCCGCATCGATCCCGACCGCGGGCTCGAGGACCTGGACGGCCCGCTGGCTGCCATTCAGATGGGTCTGATCTACGTCAACCCCGAGGGCCCGGGCGGCAACCCCGACCCGCTGCAGTCGGCCCGCGACATCAAGGCGACCTTCGAACGCATGGCGATGAACCATGAGGAAACGGTCGCGCTGACGGCCGGCGGCCATACGTTCGGCAAGGCGCACGGCAATGGCGACCCGTCAAAGCTCGGCAAGGCTCCAGCCGGCAGCGACCTCTCGCATCAGGGTTTCGGCTGGGTCAGCGAGGAGGAGCATGGCGGGATCGGCGAGCACACCGTCACCAGCGGCATCGAGGGCAGCTGGGTGAATACCCCGACGCAATGGTCGGAGAATTATTTCCGCTTGTTGCTCGACTATGACTACGAGCTTGTCCGCTCGCCGGCTGGCGCGCAGCAGTGGCAGCCGGTCAACCAACGCGAAGAGGACATGGCGCCGGCCGCCTGGGATCCGAACAAGAAGGTCCCGACGATGATGACCACCGCCGACATGGCGCTGAAGATGGACCCGGAATTCCGCAAGATTTCGGAGAAATTCCGCAACGACCATGAAGCGTTCAAGGACGCGTTCGCGCGCGCCTGGTTCAAGCTGTGCCACCGCGACATGGGCCCCAAGTCGCGTTATCTGGGCCCGGAAGTTCCGGCCGAAGATCTGATCTGGCAGGATCCGGTTCCTGCCGGAACCATCCCCTCTGACGCCGAAGTCGCGGCGGTGAAGGCGAAGATTGCGGCCAGTGGCTTGTCCGTCAGCCAGCTCGTCAAGACGGCCTGGGCTTCGGCCAGCACCTACCGCAAGTCGGACCATCGCGGCGGCGCCAATGGCGCTCGCATCCGCCTTGCTCCGCAAAGGGATTGGGACGTCAACGAGCCGGGTGAGCTGGCAAAAGTCTTGTCGACTTTGGACGGCCTGCGCGGGTCGCTGTCGATGGCGGACGCAATCGTCCTGGGCGGCGTGGTCGGGCTCGAAAAGGCCATCAAGGACGCCGGCTACAACGTCGAAGTGCCCTTCGCGGGCGGCCGCGGCGATGCGACCCAGGAATGGACCGATGCGGAGAGCTTCGAGCCGCTCGAACCGCAGGCGGACGCCTTCCGCAATTATCTGCCGCGAAAGCTGCGGGTTAAGACCGAGGAGATGATGCTCGATCGCGCGGCATTGTTGGGCCTGTCCGTACCCGAGATGACCGTGCTGATCGGCGGGTTGCGAGTGCTGGGCGCCAACCACGGCGGGCGCGGCCATGGCAGCTTCACCAGGCGGCCTGGCAAGCTGACCAACGACTTCTTCGTCAATCTACTGGACATGACCAACGTCTGGAAGGCGGTCGACGGCAGCGGCGACGAGGAATATGTCGCCACGGACCGGGCGGGCGGCGGCGAGACCTGGCGCGCGACCCGCGCCGACCTGATCTTCGGATCCAACGCCGAACTCCGGTCGGTCGCCGAAGTCTATGCCGAGAAGGGCCACGAACAGAAGTTCGTGAAGGATTTCGTCAAGGCCTGGACCAAGGTGATGAACGCCGACCGCTTCGACCTGCCGCAGCACATGGAAAGCGAAGAGCCGATCGGCATCGCCGAGCCGGCGATGACCTAATAGCGGCTATACTGCCGCTTCCGCCACGGCGCCCCGCTTCTCCCCACCCTCGCGAGGCGCCGTGGCATAAATTTCATCGACGATTTCGAGGCCGGGGATGACCGACCAGGCGATGGCTCGAAGCGTTGCCGCAAGTAGCTGGAATTCGTGCTCGCGGGGACTCGACCTGCGCCAGATCAAGGCAACCTTGCGAAAGCCCAGGTCGGTTCTCAGCGCCCGCGCCTCGATTGCCGTTCCGTCCAATATTCCAGCTTCGATCGCCATCGCCGGGACAAAGGTGATGCCAAGTCCGTTGTCGACCATCTGCACGAGCGTATGCAGCGACGTGCCCAACATCGCGGCTTCCGACCGAAGCTCGGGCCGATTGCAGGCGGCCAGAGCATGATCCTTCAGGCAATGGCCGTCTTCCAGCAGCAGGAGTCGACTTTCGTCGATCGCTCCGGCTTCCACCGACTGCCCCACAGGCGCCTCGCCGCCAGGGAAAGCGACGAACAAGCGGTCCTCGAACAGGATGGCTCGATCCACGTCTCCGCACGGAAAGGGAGTTGCAAGGAGAACGCAGTCGAGCAGGCCGCGGTGCAGAGCTTCGCACGCGGCTTGGCTGGTTTCTTCGCGAAGATAGAGCTTGAGGTTCGGCCACTCCGTGCGGAGGGCCGGCAGCATCGCCGGCAGCAGGAAGGGGGCGATGGTCGGGATGACTCCGAGCCGAAGCTCGCCATGAAGCGGCTTGCCCTCGGTCCGGGCAAGGTCGGCAAGGCCCTCCGTTTCGCGAAGCACGCGGACGGCCTTGTCCGCGACCTTTTCGCCAAGCGCCGTAAAGCGAACGAGTCGGCGGGTGCGCTCGACGAGGGTCACCCCGAGCAGACTTTCGAGATCGCGCAGGCCCGCCGACAAGGTCGACTGGGTGACGAAGCAGGAGTCGGCCGCCCGGCCGAAATGCCCGTGCTGCCGAAGCGCGACCAGATATTGCAGCTGCTTGAGGGTCGGGAGGTGCACGGTCATCGGGAAATCCAATCAGTCCCAACCGTGTAATGGACTGAGATGATTCACACCAGCGCCCGGTACAATCCGTAGAGGCTGGTCAGGCTAAGCAAGGCGCCGACGAAGGTCAGGAGGGTATCGGCGTTGATCCGCTTGGCGATCCAGGCCCCGAACGGCGCCGCCAGCACTCCGCCGATGAGCAGGCCGACCGTCGCCACGGTGAACACCTCCCAGCCGAGGGCAGCGATGAAGGTCGCGGAAATGGTCAGCGTGATGAAGAATTCGGCGGTGTTGACGGTGCCGATGGTCTTGCGCGGATTGCTGCCCTGGACGAGCAGGTTGGAGGTGACGATCGGGCCCCACCCGCCGCCGCCGGCGGCATCGAGAAAGCCGCCGACAAGGCCGAGCGGGGCGATCACCCTGGGCCGCCGTTCGGTATGGCGATGCATGATGCCGCGGTAGAACAGATAGAGGCCAAGCGCGCTCAGGTAAGCGAGGACCCATGGCTTGGCGCTGTCCGCGGTGAGAATCTCGGCCAGCAGGTAAGCGCCAAGGACGCCGCCGACCATGCCGGGCAGAACGATCCGGACGAAAAGCCACCAGTCGACGTTGCGATGGGCGATATGACTGATGCCCGATACCCCGGTGGTGAAAGTCTCGGCGGTGTGGACACCGGCGGAAGCGGCGGCCGGCGGGACGCCGATCGATATCAGGATGGTGCTCGAAATCACGCCGAAGGCCATGCCGAGGGCACCGTCGACCAATTGCGCCGCAAAGCCGATCAGGGCGAACGTCACGAGCAGGGAGGGGTCGCTGAAGGCCTCGGCTATTATGGTGCGCTCCCCGTTCGTTCCGGCAGCGATTTGCCGGACAGTTGCTCCCGCCGCAAGCGGGCGAGGGCCGGTTCGGCTTCCATCCGGCTGGCAATTCGGGCGACTCGGACTTAAATTATGCGGCAACGCAACGAATGGAGCGCGTGTGGAACAAGGGATGTTCGCCTATCTCGACTCGGTGAAGGCCCGCGATCCCGCGGCCCGTTCACGCTGGGAAGCCTTGCTGTACCCGGGCGTGTGGGCGCTGGGGCTGCACCGGCTCGGGCACTGGCTGTACGGGGGCGACCTCTATTTCCTCGCCCGCCTGGTCAACCATATCGCCCGCTTCCTGACGGCGATCGACATCCATCCTGGCGCCAAAATCGGGCGCAACTTCTTCATCGACCATGGTTTCACGGTGATCGGCGAGACCGCTGAGATCGGCAATAACGTCACCATCTACCAGAACGCCACCCTGGGCGGGACCAACCCGACCAACGGAGTCGGCGGCAAGCGCCATCCGACGCTTGAGGACGATGTCGTCATCTCGTCCGGCGCGCAGGTCCTTGGGCCCATCACCATCGGCCGCGGCGCGCGGGTCGGCGCCAATGCCGTGGTTACCAAGGACGTGGCGCCGGGGGCGACTGTCGTCGGCATTCCGGCCAAGCCCGTGCCGGTCGACACGGTCCACTACAGCCCGGGGTTCATCCCTTATGGGACTCAGTGCGGCGACGATCTCGATCCTGGCCGGATTCGCCTGGCGGAGCTCGAAGCCGAGATCGCGAGCCTGCGGGCGGAAATCGAGCAGCTCAAGGCGCGCCGCGCGCCGGCGCCTAAGGCCAAAAGCGCTTGAGCGTGATCACGCCGTTTCCGCATCCGCGGGACCGGCGCGAAATTGCCAGTTTCGATCGTCGCGAATTGCAGAGGATCCTGGACCTGTACGGCCGCATGGTCGCGGCCGGGCATTGGCGTGACTATGCGCTCAAGCTCAATGGCGAGGCGGCCGTGTTCGCGGCGTTCCGGCGAACCGCCGAGCGGCCTGAGATCCGGATAGAGAAACGCCCCCAGCTTCGCTTGAAGCAGGGGGCGTTTGCACTTGTTAGCGAGCATGGCCTGGTGCTCAAGCGGGGCAACGACCTTGGCGTGGTCCTCGCGCCCGTCGAGCGCCGGCTTATGCGGCTTGTGCGATGACCGCGGCCCGATCGACCAGCGGCAGCCGATCGCGCAATCCTTCCGGAAGCGGCCGGACAACCATGCCGCGGGCCTGGTGCCAGAAGGCCGACAGCATCAGCAGCGCCGAGCCGATCAGCAGCGCCGTCAAAGCGATGTTGAGCTCGACCGCGCCGAACTGGCGGAACATCTCATTGAGCGCGTAGAGGACGTAGGCAAGCGCCGACACCAATAGCGCCCGGCGATCGATCGCCAGCGCGGTCACGCCGATCGCCACGTAGAGCAGAAGCACGACGAAGCCCTCGCCGATCGTCGCATTGCCGTCGTTGAGGCCAAGCAGGGTGAAGACCGGATGGACGATCATCGGCGCCGCCAGCAGGTGGAGCCAGAAAGCGACGTCTGATCGGCGGGTCAGCCGGGCGCGGTCAGACGAGTCCCACCACATGGCGAACAGGAAGGTGCCCACGCCGAGCATCAGGATGACGCCCAGGATGAGGTTCCGGTACGGATCAAAATCGCCAAGCGCCGCGATCAGTAGGCCGACGGCGATGGCGGCGACCGCTGCGGCGCCGGCGGCGACGGTGATCGGCACCCGGAAACGCCTCCAGTGGACCCAGGCGGCAACGGTGGCGACCAGGCCGGAAATCGAAGCCACGATCCCGCCATAGAGCGCTTCCTGGTCATTGGGGGGCTCGCCGATCATCTGCACCTGGGCAAAGCCGGCGGTCGCGAAGACGGCGCCGACGAACGCCAGCAGGAGGAGAATCGAGGGCAGCGCCATGCGCCGCCTGGCGGTGAAGAACAGGGCCAGTCCCCAGGCCGTCACGGCGATAAAGAGCGGGCCGAGAAAGGAGGGACCATCACCGTCAATGGCGATTCCGGCATTCAGTCCGACCCATTGGCCGATGAAACCCACCGCGAACAGCAGGATGGCCGCGGCGATCGACACGAAAATATCGTTGAAGCCGGTGATGAGCCGGAATTGCTCCTCATCGACGGCGGGCGTTGCCCGCTGCTGCTCGATATGCGCGCGCAGCGCGGCGGCGCTTTCGGCGCTGAGCGCACCGGCGGCGACCGCGTCATCGAGGTCCGTCTGAGTGTACATGCCTGATCCTCCCTATTTTGCCGGGAGCCTAGGCGGAGTGTGTTACGATGTCAATACAGCAAAACGCTTAAACGGTGGCCGACACCCGTTGGGGAGGGGGTGAGACTATCGGGTGCCGGCCTAACTGAAGCTGGTCTAGCGGCACCGCGCCCGGCCGCGCTCCACCTGGCGACCCAGCAGGGCGCCGGCAGCGGCGCCGAGGATGGTGCCGGTGGCCCGCTCGCCGCGGGTATCGATCGCCCGGCCGAGGAGGGCGCCGCCGGCGGCGCCGACAATGAGGCCGGTAGTGCCGTTGGGGCGCTTGCAGCGCAGTCGGCCCTGGGAATCGCGCCAGGTCTTGCCGCTATAATAGCCGCCGTCATGGGCGAGGGCGATGGTTGGGACCGCCGGCACGGTCAGTGAAGCTGCGGTCAGTGCGAGCACGAGGCTACGCATGAAAATTCTCCCTTGGAGGCGGATTTGGCGCCAACAACCCGTGAAAGCTTGCCCGGTTGCATCAACATGCTGGCCTGGGCGAGCCACTGTTAAACAGGCGAAACGGAGTTTACGACGAGCTGTTCGGACGGGTCGGATGGGCCGTTCGCGAGTTTGTCCGGATTTAACGAACGGATCGCTTTGGTGGGTCCGGATGTTCAAGGCTGCTGGAGGATTGCATGGCGAAAAAAGCAAGCAGCAAGACGGGTACGGCCAAGGCGCCGGCCAAGGCAAAAGCCGCAAAGCCTAAAGGATCGAAGAGCAAGGCGAAGGCCAGGAGCCAGGGCGCCAGCGACGCCGTGCGCAAGCTGCTGGAAAGCCCGCTGGTCGCCGATCTGCTGGCGGTCGGAGCGACCGCGGCCCTGGCCGCGATCGCCGAACATGGCTTTGGCGGAAAGGGCGAAGGCAAGCGGACCAGCAGGGCGGTCAAAGAAGCCGGCAAGGCCGCCGCCGCGGCGATGGGCCGCCGGCTTGGCACCGAGTTTGACGAAATCCGCAAGGTCGCGAAGGTCAAGGCCGGCGCAGCAAAGTAAGGCGGGCCCGGCCGACATCGCGCTCGGCCATGGTTTCGAAAGGACCGGGAACAGGTTTTTCCCCGCGCTGTGTTTCGACGCTCAGCCAGCCGCCCGGCGCAAGCCATCCGGCGCTGGCAATGGCGTCGATCGCCGCATTTCCTGAACCTGTTGCGTAAGGCGGGTCGGCGAAGATGAGGTCGAACGGTCCCGCCCGGGGCAGGCTTAGCGCCGAGCCGGGCAGCACTTGCACCCGATCCGCCGCGCCAAGGCGAGCGGCGTTGGAGCGGATGGCGTCGGCGGCTGAACGATCCTGATCGACAAAGGTCGCCGACGCGGCGCCGCGCGACAAAGCCTCGAAGCCGAGGGCGCCACTGCCGGCGAACAGGTCGGCGACGCGCAAATCCTCGAACGAGCCGATGCGGCTGACCAGCATCGAGAACAGGGTCTCTCGGACCCGGTCGGCGGTCGGCCTCGTCGCCAGGCCGGCGGGCGCGTCGATCCTCCGTCCGCGCCACTCGCCGGCGATAATCCTCATTTTTTCAGCGACCGGCGCAGCTGGTCGAGCGCCTCCCGGTTGACCTCATCAACCTGGCCGGGCTCGAGTCCGCCAAGGTCGAGCGGACCATAGGCCGTTCGGATCAGCCGGGACACCTGCAGGCCGAGGAAGGCGAGGACGTTTCGGACCTCGCGGTTCTTGCCTTCGGTCAGGGACAGCTCGATCCAGCAGTTGCGGCCCGTCCGCCGTTCGAGGTTGGCGTTGATCGAGCCGTAGTGGACGCCGTCGATGGTCACCCCCTCGGCCAGCCGCTCAAGCGCTTCCTGCGTGACATGACCGAACGCCCGCGCCCGGTACCAGCGGACGACGCCGGTCCTGGGCAGCTCCAGCTCGCGCTTGAGCTCGCCATCATTGGTCAGAAGCAGCAGGCCCTCGGTCATGTAATCGAGGCGTCCGACGGGCATCAGCCGCGGCAGACCGGGCGGCAGCCGGTCATAGATGGTCGCTCGGCCCTTGGGATCGCGGGCGGCGGTGAGAGTCCCCGATGGCTTGTAAAAGCGAAACAGCCGGGCGGCGCTCGGCGCCCGAACCGGCTTGCCGTCGACCGTGACGCCGGTCAGGTCGTCGAGAATGGTGGCGGGGGTGGCAAGTGTCTGGCCGTCGAGAGCGATCCGACCCTCGGCGATCATTCGCTCCACGTCGCGGCGCGAGGCAACTCCGGCCCGGGCCAGAAGCTTGGCGATCCGTTGCTTGCCGTCCGTGCGCCTGGGTTGCGCGGCGGCCACAGGCGCCCGACTGTTTCTGAGACGGCGCGGCACCGGATCGGCCTTGGTTCGTTGCGGGGGCAAAGCAATCGGATCCTTGGAAAAAACATGCTGTTCGGCAAGCGTAAGCGGATCGTCAAGCGCATCCTCATCGTCGAGGATGAGCCGTTGATCGCGTTCGACAACGAAACCATGCTCGCCGACCTCGGCTATGAGGTGGTGGCGACGACTGACAATTTCGATACGGCCATCGAGTATCTTGAGAAAGAGGAGATCGACCTGATCCTGTCCGACCTGCGGATCGCCGGCACGCGGACGGGCGTGGACCTGGCGAAGGCGGCGAAGCGCCGGGGCGTGCCGATCCTGTTCGCGACCGGGCACGAGCTTCCCCAGGAAGCGGCGGCGCTGGCGGTCGGTTGCCTGACGAAGCCGTACAGCGAGCGGACCTTGAAACAGGCGCTGAACTGCATCGACCGGCATCTAGCCGGAGAGAGGGTGAAAAAGCCGCCCAGGGGAATGCAATTGTTCCTGGACGAAAGCGCCTAGAGCGCGGCTGCGAGCCGCTGGTGAAACTCGGCGATCCCGGTTTCGAGGTTACCGACCGTGATGGTCTTGACGAGACCCGATTCAATGCCTCGCTGGCACAGGGCGGCGGCGCGGAAATCCTCGCCGGCGAAGGTGCCGCCGTCAAGCAGGTCCCAGCTGCGCCGCCAATGGTCCTCGGCCTCCGGCGTTTGCGGCGGTTCCGGGATCAGCATGAAATCTTCGACCAGGCAGGTGCCGACCGTCTGCGGCATCACCACAAGCAGATTGATATAGTCGGGGCTGACGATCAGGATCGAGGTCGGGAAGAAGGCGTAGGTGTAGGTCAGCACCCGCCGAAGCGCGGCCCAATCGTCATGGTCGACTTTCGCCAGATAATCGGCGCGGCCGACGACGGCGCGCTGGTGCGGGCCGACGAAATCCGCCGCGGCCACCCCGTCGGTGAAGAATTGGGCGATCGTGCCGGCGTGCAGCCGCTGGACGTGATAGCTTTCCAGGAAAGCGTCCATCACCTGCTTCCAGTTGGACGCCACTGCGTGAAGCTTGCGGCGATAAAGGTGCAGCCCCGCCATGCCGAACGCGTCCATGTCCTCGGCAAGCGCGTGCACCATGCCGAAATCCGCGTTCGGATCGCGCGCGAACCAGATGAAGCCCCCGCTTTCCAGGCAGGGAAATCGCATCAGCGGCCGGTCGGCCTTGTCGATTCCCGGCAGACTGTCGGCGCGTGGGATGGCCAGCAGGCCACCGTCTGAGCCGTAGGTCCAGGCGTGATAGGGGCAGACGATCCGCTTCGACGACACTACGTCCGCCGTTTCGATGAGGCGGGTGCCGCGGTGACGGCAGACGTTGGCCATGACATGGAGTTGCCCGTCACCGTCGCGCGAGATGATCAGCGGAACGCCATAGCCGTCATGGGCAACCGCCGTGTTCGGATCGGGAAGCAGGGCCGATGGTGCCAGCAGCAACGGCAGGCGGACGAACGGCCCGGCCTGTTCGCGCGCAAAGCAATCCGGATCAACATAGACATTCGCGTCGAGTTCCACGACCGGCCGAATGGGCGGCGGCTCGCCGCCGACCAGCTTCTCGGCGAGCATGCGCTGGCCTACGCTTGGCCGCGATGCCTTGGACGGTGCATCCATCACGCCAGTCTGTGCGCTCGCCGAACGACGGTTGCAACCCACCACTGGCGTCGGGCGAATCGGGTGCTAAGCAGGGTCCGGTTCAGTCGAGGAGGGCAGGGCAATGGCGACAGCAGCGATCGGCGAGCATCCGAAGGGGCTCCGCCTGCTGCGCACGGCGCTGGCCAACCGCAAGACGGCGATCATGCTCATCTTCGGCTTTTCAGCCGGACTTCCCTACACCTTACTGATCGGGACTCTGAATGCCTGGCTCGGCGAGTGGCAAATCGACCTGGCCACCATTGGCGTATTGTCGTGGATTGGCCTCGCCTATGCGTTCAAATTCCTGTGGTCGCCGCTGGTCGACCGGGTGCGGCTGCCGGGGCTGGAACGCCTCGGGCGTCGGCGCAGCTGGCTCATCGTCTGCCAGGTCCTGCTGACCCTGACTTTTTTCGGGCTGGCGCTGTCCGATCCGCGGCTGGCGCTCGGCTGGTTCGCCCTGGTGGCGGTGATCGGCGCGTTTGCGTCGGCGACCCAGGACGTTGTGATCGACGCCTGGCGGATCGACGTGGCCGACGAACAGGCCCCGGTCGAGATCCTGTCGTCCATCTACCAGTTCGGATATCGGATCGCCGCGCTGATCGGCGGCGCGCTCGCGCTGGTCCTGTCGGAGCGCGTGTCCTGGCCCACCGTTTACGCGATCATGGGCGGATTCATGGCGCTGACCGTGATCGCGACCCTGATGGCGCCGGATACGCCGCGCGAAGCGGTTGAGCGGGCGCGCGGGGCGCTTCGCCGAGCCGGCGCGATCGAGCCCCGGCTGCGGGCGATCGGCCTGGCGATCGTCGGCGCCGGCTGGCTGTGGGCGATCTGGACCGTCGCCGCCTTCATGGCGCGGGTGCTGACGGCATCGCCCGACGACCCAAACCCGCCGGTGGTCGGCGACTTCACCAAGACAATGGGGCCGCTGATCGTCGCCGCCACCGTCATCCTGCCGGCGGTGGTCGCGGCGGTGTTCAACTGGCTGAAGGACCGACGAGGCTATGTGCTGACCGAGGATGACAACGCGACCGACGCCAGCGGGCGGGCCGCGGACCATGCCTATTCGGCGCTGATCCTGCCGCTTGGTGAATTGGTCCGCCGTATCGGCTGGGGCGTGATCATCGTCCTCGGGCTGATCCTGAGTTACCGGATCACCGACAATATCTGGGGATCATTCGCCTTTCCCTTCTATCTCCAGGAACTGAAATATACCGGCGACGAGGTCGCCTTCGCGTCGAAGATTTTCGGGGTGTTCATGACCATGGCGGGGATCGCCATCGGCGCCGCGCTGTTCGCGACCCTGGGCCGGATGCCGACCCTGTTGATCGGCGCGGTCGTGGCGGCGGCAAGCAACCTTCTCTACGCCGACCTTGCCTCGGGTGCGGTAAACATCGATGCCTTCGCGCGGACGTTCGGGCTCGACGCTTTCGGCCAGGATTTGCGCATGGTCCGGCTGCTGATCGCCATCTCGGGCGAGAATATCGCCGGCGGCCTCGCCGGGGCGGCCTTCGTCGCCTATCTTTCGTCGATCACCTCGCGCGAATTCAGCGCGGTGCAATATGCGTTGCTGTCGTCGCTGACTTTTCTGGTCGGCTCGCTCGGCCGGGCGGCGATCGGCGAGGCGATCGACCAGATCGGCTATGCGCCAGTGTTCCGCTTTACTGCGCTGATCGGCCTCATTGCCGTCGCGTTCGTTGTACTCGAGTGGGTCCGCGTCGCCTGGCGGGACCGGCGGGAAGCGGCGGCAGGCTTGGTGCCCGCATCGGATGCCGTCCGCGCGACCGACGACGATACCGCTTAATCCGGACGCTGACCGTTGAGCCGCAGGGCTTCGCCGGCAAGGTATAGCGAGCCGGCGATCAGCCGCGGCGCCGGCAGGCCTGCCAAAGCCTCCGACAGCGATCCCGCGGCGTGGCCCTTAAATTGGCCAGCAAGCTTGGCCGGATCGTGATGGGCATGGTCCGGCACCGGCACAAAGGTTAGCGACGAAGCATAGGGGGCGAGGGCGCCGACGATCGCCTTGGCGTCCTTGTTGGCGAGGATGCCAAGGACGATATGCATCGGCCCCCGCTCGGCCAGAACAGTGGCGAGCGCTGCCGCGGCCGCGGGGTTGTGGGCGCCGTCGAGCCAGGTGGCGCGCCCCTGGCCGAGCGGGCCGTCCGAGAGCAGTTGAAAACGGGCCGGCCATGGCGCGGCCGAGAGCGCCGATTGGAACCGGGTTTTGCTAACCGTGAAGCTGTCCTGGCTGGCCAGCATCCGCCAGGCGAGGTTGGCGTTGCGGACCTGATGGGCGCCGGGCAAGGCCGGCCGGAGCGAGCCGTCGTGCAGCCAGTCCCGGCCCTCAAGGCGGAGAGGCGCGCCGCGATTCCCGGCAATGCGGATGATCTCGGCTTCGGCCTCGGGGTCCTGCGCCAGGCAGACCAGCGGCACGCCCGGCCTGGCAATGCCGGACTTCTCGCCGGCGATCACGCGCATGTCGTCCCCCAGGAATTGCTGGTGATCGAGGCCGAGCGAGGCAATCCCCGTCACCAGCGGTCGGTCGATGACGTTGGTCGCGTCAAGGCGGCCGCCGAGGCCGACCTCCAGCACGCAGGCGTCGGCCGGCGTGCGCGCGAAGGCGACGAAGGCGGCGGCGGTCGTGGCTTCGAAGAAGCTGGGATCGATGCCGGCGCTGGCGTCGAGGACTTCCGCCAGCAGCGCCGCCAGCCGGTCGTCATCGATGAGCCTGCCGGCGATCCGGATCCGTTCGTTGAAGCGGACCAGGTGCGGGCTGGTGTAGACATGGACAGAATGGCCCGCCGCCTCCAGCCCGGCGCGGAGAAAGGCGCAGGTCGAACCCTTCCCATTGGTGCCGGCGACATGGAAGACCGGCGGCAATCGGTCCTGCGGCCGGCCAAGCCGGTCGAGGAGGCGATCGATCCGGTCGAGGCCGAGCCTGTCGCCGCCGGGCGTCAATGACGCCAGCCGATCGAGTTGGGCCTGGACGGCCGGATCGTCCGACCGCGCGAAGTCGGCCATCAGGCCGCCGCCTTCTCCGGCGTCAGGTAGCCGATCAGGCCAGCCAGCGTACTGCGCAGCTGAGCGCGGTGCACGACCATGTCGAGCATCCCATGGGAGAGGAGATATTCGGCGCGCTGGAAGCCTTCGGGAAGTTTTTCCCGGATCGTCTGTTCGATCACCCGCTGACCGGCAAAACCGATCAGGGCGCCCGGTTCGGCGATCTGGATGTCGCCGAGCATGGCGTAGGAGGCCGTGACTCCGCCCGTCGTCGGGTCGGTCATGACGACAATATAGGGCAGTCCCGCATCGCTGAGTTCGGCCAGAGCGACGGTCGTTCGCGGCATCTGCATCAGCGACAAGATGCCTTCCTGCATGCGCGCGCCGCCGGCGGCGGTGAAAATGATGTAGGGCGCCTTCGCAGCCACCGCCGCGCGCACCCCGGCGACGAAAGCGGCGCCGACGGCAACCCCCATCGACCCGCCCATGAAGGCGAAATCCTGAACGCCGACGACGGCCGTCCGGCGTTCGATCTTGCCCTTGGCGTTGATCAGGGCATCGCGTTCGCCGGTGGCAGCGCGGGCAATTTTCAGCCGGTCGGTATAGCGCTTGGTGTCGCGAAACCTGAGCGGATCTTCCTTCACTTCCGGCGCCGGCACAAGCTCATAATTTCCCTTGTCGAACAGCATGTCGAACCGGGTCCTGGCGCCGATCCGGTCATGATGGTCGCAGCGCGGGCAGACGCACAAGCCGTCTTCCCATTCCTTGGTGAAGACCATCGACCCGCACTTGCCGCATTTATGCCAGAGATTGTCGGTGCTCTGCCGCTTGGGCAGGAAGGGAATGCCGTTTCGAACCCGGCTAAGCCAGCTCATCACTACCTCGTCTTGACTGGCGCGCGACTAGGCCGAGCGGCGGCGCGTGTCCACCGTCAGAGCGTCGCGGCGATGGCCCGCAGAGCGTCGGCGGGGCTGGGAGCGCCGGTAATCGGCCGGCCGATGACCAGGATCGTCGCGCCGTCATCGAGGGCGGCGCGGGGCGTGACGACCCGCTTCTGGTCGCCTCCGCCGCTGCCGGCCGGACGAACGCCGGGAACGACGAAGAATCCCATGGGCCAGGCCACGCGGGCGGAACCGACCTCCGCGCCGGAACAGACGATTCCGTCGAGCCCGGACCGGCGGGCAAGACCGGCAAGCCGAGCCACCTGGGCGTGCGGCGAGCCCTTCACGCCAGCATCTTCAAGATCGCCTTGATCGAGACTGGTCAGAACGGTCACCGCGACGACTTTCGTAGCGGCGGGCGCAGCGGCCCTGGCTTCCTCCAGCATCGCTCGCCCGCCCGCCGCATGAACGGTGAGGATGGCCGGTTCCAGCGGACTCAGCGCCCGGACAGCCTTTGCCACCGTGTTAGGAATGTCGTGGAGCTTCAAATCGAGGAAGACCGGGAGGCCCACCCTGGCGACCTGCTGGACGCCGAGCGGGCCGTTGGCGCAGAAGAATTCTAGTCCGAGCTTGACGCCGCCGGCCAGGGAGCGGACGCTTCTGGCCAGGCTCAAAGCCCGGTCAAGGTCCGGCGTGTCGATCGCAACATAGACGGGGTTCAACCGTGCGGCTCCAGTTCGGCAGAATCGTCGGACGCCGCCGCTTCCGCGGCCTGCTGCCGCTTCAAGGCTTCTTCACGGCGGCGTTGTTGCCAGCGGCGGGCCCGCAGGATGACAAAGGGGGGCAAGAAGCCGGCCAGATAGGCGAACGCCAGCAGCACCGGCAATTTGATGTCCGCCTGGATGTCGCTCCACAGGTTGATATTGACATCGTGCCAGTTGCGGCCGGCAAGCACCGTCACGAAAACCGCGACTACGACCCAAAGCAGGATTTTGAGGAATTGCATCCGCTTCCCTCCTGCGGCGCGCTCTAAGCCAAGCCGGTGGCGAAGGCCAGTGCGGGGCGTTCGTCGTGCGGCAGGAGCGGTTCGACGCATGGTTGAGTCGGCGCAGTTGCCCGGCATTCTTCCCGTGGCATGACGCACCGGGCCAGGGGCGGGGAGCAGGCGACAGGTTGGAACGGCGGCAAATCATTGGATTGGGCGCTTTCGGCGCTCTCATCGCGGCAAGCCTGGTGATGGCGTCGCCAAAACCCGCCCAACGAGAGTCGGAACCTGCCGGCCAGCAAAGCGCTCGGGCGCATTTGAAGCTGGCGTCCTTGTCCCCCACCGACCGGACGATCGATTACATTGCCCTCGACGCCCGGCTGCAGGCCTTGATGCGCGAGAGGTCGATGGTCGGTTTGGCCGTCGGCGTCGTCGAGAACGGCCGAATCACCTTCCTGGACGGTTATGGCGAAACCGTCGCCGGGACCGGCGAGCGCGTGCAGCCGGACACGGTGTTCCGCTGGGCGTCTGTATCGAAAGGCGTCGCCGCGACGATGGTGGCCAAGCTCGCCGAGCAGGGCAAGGTCGACTTGAACGCACCTATCGCAAACTATTCGACGAGCCTCCACTTGCCCTCGCGCGCGGAGTATCGGGCGACCGTCGGCGATATGCTCAGCCACCGGCTTGGCCTGTATCGCAACGCCTATGATAACAAGCTGGAGGAAGGCCAGGGCAGCGGCTTTCTCCGCCAGGCCCTGGCGCAGCTGAACCTCATCTGCCCGCCGGGGACCTGCTGGAGCTACCAGAATGTTGCCTATGACGGGGCTACGGAAATCGTCGAAAGGCAGACCGGCAAAAGCTATGAGCGCGCCGTCAGGGAAACATTGTTCGGCCCGATCGGCATGACCAGCGCGAGCATCAGCCGAGCCGGGCTGACTCAAGCGAAATCCTGGGCCAGGCCGCATACCGTGGGCCGCCGGCCGGTTGATGTGGCCGATACCTATTATCGGGTGCCCGCAGCTGGCGGGGTCAACAGCAACATCAAAGACATGGCGCTCTGGATGATCGCGCAAATGGGCGAAATACCCGACGTCCTGTCGCCGCGTCTGCTTGAAACCATCCATGCGCCGATCGTGCAGACCCCGGGCGAGCGCCGGCGCATGCGCAAGTTCCTCGAAAGGGTCGGCGACCCTTATTACGGCTATGGCTGGAGAAGCTACAATTATGCCGGCCACCGGATCGTCGGGCATCATGGCGGCGTCAACGGCTATCGCTCGCTCATCATGTTCGACCCGGCGAAGAAGAGCGGCGTCGTGGCAATGTGGAACAGCAATACCTCCCAGCCCTGGGCGATGGAATTTGAAGTCATGGACATGATTTACGGATTGCCCTTCCGCGACTGGATGGACCTTGACGGGACCCCGCGTGGCCGGCCTGTCCGGGACGAGCTTGCCGAGCAGGGATCAAGATCAATCAAGGTGCCGCAAGGGCGGCGACGCGCCTAGCCCGGACGCGCCCATGCGCGACGCAAGCGACCTTGCGGTCGATCCCGTGACGTCCTTTGCCACACATGGACCAAACCGCCGCTTTTCTACTGATGCCAAATTGCCACAGAGGGAAAAGGTCTGTAGCGTAATGATCAGGCAGGACTTGTATTGGGGGAGGCTTTCCCGCACCTGACTGTTTGCAGCCAATCCGAGCGCAAGGAAAAGGGGTACATTTATGCGCAAATATCTACTGGCCGCGGCGTCTGCTCTGGCATTCGCGTCGCCGGCTGCCGCTCTCGACAACTCCTTTTACGTAGGGGTCGAAGGCGGTGCGATGGTCGTTGAGGACACCGAGTTCGATTATCGGGCCGCCACCACCGCGATCGATGATGCAATGAAAGTCGATCACAAGGTGGGCATCGATCTCGATCTGATCGGTGGTTACGATTTCGGTTTTGTTCGGGCGGAAGCCGAGCTTGGCTACAAGCGCGCATCGGTTGACGCTGTCAACGTCAACCAGGGCCTGACTGCCCCGGCAGTCGGCGGTCTCCGTGACGCCGACGGCCGCGTCAGCGTCATGTCGGCCATGGTTAACGTGCTCCTCGATTTCGGTGACGAAGAGGGTTGGGCAGGCTACATTGGCGGCGGTGGCGGTCTCGCCCGCGTCAAGTATAAGGTTGCCGCTGCCGGCCTAACGCCAGCACTTGGATTTAGCGACAGCGATGATTCCTTTGCGTGGCAGGCGATCGCCGGCGTGCGCAAGGCGATCAGCGACAACATGGAGATCGGCCTCAAGTACCGCTTCTTCAACGCCAGCAACCTGAACTACAATGGGTCGCGCGGCACCACGACGGTGACACCCTTTGACCTGGAGACCCGGTACCGGTCGCACAGCTTGCTAGCGAGCTTGATTTTCAACTTCGCGCCGCCGCCGCCGCCACCACCGCCGCCGCCGCCGCCACCTCCGCCGCCACCTCCGCCGCCACCGGCGACGCAGACTTGCCCGGACGGATCGGTGATTCTGGCTACGGATGCGTGCCCTGTGCCGCCGCCGCCGCCGCCGCCGCCGCCGCCGGAGCCGGAGCGCGGCTAAGTCCAGCCGGGCCATCGTCAGCTAGTCTGGCGAAGGTCCAGCAAGAGAGACCGGTCCGGGTTCGCCCGGGCCGGTTTTTCTTTTTGTTGAAAGGGAGGGCC
>DASSPS010000040.1:0-15081 GCA_035699505.1 Sphingomicrobium sp. | reverse complement strand
CGCCGCGAGCTGATCGCCGACGGGGTTCTGACCGGCTGGCTGGCGGAGAGCGCCTCGGCCCGGCAGCTCGGCATCGCGCCGACCGGCCATGCTTCACGAGGCGCCAGCGGGGCACCCGGGGCAAGTCCCGGCAACCTCTATATCGCAGCCGGAAAAAATTCGCGGGATCAATTGCTTAACGCTTTCACGGAAGCCCTGCTGGTGATCGAGCTGATCGGCCAGGGCGTCAATCCGGTGACCGGCGACTATAGTCGCGGCGCCGCCGGCTTCCTGGTCCGGAATGGAGCGATTGCCGAGCCGGTCAGCGGCATAACCATAGCCGGCAACCTCCTCGACATGTTCGCGACGATGGAGCCGGGCAGCGATCTCGAATTCCGGCATGGCGTCGATTCCCCGACCCTGTTGATCCCGGAAATGACGGTCGCGGCGTCCTAGGCGGCAGCGCCGACCGCGGGCAGCTGGAGCCTGGCGATCTCGATTTTCGGGCAACGGTCCATGACGACCCTCAGCCCGGCGGTTTCGGCACGCGCCGCAGCAGCCTCGTTGATCACGCCGAGCTGCATCCAGACCGCCTTCGCCCCGACGGCGATCGCCTGGTCGACCGCTTCTCCGGCCGCTTCGCTGCGCCGGAAAATGTCGACGATGTCGATCGGCTCACCGATCTGGCTGAGCTCGCGCCATACATATTCACCATGGATATGCTCGCCTGTGATCTGCGGGTTCACCGGGAAGACCCGGTAGCCGTGGGCCTGAAGGAATTTCATCACTCCGTTCGAGGCGCGTCCGGGACGGTCGGACGCGCCGATCATCGCGAGCGTCCGCGCCTGGGTCAGAAGTTCGGCAATTTCGGCGTCGCCAGTGAGAGGCATGAGCGTCTCCTTTGCCTCTCCAATGCGTCAGCGCGCTTGGGTATCCAGCGCTTCGAGAAGCTTTTCGGCGAGCCGGCCGAAGGCGTCGGCCTCCGGTCCCGATCCCAGGGCCGGCGGAATCCCCGCGTCCGATGCCTCGCGGATCGCCTTCGACAAAGGCAGGCGGCCAAGGAAAGGAATGTCGAGCCGCTTTGCCTCGGCCTCGGCGCCGCCGCTACCGAACGGATCGGATTCCTCGCCGCAATGGGGGCAGACATAGCCGGCCATATTCTCCACCAGGCCGAGGATTGGCACGTTCATCTTGCGGAACAGGTCGGCCGCCCGGCTGGCGTCGATCAGCGACAGATCCTGGGGCGTCGACACGATGACGGCGCCGGCGGGCCGGGAGCGCTGGATCAGAGACAATTGAACATCCCCGGTTCCTGGCGGCAGATCGACGATGAGGAACTCCGAATCGCCCCAGTCCGCTTCGACCAGCCGGGCCAGAGCACCCGTCGCCATCGGCCCGCGCCATGCCAAGGCGTGCCCGGGCGAGACCAACTGGCCGAGCGACAGGAAGCGGATGCCGTGCGCCTCGACCGGAACCAGCTGTTCGTCCTTTGCCGTCGGCCTCGAATGACAGCCGAGCAGGGTCGGCTGCGAAGGGCCGTATACATCGGCGTCGATCAGGCCGACCGCCTTGCCCAGGCGGGCCAGCGCAACGGCAAGGTTGGCCGACATGGTCGACTTGCCAACGCCCCCCTTGCCGCTCCCTATGGCGATCAGTGTCCGGCTCAGCTGGCTCGCGGTTAGCGCGACCCGCGCTTCGCTGACCCCGGCGATTGCGAGGGCGGCCGCCTTTACTTCGGCCTCGAACTCCTGCCGCTCCGCATTCGACAGTCCGGTCGCGTCGGCGATGATGGTCGCGACCCCGCCGACGACTTTCCTCGACCGGATGCGGTCGGCGCCGGGCAGGGCCTCAAGCGCAGTCAGCAAATCGGGGGACTCATGCATGGCTCGCGACATAGGAAGTTCATTTCGCCTTGCCACTGTTTTTCGGCTGCGTCGCTTCCTATAGTGATGGCATGAGCATCATTCCGGGGCTGGCCGCCAGGGCTCGCGGCCTGTTCAGCGACAACAAGGGGCCGTGGGGATCCTCCGGCGGCGATGGAGGCGGTGGCAACGAACCACCGGCCGGCGGCCCGTGGAGCGAACCGACGCGTCGGCGGCGGCCAGGCGATTTCGGAGACCAGGGCGCGTCGTCGCTCGATGAGCTACTCCGTCGTGGGCGGGCGCGGTTCGGCGGCGGCCTTCCCGGCGGACCGAGCCGATCCATGGTCACCTGGGCGATTGTCGGCCTTCTGCTGGTCTGGCTGGTCTTCACCAGCTTCCACTCGATCGCACCGGGGCAGCGTGGCGTCGTCACCCGATTCGGCCGCTATAGCGCCACCCTTGGCCCGGGCGTCGGCTTCACACTTCCGTCACCAATCGACCGGGTAACCAAGATCGACGCGGAAAACGTTCGGAGCGTCGACCTGGGCTCGGAAGGCGGCGAAGACCTGATGCTGACTGGCGACCAGAATTTGATCGACATCGCCTATTCAGTCCGATGGTACGTCCGCACGCCTGAACTCTACCTCTTCGAGTTGAAGGACCCCGAAGAAGCGATCAGCGAAGTCGCCAACAGCGCAATGCGGGCTGTGATCAGCCAGGTGACTCTCAACGAAGCGATGGGCGACCGTCGTTCCGAGATCGAAGTCCAGGTGACCGAAGCGATGCAGCGGATCCTCGATGCCTACCGCTCCGGCATCCAGATCCAGGGCATCGCCATCAAGCAGGCCGACCCGCCTGACGAAGTCAACGACGCCTTCAAGCAGGTGACGGCCGCGCAGCAGGACGCGCAGACCTATATCAACAATGCCAATGCTTACGCACTCCAGCTTCGCCAGAAGGCGCAGGGCGAGGCGACCGCCTTCGACAAGGTTTACGAGCAATACCGGCTGGCTCCGGAGGTCACGCGCCGCCGCATGTATTACGAGACGATGGAGCAGGTGCTGTCCAAGGTTGACAAGACGATCATCGAAGGAACGGGCGTCACGCCCTACCTGCCGCTGCCACAGGTGCAGAAGAGCCTGCCCAAGCAGGAGCCGCAGCAATGACCGACCTCCTGACGCGCCGGCCCTTGTTGAGCGGCGCCATTGCTTTCTTTGTGCTGATCACCCTGATCATGACCTTTCCGGTGGTTCGGGAAACGCAGCAGGCCGTGGTGGTCAGCTTCGGCAAGCCCGTCCGCATCCTCAATCGGTACCAGGAAGGCCGGCCGATCGGCACGGCGGGGGCCGGCATTTCCTGGCGGATCCCGTTCGTCGAGCAGATCGTCTGGATCGACAAGCGCGTCATCAACCTCAACATGCAAAGACAACAGGTGCTGTCGACCGACCAACGGCGGCTGCAGGTCGATGCCTATGCCCGCTACCGGATCGTCGATCCCCTGCTGATGTACATCCGCGCCCGGACCGAACAGCAGCTCAACGACCAGCTTCGCCCGATCCTGGGATCGGAAGTCCGCAACGAACTCGGCAAGCGTACCTTCGCGGCCCTACTGACCCCCGAGCGACAGGGTGTGATGGACAGCGTCCGAACCAACCTCAACCGGATCGCCCGCGGCTACGGGGTCGAAGTCATCGACGTCCGGATCAAGCGCACCGACCTCCCGGACGGAGCGCCGCTGACCTCGGCATTCGACCGGATGCGCACGGCACGTCAGCAGGAAGCCCGATCGATCAGGGCCGAAGGCGCCAAGCGGGCTCAGATCATTCGCGCCGAGGCCGACGCCGACGCCGCCCGGGTTTATGCCGCCAGCTTCGGCAAGGACCCGCAATTCTACGAATTCTACCGGGCCATGCAGTCGTATCAGCTGACCTTCGTCGGCGATCCGCAGAATCCGCCGTCGCCGACCACCATCATTCTGTCGCCGCAAAACGACTTCTTGAAGGAATTCAGTGGACGCGGGCGCTAACCTTTCCGTTCAATGCGCGTTCATCGCGCAAACGTAGCGACAAGGGCGCTTCACTAGTTCAGATTAAGGGATATCGATGAGGTTAAAGGAGTCCGGCAAGGTGCGCTATGCCTATGGAGTCGCCACGGCCCTGTTTCTCGGGGGAAGCGTCTTCTCTCTCATGTCCGGCCCGGTGGGGGCCCAGGTTGCTCAGAATGCGCCGCAAGCGCTGGCGCCACGCGGCGCGCCGCAATCCTTCGCCGACCTCGCCGCCAAGCTGCAGCCGGCTGTGGTCAATATTTCCACCAAGCAGCGAGTCGCGGTTCGCCGCCAGGCTGACCCGTTCGAGGAATTCTTCCGTCGCTTCGGGGCGCCGGTCCCGCAGAGCCCGCAGCAGCAGGGTCCGCAGACCCGCGAAACCGGGTCGCTCGGTTCCGGCTTCATCATTTCGCCGGACGGCTACATCGTTACCAATAACCATTTGATCCAGGGAGCGGACGGCACCGGCACGGTCGACAGCGTCACCGTTACGCTGACCAATCGCCGCGAATATCCGGCGCGGATCATCGGCCGCGACAGCTCTTCCGACCTGGCTCTGCTCAAGATCGAAGGGCAGAACCTGCCGTTCGTGAATTGGGGCGATTCCACCAAGTCGCGGGTCGGCGACTGGGTCCTCGCCATCGGCAACCCCTATGGCCTCGGCGGATCGGTCACTGCCGGCATCATCTCGGCCCTGCACCGCGGGATCACTGGCGCCGGCGCCTACGACCGTTACATCCAGACTGACGCAGCCATCAACATGGGCAATTCCGGCGGCCCGATGTTCGACCTCGCTGGCAATGTCATCGGTATCAACTCGGCGCTGATCTCGCCGACCGGCGCGTCGGTTGGCATTGGACTCGCCATTCCGGCGGAACTGGCCAAGCCGGTAATCGATTCGCTAAGGCGCGGCCAGCGGCCGTCGCGCGGCTATTTGGGTGTTGGCCTCCAGCCGCTCGAGGAGAGCGTCGCCAATGCGCTCGGCCTTCCCAAGGATCGCGGTGAGCTCGTGCGTTCGGTACAGCCTGGCGAGGCCGCGGCCAGGGCCGGGCTCCAGCAAGGCGACGTCATCGTCCGGGTCAACGGACAGGAAGTCAACCCTGACGAAACCGTGTCATTCCTGATTGCCAACACGACAGTGGGGTCTCGCGTGCCCCTTGAAATCATCCGGGACGGCCGCCGAATGACGGTGCAGGTCACCGTCGGGCAGCGGCCGACTGAAGAGGATCTGGCGCGGCAGCTCGGGGTCAACAACAACGACGGCCTGCCGTCCGATAATGCGCCGGCCGGTCCGACAACGCAGAGCCTCGGCCTGTCGCTGCAGCCGCTGACGCCGGGGATCGCTCGGGCGCTCAACCTGCCGGCGACCTCGTCTGGCGTCGTTGTCATGGCCGTCGAGCCGAACAGCGACGCCGCCGAAAAGGGCCTGCAGCGCGGCGATGTTATCATTTCGGTCAACCGGCAGGCGGTCACGACCCCGGCTCAATTCATCGCCCAGGTCGAAGCGGCCCGCCGGGCCGGCCGGACAAGCGTCTTGCTTCTGGCCAAGCGCGGGACCGGCCCGGAAACGTTCATCGGCGTCGATATCGGCTCGCGCTAGCCGGCCTCGCAAAGGCTGCCTGCTGACGCTAGGGTCACCCATCCGAATCGCGGAGGGCGACGCTTGGCCGACACTGCTTCCGGCATATTCATTGGCAGCCATGCCGGTGGCGGGGCCCCCCAGCGGCTGGAGCTGACCCGAGCCAACCGGCACGGGCTGATCGCCGGCGCGACCGGGACCGGCAAGACGGTCACGCTGCAGGGCCTCGTCGAAGGCTTCGCGGCGGCCGGGGTTCCGACCTTCGTCGCCGACGTCAAGGGCGACCTTGCCGGCCTGGCGATGGCGGGCTCGCCCACCGGCAAGCTTCACGAGATTTTCTCCGCCCGCGCGGCGGAGATCGCTTATTCGGACTGGCAATATCGCGAGGTTCCGGCCCAGTTTTGGGATTTGTACGGCGAGCAGGGTCATCCCGTCCGCACCACCGTCAGCGAGATGGGCCCGTTGCTGCTTTCCCGGCTGATGAACCTGAACGAGGTCCAGGAAGGCGTGCTTACCATTGCTTTCCATGTCGCAGACAAGGAAGGCATGCTGCTTCTCGACCTCGACGATCTGCAGGCGATGCTGGTCGAAACGGGCGAGCGCGCCGACGAACTGACGCTCGAATATGGCAATGTTTCCAAGCCATCGGTCGGGGCCATCCAGCGCTCGCTGCTGCAGTTGCGAAGTCAGGGGGGTGATCATTTCTTTGGCGAGCCGGCGCTGGATCTCGAGGATTTCCTCAAGATCGACGAAAGCGGCCGGGGAATCGTCAACATTCTTGCCGCCGACCGGCTGATGGCCAGTCCGCGCCTTTACTCGACGTTCCTGCTGTGGCTGCTTTCGGAGCTGTTCGAGCAATTGCCCGAAGTCGGCGACCAGCCGAAACCCAAGCTCTGCTTCTTCTTCGACGAGGCGCATTTGCTGTTCGAGGATGCGCCGCCGGCGCTTCAGGAGAAGGTCGAGCAAGTTGTCCGGCTGATCCGGTCCAAGGGCGTCGGCGTCTATTTCATCACCCAGAACCCGATCGACATTCCCGACAAGATCGCCGGCCAACTCGGCAACCGGGTCCAGCACGCGCTTCGCGCCTTCACGCCGCGCGACCAGCGGGCCGTTCAGTCCGCGGCCGAAACCTTCCGGCAAAATCCCGATGTCGATGTCGCCACCGCCATTACCGAGTTGAAGGTCGGCGAGGCATTAGTTTCGCTGCTCCAGCCCGACGGGGCGCCGTCGCCGGTCGAGCGGGTGCTCATCAAGCCGCCTTCGTCCCGGGTAGGACCACTGACGGACCAGGAACGCCGCATCCTGATCACGACGGACGCCGTCGGCGCCAAATATGACGCACCGATCGATCGCGATTCGGCGCAGGAAATCCTGGCCGCAAAAGCCGACGAAGCGGCGGCGGCAGCTGCGGCAACAATGGCCAAGACTCAGGAAGGGAAGGCCGCGGCGGAGAAAGCGAAGGCAGAGACCGCCGCCCAGCGCGAGGCGCTTCGCCAGCAACGCGAGCAAGCGCGCCTCGATGCACAGCGCCGTCGCGAAGAAGAGCGGGAAGCCGCGCGCGTCGCCCGCGAGGCGGCCCGGCCGAGCATGGCCGATAAGATGATGCAATCGGCCGGCCGCTCGATCGCCAGCTCCGTCGGGCGTCAGATTGGAAATCAGCTCCTGCGCGGAATTCTCGGAGGCCTTTTCCGTGGCCGCTGATTGCTGCGCACTGATCGAGTCCCTCGAACAGCAGTGGCGCGACGCGCTTTGCGCCAGGGACATGTCCAAGCTGCGGCAACTGGTTCATCCGCGGTTCGTGCTGATCGGCACCCGGTCGGGCGGGCCGTTCACGATGAACCGGGACGAATGGCTCGAAGCCATCCAGAAGCGCGATGTCGCGTCCATCGATTTGCGGGTGAAGGACGCTGCTGTGTTCGGCGACGTGATGGTGGGCACCATCGAGGCCCGCTGGCGCGTCAAATATATTGGCCGGAGCATCGACGATTGCGTGCTTCTGACCGATGTCTGGGTACAGGATGACGGCCGCTGGCAGGCGGTCCGGCGGCATTCCAGCCCCATGCCATCCGGGGAATGCGTGGGCAATTAGTTCAGGGGGACTGAATGGCGACGATTAGTCAGGCAACGGGCGGGGATTTGCATCGAATGAAGGAACTGACGCTCCGTGGGATCCTCCTCGGTGCCCTGCTGACCGTGCTGTTCACTGCGGCGAACGTCTATCTGGGCCTCAAGCTCGGAATCACCTTCGCGACCTCGATTCCGGCCGCCGTGATCTCCATGGCGCTCCTTAAATTCTTCACCGACTCGACCATCCAGGAAAATAATATCGTCCAGACGATCGCCTCGTCCGCGGGGACGTTGTCGGCGATCATCTTCGTCCTGCCGGGCCTGATCATGGTCGGCTACTGGACCGACTTCCCCTACTGGCTGAGCGTCCTGATCATTGGTCTCGGCGGCATCCTCGGCGTGCTTTATTCGGTGCCGTTGCGGCGGGCGCTGGTGACCGGCAGCGACCTTCCCTATCCCGAGGGCGTCGCGGCCGCGGAGGTGCTGAAGGTCGGCGCCGGCGTCGGAGGCGCGGAGGAGAACCGCCGCGGGCTGGCAGCGATTATCACAGCCTCGCTCGTCTCGGTTGCGTTCTTCACGCTGGCGAAGGCCAGGCTACTGGCTGACGCCGCCGGAACCACCTTCCGGGTCGGGCAGGGCGCGAGTGGCCTCTCGGTCAGCCTGTCGATGGCCTTGATCGGGGTCGGGCATCTGGTCGGCATGGCCGTCGGCATTGCCATGCTGGTCGGCATTCTGATCAGCTGGGCCTGGCTGGTACCGACGATGACGGCGGAAAGCGGGGGTCTGGCGGCCGGACTCGACGTCGAAACGCTCGTTAGCGAAGTTTTCCGCGAGGTCCGTTTCATCGGCGCCGGGACCATGCTGGTCGCGGCGCTTTGGACCTTGGTGAAGGTGATCGGGCCGATCGTTCGCGGCGTAACGCAGGCCATGGCCGCCAGCCGCACCCGGGCCGAAGGCAGCGTCTTGGCGCTGACCGAACGCGACATTCCCTTCGGCATCGTCGGCGGCGCGATCCTGCTGTCGCTGGTGCCCATCGGCCTCCTGCTTTCGGATGTCGCGACCTCGGCCGGCGGCCTCACCGAACATGCCGGGTCGCTGCTCGCTCTGTCGCTTGCCTATATTTTCATCGCCGGCCTGCTGATTGCCGCCATCACCGGCTATATGGCCGGCCTGATCGGTGCATCGAACAGCCCCGTATCGGGCGTCGGTATCATCACCGCCCTCGGCATCTCGCTGATCTTGCTGGTGCTGTACGAAGGCGCCAGTCCGACAATGACGAACAGCTTGATCGCTTACGCCCTGATCGTCACGGCGTTCATCTTCGGCATTGCCACGATCGCCAACGACAATCTGCAGGATTTGAAGACCGGGCAGTTGGTTGGGGCCACGCCGTGGCGGCAACAGGTGGCGTTGATCATCGGCGTGATTTTCGGCGCTATGGTCATCCCGCCGATTCTCAATCTGATGAATTCCGCCTTCGGATTCGTGGGCGTTCCCGGGGCCGGTGCAAACGCGCTCGACGCTCCGCAAGCGGCCCTGATCTCGTCTATCACCCAAGGTGTGCTCGGCAGCAGCCTCGACTGGGGGCTGATCGGCAAGGGCGTGATGATCGGCGTGGCCGTGGTCATTGTTGACGAACTCATTCGCAAGCTGTCCGACCGCAAATATTCCCTGCCGCCGCTCGCGGTGGGCATGGGTATGTATCTGCCGATGGCGGTCGACCTGCTGGTTCCGCTCGGCGCATTCCTCGGCTGGTCGTACAATCGCTGGACGACCCGGGCGACCAACCCGGCCTTCGCCGAGCGGCTTGGGACCTTGATGGCGACCGGTCTGATCGTCGGCGAAAGCCTGATGGGCGTGGTTTACGCCGGTTTGGTCGCCGGGGCCGAGCGCGCCGGCTCGGAAGACAGCGCTGGCGTTCTGGCTGTTTTCGGGGAGAATCCCTTCGCCATTCCGGTGGCGATGGTGGTTTTCGCGCTGGCCGTCGGCTGGGTTTATTATTGGGTGCGGGGCCGCGCCTCCATCTCGGTGCCGCTCGATGAACCGGTGGCGGACAACACCGCGGCGCTGCGCTGATCCGAAGTCAGCCGCGTCCGCGGTAGGGCGCTACCCCCTGGTCCGGCAGCCACAGGCCAGCCGGGGGCTCGCCCGACTGCCAGAAGACGTCGATGGGAATGCCGCCGCGCGGAAACCAATAGCCGCCAATGCGCAGCCATCTGGGTCTCATCTCCTCGACCAGTCGCTGGCCGATGCCGACCGTCACGTCTTCGTGGAAGCCGGCGTGGTTGCGGAATGAGGAAAGAAACAGCTTCAGGCTCTTGCTCTCGACGATCATGTCGGCGGGCGCATAGTCGATAACGAGATGCGCGAAATCGGGCTGGCCGGTGACCGGGCACAGCGAGGTGAATTCCGGGGCCGCAAACCGGACCAGATAGAGGGCGCCGGCGCGCGGATTGGGAACATAGTCAAGCACCGCTTCCCCGGGCGACGCGGGCGGGGCGCTGCTCTTGCCAAGATGCGTCGTTTCCATGGCACCGCCACCTAGCAGTGGCAAAAGAATAAGCCTACACTTGGGGCAGGAAAGCGGGGGCATCATGAAAGCAGTCTTTGTGCTGCTTGGACTGTATTCTGTCCTCTCTATGTCATCGCGCTTCCTACCGACGGTAAGATTTTCTACGGCACCAAGCGACGCGCCGGCTTGGAATGCGCGTTTCGCGGAGCTTTGGGAGCAGAGGCTCGAATTTCGTCGACGGCAATCGGACCGAGCAAATGATCGCTGACGAATTGGCCGGGGGCGTTGGCCCGGTGCCGAATACGCAGATGGCCGACTTTCTCGCCATGCTCGAAAAGCTCGGACTGCTGGTTCGAAAGGGACACTGATGGACGACCTCGTTACGACGCAATGGCTGGCGGATCACCTCGGCGAGCCGGATGTAGTGGCCGTCGACTGCAGCCTTTTCATGCCGTCGAGCGGCCGTGACGGGCGGGCTGAATTCCTCGCCAGCCATGTTCCCGGCGCTCGGTTCCTGGATATCGAGGAGGTTGCGGAGCATGACCAGAATGGCCCACCGCACATGCTGCCCCGGCCCGAGGCGTTCGCCGCGGCGATGGCGGAAATAGGAATAGGATCGGACGACCGGATCGTCGTCTACGACAACAGCCCGCTGCGCAGCGCGGCGCGCGGCTGGTTCATGCTCCGCCACTTCGGCGCGAGCAGGGTTGCAATCCTCGACGGCGGCCTGGCCAAGTGGAAGGCCGAGGGCCGGCCGGTGGAAAGCGGCGAGCCGCCACCCCGCCAGGCCCATTTCACCGCGGCCGAGAAGCCGGGCGGGGTGGTCAGCCTCGCCCAGGTGCTAGCCGGGGTCGGCGCCCTGGTCGACGCCCGCGGCCAGGCGCGGTTCGAAGGCAGCGAAGACGACCCGCGCCCGGGCGTCGCCAGCGGCCACATCCCCGGCGCCCGCAACCTGCCCTTTGCCACGCTTTACAACGAGGACGGCACCTTCAAGAGCGAGGCCGAGATCCGCCGCCTGTTCGAGGCCGCCGGAGTCGACCCGGAAAAACCGTTCGTCGCCAGCTGCGGATCGGGAGTCACGGCCAATTCGCTGATCTTCGCCGCGCACCGGCTCGGCAACCGCGACACGCGGCTCTACGACGGCAGCTGGAGCGAATATGGCGCCGACCCGGCGACGCCCAAGCAGAAGGGGCCGGCCTGAGGCCTAACGGAACAGGTCGGAGAGGTCGGCGAGCCCGTCGCGGATCGCTTCGGCGACCTGGTCGATGGCGGCGTCATGGGCGACCCGACCGCATTCGCGGATGTTGACGATGGCTTCCAAGCCGGCGGTGGCGGCGCCAATGGTCCGTTCAGACCGCGAATCGAAGCAGCGCCTTGTCGCATCGGTCGACACCGCCCAGCCCGCGGCAATCTCCTCGTCGCTCAGGTCGCTTGCCGGTCCCCCGCCGAACGGCTCGACGAGGCGCAGGGCGTTGCGGATGCTCGCCAGGCGCGCCGCGGCTTCCGTGAACGGAGCGCCCGTATCCTCGAACGCCTGGGGCAGGAAATGCAGCATCGCCGACGCTTGTCGCGCCGTTGGGGCTAAGAAAGTGTGAATATCCCCGTCATTGCGAGGAGCGAAGCGACGCGGCAGTCCAGTTGCGTCGCTGGCTTGCCTCGCTTCGCTCGCAATGACGGAAAATTATGCCCCGCTGTTGGCGTCGATGTCGCGCAGGATCCAGCCGCGCTGCGGAATCGTCTCGACGAATTCGGCGCCGCCCGAGGCATTGCGCAATTTCTTGCGGAGCTTGGAAATGAAGACGTCGATGATCTTTGGCTGCGGCTGGTCGTCTGCCCGGCGGTAGAGATGCTTCAGAAGCATCGCCCGGGTGACGACATTGTTGCGGGCGAAGGCCAGCAGCTCCAGGACCCGATATTCCATTTCGGTGATGCCGATGGGATGGCCGTCGATCCGGATCAGGCGCTGCACCTGGTCGACCGACAGGCGGCCGCCGCACAACGTCTCTGGCATGTCGCCGCCCTGCGCCTTGATAGAGGCGAGCAGCTTCGACGCGGCCTCGTCGCTGTCCTCTGGCGACAGGGTCCGCGGGCTGCCGATCAGCGCCTGCTGGAGGTCGGCGAGCGATTTGTGCGCCTCCTCGACCAGCCGCGAGCCTTCCTCGAACCGGCGGCGCGAGCGATCAAGCATCGACTCAATCTCGACCAGCCGGGCGGAGAGCGTGTCCTCGGCCATGCCTATTGCGGGACCTGCGCTGATGCTTCCTGGCCGTCGGCCTGCGGCGCGGCGATGATCGCGGCGGTCACCGCCCCCTTGTCGAACACCTTGGTGTCGGGGTCGCCGGCGAGCGAGCGGGCGCCGAGCGCGGCATGATCGCGGCCGGCCTTGTCGAGGAGCAGCCGTTCGGATGTGGAGCGCGGCGCGGGGCCGCCGAACAGGGCCTCGATCGCCTGGCTCTGGGCGTCCGTCGGGCTGGTGGTGGCGGCGCCGGCGGCCGGCGGGGTCAGCGTATAATCGGGCGGAATGATCAAAGGCGCGTTGCGCGCGACCTGGAATTCGTCCGGCGCGGCGGCGCGGCCGCGCAATATGCCGCAGCCGGCAAGCGCAGGCACCAGAAGCAGGACCGTGATGGCCTTACGCATGTTTGTCACTCTCCTTGGGCTCCCTTCGCTCGCGCAGCCAGGCAATGAAGGCGCGCAGTAACAGTATCGCGACGCCAATGCTAATCGCTGCGTCGGCGACATTGAAGATGAAAAAAGGCCTGAACTCGCCAAAGTGCAGGTCGGCGAAGTCGACGACATAGCCGAAGCGGATGCGGTCGAAGATGTTGCCAAGCGCGCCGCCGAGCACCAGTCCGAGCGCAAACTGGTCGCCGCGGTGCTTTTCCCGGCCGATCCAGACGGCAACGCCGACGGCGATGGCCGAGGTGATCGCCACCAGCGCCCAGCGCATGGCGTCGCTGGTCGCCTGGAAAAGCCCCAGCGAAATTCCGTAATTTTCGGTCCAGGTCAGGTTGAAGATCGGCAGAAGGACGATCTGCCGCACTTCCTGCAGGTTGAGCGGGCCAGTGACGTAATATTTGCTCACCTGCTCGAGCAGGAAGACGATGGCGGCGACGGTGAAGCCGTAGGCACGGGCCTTCATCGAATCCTCCCCGGGACGGAGAGGGGGACCACGAAGTGGTGGAGGGGGTCTACGGTCGGGCAGCAAAAGAACGGCGGGGCCCCCTCCGTCAGCCTTCGGCTGCCACCTCCCCGTCCCGGGGAGGATTTTTTTGCCGCGTTACCCATGGACCACCTCGTCGCAGCGGGCGCAGAGGGCGCCGTCTTCCTCCACCTCGGGCAGGAAGCGCCAGCAGCGGCCGCATTTTTTGTTGTCGGTCCTGGCCACTCCGAGCGCATCGCCCGCGGTGACTGACGAGACGATGAACAGTTCGGCAAGCGCGGCCGAGTCGGCCGGAAGGTCCGGCAGGGTCACGACGGCCTCGAGGCTGGAGCCCAGGACCTTCTCCCGGCGCAGCGGCTCGATCGCTTCGGTGACCAGGGTGCGCAGGGCGCGGAGATGGTCCCACTCCGTTCCCCGGCCTTCGGGCCCCATCGAAGTTCCGCTTTGATGGGAAAGCCCTTCGCCGGAAAGCTCCGGCCACTCAAGCAAATGCACCGATCCCGCGTCCGGAAACCGCGTCCCCCACACCTCTTCCGTCGTGAACACCAGCACCGGCGCGCACCAGCGGACCAGCGCGTGGAAGAGCGTGTCGAGCACCGTCCGGTAAGCGCGGCGCTTGTCGGTCTGAACGCCGGTCGCCGGATTGACCTCGCAATAGAGGCAGTCCTTGCGGATATCGAAATAGAATGCGCTGAGGTCGTTGTTGGCGAAGTCGGCGATCAGTCGCGTGTAGCTGTTGAAGTCAAAATCATCGAGCGCCTGGCGAAGCTTGCCGTTCAGCTCGGCGGTCAGATGGAGCATGTAGCGCTCCAGTTCAGGCATCGCCGCGACGTCACCAACGCGCTCCTCTTCGCTGAAGCCGTCGAGCGCGCCGAGCAGGTAGCGGAAGGTGTTACGGAGCTTGCGATACTGATCGCCGACGCCGGCGAGGATTTCCTTGCCGATGCGGTGGTCCTCGGTGAAATCGACGCTCAGCGCCCACAGCCGCAGGATGTCGGCGCCGCTCTCCTTCATCAGGTCGAGCGGGTTGATCGTGTTGCCCAGACTCTTGGACATTTTCATGCCCTTTGAGTCCATCGTGAAGCCGTGGGTCAGGATAGCGTTGAACGGCGCCCGGCCGCGCGTGCCGCAGCTTTCCAGCAGGCTCGACTGGAACCAGCCGCGATGCTGGTCGGAGCCCTCCAGATAGAGGTCGGCCGGCCAGCGCTGCTCGGGCCACTTGCCGCTTTCCAGGGTGAAGACATGGGTCGAGCCGCTGTCGAACCAGACATCGAGGATGTCGGTGACCATCTCATAATCTTGCGCGTTACGGTTGGGGCCGAGGAAGGCGGCGGCATTGTCCGCGTCCCAGGCATCGACGCCTTCCGCGCGGATGGCCGCGACGATCCGCGCATTGACCTCAGCGTCAACCAGAGGAGAACCGGACTTGCGATCGACGAACAGAGCGATCGGCACGCCCCAAGCGCGCTGGCGGCTCAGCACCCAGTCGGGTCGGCCTTCGACCATCGAGCCGAGCCGGTTGCGGCCCTTTTCCGGGACGAAGCGGGTCTCGTCGATAGCGCGCAGGGCGAGCTGGCGGAGAGTCGGCGTCGCCTGCTCGATGGCTCCGCCCTCATTGTCCCAGCGCTGCTCGGCGAACGTCTCGCAATGTTCGACCGGAAGCGGCTTGTCCATCGCCACAAACCATTGCGGCGTGCAGCGGTAGATGACCCTGGCCTTGGACCGCCATGAGTGCGGGTAGCTGTGCTGGAAGTCGGCCGAGGCAGCGAGCAACGCCCCGGCCTCCCGCAGGTCGGTGCAGATCGGCCCGTCGGGCGCGTTGAACTTGTTGTTGATGACGCTGCCCTGGCCGCCCAGCCACAGCCAGTCGTCGCG
>DASSPS010000039.1:0-3512 GCA_035699505.1 Sphingomicrobium sp. | reverse complement strand
AGGTTCGGCCCTTCGACGATGGCATCGACCGGGCAAGCCTCGGCGCACAGCCCGCAATAGATGCATTTGACCATGTCGATGTCGTATCGGGTCGTCCGCCGGCTGCCGTCCTCGCGCGGCTCGGCCTCGATGGTGATCGCCTGCGCCGGGCAGATCGCCTCGCACAGCTTGCAGGCGATGCAGCGCTCTTCGCCGTTCGGGTAGCGGCGCAGCGCATGCTCGCCCCGAAAGCGGGGCGACTGCGGCACCTTCTCAAACGGATAATTGATCGTGGCCTTGGCCTTGAAGAAATATTTCAAGGTCAGCGCGTGGGCGCGGACGAATTCCCACAGGGTGAAGCTCTTGATCCAGTGGCCGATCATGCACCTGCTCCATAGCGGGTGACCATCAGCCATCCGGAAATAACGACAACGAACACCAGCGACAGCGGTAGGAAGATTTTCCAGCCTAGCCGCATGAGCTGGTCGTAGCGATAGCGCGGCACGGTCGCCTTCACCCAGCCGAAGACGAAGAAGAAGAACAGCATCTTCGAAAACAGCCAGAACATGCCGGTCAGCTCGGCCGTGAACAGGAAGTCGTAGAGCGGTGCCCAGTTGATCGGCGGCAGCCAGCCGCCCCAGAACAGGATAGAATTCAACGCGCACATCAGGATGACATTTGCATATTCGCCGAGCCAGAAGAGCGCGAAGCTCATCGAGGAATATTCGGTCTGGTGGCCGGCGACGAGTTCGCTCTCCGCCTCGACCAGATCAAATGGCGTCCGGAAGGTTTCGGCCATGGAGCTGATCAGAAACACAACCGCCATCGGGAACAGCAAGGGGTTGAAGCCGTAGCCGTTCAAGAGGCCGAAGCCGATGTTTCCCTGCTGCGCCAGCACGATGTCGCTCAAGTTGAAAGTGCCGGCGTAGAGCACGACGGTGATCAGCACGAAGCCGATCGATACTTCGTAGCTGACCATCTGCGCGGCGGCGCGGATCGCCGAGAAGAAGGGATATTTGGAGTTGCTGGCCCAGCCGGCGAGGATCACGCCATAGACGCCGAGCGAACTCGCGGCGAGGATGTAGAGCAAGCCGACATTGATGTCGGCCAGCACGACGCCGGGCGCGAACGGCACCACCGCCCAGACGATCAGCGCCACCGTGAAGGTGATGATCGGCGCGATCAGGAACAGCCCCTTGTTGGCGCTGGTTGGGATGATGGTCTCCTTCAGGAAGACCTTCAATCCATCGGCGAAGCTCTGCAGCACACCCCACGGCCCGACCACGTTGGGCCCCCTGCGAAGGGCGATGGCCGCCCAGATCTTGCGCTCGGCGTAGATGATCATCGCCACTGCAAGCATCAGCGGCAAGGCGATGACCAGGATGCCGATCAGCATCGACCAAAACCACGCCCATTCGAAGGTCAGCCCCCAGGATTGGAAGAGCGCGGTCACTTGCAAATCCTCCCCGGCACGGGGAGGTAGCAGGCCGAAGGCCTGACGGAGGGGGCCCGGAGACCCGCACCGCCCTGCCCTACGCCCCCGCCACCAGCTGCGCTGGTCCCCAGCATGGCGGAACGGCTGCTCGTCCCGGGGATGATTCTAGAAAAGCCCTTCACTCCGCAGCCTCCCGGATGGGTAGGCCATGGACCAGCTCCTCGGAGCAGCGCTGCATCGTCGGGCTGGCCCGGCAGATGGCGTTGGTCAGGTAGAAGTCCTTGATCGGATAGCCGACCGCGCCACTCGCCTTGGAGTCGAGGCTTGGCGGGGCCCAGGGCAGGTCGATCAGGCCGTCGCGACCGAGCGCCGGAAACTCCTTCACCATGGCCGCGCGCAATTCGGCAAAGCTATCGAATTTCAACGGTTTGCCGGCCAGTGCTGAGACAGCGCGGAAGATCGACCAGTCCTCGCGCGCCTCGCCGGGCGGGAAGACGGCCTTCTCGCTGCGCTGCACCCGGCCTTCGGTGTTGACATAGGTGCCGTGCTTCTCGGCATAGCTCGCGCCCGGCGGCACCAGGTCGGCCATGCTCGCGCCACCGTCGCCATGGTGGCCGACATAGATCTTGAACGCCTTGCCGAAGCGCATCGGCGCAACTTCGTCGGCGCCCAGCAGGAGTACGAGTGCGGGATCGGCCGCCTCGATGTCGGCGATGCCGCCCGGCCGGGCGTAACCGAGGATCAGGCCCGCCATGCGCGAGGCGGAGATGTGGAGGACGTTGAAGCCGTTCCATCCCTCCTTGCTCAAGCCGAGCCTGTCGACCAGCGCAAGCGCCGCACCCAGCCCGCCGGCTGCAAGTCCGCCCGCGCCGAGGATTACCGACGGCCGTTCCGCCTTCGCGAAGGCGTCGGTAACATTCTTCGGCAGCTTGCCGAGCAATTTCAAATCGTCGCCGATGAATTCGACCTTCATGCCGAGGTCGACTTCCGGCCCGACCGCGAAAATCTTGCCGCCCTTGCGCGCCACCTTGCGCAGCCGGGTGTTGACCAAAGGCGCCTCGGCGCGCGGATTGCAGCCGATCAGCAGGACGGCGTCGGCGCTTTCAATGCCCGCGATGGTTGAATTGAACGCCACCGCGGCAAGGCTGCTGGTGTCGTAGGTGAGGCCCGTCTGCCGCCCTTCGAGCAGGGTCGACCCCTGCCCTTCGAGCAGTTTCCTCGCCGCATACATGGTTTCGGCATCGACCAGGTCGCCGGCGATCGCCGCGACCTTCTTCCCGGCCTTCTTCAACTGCCTGGCGAAGAGGTCGAGCGCCTCGGTCCAGCTCGCTTCGCGCAACTTGCCCTTGTCGCGAACCCACGGCCGGTCGAGCCGGTTGCGGACCAGCGCATCGACATGGTGCCGCGTCTTGTCGCTAATCCACTCTTCGTTGACATCCTCGTTGACGCGCGGGAGGATCCGCATGACCTGCCGCTGGCGGACGTCCAGGCGGATGTTGGAGCCGACTGCGTCCATGACGTCGATGGCCGGGACCCGGCGAAGCTCCCACGGCCGGCTTTCGAAAATCTGCGGCTTCTGCAGCAACGCGCCGACCGGGCAGACGTCGGCCAGATTGCCGGCCATCTCGGTCGTCACCGCCCGCTCGAGATAGGTGGTGATCTGGCTGTCCTCGCCGCGATACAGCATGCCGATCTCCGGCACGCCGGCGACTTCCTCGGCGAAGCGGACGCAGCGCGTGCACTGGATGCAGCGGGTCATGGCCGTCTTGATGACCGGGCCCATATATTTGTCTTCGACCGCGCGCTTGTTCTCGTCGTAGCGGCTGTCGCTGCGGCCATAGGCCATCGCCTGGTCCTGCAGGTCGCATTCGCCGCCCTGGTCGCAGATCGGGCAGTCGAGCGGATGGTTGATGAGCAGGAACTCCATCACCCCTTCGCGCGCCTTCTTGACCATGGCGGTGTCGGTGCGGATCGCCTGGCCGTCGGCGGCGGGCAGCGCGCAGCTCGCCTGCGGCTTGGGCGGCCCCGGCGCGACCTCGACCAGGCACATGCGGCAATTGCCGGCGATGCTGAGCCGCTCGTGGTAGCAGAAGCGCGG
>DASSPS010000038.1:0-33492 GCA_035699505.1 Sphingomicrobium sp. | reverse complement strand
CATGTTTCGTGGATCTCGCTCGATCAGCCGGTTCTCGTTTCGAACCCAATATCCATTCTTTGAAAAAGGCTGACAGGGCGGCCCACCAATGAGGATCTTCGGCTCCCGGTCCTCTCGGTGCTCAACGAAGCTGAGCGACGCAATATCTGCCTGGTCCACCCTGAGCCGCGGCCAGTTCAACCGGAGAGTGGCGGCCGCGTCCTTGTCAAACTCGACGGCCCTAATGACGCGAACGCCTGCTTCCTCGGCACCGAGATCCAGTCCACCAGCGCCTGAGAACAAGCTAATGCAATCTACCAATTTACACCCCTAACAAGCGTTCGATTTGGCCGTGCTAGCTCGCTAGATTCTTATGGGGAAGCGGCAATGTTGCACTCTCAAACTTATCCACTGGAAAGTGTGATTTCGGTGCGCTGCTTTACCCCTAGCCTTAACCGCACCCTCCCCTTCCAATTGTCCTACGATTTGTGTAGGGGCCCGCCTCCAGCGAAAATCTGGAGCCGCGTGGGAGGCGATCTTTGGACCGCCGTTCGTACCACTAAACTTGAACCCCGGGCGAAAGTACCACTTTCGTCCGAAGTCCAGAGTGAGACCAATGGCAAAGAAGATTACCGGTTACATCAAGCTGCAGGTGCCCGCGGGCATCGCCAATCCGTCGCCGCCGATCGGGCCGGCGCTCGGCCAGCGCGGCGTCAACATCATGGAATTCTGCAAGGCCTTCAATGCCGCCACGCAGGAGCTTGAGAAGGGCGCGCCGATCCCGACCGTCATCACCGTCTATGCGGACCGGAGCTTCTCCTTCGCGACCAAGACCCCGCCGGCCTCCTTCCTGCTGAAGAAGATGGCCCGCATTAAAAGCGGCTCGAAGGAGCCGGGCAAGGTTTCGGGCGGCACCATCCGCCGCTCGCAGCTGGCCGAGATCGCGACCATCAAGATGAAGGACTTGAACGCCAACGATCTGGATGCGGCGACGAGGATCATCGAAGGCTCCGCCCGGGCGATGGGCCTCCAGGTCGTGGAGGGCTGACGCGATGACCAACAAGCTCAGCAAGCGCCAGCAGCAGCTCACCGCCATCGATCGCGACCGTTTCTACGCGGTCGAGGAGGCCCTTGCGGTCGTCAAGCGGAACGCGACCGCGAAGTTCGACGAAACGGTCGAGGTCGCCCTCAACCTCGGCGTCGATCCGCGCCACGCCGACCAGATGGTCCGCGGCGTCGTCAACCTCCCCAAAGGCACCGGCAAGACCGTCCGTGTCGCGGTGTTCGCCAAGGGCGCCAAGGCCGACGAGGCCAGGGCCGCGGGGGCGGACGTCGTCGGCGCGGAAGATCTGATGGAAACCATCCAGGGCGGCTCGATCGATTTCGACCGGGTCATCGCCACGCCGGACATGATGGGCATCGTCGGCCGCCTCGGCAAGGTGCTTGGCCCCAAGGGGTTGATGCCGAACCCGAAGCTCGGCACCGTCACCATGGACGTCACCAAGGCCGTGACCGACGCCAAGTCGGGCCAGGTCGAATTCCGTGTCGAAAAGGCCGGTATCATCCATGCCGGAATCGGCAAGGCCAGCTTCGATCAGGCCGACCTCAAGGCCAATTTCGACGCGTTCATGGACGCCATCGTCAAGGCCAAGCCGTCGGGCGCCAAGGGCAAGTTCGTCAAGAAGGTCGCGCTGTCCTCCTCGATGGGGCCTGGCGTCAAGGTCGACCTGACGGAAATCGCCGGCGCCTGATCGCCGACTGAACTGAAGCCTTAGGGCCGGGGCGCAATCCCCGGCCCTTTCTTCATTTCGCCATCGCCGCTGTCGCCAGGTCGAGCTTGGCCGCCGGAATGATTTCAACGTTCGGTCGAATCGCCTTGAGCTTGTCGACGAACTTCGCGGCATCGCCGACGATCACGATCGATATCCGGTCAGGCGTGACGAGCTTGCCGAAGCTGGCTGTCGCATTGGCGCCGTTCACCGCCCTGATCCGGTCCGCATAGGCCAGCGCCTCGGCCGGCTCGATCCCCCGAAGCAGGCTTCCGGCAAGGATGCCGTTGAAGCCAACGCTTGTCTTCTGCTGTCGTCGAAAGGCGCCGGCCATGAAGGTCTTCCGGTTCTCGACGGCGTCCGCCTCAAGAGCGTCACTGGCGATCCGCCGATATTCGTCGAGGAGGATCTGGGCGACATCTGCGGCGCTTTCATTCTTCGTCTGCGCGCTGGCGACAACCGTGCCGGGCCCAAGCTGGGCGGCCAGGTTGCTATAGGCTCCGTAACTGAGCGCCCGCTTGATTCTTATCTCCTGGTACAGCCTGCCGGTCGACGATCCGCCCAACACAGAATTGGCGAGCGACGCCGCGTAGAAACCTGGATCGGATCGGGAAATACCACGAGCGAAAGCGTAAACCGCCGCCTGGCCAGAGCCCGGAAGGTCAACCACCAGGGTCCGCGCCGGTAAGTCCGGGCCGGCCAGGTCGGCAGGCGCCGACGGGGGGGCGCCGGCCACCCGCCAGTCACCGAACGCCTTCTGGGCAATGGCAGTGGCCGCGGCCTGTTCTATGCCGCCCGAAACCACTACTGCCGAAAGCTCGGGTCGCCACCAGGTCCGGCGATAGTTGAGCACATCGTCACGGGTGATGGCGGCAACGCTGCTCGGTGTGCCGCTGGCGATGGTGCCATAAGGTGCTTCGCCATAAATGACGGGGCCGACCAGCATCGCGGCGAGAGTGCCGGGATCCTTCAGAGCGACCTTCAGATTGTCCTCGGCGCGCTTGCGTTCCCGGGCGAAATCCCCGGCCGGGTAACTGGCGTTCCTGACGATGTCGGCCAGGATCAGCGACGCTTGGCCAAGGGTCGCGGTGGGCGCCGTGACGGACACATAGGTGCCGTCGGCCTGGGTCGCCGTGCCGATCGTCGCGCCAAGCCGTTCGAGATCGATGGCGATCTGTTCGCCACTCTTGCTCACCGTTCCTCTGGCAGCGATGTCGGCGGCGAGCTTGGCAAGCCCGGCCTTGGCGCTCGGGTCGCTTGCCGAGCCGGCCCGGATCAGTACCGTCATCGTCGACAGCGGCACAATGCCGGTCTTGACTGCAAGCATCCGCATTCCGTTCGCCAGCCTGGTATCGGCGACGCCCGGCTGACGATAGCCGACCTGGGATCCCGGCGCTGGCGGCGGGTCGCGGTCGGCCTCCGCCCTCAGCATGTTCGCAGGTCCAGTAGCTGCGGGGACGGTGACGAATTTCGGCAGGGGCACGGGGTTCGCCCAACCCTTGGGATCGCCATCGCCCTGCACGTAGCGCAGGTTGAGCTGCCGCGCGGCGTTCAAATATTTCACGGCAACCCGGTGGACGTCCGCGGCGGTCACCTTGCCAATCCCGGCAAGGCGCTTGTCGGCCGCATTCGGATCGCCGGTCCGGACCAGGCGCTCGCCAAGCTCGAAGGCGCGATTGTCAAAGGTTTCGCGCTCGGCCAACGCCGCGGCCAGCAGCTCGTTCTTCGCTTCGGCCACGTCGTCGGCGCTTGGCGGAGCTGCCCGAATTGCCGCGATGGCCTTGCCCAATTCGGACGCGACAGAGTCCTGGCGCTGCCCGCTGGCGACAAAGGCGTACACGCCAAGGAAGCTCTGTTCTTCGGAATCGTTGAAATAGGTCCCAACCTCGGTCGACAGGCCGGGTTTCACCAGCGCGGTATCGAGCCGGCTATGGTCGCCGCGGGCCAGGATCGCGTCGAGCACTTCAAGCGCCGGCATGTCGGCGTGGGCCGCCGCAGGCAGTTGATAGGCGACGCCGACGATTGGCAGGGGCACATTGGGGGCCGTGCCCGTAACGGTGCGCGGCGTGATCGGCTTGTCCTTGATCCTGATCGCCAGCGGCACCTTGTTCCGCCGCGGCGGGATGGCGGCGAAATATTTGTCGACGAGGGCATTGAGCCGAACCTCGTCAAAGTTGCCCGAAACGATCAGAGTTGCCGTATCCGGTCCGTAATAAGCCTGATGGAACGCTCGAGCGTCTGCCAGAGTGGCGGAATCCAGGTCGGCGATGCTGCCGATCGTCGGCCGGCGGTGCGGCAGGACGTTGTAGATATTTTCGCCGATGACGAAGCTGAAGAATCGCCCGTAGGGCGGCGCCAGCACGCGCTGGCGAAGCTCTTCCTTGACGACGTTGCGCTCGGTTTCGAACACCTCGCTGTCGACGACCGGCCGGGCCATGCGCTCGGCGTGGGTCCACAGCATCCGCTCGAGATATTCGGCCGGGACGATCTCATAATAATTGGTTCGGTCGTACCAGGTGGACGCATTGCGGGTGCCGCCAATGTCGTCGACCATCCGGTTGATTGCATTGTAGGGGATGTTCACCGTCTTGCGGCTGAGGATATGCTCGAACAGATGGGCGAAGCCGGAGCGGCCCTCCGGATCATGCTTCGAGCCGACGTCGTACCACATCGACACCATCACATCCGGAGTCGACGGATCCTGGATGGCGATCACCTTAAGCCCATTGCCAAGCGTCCGCTGCTTGAACGCGATTTTGGGAACAGCGGCGGACTGGGCAACGGATGGCGCTGAGGAAGCGAACGCGACGGCGGTCGACGCGGCCAGCGCCATGGAAAGAACGCCGTTCGTCCGCCGTGAAATACGCATGCTGTTGATCCCCTTCCGGAAAGTTTCCGCAGGCTGCAAAAATCGGGCAGCCCGCGCAACTCGCGTTCGACAAGCGTCCCCGACAATGCTTTGGAATTGCGGGCGGTTACGGCATCACTTAGAGGGACTGACATGGAAATTGAAGGGGATTACGGTCGCGACGGATATGCGGTTGCGAGGGAACTTGTGACGCCGGCCATCGCGCGTGCATTCATGGCCATGCTGAAGGAGGACATGCCCGGGCCGCTCACGCCATCCACAGGCGCCGTCCTGCCGGTACTGAGGCGCCACACGACTGAAATCTATGGTGGCGACTACCCGCCGATGCTGACTCTTCTGTGGGGGCTTACCGGAACGATTGAACAGATCGTCAACCGGAAATTGGTGCCAACCTATTCCTATTTCCGCTTCTATCGAGAGGGGGACATCCTTCGGGTGCACAGCGACCGGCCGGCCTGCGAACACAGCGCATCCCTTACGCTTGACTATAGTGACGACGTTCCATGGCCAATCGAAATCGAGCAACGGGTGATCAGTCAGCCGTTGCCGGTCGAGGACGACTTTGGCGACCAGCCCTATACTTCGGTCGACCTCCAGGTAGGCGACGCCTTGATCTATCGCGGGACCAGCCACCGGCACGCGCGGATCACTCCGAACCCGAACGGCTGGTCAGCGCACATCTTCATGCACTGGGTCGATCCGTTCGGCCCCCATGCCGAGCAGGCTTTCGACGGCGCGGGCACGCCCCGACCGGTCAATTTCACCTTCACCTGATCGCAACAGGCGCATTGCGCAGAGCAAGCAACAATGTCAGGACAAGCGGGTTCGTGCGACGGGGGGCGGCATGAAACTCTTTGCGGAGCTCACGGTCTATTATCTTGCGCTGGTCCTGGGACTGGTGCTGCTCCAATGGATTTTTCCGACCATCCATGACTATCTGCCGATCGGCGCCGCCGAGGAACTGATCCGCAGCGGTCAGCAGGACCTGCTCAAGGGAACGGCGATCGGCGCCACCCAAGTCCGAACCATCGGCGAGAGCCTCGGCTGGCTAATGGCCGCAATCCTCGGCGCCCTTCTCATGTCCCTGCCGGTCAGCTGGGTCTACATGGAGATCCGCGAAGAGCATCAATACGACCAGGCCCTGGACAATACGATCGTCATGATGCCAGTCGTCGTCACCGGCATTGTGGTCATTGTCCAGCACAGCCTGGCGCTCGCCTTCTCGCTGGCCGGGATCGCTGGGGCGGTCCGCTTCCGCAACTCGCTGAAAAGCACGGGCGACGCCTTGTTCATCCTGCTGGCGATCGGCATCGGCCTCGCCGCCGGGATCGGCGCGGTCGAGCTGGCCTTCGCCATGAGCCTGGGCTTCAATTATTGCTTCCTGCTGCTCTGGCTCCGGCAATATGGCGGGCGCGGCGACAAGCGCTTCATGCGCAGCGTCCATGAGGATCAGGCGGCCCAGCCCGATCCCGACGGCAAATAGGCTAGAGGCAGGTCTTCAGCACCTTGGTCCTGGTCGATTCGTCGGTGGCGATGTCGGCGAAGAACGGCTCCAGGTAGGCCGCCGCCCGGCCCTTGCTGCGGGCGTCCAGCCCGGGCGTCGTCGCCAAGATGCCGAGCAAATCGCCCTTGGCCGCGCGCATGTCTGCGGCCACCTGCAGCGCCTGGGTGTTGTGGGCGCAATAGCCCCGGTAAAGCCGGGTGCGGACATTCTTGATCGGCAACTGATCGGGCGGCGTCGCATAGGGCGTGCCGACCAGCCCCGAAAAATCGAAATCATAGGGAACCGGCGCCAGCAGCGTGGAGCCCGGCAACGGCCCGACCAGCTTGCCGTTGTGGCAACAGCCGGCGCCCGCCGGGCCGGCCCGCATCGACCAGTCGTGGTTGCCGAGCAGGTGTTGGAACATCGCATAGCGGGCGGCGTGTGTCGGGCTCAAGGTCGAAGCCGGGATTCGATCTGGGGTCTTCGGCTCCTTAAGGCCGTTGCGCTTGGCCATGTCGTCGGTGTCTTCGATGAAAAAACCGTAGCGGCTGGTGATCGGCCGGCCGTTGTCGCCGACATAATCGATCATGGCCAGCCTGGCCCGGAAGCTGATCGGCGTCAGCCGGTTGTACATTTGATAGGCGGCATATTCGAGCAATGCATATTGCTGGAAATCGGCGCCGCCTCGGCAGTGGGTGACCAGCTTGAGCCGCTTTTGCCCGGCGAACAGCGACGCTTGCCCCGCCGGCTGGGTGAAGGTCACCCGAAGCGGGGGAAACGGGCAAATGTCTTTCTGCCGGCGGGTGATGCCCCGTTCCGAGAAGGTCATCGGCAACGTTTCGGCGCCAATCCCGATTGTCCCCGGTCTCGGCTTGTCCGATGCGGACCCGACCGCGCCCTTGAACGTGATCCGAATCGGGTCGGTCGACTGGAACAAGGGCTTGGCGTCCTTGGCCTGGGCAGCGCCGCCAAGCCCGATGCTGACGGCGGCGAAAAGGCGGATGAGTGTCATGGTATGCCCCCTCTTGTCATTTCGCGCTGCGCGTGACCGAGTGCGGAACCACCCGGTCGCCGATGATTTCGAGATAACTGGGCCGGCCGCCGTATTGGCGCGCATTGCCGGTATCGATCCGGATCAGCCTGCCCTGGTGAAGCACCGCGATTCCGGACAGCAAGGGCGTATGGCCGACGACGATGCGTTTCGCGCCATAGGCATTGAGGACGGTCGATACTTCCTGCCCGATAGGCGGGCGCGTGTCGCCAGCCTCGCGTTCGACCAGTCCGCGGTACCACAGGGGTCCGAGCGGATCTTCGAGGATCGAATTCTTGGACGTCCCTTCCGTGGCGAGCGCCGCGGCAACCCGGCGATTGATCTCGTTTACCGGCAGTACCGAATATTCGGCGCTGATCCCGCCATGGACAAACAAGGTTCCCTGGATGATGGCTACGGCCGGATTTCGCTCGACCCAGCGGCCGATTTCCCCTTTCGACTTCCAGGCGAGCCTGTGCTCAACCCAGCCGAGCGGAGTGGCCTGCAGCCAACGGATGCGGACGGCGGCGTCTGTAATGGCGGGGTCGGTCTGCCGGTATTGCCTGGCGATCTGCCTCCAGTTGGCGGCAAAGATGCGGTCGCGCCGGGTGACGGAACCGGAATCGACGAAGGCGGCATATTCCCCAGGATGGACATAGCGCAGGTCGCCAATGACATTCATCGCCTCGTGGTTGCCGACCAGGGCGATGACACTGCCGCCCGTCTTCGGCGCTTCCCTCTGAAGCTCCATCAAGTGTCGGATGATCTTCAAGCTGTCCGGCCCGCGGTCGGGGACGTCGCCGAGCTGCACGAAAATGGTCCGGCCGCCCGCCCAGCGGCCCCGGCCGTCGATCAGGCCGGCGGCGCGGGCGATATCGATCCACGCGGAATAATCGCCATGCAGGTCGCCGACTGCGACGATGCGCGGCGTTCGCGGTTGCTGAGCGGGCGCGACGGACCCGCCGAGCATGGCGGCAAGGCTGAGGACCAGAATTGTCCAAAGCCGAAACATCATTTCTCACTCCCGCCAACGCCGAGATCGGAATGGGGGCCAGCAGCGAAACAAAGTCAAGCGGAAGCGGCGGGGCAGTGCAAGTTGCCGCACACAGATATTCCGGGAACTCCGGGACAGAAGGCTCAATTCTAGGCCACCCCCAAAAACCCCTGTCCTATTTGGATTTGCGCTGGCATCGTCGGCTCGCCCGGCTGTCGCGGCGATGCGCGGTACCGGCCGGGCCGCGGCTCTTTTCAACTGTTCGACCAGCCTTCCCTGTCCTTGCCCCGCAACCGGGAAAAGCCGGAAGGACACGCCTGCGTGGCGCGTCTTTCGTGTCTTTCCGGACGGCTTGAGGCCACGGACGTGCTCGCGTTCAATGGGACTTGAGCGTTCGAATCACCCGCTTTGGGCAATCGCCTTGATCGGCCGGAAAAATCCGCTATAGGCCCCGCTCGCTTCCCTTGCGGGAGCAACCGTCCGAGACCGCTGGTGGGGCTTGCCCCTTAATCTCCAGCCAAGACGGGGACAGGAATTTTTCGGGCCGGCGCTTGCGATGCTCCGCCCGGTCGTGCGTTGCTCTTGATGCAGCGTCGTCGCTCCATCCCCACGGACAAACCGCGTTCCGACGCAGCGAACGCTGCGCCGGAGCATGTTTGAACCTCGTCCGGAGTTCGCTCCGGCCGAAAATTTGGAGTTGGCATGGATCGTTCGCAAAAGGCCGATCTGGTCGACCAGTTGAAGCATATCTTCACCGAGACCAGCGTGGTGGTCGTCACCCGCAATCTCGGGCTCAGCGTGGCCCAGTCCACCGACCTGAGGCTGAAGATGCGTGACGCCGGCGCCCAGTTCAAGGTTGCGAAGAACCGGCTCGCCCTGATCGCGCTCGAAGGGTCCCGCTACCAGCCGATCGGCGAGCTGCTCAAGGGGCCGACCGCGCTGGCGACCTCGACCGATCCGGTCGCAGCCGCCAAGATTGCCGTCGATTTCGCCAAGACGACCGACAGGTTCGAGATCGTCGGCGGCGCCATGGGCGACACTCTGCTCGACGTCGAGGGGATCAAGGCGCTCGCCGCTTTGCCCTCGCTCGACGAACTTCGCGGCACCATCATCGGGCTTATCCAGGCGCCGGCGACCAAGATCGCCCGGACTGTCAGTGAGCCGGGTGCGCAGCTGGCGCGTCTCTTCGCGGCTTATGGAGCCAAGGAAGCGGCCTAGTTTTTCGCCGATCAATTTTCACCGCACGACATTGGGGCGATGCCCCGCACAAGGAGTATCAAATGGCTGACATCACCAAGCTGGTCGACCAGCTTTCCGAACTGACCGTCCTCGAGGCCGCCGAGCTGGCCAAGGCCCTCGAAGAAAAGTGGGGCGTTTCCGCCGCCGCCGCCGTTGCCGTCGCCGGCCCCGCCGCTGCCGCTGCCGCTCCGGCTGCCGAAGAGAAGACCGAATTTGACGTCATCCTGACCGGCGACGGCGGCAAGAAGATCAACGTCATTAAGGAAGTCCGCGCCATCACCGGCCTCGGCCTCGGCGAAGCCAAGGCGCTCGTCGAGAGTGCTCCGAAGGCCGTCAAGGAAGGCGTCAACAAGGACGAAGCCGAGAAGATCAAGAAGCAGATCGAGGATGCCGGCGGCACCGTCGAGCTGAAGTAAGCTGCTGCATCGAATTTCGTGGGTGTCTTGAAGCGCCTGCGGATGGGAAGGGCGGTCCGGCGACGGGCCGCCTTTTTCTATGCTGGGAGGAATTCCGCCGTCTCCAATCCTTCCGTCGCCAGCACCAACTGCACGGTTCGGCGCTCCAACACGCGGTCGACCAGGCCGCGCCAGCGCGGATAAGCCGTCATGTCCCTGCCGATCCGCCGCGCCCAGCGGAAAAAGGTCAGCAGGTAGCTGTCCCCCGCGGTGAACTGTCCTGGCACGATCCAGCCATCGGAGACCCGAGCTTCGATCTCGCCAAAATGACGGTCCAGAACCTCATGGCCGCCGGCCTGGATCGCCGGGTGCGCGCCCTCGTCGAAGGTGAACCGTTCCGCCCGCCAAACCTGGGCAAAGCCAATATGCACGGACGACGCAAACCATCCGAGCAACTGATTGCAGCGCGCGGCAGCCAGATGATCCTCAACAGGAACCGAGCCATCCGCTCCCCAACAATGCGCAATATAATTCAGGATGGCGATATTCTCGGTCACGACCTGCCCATCGATATCCAGGGCGGGAACCCGGGCATGCGGGTTGATCGACAGATAGTCGGGAGTGCGATGCTCGCCCTCGGCCAGGACCACGCGCCTGGCCTCATATTCCGCTCCGGCCTCTTGCAGGGCGATATGAGGCACCAGCGAACAGGCGCCGGGTGAATAATAAAGGATCATGGCGGCCTCTCTCTTCCGCCTTGCCCTGCCGCAATCCGGCGCCGCGCCGCTACCCGGAAGACCTCAATCGGCAGGTGAGGCGATTTCTTCAATCCGTTGCGAGTGTTGGAAAATCGCTTCAGAAAGTTCTTTAAATCCTGTTCCAAGACGCTATATGGGCGTCATCCAACAGATTGACGGCTCCGCCGCACGGTGACGTGCGCCCGGGGCTTTTCCTGCCCTCTCCGGGACAGGGCCCGAACAGCGCACGGGTCACACGCATTGGAGAGGACAAGCGGGAGAAGCGCTCCACAAGATATTCCTGCCAAGGCAGGAATGCAGACAGGGCTCCTGCCTTCGCCGGAGCCCGATTGCGGGGCGTGGGGCAACCTGCGCTTCGCCCAGCGCAGGGAATTTCCATGGCGACCAAGGCGATCGACGCTCCGACCGGCAAGACCGGAGCCAAGACCAATCAGCGGCGCATCCGCAAGATTTTCGGCAACATCCACGAGATTTCGGAAATGCCGAACCTCATCGAGGTTCAGCGCGAGAGCTACGAGCAATTCCTGCGCTCAAATCCCGCGATCGGCTATGTTTCCGGCCTTGAAAAGACGCTTCGCTCGGTATTTCCGATCGAGGATTTCGCCGGGACCGCGCACCTCGACTTCGATCGCTATGAGCTTGAAGACCCCAAATATGATACCGACGAGTGCCGCCAGCGCGGCCTGACCTATGCCGCGCCGATGCGCGTCACCCTGCGCCTGACGACCTTCGAGATTGATCCGGACACCGAAGCCCGCTCTGTCATCGATATCAAGGAGCAGGACGTCTACATGGGCGACATGCCGTTGATGACCCACAACGGCACCTTCATTATCAACGGCACCGAGCGCGTCATCGTCAGCCAGATGCACCGCTCGCCGGGCGTCCTGTTCGACCACGACCGCGGCAAGACCCACGCCTCGGGCAAGTATCTCTTCGCCGCGCGGGTGATCCCCTATCGCGGCAGCTGGCTGGACTTCGAGTTCGACGCCAAGGACATCGTCAACGTCCGAATCGACCGCAAGCGCAAGCTGCCGGTTACGACCCTGCTTCACGCCCTTGGACTCAGCAGCGAGGAAATCCTCGGAGAATTCTACAACAACGTGCTTTACACGCGCGGTAAGAATGGTTGGCAAATTCCCTATGTGTCGGAGCAATGGCGCGGCCAGAAGCCGACTCACGAGGTAATCGACGCCGACACGGGCGAAGTCATTTTCAAGTCCGGCGAGAAGATCACGCCGCGGCGAGCCAACCAGGTCGCCAAGGAGGGGCTGAAGAATCTGATCATCCCGACCGAAGAGATTTTCGGACGGTTTTCGGCCTATGATCTGATCAACGAGAAAACGGGCGAGATTTACATCGAAGCCGGCGAGGAAGTCAGCGCCGAGAATCTCGAGAAACTCGACAAGGCGGGTGTGGACCGGCTCGAGCTGCTCGACATCGATTATATCAACACCGGGCCGTGGATCCGCAACACGCTCAAGGCCGACAAGGCCGAGGATGGCGACCACGCCCTGGCCGACATCTACCGCGTCATGCGCCCCGGGGAGCCGCCGACTCGCGAGACGGCGGACGCCCTGTTTTACGGGCTGTTCTTCGACAGCGAGCGCTATGACCTGTCGGCCGTCGGCCGGGTCAAGCTCAACATGCGCCTCGGCCTCGACGCCGAGGATACCGTCACCACCCTGCGCCGCGAGGATATTCTCGCCGTCGTCAAGGAATTGGTGAACCTGAAGGACGGCAAGGGCGAGATCGACGATATCGACAATCTCGCCAACCGCCGCGTTCGTTCTGTTGGTGAGCTGCTGGAGAACCAGTATCGCATCGGCCTGCTGCGCATGGAGCGCGCCGTGAAGGAGCGGATGAGCAGCGTCGATGTATCGACCGTGATGCCGAACGACCTAATCAACGCCAAACCGGCGGTTGCAGCAGTGCGCGAGTTCTTCGGCAGCTCGCAGCTGTCGCAGTTCATGGACCAGACCAATCCGCTGTCCGAAGTCACTCACAAGCGCCGAGTTTCGGCGCTCGGGCCGGGCGGCCTCACACGCGAGCGCGCCGGTTTCGAAGTCCGCGACGTTCACCCAACCCATTATGGCCGAATCTGCCCGATCGAGACTCCGGAAGGCCCGAACATCGGCCTTATCAACAGCCTCGCCAGCTTCAGCCGGGTGAACAAATACGGCTTCATCGAAACGCCGTACCGCAAGGTCGTCGACAACAAGGTGACCGACGACGTCGTCTATCTGTCGGCGATGGAGGAAGCGAAGCACACGATCGCCCAGGCCAATGCCGAGCTCGACAGCAAGGGCGGCTTCGGCGAGGATATCGTTTCCGCACGGCGGTCCGGCGACTTCCTGATGGCGCCTCGCGACCAGATCACGCTGATGGACGTGTCGCCCAAGCAGCTGGTGTCGGTCGCCGCGTCGCTCATTCCCTTTTTGGAAAATGACGACGCCAACCGCGCGCTGATGGGATCGAACATGCAGCGCCAGGCAGTTCCCCTGCTGCAGGCAGAAGCGCCGCTGGTCGGAACTGGCATGGAGGAAACGGTCGCCCGCGATTCCGGCGCCGCCATCGCCGCCCGCCGGTCCGGCATCGTCGACCAGGTCGATGCTGCCCGAATCGTCGTCCGCGCCACCGGCGAACTGAAGGCGGGTGAAAGCGGCGTTGATATCTACACGTTGATGAAGTTCCAGCGGTCGAACCAGAATACCTGCATCAACCAGCGTCCGCTGGTGAAGGTCGGGGAAATGGTCGAGGCCGGTGAGGTCATCGCCGATGGTCCGTCGACCGAATATGGCGAGCTCGCGCTCGGCCGGAACGTGCTCGTCGCGTTCATGCCGTGGAACGGCTACAATTACGAAGATTCGATCCTCATCTCCGAACGGATCGTCAAGGACGACGTCTTCACCTCGATCCACATCGAGGAATTCGAAGTCATGGCCCGCGACACCAAGCTCGGGCCGGAGGACATCACCCGCGACATCCCGAACGTTGGCGAGGAAGCGCTGCGCAACCTCGACGAGGCCGGCATCGTCTACATCGGCGCCGAAGTTGAGCCGGGCGACATCCTGGTCGGCAAGATCACGCCGAAGGGCGAAAGCCCGATGACTCCGGAAGAAAAGCTGCTCCGCGCGATCTTCGGCGAGAAGGCGTCCGACGTTCGCGACACGTCGCTTCGGCTACCGCCGGGCGTCTCCGGGACGATCGTCGAGGTCCGGGTCTTCAACCGCCACGGCATCGACATTGATGATCGCACCCGCGCCATCCAGGCGGAGGAGAAGGAGCGGCTGAAGAAGGACGCCGACGACGAACGCGGAATCCTCAACCGCGCAACCTTCGGCCGTCTCAAGGAAATGCTGCTCAAGCAGGTTGCCACCGCGGCCCCGAAGGGCGTCAAGAAGGGCAGCACCCTGGACGAGGGCACGCTCGACGCGATCGAGCGCCACGACTGGTGGAAGATCGCCGTCAAGGACGACAAGCGCCAGTCGGATCTTGAGGCCCTCAAGGCCCAGTATGACGAGGCGGCCGCGGTCATCACCCGCCGGTTCGAGGACCGCGTCGAGAAGCTCGAGCGCGGCGACGAACTGCCGCCGGGCGTGCTGAAGATGGTCAAAGTATTCGTCGCGGTGAAGCGCAAGCTTCAGCCGGGCGACAAGATGGCCGGCCGCCACGGCAACAAGGGCGTCATCAGCCGGATCCTGCCGCAGGAGGACATGCCTTTCCTTGTGGACGGGACCCCGGTCGACATCGTCCTCAATCCGCTCGGCGTGCCGAGCCGAATGAATGTCGGTCAGATTTTCGAAACCCACCTCGGCTGGGCCGCCCGCGGCCTTGGCAAGCAGATCCAGGAAATGCTGGACGGCATGCACGAGCGCGGCAAGGACATTGGCGGCAAGGACGTCAAGGCGATCCGGGCGAAGATCAAGGACATCTATGGCCCGCAATATGCCAAGGCCATCGATGCCCGTGACGACGAGGCGCTGATCGACATGGCGACGGCGCTGACTGCCGGCATCCCGATGGGCACGCCGGTATTCGACGGCGCCCGGGAAGGCGATGTCACGGCGATGCTGGACAAGGCCGGCCTCGACAATTCGGGCCAGGTGACCCTGTACGACGGCCGCACCGGCGATCCCTTCGATCGCAAGGTGACGGTGGGCTACATCTACATGCTGAAGCTCCACCCTCTGGTCGACGACAAGATCCACGCCCGGTCGATTGGCCCCTACAGCCTGGTCACCCAGCAGCCGCTGGGCGGCAAGGCGCAGTTCGGCGGCCAGCGCTTCGGCGAGATGGAGGTGTGGGCGCTGCAGGCTTACGGCGCCGCCTACACGCTGCAGGAAATGCTGACGGTGAAGTCGGACGACGTCATCGGCCGGACCAAGGTCTATGAGGCGATCGTCAAGGGCGACGACACGTTCGAGGCCGGCATTCCGGAAAGCTTCAACGTGCTGGTCAAGGAAATGCGCAGCCTCGGCCTCAACGTCGAGCTCGCGTCGATCGAAAGCGACGAGGACGAGCCCGCCGCCATAGCCGCCGAGTAACGGACCGCAATTTTATTGAGCTCCTCCCCTTGTGTGGGAGGAGCGGGAGCAAGAGATGAACGAGCTGACCCCCTTCGCCAACCCGGTCGCCAAGCCGGAGACGTTCGACCAGATCCGCATCGCGATCGCCTCGCCGGACAAGATCCGGTCCTGGTCGTTCGGCGAAATCAAGAAGCCGGAAACGATCAACTACCGGACGTTCAAGCCGGAGCGCGACGGTCTGTTCTGCGCCCGCATCTTCGGTCCGATCAAGGACTACGAATGCCTTTGCGGCAAGTATAAGCGCATGAAATACAAGGGCATCGTCTGCGAAAAGTGCGGAGTCGAAGTCACGGTTTCCAAGGTCCGGCGCGAGCGCATGGGCCATATCGAACTGGCCGCGCCGGTTGCGCACATCTGGTTCCTGAAGTCGCTGCCGAGCCGCATCGGCCTGCTGCTCGACATGCAGCTCAAGCAGCTTGAGCGAATCCTCTATTTCGAAAGCTATGTTGTCCTCGAGCCGGGCCTGACCGCGCTTGAGCGCCACCAGCTGCTGACCGAGGACGAGCTGCTCAACGCGCAGGACGAATATGGCGAGGACGCTTTCTCGGCCAGCATCGGCGCCGAGGCCGTCAAGCAGATGTTGATGGACCTCGACCTCGAGGGCGAGAAGACTGTCCTGATGGAAGAGTTGGCGACGACCAAGTCGGAACTCAAGCCGAAGAAGATCATCAAGCGCCTCAAGGTGGTCGAGAGCTTCCTCGAATCCGGTAACCGACCGGAATGGATGATCATGGAAGTCATCCCCGTCATCCCGCCGGAGCTTCGCCCGCTGGTGCCGCTGGACGGCGGCCGGTTCGCGACCTCCGACCTCAACGACCTCTATCGCCGCGTCATCAACCGGAACAACCGACTGAAGCGGCTGATCGAGCTTCGCGCGCCGGACATCATCGTCCGCAACGAAAAGCGCATGCTTCAGGAAGCGGTCGACGCGTTGTTCGACAACGGCCGCCGCGGCCGGACCATCACTGGCGCCAACAAACGGCCGCTGAAGTCGCTGTCCGACATGCTTAAGGGCAAGCAGGGCCGGTTCCGACAGAATCTGCTCGGCAAGCGCGTCGATTATTCGGGCCGCTCGGTCATCGTCACCGGTCCGGAGCTCAAGCTTCACCAGTGCGGCCTGCCGAAGAAGATGGCGCTCGAGCTGTTCAAGCCGTTCATCTATTCGCGGCTCGACGCCAAGGGTCTGTCGATGACCCTCAAGCAGGCCAAGAAGTGGGTCGAAAAGGAGCGCAAGGAAGTCTGGGACATCCTCGACGAGGTGATCCGCGAGCATCCGGTGCTGCTGAATCGCGCCCCGACCCTCCACCGCCTCGGCATCCAGGCGTTCGAGCCGGTGCTGATCGAGGGCAAGGCGATCCAGCTCCACCCCTTGGTCTGCGCCGCTTTCAACGCCGACTTCGACGGCGACCAGATGGCAGTGCACGTCCCGCTGTCGCTCGAGGCGCAGCTTGAGGCCCGCGTCCTGATGATGTCGACCAACAACATCCTGTCGCCCGCCAACGGCAAGCCGATCATCGTCCCTTCGCAGGACATGGTCCTTGGCCTTTACTACCTCAGCCTCGAGAAAGAGGGTGAGCCGGGCGAAGGCATGATGTTGTCCGACATGGCCGAGGTTCACCAGGCCATTGCCGCGGGCGCGGTGACCCTGCACACCAAGATCATCAGCCGGGTGCCGCAGACGGATGAGGCCGGTAACACCTACATGAAGCGGTTCGAAACGACCGCCGGCCGGATGCTCCTGGGCGAGACCCTGCCGAAGAGCCACAAGGTGCCGTTCGAGACCGTCAACCGGCTTCTGACCAAGAAGGAAATCGGCGACGTCATTGACATCGTCTATCGCCACACCGGCCAGAAGGAGACCGTGCTGTTCGCCGACGCGATCATGCAGCTCGGCTTCCGCCACGCGTTCCGCGCCGGCATAAGCTTCGGCAAGGACGACATGGTGATCCCGGCCGCCAAGGTGAAGCTGGTCGACGATACCCGTGCGCTCGTGAAGGATTACGAACAGCAGTATCAGGATGGCCTGATCACCCAGCAGGAAAAGTATAACAAGGTGATCGACGCCTGGTCGCGTTGCGGTGACCAGGTGGCCAGCGCCATGATGAAGGAAATTTCGTCGACCCCGGTGGGCGAGGACGGCCGCCAGGCGGACCATAATTCCATCTACATGATGGCCCACTCGGGGGCCCGCGGCAGTCAGGCCCAGATCAAGCAGCTCGCCGGCATGCGCGGCTTGATGGCCAAGCCGTCGGGCGAGATTATCGAGACGCCGATCATCTCCAACTTCAAGGAGGGCCTGACCGTCCTTGAATATTTCAACTCCACCCACGGGGCCCGCAAGGGCCTGGCCGATACGGCGCTCAAGACGGCCAATTCGGGTTACCTGACCCGCCGCCTGGTCGACGTGTCGCAGGATGCCGTGATCATCGAGGAGGATTGCGGCACCGATCGCGCGCTGGAGATGCGCGCCATTATTCAGGGCGGCACGGTCATTGCTTCGCTTGCCGATCGAGTCCTGGGCCGAACCACGGCCGAAGACATCGTCGATCCCAAGACCAACGATACGATCATATCGGAAGGCACGTTGCTGGACGAGCCGATGGTCGCCCGGATCGAGGAACTCGGCCTGCAGGGCATCAAGATCCGCTCACCGCTGATCTGTGCCTCCAAGCAGGGGGTCTGCGCTCGCTGCTATGGGCGTGACCTCGCCCGCGGCACGCCGGTCAACATCGGCGAGGCGGTCGGAGTCATCGCCGCCCAGTCGATCGGCGAGCCGGGCACCCAGCTGACGATGCGGACCTTCCACATCGGCGGCGCGGCCCAGCTCAACGAACAGTCCAACCTCGAAGCGCCCGTCGACGGCACGATCGAGTTTCGCGACATGCCGACGATCACCGATCCGCGTGGCCGTCACATCTCTCTGTCCCGGTCGGGCGAAATCGCCATCCTCGACATGGACGGGCGGGAACTGTCGACGCACCGCGTCCCCTATGGCGCGCATCTGCTGTGCGAGAGCGGACATATTGTCAGCCGCGGCGACCGGATCGCCGAATGGGATCCCTCGTTCAGCCCGGTCATCACCGAAAAGGGCGGCACGGTTAAGTATCAGGACCTGATCGAGAACCGGACGATGACGGAAGTCGTCGACGAATCGACCGGCATCACCCAGCGCGTCGTTACCGATGACATGGCCAAGTCGAAGAAGGACACGCTGCATCCGCGGCTGACCCTGACCGCGGGCAAGGCCGAGGAAGCGGGCGTCTATCGCCTGGCGCCGGGTGCGATCGTCGCCATCGAGGACGGCCAGACGGTCGAGGCCGGCGAAGTGCTCGCCCGAATGCCGCGCGAAGCGGCGCGGACCCGCGACATCACCGGCGGTCTGCCGCGCGTCGCCGAGCTGTTCGAAGCCCGCAAGCCCAAGGAAAATGCGATCATCGCCAAGGTTTCGGGCAAGGTCAGCTTCAAGAAGGACTATAAGGCCAAGCGCAAGATCGCCATCGTCGCCGACGACGGATCGGGCGAGGTCGAATATCTGGTCCCAAAGTCGAAGGTGATCGAGGTCCAGGAAGGCGATTATGTGAAGCGTGGCGACAATCTCGTCGGTGGTTCACCCGACCCGCACGACATCCTCGAGGTGCTCGGCGTCGAGGCGCTGGCCGAATATCTCGTCAGCGAGATCCAGGAAGTTTATCGACTGCAGGGCGTGAAGATCAACGACAAGCACATTGAGGTGATCGTTCGCCAGATGCTGCAGAAGGTCGAGATCACGGATGGTGGCGACACCACGCTCCTGGCCGGCGAGCAGGTCGACCGCGAGGAGATGGACGAGATCAACGCCAAGCTCGAAAAGAAGCAGAAGAAGGCCGAGGGCAAGCCGGTGCTGCTGGGCATCACCAAGGCGAGCCTGCAGACCCGCAGCTTCATCTCCGCGGCGTCGTTCCAGGAAACCACGCGGGTCCTTACCGAGGCGGCGGTTCAGGGCAAGATCGACACGCTCAACGGCCTCAAGGAGAATGTCATCGTCGGCCGCCTAATCCCTGCCGGCACCGGCGCGGCGATGAACCGGATGCGCGTCACGGCATCAAGCCGCGACGCCGCGCTCCGCGCCACGCAGCGCAAGATCCAGGAATCGCTGATCATGCCGGACAGCGCCGCCCAGGAACATGCCGCCGAACTGGCTCAGGGACCGGAAGCGGCGATCAACGCCGACCCGCTCGAGTCCGTGACTCCGTCAGGCCACGGCATGGATGCCGATGCCGGTGACTATCTGAAGGACTAGCCAAGCGCAGTCTGTCCGGGGTACAGGCGAGCCTGGTTAGCGCCCGCGTTCATTGAGCAAGAAAAAGCCCCGTCGGGAGCAATCCCGGCGGGGCCTTTCTTTGAGCGGCTGGGTGCCGCCCGCTCTAACAGTTTTGGCCGTGGATCGCATTCTCCGTGCAATTTGCCGCCGAGTTCACATCCTGCGCCGCGCCGCGAACGGTATTGCATGCTGCAAGCGCAACGCTGCCACCGACGATCAGAACTGTCATCACCTTGCGAACCATGGTCACTCCTCCGTTAAACCAGCGAAATGACCATGGCCGAAATCAGGTGGCGTTGTCGACCGCGTTGGCTGCCGAATTCACGTCTTCGGCGGCACCGCGAACCGTATTGCAAGCACTGACGGCAAGCGCGCCGCCGATCAGAGCCATGGTCATCAACTTACGAATCATGTCATTCTCTCCTGTCTGCCAGCTTAACGAACGCCCGTAAGGGGCAAAGGGCTCCATTCCGCATCCGCAATTTTTCGCTCCAGTAGCTGCGGTCCGGTTTCAAACCGCGACGGGAGCCGCGATATGTGGATGCGGATCATAGGCCTCGACGACGAAATCCTCGGGTTCGTAACCGAACAGATCCTGCCCGCGGTCGCGGATGACCAGCTGCGGCAGCGGCCTTGGTTCGCGTTCCAGCTGAAGGCGCGCCTGGTCGAGATGATTCGAATAGAGGTGAACGTCGCCGCCGGTCCACACGAAGGCGCCGGGCTCCAGGCCGCATTCGCGGGCGAGCATATGGGTCAGCAGCGCGTAACTGGCGATGTTGAACGGGACGCCAAGGAAGAAATCCGCGCTTCGCTGATAAAGCTGGAGGTTGAGCCGGCCGCCGGCGACCTGCGTCTGGAACAGGCAATGGCATGGCGCGAGCGCCATCCGGTGGATTTCCCCCGGATTCCAGGCGGTGACAATCTGACGGCGGGAATAGGGATCCTTGCGGATCATCTCGAGCAGATTGGCGATCTGGTCGATGCGCCGGCCGTCGGCGCATTCCCAATCGCGCCACTGCTTGCCGTAAACGGGGCCAAGGTCGCCGGTTTCGTCGGCCCACTCGTCCCATATGCTGACCTTGCGCTCGTTCAACCAGCGGGTATTGGTGTCGCCGCGCAGGAACCACAGCAGTTCGACGATGATCGAACGCAAGTGCAACTTCTTGGTGGTCAGCAGCGGGAACCCGTCGGCAAGGTCGAAGCGCAGCTGAGCGCCGAAGTAGGACAAGGTGCCGGTGCCGGTTCGGTCCTGCTGCTCGACCCCTTCTTCGAGAATCCGCTGCATGAGGTCGAGATATTGGCGCATGGGTCGGACTGTAGATCGCGCCTGGGCATCCTCCAAGACCTAACAGAATTCTCCGTATTGGATTGAACCACGAAGCAAAACTTCAACCGTAACGGCGCAACAATATGCCTACGGCGACCGGTAACAAGCGTAGTCAAGGACATGCGCTTCCAACGTACCGAACTGCCCTTGAAGATCGACGGCGAGCAGGCCGCCAGAGACTATTTTGCAAGCTGCTTCCGTGATTCAGACCCGCGGACGGAACGCTTGTTCGTTGCCCATGTCGACGAACAGGCACGGAGCCTGCATTTCAGCCATCACGACGGGAGTCGGCAGTCGACCGACTTTCCGCTGAGGACCATCATCACCGACGCCGCTCGCCATGGCAGCGCCGGGATCGTCCTTGCCCACAATCATCCGAGCGGCGACGCCAGGCCGAGCGAGGCGGATTGCCTCGCCACCCGGCGCCTGGCCAGCGCCGCCGAAGCCCTGGACTGTACGATCCTCGACCATCTGATCTTTGCCGGCAACGACTGCGTCAGCTTGCGGCGCCTCGGCTACCTTTAGGCGCGGCCCACAGCCAGGCGGAGCAGGTCGATGCCCAATGCCGGTTTCTTTGCGAAAGCGCGCTGGGGCCAATCGGGCACGAAGCGATCGATGACCAGGAAGAGCGCCAGACCCTCGGTCTGGGTCCACCAGCGCGTTCCCTTCATCTTGTCGCGCGCCGCAGCGGCCTCCATTCCGCCGCCCTTCGTATCGGCCAGCCAAGCGTAGGCGACCCATTGGCCGAAGCCTTCCATGGTCAGGAATAGGTCGTCGTAATTCTTCCAGTAGGAATCAGTCCCGACGAACCAGCGCTTCTGCCGCGCCTCGATGAGCGCCAGCGCCTCGGCCGCGAGTTTCCTGGCGGCGGCATCTTCCGGGTCGGCCGCCGCCCGGTAGAGCAGGTCCACCTCCTTCTCTACGACCGCGACATAGGCGGGATCGCCCTGAAAATGCTTTTGCAGGCTGTCGTCATTGAAATCGTCCGGCATCTTGCGGACGGCTTCGGCCGCCGCGAATACGGATTTGAGCGGCTCGACCTGCCGAGTGTGCGAGAATTCGTGCAGGAATACCGCCGTCAGACCTCTTGGATCGGCCGCGATCGGAATGTTGGCGGCTTGCCAGACGGAAGGCAACGCCATCACGAAAAAGTCCGTTTGTGATTTTTCGTCCTTGCCGGCGAAGGAGGTTACCTGCGCCGGGGCAAGGTTGCCGTCGGGAAGGCGAATCTTGCCGCTATGGAGTTCCGCTTTCCAGGGGCCGGAAAATGCCGCCCTTTGGAAGCGGCAGCTAGCGCCGAAGAAGACAATGGCCGGCGGGCGATGCTCCGCAAGCTTCAATTGAGCGGTTGAAACCTGCCGCCAGGCCGCAAACGACGAATCCACCCAGGCCCGGTCGACCGGCGACATGGCGCAGCCTGGCTTGGCCGCCAGCGAGGGCCAGGCCGCAACCAAGGCGAGCGCTCCGCCAAGGAGGAGATGTTGCATTCGCCTCTCCGGTTCAGGTCAACTCTTGCATGGCTTGATGTCTCCCGGGGCAGGCCGCGGCGCACTGATCTTGAAGGACGCGAAATAGGACTCGCCGTCCGTGATCCGCTCGATCCCCGTCAGGCCCAGCCCGATCGCCCGAAACTCGCAGGCGAGCAGCTTTGGCGGCATGCCGTGGCGATTGGCCGGCCGGTCGGCATCGACCACGACGATTTCGCCGCCGGGCTTCAGCCCCTCACGGAGCCGCCACAGCAAGGCATAAGGCGATTCGACCTCATGATACATGTGGACCAGCAGGATCCGGTCGAACGACCGCGCCGGCAGCATGGCGTCGTCGGCCTTGCCCAGCCGGACCGCGACATTGTCGAGATTCTCCCTTTGCACCCGCATCGCCAGCCGGTCGCGGGTCTCGCGGACGATGTCCTCGGCCAGCACCCTGCCCTTTGGCCCGACAGCCCGGGCCAGGCGGACCGTATAGTAGCCCTCGCCCGCGCCAATGTCGGCGATCCACATGCCCGGCGAGATCCTGGCCAGGGCCATGACCTGCTCGGCTTCGCCCAGGCGGTCGCGCGCGTCCTCGGTCGAGAAGCTGTCGCTGACGATCGAGGCGACCGGCCGGTCGGGCCGCGGAAATTGGTCGGCGGGCTGCGTCGGTTGGGCTCGGCAGGCGGCGAGGAGGGCAAAGGCAACCACGGTCTTCCCCCAGCGGAGAAAGAGGCGCGACGCGCCGAAGGGGGAACAAGACTCGCAAAGCACCCCTCGGGCGGCGCTGTCGCGCCGCCACCTCCCCCTGAGTGGGAGGTTCGATCTACTCGACATCCTCGACCTCTACGCGTTCGCCAGTCACGCGCTGCGACAGGGCCGCGGCCATGAACCGGTCGAGATCGCCGTCGAGCACGTCGCTTGGACTGGTCGAGGTTACGCCGGTGCGAAGGTCTTTCACCAGCTGGTAGGGCTGCAGCACATAGGATCGGATCTGGTGCCCCCAGCCGATATCCGTCTTGGCGGCATTGGCGGCGCTGGTTTCGGCCTCGCGCTTCTGCAGTTCCGCTTCGTAAAGCCGCGCCTTCAGCTGCTTCATCGCCGACGCCCGATTCTTGTGCTGTGACCGCTCGTTCTGGCAGGCGACGACGATCCCGGTCGGGATATGGGTGATCCGGACGGCGCTGTCGGTGGTATTGACGTGTTGCCCGCCGGCCCCGGACGCGCGGTAAGTGTCGATCCTGAGGTCGGCCTCATTGACCTCGATCTCGATATCATCGTCCACCTCCGGATAGACCCACACGCTCGAAAAGCTGGTGTGTCGCCGGGCGTTGGAATCATAGGGGCTGATCCGGACCAGCCGGTGCACCCCGCTTTCGGTTTTGAGGTTGCCATAGGCATTCTCGCCCTTGACGAGGATCGTCGCTGACTTGATTCCCGCCTGCTCGCCGGAATGATGGTCGATCAGTTCGACCTTATATTTGTGGCGCTCGCCCCAGCGCGTGTACATGCGCAGCAGCATTTCGGCCCAGTCCTGGCTCTCAGTGCCGCCGGCGCCGGCATTGACTTCGACATAGCTGCTGTTCGCGTCCGCCTCGCCGGCAAGGAGAGCCGCGACCTTGTCGCGCTCGGATCGCTCGGCAAGCTCCGCCAGGCTGGCGACCGCATCGTCGACCAGGCCGCTGTCGCCTTCCGCCTCGGCCATCTCCATCAATTCGATCGTGTCGGCCAGCTCGCGCTCGATCGACCGGGTCGCGCTGATCGCTTCCTCGAGCCGGCGCCGTTCGCGCATCACGTCCTGCGCTGCCTTGGGATCATCCCACAGCGTCGGGTCTTCGACCTTGGCGTTTAGTTCCTCAAGCTGCTTCAGCGCCCGGTCCCAATCGAGAAAGCGGCGGAGTAGCGACAGGGCCGCCTGGATCTGATCGATATGGGCTTGCGCTTCGGCGCGCATGGTTGGGCTTCCTAAACAAGAACTGTCAGGCGCTAGTAGATGCCGCCCTGCCTTTGCAACAGGTCGCTCTGCTGTTGCGCGGCGCGTGGGCGCGGCGTCGGGCGGCGGACGGCCCGGGCCGCCCTTGGGGCCGCGTCCTGCCCGCCTTCCTCGGCCGTCATCTGGCTGCGGCGGAAGGTACGGCGCGGCTCCGTCTCCGGCTTGAACGCTTCCCAGATCACCGCCGACTTCGGGTCTTCTCGAAGGGGGAAAGTGCCGAAGGCCCGCTTGCCGGTCACCCGGTCGATGCGCGCCCAGCGGATTCCCGCCGGCGCCACGAACGGCACCGGCGGCATTCCCTGGAAGGCCTTTTGCGCGAACTGCTTGAACACCGGTGCCGCGATCCGGCCGCCCTGAGCATAGCCGCCCATGCTGCGCGGCTGATCGTAACCAAGATAGACTCCAGCAACGATTTCCGGGGTTCCGCCTACGAACCAGACATTGGTCGGGCCGGACGTCGTCCCGGTCTTGCCGAACATCGGTCGGTTGAGGTCACGCAGCACCGTTGCCGTGCCGCGCTCGACGACGCCGGTCAGGATATGCACCATCTGGAAGGCCGCCTGTGGATCGATCAGCTGCCTGGTGCGCGACGGCGGCCGCGGCATCGCCTTGCCGTCCCAATCGGCGGCGTTGCAATTTTCCATCAGCTGGCAGCGATTGTCGGACCGGTAGATCACCTTGCCGTTCCGGTCCTGAACATAATCGATCATCGTGGGCTTCACCGACCGGCCCTGGTTGGCGAGGATCGCATAAGCGTTGGTCAGCCGCAGCACGGTCGTGTCGCCGGCGCCCAGCGAGATCGACAGATAAGGGTCGTATTTTCCCACCCCAAGGGTTTCAGCCGTCGCGACAATCTTCTGCATGCCGGTCTGGGAAGCGGCGCGGACGGTCATCAGGTTTCGCGATTGTTCGACCCCCCACCGCATCGTCTTCGGCCCGGAATATTTGCCGTCGAAGTTGCGGAAGCATTTCTGAGGCAGGCCCGGCCCCTGGTCGACACAGAAGGGGGCATCGACGATAATCGATGAAGGGCTCATGCCGCTTTCCAGCGCCGCTTCGTAAACGATCGGCTTGAACGCGGAGCCGGGCTGGCGAAGCGCCTGGGTGGCGCGGTTATAGCCCGATCCCTGCACGTCGAAGCCGCCCTGCATGGCCAGGACCCGGCCGGTCTTCACCTCTTCCGCGACGAAGCCGCCGCCGACTTCCGGGATCGAGCGGATGGCAAAAGTGTCTCCGGCGACTTGCTTGACGATGATGATCATTCCAGGCCGGAGATTATCGAACGCCGTCCCGCCACCGCCTCGTCGCGGCATCGCCGCGTTCGATGCCGGCAGGACACCGGTTGACCCGTTGGTGAAACCGACTCGCGCCACCCCCCCCGACTTTGCAAGGACGACCGCCTTGCGCCAGTCCGGAAAGCCGGTGCCCACGGCGGCCCGGTCCAGCTCCCCGCGCCAGTCGCCGTCGAGATTGGTGACCTGCAGCTCAAGGTCGCGCCAGCCGCGGCCGCCGTCGAACTTGGCCAGGCCCTCGCGCAGCGCTTCGGCGGCCGCGTCCTGCATCATCGGAACCATCGATGTGCGGACCCACAGCCCGCCGGCATAAACGCTGTTCGGCCCATCTTCGGCCTTCTCGCCGAATTGCTTCATCAGGATCCGGCGAACTTCTTCCATGAAATAGCCGCCCGACTGACGGAACTTCTCATTGGTTCCGTAGCGGATGGTGCCGAGCGGCGCCGCGGCGGCGGCAATGCGCTGCTCGTGCGTAATATGCTCGTTATTCTCCATCTCCCGAAGCACATAATTGCGGCGCGCCAGCGCTCGCTCCGTCGCCCGAACCGGGTCGTAGTTGGACGGCGCTTTTGGCAGGACCGCGAGATAGGCCGCTTCATGCAGGGTCAACTCGTTGACGTCCTTGTCGAAATAGGCGCGGCTCGCCGCCTGCACGCCATAGGCGTTCCGGCCGAGGAAGATGGAGTTCAGGTAGAGCTCGAGGATCTGCTCCTTGCTGAGCGTCGATTCCAGGCGGAAGGACAGGATGGCTTCGCGGATCTTGCGGCCGATGCTGTAGCTGTTGTCCTGGAGCAGATATTTCGCGACCTGCTGGGTGATGGTCGATCCGCCCTTTGCCCGGCCGCCGCCAATGCTCTTGCGGCCGTAATCGAACACCGCCCCGATAAGCCCGGGATAATCGATTCCGCCATGCTGGAAGAAGGTCTTGTCCTCCGCGGACAGGAAGGCGTTGACGACTAGGGGCGGATATTCGTCATAGGCCAGCTCGACGCGGCGCTCCCGGGCGAAGGTTTGGACCGGATTGCCGTCATAGCCGCGGACATTGGTCGGCAGGGGCGGCTGGTAGGCCAGCAGCGTTTCCGACGACGGCAGGCCCGATGCGAAGAACAGCCATACCGCCGCGAAGAACGCGAACCCGCCGGCGCCCAGCCAGGTGAGGCGCCGCACCCATCTTCGGTCGAACCAGGGATCGATCCGGTCATGGATGCGCCTGTTGAAGGCGACCATGTCTGGAAGCCGGTCCACGTCGAACGGCAGCCGCGCTTCCGCAACAGCCGATTTCAGCCGCTCCCAGGACGGCTTCAGCGAGGGAACTTGCAGTTTCTCGAAACGCATTTGCGTCAGCATCTAGCGCCTTGGCGCTTGGGCGGAAAGAAGATTACCGCGCCGACCGGGTAGCGACATCCGCTTCGATGGCGTCAGCGAGCGCCGCGACGATCGGCTTGCGCCCGGCCGGCGACATCAGGCTGATTTCATCGTCTGCGTTGCTGACGTAGCCGGCCTCGAACAGGACCGCGGGCACGCGCGCCCGGCCAAGTACGTGAAACGCGGCAAACCGGTGCGGTTCCGGCCTTAGCAACACCCTCCCGGCCGCTTTTCGGACAAGTCGCTCCGCCAGGTCAGCGGATGTCGTCATCTGCTCGCGCAGCGCCAGGTCGGCAAGCATTCCCACTACCGAACCATCCAGCGTCTGCGACTGGCTGCCGTCGGCGGCATTCTCCACCCGCGCGAACCGCGCCGCCTCGACGTCGGACGCAACGTCCGACAAGGAATAAACGGATGCCCCGCGGGCCGTCGGGTTCGGAGCGCTGTCCATGTGCAATGACAGGTAGAGACTTGCGCCGAGCCGGCTGGCGAGATCGGCGCGCTGGTCGAGCGTTAGATATTTGTCGCTGTCGCGGGTCAGGGCAACGCGGACCCGCCCGCGCCTGGCAAGCAGATCGCGAAGCTCGCGCGCCATGACCAGCGTCAATTGCTTTTCGGTCGTCACCCCGGAAACCGCGGTCGCGCCAGGATCGCGGCCGCCGTGACCGGGGTCGATCAGCACGATCGGGCGTCCGGGCGCCCGGGCTTCGGTCATTTGGACATCCGACACCGTTTCGGGCAGGGCGACCGTCACCTGTCCAGCACGCGCTTCGCCGATCCGGGCGTCGCGGGCGGCAGCCGCCTCCCCGCCTTCGGGCGCATTGAGCGCCAGCGTTGCGAGCACCGCGCCGACCATCGTCAGCCCGGCGCCGGCCGCTCCCTGCATGATCCGAGAACTCGTCGTGTCGGCCTCCCTGGCGCCCTTGCGACAGCCATGTCTATCACGGCAACATGGTTAACAGCCAGTTAGTCCTGGGCGCGACGTCTGGCTCATCCTTTTGTTGCGGGGTTAAGCCGGGGATGCTAACCGACGTTTATCTGCCGGCCGTTCTGGTCCGGCGGGCGTGCCGCGGCTTTGATCCGCGGCCTTCACAGGTTGACGCTGCATGATGCCACAGAACGCCACCGTCACGCTCTTCAGTGAGCCGAGGGGCGTGTTTCCCGCGAAATTGTCCGGGATGGCCAGTGCAGCAGAGGCATTTAACCCAACAATTGCCCCCACCCGCGGCCAGACGCCGCCGGCAATGGGCCAATCATCTGCGCGCCGCCGCTTGTTGACGAGCGGCCTGCGCGCCCGGAGAATTTTCAATGACCATGCGCATGCTGATCGACGCGCGCCACCCGGAGGAGACCCGGGTCGCAGTCGCCAAGGGAAATCGGATCGACGAGTTTGATTTCGAATCCGCCGAGCACAAACAGCTCAAAGGCAATATCTATCTCGCCAAGGTAACCAGGGTCGAACCGTCGCTTCAGGCGGCTTTCATCGACTATGGCGGAAACCGGCACGGCTTCCTCGCCTTTTCGGAAATTCACCCGGATTATTATCAGATCCCCAAGGCCGACCGGGACGCCCTGCTTCGCGAAGAAGCCGAGCATGCGGCGGAAGAGGAACGGCTTCGGTCCGAAGCCGACGATCTCGACCTGATCGACGATCATCTTGAAGATGACGGCACCGACGACCGGCCCGAAGAGTCCGACGATGTCGCCAACGGCGAGAATGGCGACTCCCCGGCGGAAGAGGCGGGTACCGGCTCTAACCGCTCGCCGGTCGATGAATCGGCGGCCGATGAACTTCGCAAGAAGCGCCAGTCGCTCCGCCGGCGCTACAAGATCCAGGATGTCATCCAGCGGCGCCAGGTCCTCCTCGTCCAGGTCGTCAAGGAGGAGCGCGGCAACAAGGGCGCCGCCCTCACCACCTATCTGAGCCTGGCCGGCCGCTACTGCGTGCTGATGCCCAACACCAGCCATGGCGGCGGCATCAGCCGGAAGATTTCCAACGGCGCCGACCGCAAGCGGCTCAAATCGATCATGTCGGATCTCAAGCTGCCCTCGATCATGGGGCTGATCGTCCGTACCGCTGGCCTGTCCCGCACCAAGGTCGAGATCAAGCGGGACTTCGACTATCTCGCGCGTCTGTGGGATGAAATCCGCGAGAAAACGCTGAAGAGCAGCGCCCCCGCCCTGATCTACCGCGACAGCGACCTCATCAAGCGCGCCATCCGCGACCTATATCACCGCGAGATCGATGAGGTGATTGTCGAGGGCGAGGAAGGCTACAAGGCGGCTCGCGGCTTCATGAAGCTGTTGATGCCGAGCCACGTCCGTCGCGTGCAATTGCATTCGGAAGCAACCCCTCTGTTCCAGCGCTACGGAGTCGAGGATCAACTGTCGGCCATGTATCAGCCGATCGTCCAGTTGAAGAGCGGCGGCTATCTGGTCATCAACCCGACGGAGGCGTTGGTGTCGATCGACATTAACTCCGGCCGGTCGACCCGCGAGCATAATATCGAGCAGACGGCCTTCGCCACCAATCTCGAGGCGGCCGCCGAGATCGCCCGCCAGCTGCGACTTCGCGACATGGCGGGCCTGATTGTCATCGACTTCATCGACATGGAACAGTCTGGCCATGTCCGGAAGGTCGAAAAGGCGATGAAGGACGCGCTGAAGAACGACCGTGCCCGAATCCAGGTCGGCCGGATCAGCTCGTTCGGGCTGATGGAAATGAGCCGCCAGCGCCTTCGGACCGGCGTTCTTGAAGCTTCGACCAAGGCCTGCCCGCATTGCGAAGGCACGGGCTTGATGCGGACCGCCTCCTCCGCCGGCCTCAGCGCCCTCCGGATCATTGAGGACGAAGCCGCCCGCGGGCGCGGCGACCGGGTCCTGCTGCGCGCCGGCCGCGAGGCAGCCATCTATCTGCTCAACAAGAAGCGCTCCGAACTCGCGTCGATCGAGCAACGTTATGGAGTGTCGGTCGAAGTCGTCATCGACGAGAGCTTCGAAGGTGCCAGGATGACTGTCGACAGCTCCGGCCCGCGGCCGGTCGCCGCCGCCAGGCCCGAAGCGGCGGCCGCCACCCATGCTGACGTCGACGAGGATGAAGATCTCCACGAGGTTGACGTCGAAGCCGAGGCTGAAGCGCAGGCGGAGTTTGAGGAAGAAGAAGCCGAGCGAACCGCAAGCGAGGAGGACCGGCCGGGCCGCCGCCGCCGCCGCCGCCGCCGCGGTGGTCGCGGCAGACGCCGCGAAGGCGCCGACGAAGCGCCGAGTGAGGTCCGCGATGCGGGTTCCGGCGACGAGCCCGCTCCGGCAGGCGACGAGGCGTCCGAAGAAGTTCCCCTGGGCGAGGAAAAGCCAGCCGGAAAGCGTCGCCGTCGCCGTGGCCGCAAGACCGGTACGGACGAATTGGCCGGAACGACTGAGACCCGGCCGGATTCCGAACCGATGGTCGATCCGGACAGCTCCCCAATGATCGAAACGCCCGTCGCATCGGAGGAGCCCGTAGCGGAAACCGCGCCGGTCGAGGCCGCCAAGCCGAAGCGCCGCGCTCGAAAGAAAGCCGAGCCCGAAATAGAGATGCCTGCGTCGGAGCCAGAAACTGCGATCGAACCGCCAGCCGGCGACAAGGAGCGCGTGAAGCCCAAGCGCCGGTCAAGCAAAAAGACCGTGGCCGCCGCCACCGACACGGCGCCGTCGACGGCATCGGCCCCAACTGCGGATAATGACGAGGCCATCAACGCCGACGACAGCGGCGAACCGCGCCGAGGCTGGTGGCAACGGACATTTGGCTAAGGCGGGTTTCATCGGGCGTTCAGTTCCGAAATGGAATGGGCGGGTCATGCATGCCCCGCTCTTCCGGCTCGTCCGGCTGTTCATGGCGGCGCTGGCCCTCGGGCTGGCAGTCGCCCAGCCCGCCTCGGCTCAGTCGATTCTCCGGGACAGCGAGACCGAGCAATTGTTCAAGGACGTTTCGCGGCCGTTGATCGCGGCCGCGGGGCTCGATCCGAAAAACGTCAACATCGTCCTTCTCAACGATCCAGAGATTAACGCCTTCGTGTCGACCGGCCAGACCGTTTATATTCAATCCGGCCTTCTGACCGCGTCGAACAATCTCAATCAGCTTGAAGGCGTGATCGCCCACGAACTGGGGCATGTGGCAGGCGGCCATGCCATCCGTATGCAGGACGGCGTTGGCGAAGCCACCGGGATCACCATTGCAACGATGGTGCTCGGTGCGCTGGCCATCGCCGCCGGTGCACCGGATGCCGGGATGGGAATCATGGCGGCCGGGCAGCGGGCCGCTCTCGGCAAGTTCCTTGCCTTTACCCGGGCCCAGGAAAGCTCGGCCGATCTCGCCGGCGCGAAATATCTGGCTGCCGCAGGGATCAGCGGCAGGGGAAGCCTCGAATTCTTCAAGACTCTTCAAAATCAGGAATATCGCCTCGCGATCTACGCCAAGGACAGCTACGACCGGACCCATCCGATCTCGTCCGAACGCATCGCTTCCCTGGAGAAAATCTATCAGGCCGATCCGGCCTGGAACCGTCCGAGGGACCCCCTGCTGGAAGAACGGTTCCAGCGCGTGAAAGCGAAGCTGTTCGGGTTCGTCGATCCCAAGCAGGCGGTTATCAAATATCCGGAAGCCGACGACAGCATCCCGGCGCATTACGCCAGGGCTTACGCCTATCATCTCGGGGCCTATCCGGAAAAGGCACTGGGCGAGGCGGAGACCCTGCTTGCCCGCCGGCCCGGCGATCCCTTCTTTCTGGAGCTCAAGGGTCAGATTCTGCTGGAATCCGGCAAGCCGGCCGAAGCGATTGCGCCGTTGCGCGACGCCGTCAGGGCTGCGCCTGACCAGCCGCTGATCGCCGCCATGCTCGGCCACGCCCTGATCTCGACCGAGAAGACGGAGAATTTCGGCGAAGCCAAAAGCCTGCTCAAGGCGGCCGTGAACCGCGACAATCAGAACCCATTCGCCTGGTATCAGCTCGGCGTGATCTACGACCGTGAGGGTGACGCTTCGCGAGCCGCGCTAGCCACCGCCGAGCGGGAGAACCTGGAAGGCAATCCGCGTCTTGCAATGGTCAGCGCGGAAATGGCGATGCGGGGAATTCCACCGGGGACTCCGGACCATATCCGCGCCCAGGACATCGCCATGGTCGCCCGGGCGGAGCTGCGAAAAATCGACCGGAAATTCGACAGGGAAGAAAAGAGGAAGGATGGAAAACAGTAGGTCGCCGTACTTGGCGGCGATCGTCGGGGGCATGGTCGGAGCGGTGCTGGTCGCCGCCATCTTCCTCCTTGCGGTCCCTCAATGGTTCGGTAATCGCCTGGTCCGCGAGGCGATGCTCAACGACCCGCAGATCCTGGTCGATACCGCCGACGCACTTCGCGACCGTCAATATGCTCCGACTCTCAACGCCAATCGCGCCGCCATCGAAACTCCGTTCGGATCGGGCTGGAAGGGCGCCGCCAGGCCGGACGTCACGCTGGTCGAATATTATGACTACGCCTGTCCCTACTGCAAAGCGAGCAATCCGCACCTCGAGCGGTTGATCAAGGAGGACAAGGGTCTGCGCGTCGTCTTCAAGGAGCTGCCGATCCTGGGTCCCGACAGCGTCGTTGCCGCCCGCTATTCGCTGGCCGCCGCGCGGGCCGGGAAGTTCGCCCAGTTCCACGATACATTATGGCAGGCGGGCAGACCCAGCCCGGATACCGTCAAGGCCGCCGCCGCCGCCGCCGGGATCACCGCCGACCAGGTCCAGGGTGCGGACATCGAGGCTGAACTCAAGCGCAATTTCCAGATCGTCGGCCAACTCGGCGCTACTGGAACGCCACTGTTCGTGGTCGGGGAGCGGGTTATCAACAGCGCGGTCGGCTATGAGCAGCTGAAGAAAGCGGTTGCGGACGCCCGTAAGCGAAGGTGATTATTCGGCGGTCGTTCGGGACCGCTCGACGGGGGACCAGCTTTGGTTTAAGGCGTATTCGGGAGCAAGAAATTAACAGGGGTTGGAAGCATGAAGAAATATCTTCTCGCCGCAGCCGCCGTCGCGGCCATCGCGACACCGGCGGCAGCGCGTGACAATTCGGGCTACTTCGGAATCGAAGTCGGCGCGCTTTTCCCTCGGGATCAAAATGTCCGCATTGACGGCGTCAACGAATTCAAGATCGATTATAAGATGGGCGTCGATGGCGATCTCATCGCCGGATACGACTGGGGCCTGATCCGCGGCGAGGCCGAGCTTGGCTACAAGCGCGGCGAGCATAACGAATATACGGATGGCTCGTCGAGCGTCGATGCCGCCGGCCGAACGAGCGTCTATTCCGCCATGGGCAACCTCTTGCTCGACTTCGGCAATCAAGAAAGCGCCAACTTCTACGTTGGAGCCGGTGCCGGCATTGCCTGGGGCACTTTGTCGCTTGAGGAAGACGGCGATCCGGATCGGTTCGTCGCCAAGGACAGCAATCTGGCGTGGCAGGTCATCGCCGGCGTTCGGGCGCCGGTCTGGACTCACTTCGACCTGGGGGTGAAATACCGTTACTTCAATGGCGGCAGGATTTCCGACAACTTCGACGGCGACAGCATCAGCTCCAAGTTCACTTCGCACAGCATCCTGGCGAGCCTGATCTACAATTTCGCGCCG
>DASSPS010000037.1:0-26979 GCA_035699505.1 Sphingomicrobium sp. | reverse complement strand
GCCTCGCCCAGCACCTCGAGCTTGACCAGGGTCCAGCCGCCCGCCTCGCGCGCCAGCCGAAGCGTGCGGATCGCATCGTCGGCCGTGAAGCAGCCGGCGGTGTTCGGCAGATAGGTGTAGCGCTTGGGGTCGATGAAGTCGGTCAGCATCGGCTGGCCGGGATCGGATATGTTCACCCGCCGCACCGCGACCGTGACGATCTCCGCCCCCGACGCCTCGACCGCCGCCGCATTTTCCTCGAAACTCTTATACTTGCCCGTGCCGACGATCAGCCGCGAGGTGAAGGTCCGCCCCGCGACCGCCCAGCCGTCCTGGGCAAGCGGTCTGTGCGCGTTCATCAGCCGCCTCCGACGAAATGGACGATCTCGAAGGCGTCGCCATCCTCCACCCGAACCTCACCGAGCGTCGAACGGGGCACGATCTCCAGATTGCGCTCGACGGCCACCCGCGCAGGGTCCAGCCCAAGCTCCGCCAGCATCGCCGCGATGCTTGCCCCGGCGCTAACCCGCCGTGGCTCGCCATTGACCTTGATCGACAGGGATTCGGTGACGCTCATTGACGAAGGCAGATAGGAAGGTGCAGTCGCCAGCGCAAATGGCCGACACCATCTTTGTCCTCAACGGTCCCAACCTCAATCTTCTCGGCAGCCGCGAGCCCGAAATCTACGGCTCGGATACGCTTGACGATATCGCCGCACGCCTGACGACACACGCCGGCAAGCTTGGTGTCGCGGTCGACCTCCGCCAATCGAATCATGAAGGCCATCTCATCGACTGGCTTCAGGAAGCGGCGGCAAGCGGGGCCAGGGCCGTCATCCTCAACGCCGGCGGCCATACGCACACGTCCGTCGCCATCCGCGACGCGATTGCCGCGATTCCCGTCCCGGTCATTGAAGTTCACCTCTCCAATATCGCCGCCCGCGAGCCCTTTCGGCGAACCAGTTTACTTTCGGCGGTTTGCAAGGGGACGATCACGGGACTAGGTGCGCAGGGCTACATTCTCGCACTGGACGCTGCGGCCGGGCTCTGACAGGAACCGCCGCCGGCGCAATTCGAACAGGGACAAGACATGGCCGACAAGAAGGGACCGGGCGCTGTGCGCGACGAGGGAGCGATGCGGATCGACACCTCGCTGGTGCGCGAGCTTGCCGAGCTTCTCGATGCCAACGAGCTGACCGAGATTGAGGTCGAGGACGGCGACCGCAAGATCAGGGTGAAGCGCGAGCATCCGCCCGTCATCGCCGGCGGGGCGCAGGGGGCGCCTGCCGCCCAGGCGGCCGTGCCGGCGCCCGCGGCGTCCGCGCCCGCCGAGGATGCCGCCGGCAATGCGGTCAAATCGCCGATGGTCGGAACCGCTTTCCTCTCATCGGAACCGGGCGGCAGCCCGTTCATCGCGGTGGGCGACAGCGTCAAGCCGGGCGACACCTTGCTGATCGTCGAGGCGATGAAGGTGATGAACCCGATTACCGCGCCAAGCGGCGGAATCGTCAAGAAGATCCTGGTCGCCGACGCGCAGCCTGTCGAATATGATCAGCCCCTCGTCGTCCTGGGCTGACGATGATCAAGAAGCTGCTCATCGCCAATCGCGGCGAGATCGCGCTTAGAATCCATCGCGCCTGTCATGAGATGGGCATCAAGACGGTGGCCGTCCATTCGACCGCCGACGCCGACGCCATGCATGTCCGGCTGGCTGACGAAACCGTCTGCATCGGCCCGCCGGCGGCGACCGATTCCTACCTCAACATGGCCAACATCATTTCCGCGGCCGAAGTCGTCCATGCCGACGCCATCCACCCCGGATACGGCTTCCTCTCGGAAAACGCCCAGTTCGCGGAGATCGTCGAGCGGCACGGTATCGTCTGGGTCGGGCCCAAGCCGGAACATATCCGGACCATGGGCGACAAGATCGAGGCCAAGCGCACGGCGGCGACGCTCGGCCTGCCGCTGGTCCCGGGATCGGACGGCGCCGTCACCAGCCTGGCCGAGGCCAAGAAACTGGCCGCCGCCATCGGCTATCCGGTCCTGATCAAGGCCGCGTCGGGCGGCGGCGGGCGCGGCATGAAGGTCGTGCCCGACGAATCGCAGCTCGAAAGCCTGATGAGCCAGGCCGCATCGGAGGCCCGATCAGCCTTCGGCGACGACACCGTCTACATGGAAAAATATCTCGCCGACCCGAAGCATATCGAATTCCAGGTGTTCGGCGACGGCGAGGGCAATGCCATCCACATCGGCGAACGCGACTGCTCGATCCAGCGCCGCCACCAGAAGGTCATCGAGGAAGCCCCCTCGCCGGTCATTTCCGCGGAACAGCGGGCGCATATGGGCGAAATCGTCCGCAAGGCGATGGCGGACATGGCTTATCGCGGCGCCGGCACCATCGAATTCCTCTACGAGAAGGGGGAATTCTACTTCATTGAGATGAATACCCGGCTCCAGGTCGAGCATCCGATCACCGAGATGATCAGCGGGATCGACCTGGTCCGCGAACAGATCCGCGTCGCCAGCGGCGAAGGCCTCTCCGTCAGGCAGGAAGACATCCAGCTTCATGGCCACGCCATCGAATGCCGGATCAACGCCGAGGATCCGCAGACCTTCGTCCCCTCGCCCGGCCTGGTGAAGAATTTCGTCGCTCCGGGCGGCATGCACGTCCGCGTCGATAGCGGCCTCTACGCCGGCTACCGGGTGCCGCCTTACTACGACAGCATGATCGCCAAGTTGATCGTCTATGGCCGCACTCGCGAAGGCTGCATCATGCGGCTCAAGCGCGCGCTCGAGGAATTCGTCGTCGAAGGCATGAAGACCACCGTCCCGCTCCACCAGCGTATCGTCCGCGATCCCGAATTCCTCGCCGGCGATTACACCATCAAATGGCTGGAAGCCTGGCTGGACCGTAACCCGGAAGCGTGATTGCGCGCTTCCGCCCTGCTTCCTGGTCATCGCCATCAGCACCCCCGCTCCAGTCGCTCCCCCGGGCGCGCAGCCTGCTCGCCGGCGCCCGTCGGAAGGGCTTTGAACTGTCGCGCCTGGTGAAGAGGAGATTGCGCCATCGGCCGGCGGCAAGGCGGGCGAGATGCGGATAGAGCGGCAGCTGCGCGGCTCCGTGACGCGCGGCTGGACGGACGCCGGCCGGCGCTGCGCGATCCGGATATGTGCCGAGCAGGCCTTTGTCGGCGCGGAATGACGGCCGCTTGACATCCGTCCGCCGACGGCGGTTAATTGCGGCGATGGGGTTCCGCGATTACCCCATGAGGCGACATGCCGAATGATCGCGTCCTCAACGAAAGGACGCCGCATGCCCGCGCTGAACGCCATCTCTCCCGACAAATTATTGCGCCTGATCGGAACGCCCTCCTGTCCGCGGATCCTGGATTTGCGCGCCGGTCCGCAGCTGATTCCCTCCTCCGTCCCGATGACCCCGGAAGCGGTGCGCTCGGCTCCGCAAGATTTTGCCGGCAGCGCCTGGGTCGTGGTTTGCCGAGGCGGCCATGAAACCAGCCAGGGCACCGCCGCCTGGCTTCGCTCAAATGGTGTTAAGGCGGAAATCCTCGAAGGCGGCTTCGGCGAATGGCGGTCCCGCGCTTATCCGCTGGTCGATGCCGCCAAGCTGCCGCCGCGCGATCCGACTGGCCGGACCTATTGGGTCACCCGGTCGCGGCCGAAAGTGGACCGGATCGCCTGCCCCTGGCTGATCCGCCGCTTCGTCGATCCGGATGCCGTCTTCCTGTTCGTCGCGCCGCCGGAGGTCGAAAAGGTGGCCGCCGAATTCAGTGGCGCGCCATTCGATGTCGACGGCGTCTTCTGGAGCCACCGCGGCGAGCTGTGCACGTTTGACGCGATGCTGGCCGAGCTCGGCTTGATCGAGTTCGATGCCCTCGCCCGCCTTGCCGTCATCGTCCGCGGGGCCGATACGGCGCGCCCCGATCTGGCGCCGCAGTCCGCCGGTTTGCTCGCCGCTTCGCTCGGCCTGTCGCGCATGTTCGCGGACGATCTCGACCAGCTTGAGGCAGGCATGACCCTTTACGACGCCCTGTACCGCTGGTGCCGGGACGCGGTCGACGAAACGCACGACTGGGTATCGCATACGCCGAAGCGGAAGCAGCTGGCGTGACGCTCCTCCTCACGCGCGGCGACATTGCCGCGCTGGTGCGCCCCGGGGACTATCTGGAGGCGGTCGAGGCCGGGTTTCGGGCGCTTGCCGGCGGCGGCGCCGAATCACCGCCGCCGATGCACATTCATGGCGTCGATGGCGGCTTTCACGCCAAGGGCGCCGCCATGAGCCTCGACCGGCCCTATGCGGCGGTCAAGCTCAACGGCAATTTCCCCGGCAATCCGGACCGGCACGGCCTGCCGACCGTCCAGGGCGCCATCCTGCTGTGCGACGCGGCCAACGGTACGCTCCTCGCCATCATGGATTCGATCGAGGTCACGCTTCGCCGGACGGCGGCGGCGACCGCCCTCGCCGCCCGCCATCTGGCCCGTCCGGACTCGGCGGTGGTCACCATCTGCGGGTGCGGCGCCCAGGCCTTGCCGCAACTCCAGGCGTTGCGGGAAGTCCTGCCGATTGAGCGCGGCTTCTGCTTCGATTCCGATCCCGGGCGCGCCGCCCGCTTCGCCTCGACGTCCGGACTGGAGGTCGCAACCTGTCTCATGGACGCGGCGCTGCACAGCGATGTGATCGTCGCCTGCACTCCGGCAACCGCGCCATTCCTGACCCCGGACATGGTCCGCGCCGGCGCGTTCATCGCCGCGGTCGGGGCGGACGCGCCGCATAAAAGCGAAATCGCGCCGGCGCTTATGGCCCACGCCAAGGTCGTCGCCGACTCGCTCGACCAGTGCGCGGCCATGGGCGATCTTCGCCACGCGATTGCCGCCGGGGTGATGGACCGATCGCAGGTCCACGCCGAGCTGGCCGAGCTTGTCGCTGGCGTGAAGCCCGGCCGAACCTCCGCGGATGAGATCACCCTGTTCGATTCCACCGGCGTCGCCGTCCAGGATGTCGCCTCGGCCGCCGTCATCTTCCGGCGGGCGCTGGCCGCCAACGTCGGCCTCGACATCGAGTTTGGCCGATGAGCGCCGTCGCACAGCCGGCCTTCGCCCAGGCCGTCCTGGTCTGGGCACGAATCGCGCTGCTGAGCTTCGGGGGGCCCGCCGGCCAGATCGCGCTGATGCATCGGGAACTGGTCGACGAACGGCGCTGGTTGAGCGAGCCGCAGTTCCTGCACGCCCTCAATTTCTGCATGCTTCTGCCCGGCCCGGAGGCCCAGCAGCTGGCCACCTATATCGGCTGGCTGAAGCACGGCATCCGGGGCGGGATCGCCGCCGGCACGCTGTTCATCCTGCCCGGCGCCGTCGCGATTCTGCTGCTGTCCCTGGCCTACGCCACGCTCGGCGATACGCCCGCGCTCCAGGCCCTGTTCTTCGGGCTCAAGGCGGCGGTGCTGGCGATCGTCGTCGACGCCGTGGTCAGGATCGGCCGGCGGGCCATCCGGTCGGGCGCGGCGATGGCCATCACCGCCGCCGCCTTCATCGCCATTTTCTTCTTCGCCGTCCCCTTCCCGCTGATCATCGCCTCGGCGGCGCTGATCGGGTTGCTGGGCGCCCGGCTCGCTTCGTCGGCCGCCACCCATGGCGGCCCGGTGGAGCCGGTCTTGGTCGAGGCGCGACGCAACACGCGCCTCGCCGCCGTGGCGTTCCTGCTGCTGTGGCTGGTGCCGGTCGCGCTTCTCCTGGTGATCCTCGGCCGAGGCAACGTCTTCACCGAGATCGCCTTGTTCTTTTCCAGGATGGCGGTCGTGACGTTCGGCGGCGCCTATGCCGTCCTTGCCTATGTCGCGCAGCAGGCGGTCGGCGAGTATGGCTGGCTTAGCGCCGAAGCGATGCTCGACGGGCTCGGCATGGCCGAAACCACGCCCGGCCCGCTGATTATGGTCACCCAGTTCGTCGGCTTCATGGCGGCCGCCGGCCAGGCCACCGGCCTGCCGCCGCTGCTTGCCGGAATCCTCGGCGGGCTGCTCACCACTTGGGTGACGTTCACGCCCTGCTTCCTGTGGATTTTCGCCGGCGCCCCTTACGTCGAGCGGCTGCGCGGCAACCTTCGCCTGGCCCGGGCGCTGGCGGCCATCACCGCTGCGGTCGTCGGCGTGATCCTCAATCTCGCCATCTGGTTTTCGATCCATTTCCTGTTCGCGGAGGTCCGGACGGTGGAATCCGGCCCGTTCCGCTTCGATTCGCCGATCCTTTCCAGCGTCGATCCGCTGGCCGCGGCCCTTTCCCTCGCCGCCATGGTGGCCGTGTTCCGGTTCCGGGCCGGGGCCGTCTCGGCGCTCCTCGGCTGCGCGATTGCCAGCCTCATCGCGCGCCTCCTGCTTTAGCCGCGACACCTTCGCCGCGGCCATGCGTTGCTGGAGGTGACGAGGAAGGATGGCATATCAGCCTGCGGAAGGACGGGATCGAGCCAAGGCCATCGCCGCTGTGGCGATGGTCCATGCCGCCCTCGCCGCAGTCATCCTGTCCGGCCTCGATGTCCGGATGATCGCGAGCACGGTCGACAGTCTCAAGACCTTCGACATCATTGAGCGGGCTCCGCCGCCGCCGCAACCGCCACCGCCGGCCCGGCAGTCGGAGCGGGCGCGGGAGGAAGAAGGCGCCGCCGGCAAGAAGGCCGAGCCGACCCCGGTCGTCGCCCCCCAACCAAGGATCGAGGTCCCGGCGCGGCCGCCGATCGCCGCCGCCCCGGTTCCCGGCGCCGGCAGTGCCAGCCGTTCGGGCGCCGCGGACTCCGGCGCCGGGCCAGGCGCCGGCGGGTCAGGCTCCGGCAGGGGTGGGGGCGGATCGGGCGACTTTTCCGGCTACACGCCGGCCCAGCGCATCTCCCGGATCCCGAACCGCGAATATCGGCGCCTCGTGCAGGTCAGCGGTCGCCGCACAGGCTCCGTCGGCATCACGCTGAAGGTCAATACGGATGGCACGCCATCCAACTGCCGGGTAGCTCGGACCAGCGGCGATGGGGTGGTCGATGCCCTGATGTGCCGGCTCGCTTTGGCCTATGTCCGGTTCCGGCCGGCGCGCGATGCCGACGGGCGGCCGGTCGCCCAGGACATCACTTGGTATCCCGACTGGGCCCCGAATTGATCAGCGGTTGCCGGCCGCGAATGATCCACGCAACTGCGCCAGGCGGGCGACGTCACGACGGTAAATGTCATCGAAATAAGCGATTCCGGACCCGTCCGGAACGGCCGTCAAATAAGTGATGTAGACGGGCACCGGCGCCGGCAAGGGCGCTGCTTCCTCGGTTCCGGCGCCGGCCGTGCTCACCGGCGCTCCGAACAGCCATTCGGCCAGGCGCGGCGCATCCTCAAGCCGGATGCAGCCGCCGCTGAACAGCCGCGAGGCCTCGCTCAGCAACTGCTTGTCCGGTGTGTCATGGAGGTAAATCCCCTCGGAATTGGGGAACATGAATTTCATCTTCCCCATCGCATTGGTGGGGCCGGGCAGTTGCCGAACGCGGATTTCAATCCTGCCGTCGGCGACGGCCTGCCAGTCCACTGTCGATGGGTCGATGATGGTCGGCGAATCGCCCCAGTCGGACAATATCTCGTAGCCGTTGCTCTTCAGGTAGCCGAGCCCCTCCTTGACGACATGCGGCGCAATCCGCTCCGCCGCCAGGTCGGCCGGGACGTTCCAATAGGGGTTCAGCGCCGCGTAGCGGATATAGGCCGCCATCATCGGCGTCGGATGCTTCGGCCGGCCGACGACGACTTTCATCGTCCCGACAACCTTCCCGTCCTCGACCATGTCGAGCCGCTGCGCGGCGGCGTTGACCAGCACATATTTCCCCTGGCCAGTCGGCAGCTCACGCGCGCGCTCCAGGTTGAGCGCCAAGGTCGCGCGCTGCTCTTCGGAACTGTAATTGCGATTCAGCAGGGCGCTGCGCAGCCGGGCATAAGCGGGGTGCATCCAGGCCATGCTCGCCACATGGTCGGCGAGCGAGGGAGCGCGTGCCGCCGCGTCGAGTATGGCGCGCGGCGATGGCGGGCCCGGCCGCAACGCGGAATCGACGTAGATGACTCCGATGTCGCCCGCCCGGCGCAGGTCGCGAACATAGGAAACCAGGGCCTGGCTGAGCAGGAAATCGGCGTGCTGGGCGGCGCGGGGATTGCCGCCCCAGGCGGCCGCCAGGGCCCGCTCGATCTCCTCGAGCCGATATTGCCGGGGATCGAGGCCGTCGACGTCCGCTTGCGCCAGCGTCTCCAGAAGAAGGCTCGATGCTCCCAGCGGCTGGCCATTGGCAAACCACAGCGGCGCGCCGCCGCGCGACGCGTAAAAGTCGGTCAGTCCCTGACCTGTTCGGCCCGGGTCGGAGGCCACGGCCGCCGCGTGGGCGGGAGCCGACAAAGATAGTGGCGCCGCAACGGCCAGGACGGCCGCGGCGACGCCACTGCAGACGGAGCGGCCGCGCACCGGAAGGCGAATCCAGCCGGTGCGTCGGTCCGTCATCGTCACGCTCGTCCGGTCTTAGCCACGCTCGCCGCTGCGGACGGTCGTGGTCGCGGGCGGCGTGTAAGCCGGCGCGGTCGTGCTCGGCGCACCCTGGTAATAGGTGCCGTTCTGCACATAGCCGTCGACCCGGCCGTCATTGTCGCGATCGGCCCAGATGGCGCCGGCGACACCGCCGACGGCCGCGCCGATCACGGCGCCTTCGAGTACGCTGAGGCCCGGAATGACCGCGCCGGCGACCGCGCCAAGCGCCGCGCCGCCGACCGCACCGGTCGCAACCCGGCGCAGCGTCGGGTCATAGCCCTGCGGCGTGCCGGCATAATAATTGCCGTTCTGGTAATAGCCGTCGACATAGCCGTCGTTGTTGCGATCGGCCCAGACGCCGCCGGCCAGGCCACCGATGGCCGCGCCAACGGCCGCGCCTTCAATCACGCTCACGCCCGGAACAACGGCGCCAATGGCCGCGCCGCCGGCTGCGCCATAAGCGGCGCCTTCCGCGACATCGCCAGCCATGCGGCTGTTGGTCGCACACGCGCTCAGCGAAACCGAACCAGCCAGAAGAGCTGCAAAAACTGCTTTTTTCATCGTCTTTCTCCCGAAATAATAGTCTTGAACCGGACCATGCCCCGGGACCCAGGTCCCCCCGGCGAGGTGCACGTGTCACAAGCGCAGGAACGAGGATTGGCCACTATCGTTCCGGCTTCGCGACAAAGCTGCCCGATTCCGTTTGCGGCCGCCCGTTTCGGACCATTGAAATTCGCCAGCGTTTCAAGCACCTTGCCGGTCGCGCATGAAAGCCACCATTTTTCACAATCCGAAGTGCGGAACCTCGAGAAAGACTCTCGATATATTGAGGGATTCCCGCGCCGAGTTGAGTATTGTCGATTATCTGAAATCGCCGCCCGGCCGGGCGGAGCTCAAGCGCCTCTACAGCCGCGCCGGAATGTCCGCCCGCGACGGGCTTCGCGCCAAGGAACCGCTTGCCCGGCAGCTCGGCCTGACCCGCGACGAGGTTACCGAAGACGAAATCCTTGACGCCATGATGGCGCATCCCATCCTCATCAACCGCCCGCTGGTCGAAACCGACAAAGGCGTCCGCCTCTGCCGCCCCCAGGATGTCGTTCGCGAGATTCTCTAGATCGGTCAGACCTGGTCATAATGAGCGCATGAGTCGCCTCGACCCGCGCCTTCTCCTGCAGGGCTATGCCTCCGGCATTTTCCCGATGGCCGACAGCCGGGACGCCGAGGATCTGTACTGGGTCGAGCCGCGCAGCCGCGCGATCCTGCCGCTCGACGGATTCCATCTGTCGCGGTCGCTTCGGCGAACCCTCCGATCGGGGCGTTTTTCGGTCACGCTCGACCGCGACTTCGCAGCCGTCATCGGGGCCTGCGCGACACGCGAGGAAACCTGGATCAACGCCAGGATCGAGCAGGCGGTGCTGGCGCTGCACGGCGCCGGCCATGCCCATTCGGTGGAGGTGTGGGAAGGCGGCGCGCTGGCCGGGGGCCTTTACGGCGTCAAGCTCGGCGGCGCTTTCTTCGGCGAAAGCATGTTCTCGCGCGTCGCGGACGCATCCAAGGTCGCCCTCGCCTGGCTGGTGGCGCGATTGAAGGTCGGCCGGTTCTCGCTTCTCGATTGCCAGTTCATGACTCCGCACCTCGCCTCGCTTGGCGCGGTCAGCGTATCCCGCCAGGATTATCTGGCGTTGTTGACCACGGCGCTCGGCTCGGCCGTTTCCAATGGCGGCTCGGCTGCCGGTTCGGCCGAATCCGGTTCGGCGGCGTCCCGTGTGGAATTCCTCGCGCTCGATCGGTTGCTCGAAGCGACCGGCGCCGCCGGCGCGGGCGGCCCGTCCGGATATGTCATCGCGCAGCTCTTGGGCCAGACGTCATAGACCGGGTGCTCGACGACGTTCAGCGACGGCGATTCCTTGTACAGCCAGCCGGAGAAAACCCGGCGCCAGACATTGTCGGGCTGCCGGATGTCGACCTGGACGAAGGCGCCGGTCACGGGTTCCGGATCCCACGGCGGACTGGCTTCGCAGGCGCGCAGGCGGACGATCGCATCCTTGTAGCGAACCGCCTGCCCAGGCCGCAGGGTCAGGTCGCGAACGATCCCGTTGCGCTTGTTGAGCAGGCCGATGACGGCGATCCGCTCGGCCATCGGGGTAACGCCCGCCTGGCCGGCGATCGTTGCCCGCGGGACGTCGACTGTGACCGCCTTGCCCTCTTCCGGCTCTTTATTCCGATTGCAGCCGGCAAGCAGCGCGACCGCGATGAGGGCGATAGCGGCGGCGCGCACGATTATTCGGGCATCCAGGGCTGATAGTCGCCGGTCGCCGCTGGCCGAATGCCCTTGCCGCCAAGCGACCCGTCGGGCCGGAAGGCGGCCATCGTGCCGGTCAGGTTCGGCTCGGGCTTGGTCTGGAACCTGCGGACCGGGGGCAAGGCCTCGCCCGGCAGACCGGCGATCGTGCCGCGCAGCCAGGCCTGCCACTCCGGCGGCACCCGGCTGCCGTCATTGGCGCCGTGATAGATCACCCAGCGACGGCGCGGATCCTTCTTGTGCTCGAAATAGACATTGCCCTGGTCGTCGCGGCCGACTTCCTTGCCATGCCGGCGCGTGACGATGCTGGTGCCCCAGGAAGCGCCATTCCACCAGGTGAAAGCGTTTGCGAACCAACCCATATCGAACGGGCCTTTGCCGCGACTGACCCCTCAGGGCAAGCCCGTCGCCTACCAATCGACCTTGTCGCCGGCCTTGATTCCGAGCTCCGCCGATCGGCCCCCGGCGATTTCCAGAACGGCCACGACCGGCTCGACCGACGGCACCAGCTCGAGCGACAGCGGGACGGTATTCTCGGCGATGCTGGCGATCGTCCCGTCCTCGCGGATGAAGATCATGTCGAGCGGGATCAGCGTGTTCTTCATCCAGAAGCCGACCGGCTGCGGCGGACTGTAGGGGAAGATCATGCCCCGGTCAGGCGCCAGCGACTGGCGATGCATCAGGCCGCGGGCCTGTTCCTCCGGGGTTCGGGCGACTTCGACCGTGAAGACGCTTTGCCGCTTGTTCTGCTGAGTGATGGTCAGCTTGGCCTGTTCCAGGCCGGCCGGCGACCGGTTTCCCGGCGCCGGCGTCGCCGCCTGAGGCGAGCAGCCCATCAACGCCGCTGCCGCCGCCAACATGACATGGCGCATCACTCGGGCAGCCGGACCTCGACCGCGGTAAGCCCCTTTCGGCTGGCGGCGATTCGCGCCTCCACCGCCTGTCCGGGCTGCAGGTCGCCAATGCCGGCTTGTCGAACGGTTTCCATATGCACGAAGATGTCCTCCGCGGACTCTTCTGCCCCAACCCGGTTGACGAAGCCATAGCCTTTGACCCGGTTGAACCATTTGACCTCGACTGGCTCGAAGTCCCCGGCCTCCTCGGACAGCGCATGGCGGTCGGCACGGTCGACGGGCGACGATGCCTGCCGGGGGGGCGGCTGCACCGCCGACGCCAGGTCGACCGACAGGACCTTCTTGGCCTGCAGTCCGCGCTGCAACCGAACCGGGATGCATTCGACGATCGCGCCTTCGGGCAGGCTGCGGCGGCCGTGTTCCTTCAATACGCTGAAATGCAGCAGGATGTCCCCTTCAAGGTCGTCGCTGACCAGGAAGCCGAAGCCGCGGGTGGCATCGAACCATTTGACGCGCGACGAGACGACGCCGAGTTCCTGCTCGTCGGCGACGTCCGCCCCGGCCGGGGAATCAGTCCCGGCCTGCAACTCATCTGACGATTTCACACTTCCCCGCGGCACGATTCACACCGTAACATGAGAGTGAGTGTCGGGAAACCGACTTTAGTCGTCAAGCCTCCCGGCGATTTCCCGCAAGGCGTCCAGGTCCGGCTCGACGCCGGGATTGAGGCCGACAATCGCCCTGGCGAGCGCGAAACCGTGCCCCGACCGGATCATCGCCGCCAGCGCTTTTTCCCTCACGTTCCGTTCCATTGCCGTCGCCGCGAAGGGTCCGATCCGTTTGCGGCGGGCCAGCCGCAGCGCTGCTTCGACCGCTTCCTGCCCGGCCAGCCGCCGTGCGGGTTCGGAATCGCCGTCGCCGACCCCGGCGGCGCGCAGGGCCTGACGCACCCGGCCTTCGCCATAGCCGCGCGCCGTCAGCGACCGCGCCTTGGCCAGGGCAAAGGCTGCATCGTCGATGAAGCCATTGGTGGCGCAACGCTCGACGATCCGCTCGACCGGCGGCGGTTCCGGCCCGTCCCAGCCCCGCTCGCGGAGCTTCCGCGCCAGGTATCGCGCCAGCTTCGCCCGGGTCGTCGCGAAGCGCCCGACATAAGCGAATGCCAGCTCGGCAAGCGTCTCCTTGGTCAGGGGCGGGCGCGGTCGGCGGCTGGTCACGGCCCTTTTTGTGCCACAGTCGCGAACCATCAGGGAAGCGGGGCTGCGGCATTATCACCGCTGCGGCCAGACGGCCGCGACTGACACTCTGACCGGGGAAGACAAGCGTGCTGGACCGCCTGGAAACGACTATCGACTCGCTTGCGCCCGAAGGCGCCACCCCGACGCTTGACTCGCTGGCCCGCCGGATCGCCGATTTCGACACGCTCGGGGAAGCGCTAGATTATGCCGCCCGGGGCCGTCGGGGGCTGAATTTCCACGACGCGCGCGGCACGTTGATTCGGGCCTATCCCTATGCGGAGCTTCGCCAGGATGCCCTGGCCAACGCCAGGCGCTTCCAGGCCATGGGGCTCGAGCCCGGCGACCGACTGGCGCTCGTCGCCGAGACTGGGCCGGAGTTCGCCTCCTGCTTCTTCGGAGCCATCTATGCGGGGCTGTGGCCGGTGCCGCTGCCGCTGCCGACCAGCTTCGGCGGCCGCGAAGCCTATGTCGATCAGCTTAAGGTGATGCTGAAAAGCAGCGACCCCAGCCTGTTTCTGTTCCCCGACGAGCTTGCCGATTTCGCCAGCGACGCCGCCCGTCAGCTCGGCATCGCCGAGCGAGACTGGGCGACGCTTTCGGACATCCCACCGAGCGCCGCGGAGCTTCCGGCGCAGGATCCCGGCCAGATCGGCTATCTGCAATATTCGAGCGGCTCGACCCGCTTCCCGCACGGCGTCGCCGTCACGCACCGCGCTCTGCTCGACAACCTGCACGCGCATGGCATCGGCCTTGCCCTGGAAGACAGCGACCGGGTCATCTCCTGGCTGCCCTGGTATCACGACATGGGCCTTGTCGGCTGCCTGCTGTCGCCGGTCGCCAACCAGCTTTCGGTCGATTATCTGAAGACCGAGGATTTCGCCCGCCGCCCTCTCGCCTGGCTCGACCTGGTGTCCCGCAACCCCGGCACGACGCTCAGCTACTCGCCAACCTTCGGCTATGACATCTGCGCCCGGCGGATGTCGTCGCAGACCCGGGCCGCCGACCGGTTCGACCTGTCCCGCTGGCGGATCGCCGGCAACGGCGCCGACATGATCCGCCCCGATGTCATGCAGGCCTTTGTCGACGCCTTCGCCGACGCGGGCTTCGAGGCCAGCGCCTTCTGCCCGAGCTACGGCCTGGCCGAAGCCACACTCGCCGTGTCGCTGATGCCGCCGGGCGAGGGCATCCGCCTCGAGCTGGTCGAGGAAAGCCAGCTTTCCGGCGGGCCCGACGGGGGCCCCGAGCGCCCGCGCCGCTACCGCGCGATCGTCAATTGCGGCAAGCCGGTAACCGGCATGGCCATCGCCATCCGCGGCGCCGACGGCGCCGAACTCGGCGACCGGGAAATCGGCCGCGTGTTCGTCAGCGGCTCGTCGGTCATGGACGGCTATTTCCGCGACACCGAGTCGACCATGGCCTGCCTCAGCGAAGACGGCTGGCTCGACACCGGCGACATGGGCTACATGTCCAACGGCTACATCTTCATCGTCGGCCGCGCCAAGGACATGATCATCATCAACGGCCGGAACCACTGGCCGCAGGATATCGAATGGGCGGTCGAACAATTGCCCGGCTTCAAGTCCGGCGACATTGCCGCCTTCGCCATCACCGGCCCCTCGGGCGAGGAAACGCCGGCGGTGCTGGTCCATTGCCGAGTGTCGGACAATGGCGAGCGAGGCCGGCTGCGCGATGAAATCCGCGAGCGGGTGAAGGCCATCACCGGCCTCAACCCGGTGGTCGAGCTGGTGCCGCCGCGGACCCTCCCCCGCACCTCTTCGGGCAAGCTCGCGCGCTCGAAAGCGCGCAACCTCTACTTGTCGGGCGAGATCCAGCCCTACGACATCGCCGCTTAACGCGCTGGCGCTTCCTCGCCGATCGGTCTAACGCCACCGGGTCGGGGGCGGCAGGCGGAGTGCGCATGACGACTTCAGGCAACGCCCCTCGCGATACGGATTCCACCGCGCACGACCTGTTCATCAAGGTGCCGGCGGTCACGTTCGGCTTCTGGATCATCAAGATCCTCGCCACCACGCTCGGCGAGACCGGCGGCGACACCGTCAGCATGTCCCTCAACTGGGGCTATCTTGTCGGCACCGCGATCTTCCTCGGCTTGCTCTTGGTGCTGGTCTATTTTCAGATCGCGGCGAAGCGTTTCCATCCCTTCCTCTACTGGGCGACGATTATCGCCTCGACCACCGCCGGGACGACGATGGCCGATTTCGCGACCCGTTCGATGGGCATCGGCTATGCCGGCGGTTCGACGCTGCTGCTCGCCCTCGTCCTCCTGTCGCTCTGGGTCTGGCACCGGGCGTTGGGCTCGGTATCGGTGCAGACGGTGCATGAGCCTCGCGCCGAATCCTACTATTGGCTGACCATCACCATGTCGCAAACGCTGGGCACGGCGCTTGGCGACTGGATCGCCGACAGCGGGCCCGGCTACAGTGGAGCGGCATTGCTGTTCGGGGCGATGCTCGCGGTTGTCGCCGGGCTCTACTTCTGGACACGGGTCAATCACATCCTGCTGTTCTGGGCTGCATTCATCCTCACCCGGCCGCTCGGCGCCGCGGTCGGGGATTTCCTCGACAAGCCGGTCGACAAGGGGGGACTCGCGTTCAGCCGCCCGGTTGCATCTCTGGTGCTTGCGGTCGCCATCCTTCTCCTGATCCTTCTCGTTCCGCAGCGCGCCGGCCGCCGGGCGGAGCCGTCCCCGGCGACAGGAAAAGGATCCCAGCCGGATTTGATGTAATTCCCCCTTTCTGTCTTGAGGAGCAGCAATCATGGCCAATCACCGCAGCCGGTACCTTGGGGCCGTAGCCTGCCTCGCCCTGTCACTCGCCCTGACCGCCTGCCAGCAACAATCAGGCCCGTCACCGAGCGGCTCGACCAACGGGTCCGCGGACAGGGTGCCGGCCACGGCGGCAGCCTCGCCGGTCGCCGCTGCCGCTGAACCGTTCGAAGGATTGACCGAGCAAGCCTTTGCCGGCGACTGGAAAACGCTCGACGGACTCATCTCCAGCGCCGGCAAGGCCCTTGCGGAAGCGGCGCTGCCCGGCGACCGGTCCGCCCTGATGACGCAGCGCATGGCCAAGATCAAACAGGCACGCGAGAATGAAGACCGCGTCGGTCTCGCGCTCGCTGCGGTCGAAGGCTATCGCGAACTGATTGAATCCCAGGACCCGGCGACGGCCAGGCCGCCCATCGCCGTTAGTCTGCTGGATTACGCAGGTTTCCGCTATGATGCCCTGTCCCAGGCCGACCCTGTCGACTGGCCCGAAATGGCGAAGACCGCCGAATTCGCGCGACGGCAATGGGCAGGCCTTGCCGTGGCGATGCCGTCGAAGGCGCTGGCCGGGGTGATGGATCAGGCGCTGGCCGCAATGGCCAGGGCGGTCGAACGGAAGGATCCCGTTTTCGCCCGGAGCGCGGCGGCGACGCAGCTTGCGCTGGTCGACCTGCTGGAAGAGCAGGCGCCGGCATCCCCCGCCAGGCCGGCTCGCTGACCTCGGCACGGGCAAACCACCGCCCTTGCGCTTCGCCAGTCCGCTCGCTACCTCGCCGCCCGACGACGGATTCTCGCGAAAACACGCTTTAGCCCGGATCGCATAGGAGTGTAGCTCAGTTGGTAGAGCATCGGTCTCCAAAACCGAGGGTCGTGGGTTCGAGTCCCTCCACTCCTGCCAGCGCGCGAACCACCGAGCGCAGCGTGGCGATTGCCTGCAATCGCAAGCTGCGTGTAGAGATGGTGAGCGCCGGCCGACCTTGTTCTTGAAGAGTCAGCCTTGCGCCGCTAAGTGACGGCAAGCTCCGCCGGCCCTCATGGGCCGCGGAGCCTTTTTCTATCTGGAAGATCGGATCAGAAGACAGTGGCCAAGGTAACCCCAGGCGAATTCATCCGGCAGGTCCGGTCAGAGGCGTCCAAAGTCGTCTGGCCGACCCGGCGCGAGACGTTGATGACGGCCGTCATGGTGCTCATCATGACCAGCCTTCTCGCCATCTTCTTCCTCGGCGTCGATTCCGTGTTCAGCACGATCGTCCAGTTCCTGCTCCGGCAAATCGGCTAGTTTCGAAAGATAAACAGACTCATGTCCCGCTGGTACATCATCCACGCTTATTCCGGTTTCGAGAACAAGGTGAAGGACGCGATCCTCGCCGAAGCCAACCGCCTGCAGCTGACCAGCCAGGTCGAACAGGTCGAGGTGCCGACTGAGAAGGTCACCGAGATCCGCCGCGGCAAGAAGGTCACCAGCGACCGCAAATTCTTCCCCGGCTACGTGCTCGCCAAGCTCAGCATGAGCGACCAGGTCTACCACCTCGTCAAGAACACGCCCAAGGTCACCGGTTTCCTGGGGCCGAACGGCAAGCCGCAGGCGATCAGCGACGCCGAGGCCGCGCGAATCCTCTCCACCAAGGAGGAAATGGCCGCCGCCGCGCCGAAGCAGAAAATCAGCGTCGACTATGAGATCGGCGACGCCGTCAAGGTGCTCGACGGCCCCTTCGCCAGCTTCAACGGCATCGTCGAGGAACTCGACTTCGACCGCAGCCGGGTGAAGGTTTCCGTCTCCATCTTCGGCCGGGCGACGCCGGTCGAGCTCGAGTTCGAGCAGGTGGAACGCGTCAAGTAGCCGCCACCGGGCGCGCGGCAGCGCTTCCTCGCCGGATTTCGAAACCGCCTCGCAACAAGAGCTGTCGACAGCCGTTCGGGATTTGTGTTCTCGCGCTATATCGCCCTTGCACTCTTCGGCTTGCTGGCAGCCTGCGCAGCGACCGCGCCGCCGGTTGTTGACCAGTCGAGATTGCCGCCGATCATTGTCGAACCGCTGATCGTCCCGCCCGCGCCCGTCGCGCCGCGCTTCACCCAGCCCGGACAGGCCGTGGACGCGGTCCTCGCCGTCCACCCCGAGCTCCGCCCCTGGCGAACCCTGACGATCCCGCCGCAATCGATCCAGGCGGTGCGCTACCAGCCCGGCGCCTGGCTCGTCGCCTTCCTGCGCACCAGCGGCAACGACATCCTCGCCGCGCGCTGCTTTCGCGTCCTGCCGAGCGGCGCGGTCCTGCCCAGCGGCGTTCTTTCCGCCCGGGAGGGTCACTCAATCACCTACATCGATGTCGGCGCCTGCCGGGCCGATCCGGACGGCCGCGCCAGCCGGGACGACAGCCGCCCCCGCGGCATCGGTTGGCAAGTGAACGGCCGTTCGGCCTATTTCTACACCGCCGCCAAGTCCCAATTCGACCTGGCTATCCTGTGCGATCCAGGAGGGCCGGTGTCGCTCTACCTGTACACGAACCCGGGCCCGGCCGGACCGACGATAGTTGAGCTCCAGTCTGGCGGCCTATCGGCGCGCGTTGCTTCTGTCGCCAGCCAGATGAGAGCGTCGCCGCCTCCCGTAGGCTATCCGACCGTTAAGGAGCCTGTGATCGGGATGGAGTTGCGCAGCCAATTGCCGTTGGATTCGACGTTAATGACGGCGTTCCTGACTACGGGCCGGCTGACCGTTTCCGGCCTTGGCAAGACCGTTACGGCCGACGCTGCCCCGCTCGAACGCCGCGCCCTCCAGGCGCTGGCCCAGGCGTGCCGGTAGCGGCGGTCAAATTGGGGACTGGTTGCGTGTACCGGGGCCGGCTGTCGTCCACGGGAACGACGGAAGCTGGCGACCGGGCCTGGCCGATCAGTTGCCGGTGACCTTGTTCCGCGTCGACTGGAAGATATCGGCCAAGCCTTCGACTCCGGGCCGTGTCGAGCCAAACAAGAGAATGGTTCCGTCCCATGACAGCGAGGCGCGCGATTCGATCGCCGAGCTGTTGATGGGCGCCGGCAGATGTTCCGCCGTGCCCCATGGGGAATCGACCGAGGACCGTCGCGAAATGAAAATGTCGGGACCGCCCAGTCCGCCCGCACGCGTCGAATCCCAAACGATCTCCAGGCCGTCACGGCGGACGTTCGGCCGCGCATCGCTGGCCGAACTGTTGACGCCCCCCGGCGCGAATTGAGCCGGTCCGAAATCGACACTGTAGAAAATGTCCTGAGCCGGGTGGCCCTCACGAGTGCTTGAGAAATAGAGAAACTCACGGCCGTCGGCGGTTTCGAACCACGATGGGCTCCATTCCTCCCACGGACTGTTGATCGCGTCGCTACCGGTGGGAAGTTGCGTGGCCGCGCCAAAGCCTTTCGGCAGTTTCCTCACCGCGTAGATGTCACTGTTGGTTGCGCTCAGCCGCCGGACGAAGAAGAAGCGGTTGCCGCGCGCTGGCGTCGGGCAAAACTCGTCCGCAGAGGTGTTGATCGACGGGCCGGCATTGACCGGGGTTCCCCACCCGTCGCCGCTCTTCGGAGCGATCCAGATGTCGAGCCCGCCGTGCCCTCCGGGCCGGTTGGAGGCCATGTAGAGGCTCCCGTCGTAGGGAGACAGGATCGGGCAGCCGTCGTTTGACGGCGTGTTCAGGCTCGTGCTCGAACCCTGCAGTGATTCGACATTGACCGGATCGCTCCACGATCCGAACTCGCTGGCAGCCAGTACGGTCGCTGACATTCCCACGGCAAGCGTGAATCCGATGAGCTGTGCATTTGTGACTTTACGCATTTTTCCACCCTCCTTCGCGCGTCGATGATGCTCCGTTCGAGGCCGGAACAGGAGGACGAGATTCCGATGGGAAACTGATTTTTGACCGATGAATCTGCAATGCAGGCTGATTCTCGGACTAGGACTTCGGCTTGCCCGCCTCTTGCCTGCAATCATAAGGGAGGCCCGGTTCCCGGCAGAAGTCGGGCCATTGGCCGCTTCGGTTCCAATATTCGGCCAGCCCGATCCGGCGGGCCACCTGCATGAACCGGGTATCCCGGCGCACTTCGGCAAGTGACGGCCGAAACAGGATGTACGAAAGGTTCGCAATCACTTCGGGCGGGTAATGGAGCAACCATTCGAACACCTCGTCGGTGCGATGGAATTCGCCCAACGCCTGCACAGCATAGGCCAACAAGGCCAGCCTTACCTCGGCCTTGCGGCGTTCGAGAATCCTCATCAATCGGTCGATGTTGGCGGCCGACGGGTCCAGCCGAGCCTGCAGGTAGGGATCCGACCAATCGCCCAAATATCCGGCGGCGCTCGTCAAACTGCGTGCAACCCTTGGATCGCCATAGCGCAGGTGAAAGGCGAACTGGGCATCGCGCAGCGCCCCGGTGCCATGCCAGAGGCGCTCTGCCAGCTGGAGCTGCTTTCTTGCGGTGTCGGTCTCTCCGCTCCACGCCAAGAAGGTGATCCATTTGCTCAGGGCCGCGGGCGACAGTGGATCGAGCTCAGCCGCGCGTCGGGCCGATTCAGCCGATTCATGCATGCGGCCGACCCGTGACAGAGTAACGGCTTCGGCAATCCACACCTCGGGCCTCTCGGGTGCCTGCGCCTTGAGGGTGTCCACAAGCGCGATCGCTTCGGCATATTTGGTGGGCGGTAGCAATTCGAGTTGGGCCAGTTTGATTTCGAGCAAGTCGGGAGCGATCCTGCGCGCCCATTCGATGTCGTCGCGCAGCCGTTTGCGAAGTTCCGTCACGTCCCGGCCCTCGTTCACGGCGAGACTGAAAATAGTCCCGTCGAGCATCAGCAGGCGCGCCCATGCCGGAGCAAAGTGCGGCCGCCGGTCGACGATTGCGCGCATCATCACTGCGGACTTCTGTGGGTCTTGTTCGCTGGTTTCGGCCATTGCCGCGCAGCCGGTCAAAAACATTCGCAAGAAACCCGGCGGAAGACCGCCATCGCTCCTCGCTTCCAGGGCGCAGCCGAGCGCACGGGCGGCGGTAAGCGACACATGATGTCGCAAGTCGGATTCCCGGTTCGCAGGAAAGTTGAACTCCCGCGACCACAAAATACGGCCGTTCGCCCCATCGAGCAGCATGAGTGTGGACCGGAGCTCCTTTCCCTGGCGGGTAGCGGCCGTGCGGAACAGGAGGTTTGGGCGGGATCCAGCAGGCCGGGCCTGGACCAGCTGCCAATTGCCCGCGCCAACTTGGGGAAGCGTGCCGAGCTTGACCAGCAGGTCGCGGGCAAGCGCTTGCGACGGCGCGGATGAATCTGCCGCTCCGACTGCAACCAATGGCACGGCCCTACGTCCAACAAAGGCCCATGCCGCCAGTCCCGCGGCCAGCAACAGGATGAGAGCTGCCGCGCCGGCCAAGATCCGATGCTTCCCGATACGACGCAGGCGGCTCGCCGCCGGAGCGCCTAATCGCAGGCCGTCAACGCGATCCTCGCCCTGCCCGTGGCTGGTGAGTCGATAGCCGATCTTGGGGATGGTTTCGATCTCGATCGAGCCGGCGCCTATGCCCTTGGCGATCTTGCGCAACCTGGACAGGGCGCGATGAATTGAATCGTCGCCAACCACCCGTCCGTCCCAGCACGACTGGGTCAGCTCGGCGCGAGTGACGATTCTGCCCTCGGCCCTGCTCAAGGCGATCAGCACCTGCATCACCCGATGCTCGATCACCTCGCGCTGTCCGGCGTCGCCGGTCAACTCGCGCCGCGATGGCAGAACGGTCAGGCGGCCGATCGTGAAGTCCGGCTCGTGCGCAAGATCGATCCTGTCCGAACCTGTCACGCATCCTCCCTTCGGACGGCGGGACGAATGTTAACTGGTTGAGTTTCGGGCGTCGACTGGAACCAGTGGGCTAGTTCTGTTGCTGCTTTCCCTTCTTTCTGCCCTTGCTCTCGCCATCCTCGGCCAACGCGTCCACGCTGCGCCGCGCGATATCCAGCGCCAGCGCCCAGAAGGCGCCGCCCTGCTTTGAAGCCGTCCTGGCCGCGGCGCTGAGCTCGTCGCCCGCCGCCTTCGCCACCGACCGCGCCTTGGCCGGATTGCGCACCGCCGCCGCCGCGGCGAGCAGCGCCGCCGACGCGATTTCGGCGACGATCGGGTTGGCGGCAAGCTTCGCCGCTTTCTCGGTCGCCTTGCGGAACCTCTTTTCGACCTTGCTCGGCTTGGCTTTCTTGCCCTTCGCCTTCTTCTTGTCCTTGGCCATCGATCCGTCTCCCGCCGCGCGCGTCACATCACTGTCATCACTTTCTGTTTCAACAAGATGACAGGTTGCGGGTAGGATGGCGAGGACTGAACCCATGCGCGGCAGGGATTTGATGGACGACGCAAGCCAGAGCATCGAGCCGCCCGCGGCGGCGGAAGCCGCCCCCGCGGCGGTTGCGCTCGACCCGTCCGAGCCGCGATATTTCAACCGCGAGCTGAGCTGGCTCGCCTTCAACCGCCGCGTGCTGGAGGAAGCCTGCAACGCCGCCCATCCGCTGCTCGAGCGGGTCCGGTTCCTGTCGATTTCGGCAAGCAACCTCGACGAATTCTACATGGTCCGGGTCGCGGGCCTCCGGGCGCATCGGGCGCTCGGGGTCGAGGAACGGTCGCCGGAAGGCCTGACCCCGGTGCAGCAGCTGGCGGCGCTGTCCGTCGATGCCGACGCGCTGGTCGCCAGCCAGCACCATGTCTGGACCGACCTTCGCCAGGCGCTCGAGAAAGCTGATATCGTCGTCGTGACCGACGAGCCGCTCGACGCGCTTGCCGAGGAATGGCTCGACACCCATTTTCGCGAACAGATTTTCCCGGTCCTGACCCCGCAGGCCATCGACCCGTCGCATCCATTCCCCTTCATTCCCAACCAGGGCTTCGCGCTGATCTTCGAGCTTCAGAAGGGAAAGCGCAACGTCCGCCAGCTGCTGATGCTGCCGGTCGCCCTGCCGCGCTTCATCCGCATCCCCGGCGAGCCAGCCCGATTCATCGCGCTGGAATCGCTGATCCGCCGCAAGACCGAATATCTGTTCCGCAAATATGAGGTGCTTGCCGGCGGCGCTTTCCGGGTCAGCCGCGACAGCGACATCGAGGTGGAGGAGGAAGCGGAGGACCTGGTCCGCTATTTCCGAACCGCCATCAAGCGCCGGCGCCGCGGCAAGGTGGTTCGCCTCGAGCTCGATCCCGACATGCCTCCGGACCTGGTCAAGACGGTCCAGGAAGGGCTCGACGCCACCGAGGCGATCGTTTCCACCTCGCAGGGCCTGCTTGGCATGTCCGACCTGGCGCTTCTCGTCGACGAGGACCGGCCCGACCTCAAATTCCCGCCCTTCGATCCCCGCTTCCCGGAGCGGATCCGCGAACATGGCGGCGATTGCTTCGCCGCCATCCGCGCCAAGGACATCCTCGTCCACCACCCCTATGAGACGTTTGAGGTGGTGGTCGCCTTCATCCAGCAGGCCGCGGCCGACCCCGACGTCATCGCCATCAAGCAGACGCTCTACCGCGCCGGCAAGCAGTCGGCGATCGTCCGGGCGCTGATCGACGCCGCCGAATCCGGCAAGTCGGTCACCGCCGTGGTCGAGCTCAAGGCCCGCTTCGACGAGGAGCAGAATCTGATGTGGGCGGCGGCTCTGGAGCGCGCCGGGGTCCAGGTCGTCTATGGCTTCATCGACTGGAAGACCCACGCCAAGGTGTCGATGGTCATCCGCCGCGAGGAGAAGGGCTACCGCACCTACTGCCATTTCGGCACGGGCAATTATCACCCGGTGACGGCGCGCATCTACACCGACCTCAGCATCTTCACCGACGACGCCAGGACGGGGCGCGATGTCGCCAAGATGTTCAACTACATCACGGGCTATCTCGAACCCAAGAACCTCAAGAAGCTGGTGCTCTCGCCGCACGGCCTGCGCGACGATTTGCTCCGCCTGATCGACGTCGAGATCGCCAATGCCCGCGCCGCCCTTCCCGCCGCCATCTGGGCCAAGATGAATGCTCTGGTCGACCCGGCGCTGATCGAGAAATTGTACGAGGCCAGCGGCACCGGCGTGAAGATCGACCTGGTGATCCGCGGCATCTGCTGCCTTCGGCCCGGAGTCTCCGGCCTGTCGGACAATATCTCGGTCCGCTCGATTGTCGGCCGCTTCCTCGAACATGCCCGGCTGTGGTGCTTCGCCAACGGCGCCGATCTGCCCAATCCGGAAGCCAGGGTCTTCATCAGCTCGGCCGACTGGATGCCGCGCAACCTCGACCGGCGGATCGAATATGCGCTGCCGATCGACAATCCCACCGTCCACGCCCAGTTGCTCGACCAGGTCATGGTCGCCAACCTGCTCGATACGGAGCAGACCTGGACCCTCAACCCCGACGGCAGCTACGACCGGATCCGGCCGTCGCCAGACGAGGCCTTCAACCTCCACCATTATTTCATGAGCAACCCGTCGCTGTCCGGCCGCGGCAAGGCGCTCAAGAAAGGCCGCAAGGTCCCGCAACTTCGCTTCAGCCGCAGCCGTTAAGGCGGGGATGCCCAGCCGAAAACCCATCGCCATCATCGACATCGGGTCGAACTCCGTCCGGCTCGTCGTCTATGCCGGCAACGAGCGCGTTCCCCGGCCGATCTTCAATGAGAAGGTGCTTGCCGGCCTCGGCGTCGGCGTCGGCGAGACCGGCCGGATCTCGAGCGGCGCCTGGGGGGTCGCCTTGGCCATGCTGGAGCGGTTCAAGCTGCTGCTGCGCTACATGGGCGTGCGCAACACCCGGGTGGTCGCCACCGCCGCAGTCCGCGACGCCGACAACGGGCCCGAGTTCGTCGACGCGGTCGAGCGGATCGGCTTCGAATGCCGGATCCTCGGGCCGGAGGAGGAGGCCTGGTACGCCGGCGAGGGGGTCCTGTCCGCCATCCCCAGCGCCGACGGCGTCGTCGGCGACCTTGGCGGCGGCAGCCTCGAGCTGGTCGAGGTCAGGGACGGCCTCACCGGCCGCGGCATCTCGCTGCCGCTCGGAGTCCTGCGCGTCCGGGCCGGCGACGGCGGCAAGAAGGAGGCCGCCGCCATCCTCCGCAGCGCCCTCAGGGCCTCCGGCCTGCGCGAGAAAGCCGAGGGCCGCACCCTCTACCTCGTCGGCGGCTCGTGGCGCGCGCTCGCCCGGATCGACATGATCGCCAGCCATTACCCGCTGCCCATCACCCACGGCTACGTCCTCCGCGCCGACCGGCTCGGCAAGCTCAGGAAGCTCGCCGAGCATCCCCGGCCCGACTGGTCGGAGATGATCTCCCCGGCCCGCGCCGCCACCCTCCCCGCCGCCGCCATGCTGCTCCGCCTGCTGGCCAAGCAGCTCAAGCCGAAGCGGCTGGTCGTCTCGACCTTCGGCATCCGCGAAGGGCTTCTGTTCGCCGATCTTTCCGCCCGCGCCCGCCAGGCCGACCCGCTGATCACCGCCGCCCGCGACGCCGGCGGCGCCGACCGCCGCTTCGGCGAGCATGGCGACCTGCTCGACTCCTTCATCAATCCCTTGTTCGACGACGGCCCCGCCGCCAGGCGCATCCGCCTCGCCTCCTGCGTGCTGGCCGACGTCGCCTGGCAGGCCGATCCCGAGTTCCGCGGCGAGCGCGGCGTCGAGATGGCGCTGCACGGCAATTGGGTCGGGGTCACCGCGCCCGAGCGGGTGATGATGGCCGAGGCCCTGTCGGCCAATTTCGGCCGCGCCCACATCGTCGACCGGGCGGTGACCATATTGTGCAGCCACCAGGAGCTGGTCCGGGCCGACCAGTGGGGCCTCGCCATGCGGCTGGGCCAGCGCCTGTCCGGGGGCGTCGGCCAGGTGCTCGAGCGCGCCGCCCTGCGCTGCGACGAGGACAACGTCACGCTCTGCCTGCCCCGCAACCAGGAAGCCCTGCTAGCCGACCCCGTCTGGCGCCGCCTCGAACGCCTCGCCGTCGCCATGGGCCGGAGCCCGGCGGTGGATGTGTCTGACTAACTATCCTCCCCTGCTTTTGCAGGGGGAGGGGGACCGCCGGAGGCGGTGGAGGGGCCTATTCTTCACTCCGCGCCGCCTTCCTCCCCGTCCTGCCGCGCCTCCATCTCCTCGATCCGCCACCCGCCGAACAGCGCCGTCTCCGCATCCTGCCTCTTGCCCGCATCCGCCCGCGACCAGCCCGTCACCTGCGCCAGGTCCGGCAGGGCCGCCTCCTCGCCAAGCCCGAGCTCGCGGCGCACCGCCTCGCCCGCCGGCCCCCACGCCGGCTCGCCCCTCGCCCAGCGCTCGGCCTCGGCCATCTCGAATTCGTCGCGCCGCCGCTGCGCCTCGGCCTCGGCCATCGCCGCCAGCCGGATGCAGTGCATCTCGGTCGTCTCGCCGCGCAGCCGCTTGATCGGCCACGGCTCGGCCTTCAGCCGCGCTTCCTTCTGGTGGAGGTACATCAGCTGCAGGCCCTGGTTGACGCTCATCGGCGGCATCGCCGGCGGGTCGTTGCGCCGCCAGTCGTCCTGGCTGTGGCTGCCCGCCAGCCCCGCCTCGAGCAGCGCCAGCTCGATCCGCTCATAGCCCCGCCGCAACGCCTCGCGATATTCGCGGGCGAAGGCCGGGTCCATCCGCTTGCGCCGGTAGAAAGCGCGCGGGCTAGCCCCGACCGCCGCCGCCGCCAGGGAGACGTTGCACGTCGCCGACAGCGCGGCGAGGAACGCCTGCTCCGCCGCCGGCGTGAGCCTGCCGGGCTGGGCGCGCCGGATCTGAACGCGCCCATCCTTGAGCCGCGTGACCTGCACCTCTCCGCCGGCGGTGCGGTGCCGTGCTTGATCCTCCCCGCGACAAGCAGCCGCAGCTGCCATGCCCCCAGCATGGCGGACCGGCTGCTGGGGACCATTGCCCGGAGAGGCAATGGTGGAGGGGGCCCAGCGCTCATCCCCCTTGGCCAATCTCGCCCCCGCCACCGCCAGCGCCGCATCCCAGCGAAGCGCAAACCCCGCCTGCCGCGATCGCCGGTGAAGGAAAGTGGTATGCGCCACCCCCACCTGCCTGGCCGCCAGCCGGACATTGCCGGTGCGGGCGAGGATGCGGAGGAAGGCGCGGTTCTGGAGCGCGGCGGCGCGGGTCAATTGTTTCGCCATCGACCAGAGTTCTAAAATGAAATCCTACTAGTCAAGGGTCAGTGCGCTACAGCGTCCTTCGCAACAACGGTGTCGTAGCCCCCGACATGTGTCAGCCCTTCGTGGCTATCGATACCGGTGTAGCGCAGCGACGCATTCTCGTAGCGGCGGAAGGCGAAAACGGCGGCATTCATTCGCTCGGTGTTG
>DASSPS010000036.1:0-4378 GCA_035699505.1 Sphingomicrobium sp. | reverse complement strand
GGTCCGTATCAGGCATTTGTGATTCCAGGTACTAGCATGGTGTAGAATTGTCGATATCCTGGGAGGATTACCCATGAATTGGTCCGATCGTCGCCTGATCGAGCTTCTCGGCATCGACCATCCGATCGTCCAGGCGCCCATGGCGGGCTTCGTCTCGCCGGCCATGGTCGTGGCCGTGTCCGAGGCCGGTGGGCTGGGCTCGATCGCAGGCGCGATGGCAACGCCCGAGAGCCTGCGCACGGAATTGCAGGTCGTGCGCCAGGGCACGGGCCGGTCGTTCAGCGTCAACTTCTTTACACACCGTCAGCCTGAGCCGGATGCGGCGCGCGAGGAGCGCTGGCGCCAGCGACTCGCGCCGTACTATCGCGAGTTCGGATTGCCTGCGGATGCCGGCGCCGGCCCGGTGAGGCTGGCTCCGTTCGACGCCGCCCTGTGCGACGTGGTGCTGGAGTTCACGCCCAAGGTCGCGAGCTTCCATTTCGGGCTGCCCGAGGCCGGTCTGGTGAAGCGCCTGAAGGACGCACGGATCGCCATCGTCAGCTCGGCCACGACCGCGGCGGAAGCCCGCTGGCTCGAAGGCGAGGGCGCCGACGCCGTGATCGCCCAGGGCGCCGAAGCGGGCGGCCATCGCGGCATGTTCCTGGTCGATGACATCGCCCGGCAAGCCGGCACCATGGCGCTGGTGCCGCAGGTGGTCGATGCCGTGAAGGTGCCGGTGATTGCAGCCGGCGGTATCGGCGACGGCCGCGGCATCGCTGCCGCGCTGGCACTGGGTGCTGCCGGGGTCCAGATGGGCACGGCCTTCTTGCTCACGCCCGAGGCGAGGACTCCGGCACTGCATCGCGCGGCGCTGAAGCAGGCCAACGACGCCAGCACGACGCTCACGAACCTGTTCACCGGACGACCGGCGCGCGCCATCGTCAACCGCTTCATCGAGGAGATGGGGCCTATGAGCGCCGACGCGCCGCAGTTTCCGTTGGCGGCCGGCGCCTCTGGCCCGCTCAGGGCGGCTTCGGAGGCCAAGGGTTCGTCCGACTTCATGCCTCTCTGGAGCGGCCAGGCGCCATCGCTGGCGCGCGAGATGCCGGCCGGGGACCTGATTGCGTTGCTGACGCGCGAGACCGAGGCGGCGCTCAGGCGCGTGCAGGGATGACGGCGTCGAGGAGCTGGTCGACGAAGCCGCGCGTGATCGGGGCGTGGCCCATCAGCAGGCGGTAGAAGAGCGGGCCGAAGACGAGGTCGAGCGCCAGGTCGATGTCTGCCGGAGGGACGACCAGACGTTCGGCGATGCAGCGTTCGAGCAACAGCCGCGCGGCGTCGCGATTGCGCGCGATGAACTCGTTGCGGAACGCCTTGGCGAGCTCGGTCTCGGATTGCGCCGCCGCGACCATGGCGGCGACGCTGCGGCCGGCGGGTGCGGCAAAGGCGTCGGCCACGGCATGAAGCTGGGCGCGCAGGGCGGCGAGCGGCGAGCGCGAGGTCTTGCCGGCGCCGGGCTCAGCCGAGGCGTCGAGGAAAGCTGCCATCGCCACGGCCGGAGCGTTGGGCCAGTAGCGGTAGATCGTGGGGCGGCTGACGCCCGCCTTGGCGGCGATCGCCTCGATGGTGACCGCGGTGAGGCCGCCCCGTTCGAGGAGGGCGCGCGCGGCGGCAAGGATGGCGGCCCGGGTGCGCGGATCGCGCGGCCGGCCACGGCTGGGAGGAGAAGGGGCTTGACTCATTGTCTATTAACGTTACGATACGTAACGTAATATAACACAGGTGATGCCATGAGCGCAAAGGATCAGACTCTCCGGGCCCACATGACGGTGCACGATGCCAAGGAAGCGATCGCGTTCTATGCCAAGGCGTTCGGCGCGACCGAGCTGTTCCGCCTGACCGAGCCGTCAGGCAAGGTCGGCCACGCCGAGATCAGGATCGGCGACAGCGTGCTGATGCTGAACGACGAGTATCCCGATTTCGGCGCCAAAAGCCCGACGGCGACCGGCGGCTCGCCGGTTGCTTTCCACATCCAGGTGCCGGACGCCGACAAGGCGGTCGACCGCGCCGTCAAGGCGGGCGCCACGCTGATGCGCGAGGTGCAGGACCAGTTCTACGGTGACCGTTCCGGCATGGTCGCCTGTCCGTTCGGCTATCGCTGGTTCCTGGCGGCAACCAAGGAGGTCGTGAGCCCCGAGGAGATGCAGAAGCGCTGGAACAAGATGATGGAAGGCGGGAAGGTGGAGTAGGGACCCTTCTAGACCTCAAAGGCCCCTCGCTACGCTCGGGGTGACAGCGGGTGCGGATCGCACAGCACCCTGTCATCCCGAGCGCAGCGAGGGTGTGGATTCACGTTCGAAGTGCAACAGTTTAGCAAGAAAGACTTCAGCCGGTGTCCTGAACTGCAGGCATTTTCGCGGCGTGTTGTTGTAGGCGGCGATCCAAGCCTCGAAGAGCTCGTGGTCGATAGTGTCGAGGTTGGTTTTTCTAGGCAAGGCTCTGCGCAAGCAACCGATGGCATTCTCGATGCTGCCCTTCTGCCACGGGCTGTGGGGGTCACAGAAGAATGTCCGGATGGCGAGTTCGTCAGTGAGGATGAGATGCTGGGCGAACTCGGTGCCGTTGTCGAAGGTGATGGAGCGGCGCAGCCGCCGATCGAGCGGCTCGAACCAGTCGCAGAGCTGCTCGGCAACGGGTCGTGCGGCCTTGCCCTGTTGCCTTGCGCCGAGGATGAGACGGGACTTGCGTTCGAGCGCCACGAGGGCGGTTTGGCCGGGTATGGCGAACGACATGGAGTCGGCTTCCCAGTGGCCGAAGGTCCGCCGGGTCTCGACGTGGTGAGGCCGCAAAGCAATGGAAACGCGGCCTTTAATGAGGTCGTCGGCGGAACGTTTGCGTCGGCCATGCCAGCCGCGCCTGTATTTGCGTCGGGGCAGGTAGTTGCGCCAGGCGCTGTCGTTGGTGCGGCGGATTTGGGCGTAGATGAAGCGATAAATGCTTTCATGGCTAATAGTCACGGCGGCGCGCTGCTGCTTGAGCCGCCCAGCGATCTGCTCGGGCGACCAACCGCGGCGAAGCCAGTCGAGGACCAGGGTGCGCAGCTCGGCGTCGCGTTCCAGGCGCGATCCGGTCCAGCGCCGGGCAGCAGTCTGCTCCTGGGCGTAGCTCGGCTTGTAGCCGACCTGGATACCGCTGTTGCGCCTCAACTCGCGAGAGACGCACGATGGCGGGCGATCCAGAGCTGCCGCGATCTGGCGGACCGATTGGCCGGCTTGGTGAAGCTGGGCAATCGTGCACCGCTCTTCGAGAGTGAGATGGCGGTAGTGTTTCCCCATTGCAACACCCTAGTCTGGTGTTGCACTTCGTTTGTGAGTTCAGGGGGACCTTTCCTGTCACCGGTCGTGATCCTTCGCAAACACATAACCCGCGCCGCGGATCGTCAGGATGCGGCGGGGCTTCTTGGGGTCGTCCTCGATGGCGGCGCGGATGCGCGAGATGTGGACGTCGACCGAGCGGTCGAAGGCTTCGAGTTTCTCGCCCTTCAAAAGATCCATCAACGCATCGCGCGACAGCACGCGGCCGGCCCGTTCGGCCAGCGCCAGCAGGAGCGCGAACTGGTAGGAGGTGATGGTCCGCTCCTCGCCGTCGACGCGCACCACGCGCGCGCCCTTGTCGATCTCGAGCCGGCCGAAGCGCAGCATCTCACTCTTCACCGGCATGCCCTTGCGGCGCAGGATGGCGCGCAGCCGGGCCTGCAGCTCGCGCGGCTCGAAGGGCTTCGCGAGGTAGTCGTCGGCGCCGACTTCCAGGCCAATCACACGGTCCATCGGCTCGCCGCGCGCCGTCAGCATCAGGATCGGCAGGTCGGTGACCGTGCGCAGGCGGCGGCAGAGATCGAGGCCGTCGGCGTCGGGCAGCATGAGGTCGAGGATGATGGCGTCGAAGGTCTCGCGCTTCAGCAAGGCCTCGCCGTCGCGCGCGGTGCCGGCGATGGTCAGACGAAAGCCCGCCCCGCCGAGATAGTCGGAGACCATCCCGGCGAGGCGGCTGTCGTCATCGATCATCAGGATGCGCTCGGCCATCACCTCAGTATCGGGCCGCGGCACCCTCGATGTCATCCGTGCCTCTTAGCCGCGATGCCAGCCGCGGCGCTCGTTCCAGCTCTTGAAGAAAGCCTGGCGCTGCGAGGCATTCAGCACGTTGCCGGCATCGACCAGCGCCTGGGTGAAGCGCTTGGAGCTCGCGTCGGCGATCTTCATCTGCTCGGCGCGAATCTGCTCGATCCTGGCCGGATCGATGGTCGGCGCCTGCATCGCCGCTTCCATGGCCTTGCGGTTCTCGACGCGCTGGCCGTGGAAGCCCTTCATGTCCTTGAAGGCGGCCTGCAGGATCTCCGTGA
>DASSPS010000035.1:0-26019 GCA_035699505.1 Sphingomicrobium sp. | reverse complement strand
ACGTCTGGGCGAAGCGGCGGGTTGTGGCGACATTTGACACCGGCAGGATGCCCGGGACGATCTCGGCGTCGATTCCCGCCGCGGCGGCTTCATCGCGAAAGCGGAAGAAACAGTCAGCCGAGAAGAAGAATTGGGTGATTGCCCGGTCGGCGCCGGCACCGACCTTCCGCTTGAGGTTTTCGAGGTCGAAGGCGCGGGTCGAGCTGTCCGGGTGCATTTCGGGATAAGCGGCGATGGAAATGTCGAACGGGGCGACCTTCTTGAGCCCCGCGACCAGCTCGCAAGCATCGCGATAACCGTCCGGGTGCGGCTGATATTTCGTCCCCGGCTCGGGAGGGTCGCCGCGCAGCGCGACGATGTGCCGAACGCCAAGATTCCAATAGTCGCGGGCGATGTCGTCAAGCTCGCCCTTGCTGGCGCCGACGCAGGTCAAATGCGCGGCCGGGGTAAGGGTGGTTTCCTTGAGGATCCGCTCGACGGTGGCGTGGGTCCGCTCGCGGGTCGAGCCGCCGGCGCCGTACGTGACGGACACGAAGCGCGGCTGAAGCGGCTCCAGGGTCTGGATGGATTCCCACAGCGTCTCCGCCATCTTGTCCGTCCTGGGCGGGAAGAATTCGAAGCTGACGGCAATGTCGCCGCGCGTCTCGGCGAACAAGGGCGGCGGCGCGGCCATCGCGTCGACCCGGTTCATGCCGCCCGCCTCTGACGCTTGGGCTCGCCATATTTGGCGCCGCGCCACAAGGTGACGGTGAGTTCACCGCCTTCCAGATGCTCGATATGGTCGATCGCCAGGCCGGCGGCGCCGAACCAGCCCGTCATGGTCGAATCATCGAAGCCGAGCCGCATGTGCGCGTCCCGGTCGCGCAGTTCCTCGCGGTCGTGCGGCGCGAAATCCACGACCAGGAGCGTGCCGCCGGGCGCAAGCACCCGAGCGGCCTCGACGATCGCGGCCGCCGGGGAATGGGCATAGTGCAGAACCTGATGGATGATGACGCAGTCGGCGCTATGGTCCGGTAGCGGCAGGGCATACATGTCGCCCTGGCGAAGGCTCGACGCGATCCCGGCCGCTTCCAGCTTGACCCTCGCAAGCCGGAGCATTTCGGACGAACGGTCGACGCCGATCGACTGGTCGGCGCGCGAGCCGAACAATTCGATCATCCGGCCGGTGCCGGTGCCAATGTCGATCAGCCGGCCGAGCGGCCGGCCGCCCAGCGCCTGGTCAATGGCGCGCTCGACCTCGCTTTCGGCGACGTGGAGCGACCGGATCGAATCCCAGGCGTCGGCGTGGACGGCGAAATAGCGCGCCGCGGCCTCGGCCCGGTCGGCCCGGACCGCCTCGAGGCGGGCGGCGTCGTCGTGGAACGCCCGCTCGGTCTCGACGTCGGCCCAGCGGTCGAGAAGGACGAACAGCGGCCCGGTCCGTTCGGGATCGGCGAGGGTGAGGAAAACCCAGCTGCCTTCCTTGCGGCGTTCGACGATGCCGGCGTCGGCCAGGATTCGCAGGTGGCGCGAAACGCGCGGCTGGCTTTGCCCGAGCACTTGGGCGAGCTCTCCAACCGACAATTCCATATTCCGCAGAAGGGCAAGGATTCGAAGCCGGCTGGGGTCGGCAAGCGCCTGAAAAATATCGGCGAGCGGCAAAGCGTCAGTCACAAGATAACGATATAAAGATATCTTTATATGGTCAATCAAAAGCGCGACGGCGTCGGCATGTTCTGAACGCCGGTTGCCGAATTATGGCAATTGCGTGGCAATCCCCGCCCCTGTAATGGCCCGCGCTGGCCTGATTGATTCTCGCGCCAGGCCGAGCCCAACCGCCCAGCTGATCCGGGCGGCTTTTTTACGGAGTGGAGCGATCATGAAGAAAGCTGCTGTGACCGTTGCGGTCCTCGCGCTCGGCCTTGCCGCGTGCCAGCCCGCGGCCGACAATGCCGCCGTCAATAACGAAACCGCAGTCGAAAATGCCGCCGAAGCCGACGTCAATGCCGCCGTCGACGCAAGCAATGTCGCCGACAACGCCCTCGACGCCGCCGGAAATGCGATCGAGAACGCCGGCGAAGCAGTCGAGAATGCTGGAGATGCGGTCGAGAACGCCGCCAATTAGCTTGTACGCTTTTTCAGGAAGGGCCGTGCGGACTTGCCCGCGCGGCCCTTTTTCTTTGCACTGGCGTCGCGCTAGGGTCTGCCGATGCGCTTCCTGTTCGTTTTCTGCCTGGTCCTGGCCGCCTGCGACCGCCGTCCCGAAGTGCCGACCGCGACCGAGAATCGCGACCTGGACGAGGCTGGCCGGATGCTCGACGCGGCGGGAGGCAATCTGCCCGCTGCCGACGACAACGGGGTGCGGCCTGCCGGCGATCGTGACCCCAAATGAAAAGAGCCGCGCCCGAAGGCACGGCCCGTTCCAATCCTCGCTCGCGTCGCCCTAGCGGAGTAGCGCGCTGACCACCTGCTGGATCAGCATCGTTTTGGGGTCCACCTGGTAGAGATAGCCATCGCCATAATAATAATTTTGACGCGGGTCGAACCCGTATTGCTGCCGAATATCATAGGGGATCTGGTTGTAATTCCAGTTCTGGCCGTAGCTGGTCGGATACCGCTGGCCGATATTGTACAGCTTCTTGGCCTGGCCCGGCGGCCTGCAGCCATTGTTCTTCTTGGCGAGTCCCGGCGGGCAACCGCCCATCCCGTAGCCGACTTGGCCGTTGTGGTTGACGACCTGGCCGTGCTGGCCCTTGCCGTGTCCCTTGGCATGGTCCGGCTTGGCATAAACCGGACCGGCGGTGACGAGCGTCATGGCGCTCGCGATCAAAAGGAGTTTTGTCATCCCTGCACCCTAGGGCAGGCCCGATGAACAACGGTTGACTGTAATTGGTTACCAAAAGAATTGGGCCGGTCGCGCCTCGCGACCAGCCCAAATTCCAATCTAATGACAGATCTGATTACAGAATTACGTTGATGATGTCGCGAACCAGCCGCGTCGCCGGATCGACGACGTAGATGATGTTGTCGCGATAAATGTACCGATAATCATCGTTGAGACCATACTGGTTGCGAATCACCAGCGGGATGTCCCCGTAAGGCGTGTAATAATTGTAATTGCCTGGGACTCGCTGGCCCTCGGCGAAGATTCGCTTGGCCTGACCCGGAGGGATACAGGCCGGCGACTTCTTGGCCAGGCCCGGTGGGCATACAGCGCCTCCGTAGCGGCCCATCATCGCTTCCTGGCGATCGTCGATGCCGTCGCGGTCACGATCGATCCAGCGCTCGCGCCAGTCGGCAATTCCATTGCGGTTGATGTCGACGGTCCGGCGTTCGCGCCAGTCGAGGATGCCGTTTGCGTTGGCATCGATCAGGCGCTGTTCGCGCCAGTCGGCGATGCCGTTGCGGTTGGCGTCGATCTGGCCGCGAGCGTTCATGTGAACCTTCGCCTGGCTTTGTGCCTTGCCGGGCTTGGCGGCGGCGGGGGCGCCGACGGCGAGCAACATGCCCGCGCCGGCAAGTAGCATCAGTTTTCTCATCATATGGCTCCTGCGTTGACGGAAAAACAACGATATTTCCGTCTCTTGTCGATCGAAGTAACGCATTGCGCTAACGGGGGTTGCGGCGTTCATCTGCCCGCAATGTCTCAGGCGGAGACCGTGTTCAGCCGGAACGGTGGAAACCTTGCAACCACTGGGCGGAACGCCTGTTTCGGTCAAAGACCGGAGATGCCAGTTTCCCGCGCCGGGCGGTTGCCCCCTGAACGCCGCAGGGCTAGAGGCGCGCTCAATCGCGCCGGCCCCGGCGTCACCGCAACTAGCACAGGGAAACGACTGGCCACATGGCTCGCAAGAAAATCGCGCTGATCGGCGCCGGAATGATCGGCGGAACGCTCGCCCACCTCGCCGCCAAGAAGGAAATGGGCGACATCGTCCTGTTCGACATCGCCGGGGGGATTCCGCAGGGCAAGGCGCTGGATATCAGCCAGTGCGGCCCGATCGAGGGCTTCGACGCCCGCATTACCGGCACCAACGATTATGCCGACATCGCCGGCGCCGACGTCGTCATCGTCACCGCCGGCGTGCCGCGCAAGCCGGGCATGAGCCGTGACGATTTGCTCGGCATCAACCTCGGCGTAATGAAGCAGGTCGGCGCGGGCATCAAGCAACATGCGCCCGACGCCTTCGTCATCTGCATCACCAACCCGCTCGACGCGATGGTCTGGGCGCTGCGCGAATTCTCCGGGCTCCCGCACAACAAGGTGGTCGGCATGGCCGGCGTCCTCGACAGCGCCCGTTTCGCCACCTTCCTGGCGCAGGAGTTCGAGGTCAGCGTTCGCGACGTCAACGCGTTCGTGCTCGGCGGCCACGGCGACACGATGGTGCCCGTCACCAGCTACACCACAATCAGCGGCATCCCCGTCGACGACCTCGTTAAGATGGGCCGCTCGACCAAGAAGCGCATCGACGAAATCGTCAAGCGCACCCGCGGCGGCGGCGGCGAGATCGTCGCTTTGCTCAAGACCGGCAGCGCCTATTACGCACCGGCAACCAGCGCGATCGCCATGGCCGAGGCCTATCTCGGCGATCAGAAGCGCATCCTGCCGAGCGCCGTCTATGTCGAGGGCAAATACGGCCTCGACGGCCTCTACGTCGGCGTCCCCACCGTGATTGGCGCGAACGGCGCGGAAGAGGTGATCGAGATCGCGCTGGACGACGAGGCCAGGAAGAATCTCGAGGTCAGCGTGGACGCGGTCAAAGAACTGCTCGTCGCCTGCAAGCAGATCGATAGTTCATTGAATTGACCTGTTCCCCGGCGAAGGCCGGGGCCCAGGCGGCGTTTCGCGCCGGTTGCTTTTTTCTGGGACTGCACCCCGGCCTTCGCCGGGAACGACAAGGGAAACGAATGAGCATTCTCGTCGACCGTAGCATCAAGGTCATTACCCAGGGGATGACCGGCGATACCGGCACTTTCCACACCGAGCAGGCGCTGGCCTACGGCACGCAGATGGTCGGCGGGGTGACTCCGGGCAAAGGCGGGTCGACCCACATCGGCCTGCCGGTGTTCGACACGGTGCGCGAAGCCGTTGAGGCGACCGGCGCCACCGCCTCCGTCATCTACGTCCCCCCGCCCTTCGCCGCGGACTCGATCCTCGAGGCGATCGACGCGGAAGTGCCGCTGATCGTCACCATCACCGAGGGCATTCCGGTGCTCGACATGGTCAAGGTCAAGCGCGCGCTGACCGGCAGCAAGTCGCGGCTGATCGGGCCGAATTGCCCCGGAGTCCTCACCCCAGGCGAGTGCAAGATCGGCATCATGCCGGGCAACATCTTCTCCAAGGGCAGCGTCGGCGTTGTCTCGCGCTCCGGCACTTTGACCTACGAAGCCGTATTCCAGACGACCAGCGAGGGCCTCGGCCAGACCACTGCGGTCGGCATCGGCGGCGACCCGGTTAACGGCACCAATTTCATCGATGTCCTCGAGCTGTTCCTCGCCGACGACGAGACCAAGTCGATCATCATGATCGGCGAGATCGGCGGCAGCGCCGAGGAGGACGCCGCGCAATTCCTCGCCGACGAAGCCAGGCGTGGCCGCAGGAAGCCCACCGTCGGCTTCATCGCCGGCCGCACCGCCCCTCCGGGCCGCCGCATGGGCCACGCCGGCGCCATCGTCTCCGGCGGCAAGGGCGGCGCCGAGGACAAGATCGCGGCGATGGAGGCGGCTGGTATTCGCGTCTCCCCGAGCCCATCTGAACTTGGCCGCACCCTGAAGGAACTGCTCGCAGCCTGACCATGGCCGATGACCAAGCCACGATCCTGACCTCGGAGCCGGGCCCGAGCTGGGCGCGGAGCGGCTGGCCGCTGGCCGAGCTCGACGAGCTCAACCTCGCCCTCGACCCGACGCAGGCGACGATCGAAGCCGTCCGCCAGACTGCGTCAGCGCAGGCCGCGGCCAAGGGCGCTGACCCGGACTCCATCCGCCGCGCCGCCGACGATAGCATCCGGGCCATGATGCTGATCCGCACCTATCGCGTGCGCGGGCATCTCGCCGCCAGGCTCGATCCGCTGGGCCTGCACCGCAGCGATTGTCCGGACGACCTCAACCCCGCCTATCACGGTTTCGGGGACAACGACCTCGACCGGAAGATCTGGATCGGCGGCACGCTCGGCTTGCAGGAAGCCACGATCCGCGAGATCGTCGCCGTGCTTCAGGCCAATTACTGCGGCACCATCGGCATCGAATATATGCATATCAACGACCTGGAGGAGCGCCGCTTCCTGCAGGACCGGATCGAGGGCAAGGGCGCGACCGTCCAGTTCACGCCCGAGGGCAAGCAGGCCATCCTCGCCAAGGTGATCGAAGCCGAGCAATGGGAGAAATTCCTCGCCCGCAAATATGTCGGCACCAAGCGCTTCGGGCTCGACGGCGGCGAAAGCGCGATTCCCGCGTTGGAATCGGTCATCAAGTACGGCGGCCAGTATGGCGTCGAGGAGGTCGACATCGGCATGGCCCATCGCGGCCGGCTCAACGTCCTCGTCAACGTCATGGGCAAGCCGTACCGCGCGATCTTCAGCGAGTTCGCCGGCGGCGCCGCCAATCCCGAGGATGTCGGCGGCTCGGGCGACGTCAAATATCACCTCGGCACCTCGTCGGACCGCGAGTTCGACGGCACCAAGGTGCACCTGTCGCTGCTTCCCAACCCGTCGCACCTGGAGGCGGTCGATCCCGTCGTGCTCGGCAAGGCGCGGGCGGTGATGACCCTGAAGGGCGACAAGCACGGCAAGAAGGTGCTGCCGATCCTGCTGCACGGCGATGCCGCCTTCGCCGGGCAGGGCGTGGTGTGGGAATGTTTGAGCTTCTCCGGCCTACCCGGCTACGGCACCGGCGGAACGCTTCACTTCATCATCAACAACCAGGTCGGCTTCACCACAAGCCCGCAGTTCGCCCGGTCCTCGCCTTACCCGTCGGACGTCGCCAAGGGCATCCAGGCGCCGATCCTGCACGTCAACGGCGATGATCCCGAAGCGGTCACCTTCTGCTGCAAGCTGGCCATCGAGTTCCGCCAGCAGTTCGGCCGCGACATCGTCATCGACATGTGGTGCTATCGCCGCTTTGGCCACAATGAGGGTGACGAGCCGAGCTTCACCCAGCCGTTGATGTATGCGCAAATCAAGCAGCAGCGACTGGTCAGCGCCAGCTACGGCCAGCGGCTGATCGAAGAGGGAGTCGTCGACCAGGCATGGGTCGACCAGCACACCAAATCCTATCTTGATCATCTCGAAAGCGAATTCGCCGCCGCTACCTCTTACCTGCCCAACAAGGCCGACTGGTTCGAGGGCCGCTGGACCGGTCTCGGCAAGCCGGACGAGCCGGTGCTCGGCCGCCGCAACACGGCCACCGCCATCGACGAGGAATTGGTCGGCAAGATCGGCGAGGTCCTGACCACGGCCGCGCCCAACTTCCACATCCACAAGACTCTGCAGCGCATCCTCGACGCCAAGAAAGCGATGTTCGACAGCGGCCAGGGCTTCGACTGGGCGACGGCCGAGGCGATGGCCTTCGCCAGCCTGCTGATGCAGGGCAGCGGCGTCCGCCTGTCCGGGCAGGACAGCGGCCGCGGCACCTTCAGCCAGCGCCACGCCGTCTGGGTCGACCAGCAGAGCGGCGCCAAACATATCCCGCTCGCCACCATCGGCACCGCCCGATTCGAGGTTCGCGACAGCCCGCTCTCCGAATTCGGCGTCCTGGGCTTCGAATATGGCTATTCGCTCGCCGACCCGAGGACGCTCGTGCTGTGGGAAGCGCAATTCGGCGATTTCGCCAACGGCGCCCAGACCATCGTCGACCAGTTCATCGCCGCCGGCGAGGCGAAATGGCTGCGCGCCAGCGGCCTCGTCATGCTGCTCCCGCACGGCTTCGAGGGCCAGGGGCCGGAGCATAGCTCGGCCCGGCTGGAGCGCTATCTGCAGCTGTGCGCCGACGACAATCTGCAGGTCGCCAACTGCACGACTCCGGCCAATTACTTCCACATATTGCGCCGGCAGATCATGCGCGATTTCCGCAAGCCGCTGATCCTGATGACTCCCAAGTCGCTGCTGCGCAGCAAATATGCGGTGTCGGCGCTCGCCGACTTCACCGGCGACAGCCATTTCCGCCGGATCGTCAGCGACTGGCGCGCCCCGGCGCAGGGCGAGACGAAGCGGCTGGTGCTTTGCTCAGGCAAGCTCGCCTATGAATTGCTCGAGGCGCGCGATGCCGCTGGCGACGAAACGACCGAGATCATCCGCATCGAGCAGCTTTACCCCTTCCCGTCCGAGCCTCTGGTCAGGCGCCTGCAGGCGATGCCCAGGCTGGAGACCATCGTCTGGGCGCAGGAAGAGCCGCGCAACAACGGCGCCTGGTTCTTCGTTGAACCGCTCATCGAAACCTGCCTCGCCGACGCCGGCTTCAAGGGATTGCGCCCGACCTATGCCGGCCGCGACGCCGCCGCCTCGCCGGCGACCGGCCTCGCCAAGCGGCACGCGGCGGAGCAGGCGGCCTTGATTGGCGGCGCGCTCGGCCATAGCAGCCGTGCGGACAGGCCCGCCGTTGCCGCGCAGTAAGAAGGACAATCATGGCGACTGACGTAACCGTACCGGCATTGGGCGAATCCATCACCGAAGGAACGCTTGCCCAGTGGCTGAAGAAGCCGGGCGACGCCGTCGCCGCCGACGAGTCGATCGCCAGCCTGGAAACCGACAAGGTCACGGTCGAGGTGCCCTCGCCCGCCGCCGGAACGCTGACCGAGACTTTGGTCAACGAAGGCGACACGGTCGAAGTTGGCGCCATCATCGCGCGGATTGGCGAAGGCGGCGCCGTTGCCGCACCGCAAAGCGCCGACAAGGAAGCCGCGGCGGCAACGACCAACCCGGCCGGCCCGGCCGAAACTCCGGCGATCAAGGGCGACGAGCACGCGCCCGAAGCCAAGAAATCTGAGACTCCGGCAGAAGCCCCGCCCGCGATTGACGACGACCATATCGTCACTCTCTCTCCCGCCGTCCGCCGCGTGGTGCTCGAGCATCATCTCGACCCAAGCAAGATCAAGGGAACCGGCAAGGACGGCCGCCTGACCAAGGACGACGTGCTGGCCGCGGCCAAGGCTACGAGTGCCCCTGCGAAAGGGCCCCAGCAAACTAGTACTTTGCTGGGAACCCAAGCAGGGGCCCAGGCCGAGGCGAAAGCCTCGCCAGCGCCGGCGCCTTCAACGCCCGCTCCGCGTGCGGACTGGGCCCCTGCCTCCGCAGTGGAAAGAAAAGAAGAACGCGTCAAAATGTCGCGCCTCCGCCTGACCATCGCCAACCGCCTCAAGGAAGCGCAGAACACGGCCGCCATCCTCACCACCTTCAACGATGTCGACATGTCGGCCGTCATCGACGCCCGCGCCCGCTACAAGGATCTGTTCGAAAAGAAGCACGGCATCCGCCTCGGCTTCATGGGCTTCTTCGTAAAAGCCGTGGCGCTCGCCGCCAGGGACGTGCCGTCGGTCAACGCCAGCATCGAGGGCGACGAGATCGTTTATCACGATTATCTCGACGTCTCGGTCGCGGTATCGGCGCCCAAGGGTCTTGTCGTGCCGGTCGTCCGCGACGCCCACGCCATGAGCTTCGCCGAGATCGAGAAGGCCATCGCCGCGTTCGGCAAGAAGGCCAAGGACGGCACGCTGACCGCCGAAGACATGAAGGGCGGCACCTTCACCATCTCCAACGGCGGCGTGTTCGGCTCGCTGCTGTCGACGCCGATCATCAACCCGCCGCAGTCTGCCGTGCTCGGCATGCACCGCATCGAGGAACGGCCGGTGGTCAGGGACGGCCAGGTCGTCGCCCGGCCGATGATGTACCTCGCGCTCAGCTACGACCACCGCCTGATCGACGGGCGGGAAGCGGTGACCTTCCTGGTGCGGGTCAAGGAGGCGATCGAGGACCCGACACGCCTGCTGATCGATCTCTAACTTTGCGAGCGACTAGTCGCTCTGCTTGGAACATCACTGGCCGGCCGGCGGTTTGAACACCTCCGTGGTCTGGGATTTCGGTCCCAGTTTGAGCTTGTTACGAGCCGCCATGCTTTCATTGCGCCACTCGGCCGCCGTTTTGCAGACCCGCTTGACGACCCGGCTGGAGAGCGAGCGCTGGGTCTTGCACACCTGCGCGTTTGCGCCAGGCTCCGGCGTCTTTGGGGCGACGACGGTGATGGCCGGCGAAACCGCCGTGGCGACGAGGAGGGACAGAAGAAAGCGCATCAGGGCCTCCGCAAGTCGCCGGCAAATGCACTTGTGGCAATCTCGGCGCAATGCGGGAATGAGTCGATCAGGCTCCAGAACCCGGTCGAGCATCCGACAAGGCTGTTGATCGATCTCTTGCTTTTGCCAGCAGCCTCTTGTTCGCTGCTTGAAGCTTCAAACAGAGGGACGAGTCAGATAATCCAGCCGTCCGGGATCACGGGCACCGTCGAGTAAGTCACGCCCGTCACATCATAGTCGTATACGGGGTTCCCCTCTGAATCGATAACGTGAATCAGATCAGTCGTGTAATCGATTATCAAAGTGACGCCACGGCTTTCATCGAATAAAACCACTTCCTCATCAGTCTCCGATACCTCTTCGAAGAACCAGCTGTTGGCTTCCACCCAGCTATTCTCGTCTACCTCGACAATCGGGCCGACAGCATCCGGGTTGGTACTCTGTCCCACGAAATCAACGGTGGCATAGGTTTCGATGGGCTCCAGCGAGTAAGTAACGCCCGTCACATCATAGTCGTATACGGGGTTTCCTGCCGAGTCGATGACGTGAATTAGGTCGGTCGTGTAGTCGATTATCAAAGTCACGCCGCGGCTCTCGTCGAACAGAACCACTCGGTCATCCGTTTCTGAAACTTCTTCGAAAAACCAGGTGTTGGCTTCGATCCAGCTATTCTCGTCTACCTCGACGATGGGACCCCGAGCGTCCGGATTGGTGCTTTGTCCAACGAAGTCCACCGTGGCATAGGTCTCCACCCCACCGTGTTCGATAATAGCTCGGGCCGCGGGATCGGGAATGTGGTCGACGGCTTGGGAGGGCAACTGGGCTGGCATCTCGATACTCCTTGCAAACCATGAGACCCGCCGACCCAACACTTCGCCGCTGAGACGGCGAGTCGCGTGTTCCAGTTTGCAGAAAGTTAATCATGGAACAATATAGCGCGTCTATTCTCGCGGTTTGCTCTCCGCCAGCCAGATCGTGTGCTGCGCGCCTTTGCCGTTGGATCGGGCGCGGACCTTTTCGATCGAAGCCTTGAATCCGGCGGCCCCGAGCCGCCGGGTGAAGGCTGGGTCGTCGCCGGCCGACCAGATGGCGAGGATGCCGCCGCGGACCAGTGCCGCTTTCGCCGCTGCCAACCCGGACGCGGAATAGAGCCCGTCATTGCCGGCCCGCGTCAGGCCGTCGGGGCCATTGTCGACGTCGAGCAGTATTGCGTCGTACGTGCCGCGCGCTGCCGCGATCGCCGCCGTGACGTCACCGTCGACCACGCACACGCGCGGATCGTCGAGGCAGCCGGCAGTCAGCTCGGCCATCGGCCCGCGCGCCCAGGCGATGATCCCCGGCACCAACTCGGCGACCACCACCGACGCCCCGGCCGGCAACACCGCCAGCGCCGCGCGCAGCGTGAACCCCATGCCGTAGCCGCCGATCAGCAGGCGCGGGTTGGTCCGGCTTTTCAGCCGCGCGACGGTTAGCGTCGCCAGTTGCTCCTCCGACCCGCTCATCCGGCTGTTCATCAGCTCGTTGCGGTCGAGCACGATCATATAATCGCGGTCGCGGCGGAACAGGCGCAATTCCTCGCCGCCCGGCACCCGGGCGGTCGCCAGCAATTCCCGGACTTTCATTGGTTGAACGCTATCTGCGGGCCTTGCGCGCCGCGTAGCGGGCATCGCGTGCCGCCTTGCGCTCTTCCTCGGTCGGCGGAGCCGCAGCCGCCGCCTTGGCCGCTTTCTCAACCGCTTCCGCCTCGCGCCGAGCCCGCTTGGCCTCGGCCTTCTCCGCTTCCCGGAGCTCGCGCTGCTTCTGCCGCTCGACGCGTTCCGCGACTACCTTGGGATCGGGCGCCGGCTTGGCCTTGAGCTTCGCCAGCGCCTTCTCCCGCGCCTTGGCGGCATTGGCGATCCGGTCCTGGAAGCTGTCGTTATAGGTCACGTGGTCTCCGATCTCCCCCGCCCTCGCAGACCGAGGCGGTTGGCGCAACTGCTTGCACCGGCAAGCAACCCATCCGTCATTGCGAGGAGCTGAAAGCGACGAAGCAATCCAGCCGCGAAAGTCTGGATTGCTTCGCTTCGCTCGCAATGACGAGGCGGAAAACCTCGTGCTGGTCATATCCGCACTCACTCCCTAAATGGCCGCCAAGCCGGTTTGGCCAACACCACACCGTTCGGGCTGAGCCTGTCGAAGCCCTGCCCTTCTCCTTGCGAGAGGCGAAAGTGAAATGCAGCCCTTCGACGAGCTCAGGGCAAACGGAGTTTGATGATGGCATCTGAGAATTACGATTTCGACGTGCTGGTGATCGGCGCCGGCCCGGGCGGCTATGTCGCCGCGATCCGCGCCGCGCAGCTCGGCCTCAAGACCGCCTGCGCCGAAAGCCGCGAGACGCTTGGCGGCACCTGCCTCAACGTCGGCTGCATCCCGTCCAAGGCGATGCTCCACGCATCGGAATATTATGACGCGGCCGCCAACGGCGCGATGGCCAGGATGGGCGTCAAGGTCACGCCGGAGCTCGACCTCGACACGATGCACGGCCAGCGCAAGGACGCGGTCAAGGGGCTGACCGGCGGCATCGAGTTCCTGTTCAAGAAGAACAAGGTCGAATGGCTGAAGGGCCACGCGGCATTCGAAAGCGCGGACACCGTGAAGGTCGGCGACCGGAAGGTCCGCGCCAGGAATATTGTCATCGCCACCGGCTCCTCGGTCACCCCGCTGCCCGGCGTCGACATCGACGAAAAGATCATCGTCTCCTCCACCGGCGCGCTCGAGCTTCCCAAGGTGCCCGACCATATGGTCGTCATCGGCGGCGGCGTGATCGGGCTTGAATTAGGCTCGGTGTGGCGGCGGCTTGGCGCCAAGGTCACGTGCGTCGAGTTCCTCGACCAGATCCTGCCCGGCATGGATGACGACATCCGCAAGGAAGCCAACAAGATTTTCAAGAAGCAGGGCATCGAGTTCAAGCTCGGCACCAAGGTCACCGGCGTGAAAGTCGACGGCGGCAAGGCGACGCTGACGATGGAGCCGGCGAAAGGCGGCGCCGCCGAAACGCTCGATGCCGACTGCGTCCTCGTTTCGATCGGCCGCCGGCCGAATACCGAGGGCCTGGCGCTCGACAAGGCGGGCCTCAAGGTCAATCAGCGCGGCCAGATCGAAACCGACCACAGCTTCGGGACCGGGGTCGCCGGGGTCTGGGCGATCGGCGACGTCATCCCCGGCCCGATGCTCGCCCACAAGGCCGAGGACGAGGGCATTGCGGTCGCCGAGAATATTGCCGGCCTGACCGGCATCGTGAACCCCGACGTCATCCCGTCGGTCGTCTATACGATGCCGGAAATCGCCGGCGTCGGCCTCACCGAAGCGCAGGCGAAGGAGCATGGCGAGGTCAAGGTCGGCAAGTTCCCGATGCTCGCCAACAGCCGCGCCAAGACCAACCATGAGCCGGACGGCTTCGTGAAGATCATTGCTGACGCCAGGACCGACCGCGTGCTCGGCGTCTGGTGCATCGCCTCGGTCGCGGGCACGATGATCGCCCAGGCCGCGCAGGCGATGGAGTTCGGCGCCACCAGCGAGGACATCGCCTACACCTGCCACGCCCACCCGACGCACAGCGAGGCGATCAAGGAAGCGGCCATGGCCGTGACAGGCAAGCCAATCCATATTTGACGGTGGTGAAAGCCGTCATCCTGAGTTCGGTCGGCCGGCTGTCCCCCGGACACCCGTCATCCTGAACTTGTTTCAGGATCCATTTCCGCACAGGACGGTGAGGCTGGCTGATGGATGCTGAACCAGGTTCAGCATGACGAGGAGCAATATGGGGGCCGTCCGTTCACGCTTGCGCCGTTGGCACGTCTGGCTGGGCTGGATCGTCGGCCTGCCAGTGCTGTTCTGGGTCGTGTCCGGCCTGGTCATGGTCTGGAAGCCGATCGGCGAAGTCCGCGGCGACCATCTGCTGAGGGACATGCCGATGGTTCGGCTGACCGCGCCGTTGATCCCGCCGGCGGTGCAGGGCGTGTCACTGAAAAACATGACCCTGGAGCAGCGCGCGGCCGGGCCGCGGTGGGTGGTGACGATGCCCGACGGCTCGAGCAGGCTCGCCGACCCGGCCACCGGCGCGCTTCTGCCGCCGGTCTCCGCGACCGAGGCGATGCGCGAGGTCATGACCCGCTACACGGGCTCGGCCAAGGTCAGGTCGGTAACCAGGACCGATGCCGCCAGGCCGCCGATGGAGCTTCGCCGGCCGGTGTCGGCCTGGCGCGTGGAGATGGTGGACGGCACCCGTTTCTACGTCGACGCCGGGTCCGGCGCGGTCATTGCCAGGCGCACCGGCTGGTGGCGATTCTACGATTTTATGTGGGCGCTCCACATCATGGATTTCGACACGCGCGAGCCGTCGCCGAACAAATGGATCCTTACCTTCGGCATCGCCTCGTTGCTGATGTCTTTCCTGGCCCTTGCCCTGTTGCCCATGACCGTCCGCCGGAGGCGCCGGAAGGCCCCAGGCTTGACACTTGATTGACCGTTCAACTAAACGCTCGTCATGGCGCCCAAGGACACCCGCTGGCGGATCGTTGAAGCGGCGATGGAGCTGTTCTGGCTGAAGGGTTATTCCTCGACCTCGATCGCCGACATCTTGAGCCGGAGCCAAGTCAACAGCGGCAGCCTCTATTATTTCTTTCCCGGCAAGCAGGACGTCCTCCTCGCCGTGCTCGAAGCCTATCGCGACGGCATCCGGCCGATGCTTCTCAACCCCGCGTGGGATGGCGTTCACGATCCCATCGAACGGGTTTTCGCATTGCTCGCGCTCTACCGTCGGGCCATCGTCGACACCGACTGCGCCTACGGCTGCCCGATCGGCAGCCTGGCGCTGGAGCTTCACGAAGCCGACCCTGTCGTGCGCTTGGCGATGGCGGAGAATTTCACCGCCTGGGTTGACGCGGTCGAGGAATGCTTCCGCGCGGCCGGGCGCCGCTTTCGCGCCGGCACCGACCTGCGCGGTCTGGCCGAAATGGCCCTCAACGTCATGGAAGGCGGAGTCATGCAGGCCAGGACCTATCGCGACGTGGCTTACTTCGACCGTGCGGTGGCGCAGTTCAGGAAAGCCGTAGAGGCGCAGATGACCAAGGAAGCGGCACTTTAGGGCCGCGTTTAAACGGGGGAGTGAAGATGCCTGAAATCAGTTGGTTGGCCGTCGCGCTGTGCGCGATCAGTTCGCTCGTGCTCGGCGGGATATGGTATTCGCCCGCCTTGTTCGGAAAGGTCTGGCAGCAGGCCGCCGGCCTGTCCGACGATACTCTCAAAAGCGGCAACATGGCCAAGATCTTCGGCCTGACCCTAGTGTTGAGCCTTATCGCCGCCGCCGTCTTCGCCATGTTCCTCGGGCCCAATTTCGGCATCGGACCGGCCACGGCAGCCGGCTTCTCCGCCGGCCTGTGCTGGGTCGCTGCATCCTACGGCATCACCTACCTGTTCGAGCACCGCCCCCTGTCCTTGTGGCTGGTCAACGGCGGCTATCACACGCTCCAGTTCACCCTGTTCGGCCTTATCATCGGCTATTTTCAGTGACCGGATCGGGCAGACCCGCGTAGGGCAGCGGCTCGGCGGGCGCGCCCGGCCGGGCCGCCAGGTCCTTCTGCCACAGGCCGACATCCAGCCATTGGCCCTGCTTGAAGCCGGTGCCGCGATAGGCTCCGACCTGTTCGAAGCCGAGCTTCTCGTGGAGGGCAACGCTGGCCGGATTTGGCAGCGCGATCGCGGCGATCACGCACACATAGCCCTGGCGTTCTAGCGCGCCCAGCAGGGTTTCGAGCAGCGCCCGGCCGATGCCCCGCCCCTGCGCATCCGGCGCCAGGTAAATGCCGGTCTCGACCGACCAGCGGTAGGCGGGTCGGGTCCGGAACGGCGAGCTCGCCGCATAGCCGAGGATCGCGCCCTCCTCCTCCTCGGCGACGAACCAGGGATGGAAGCCGGGCCGGTCGCCCACGATCCGCCGCGCCATTTCCTCCGGGTCGGGCGCGACTTCCTCGAAGCTGATCCGGCTGTCCGTGCAATAGGGCGCGTAGATGGCGGCGATAGGGCCCGCGTCGGCGGGCATTGCAAGTCTGATGACGGCGGTCATGGACGCGCCTTGATAGGGGCTGAGCGCGGCAAGTGTTGCGCTAAATATTCACGTCGAGCCCTTGGCTCAGCTCAACCATTCCAGCAAGGCGGCGAGGAATCCCCGGTCGGCGCGGGTCGGCGGCGGCAGGTCGGCGACGCATTCCAGGCAGCGGACCTGGATTCGCGGACCGCTGAGCACCGCCCGCAAATCGGCGATGGCCGCCGCCAGCTGCGCTTCGGTACGGCCAAAGGCGGCGAAGGCGTCGGCGGGCGCGCTGCCGTCATCCTCCAGATTCTCCATCGCCAGCATCTCGATAACGCTGTCGCGCAGGCTGGTCGGGCGCTCCAGGTATCGAACCCCGCGCTCGCCTTCGCCGAGCTTGGCGAGCTCGGCCGCCTTGGCGATGGCCTCTTCCATGCCGCCGAACCCGTCGACGAGCCCGAGCTGGCGCGCCGTGCCACCGTCCCAGACGCGGCCCTGCGCGATCTGGTCGACCTGGACCGGCGTTTTCTTGCGCGCCTCGGCGACGATGGTGAGGAACCGGCGATAGGTGGACTCAACGCCGGTCTGAATCAGGAAATCGGCTTCCGGCGACGGACCCTTCAGCAGGTCCGGCTCACCCGAAAGAGGCGTCGTCTTGATGCCATCGGCGCCCAGCCCGAGCTTCTGCAGCGTGCCTTCGAAGCTCGGCAGGATGCCGAACACGCCGATCGACCCGGTGACGGTCGACGGCTCGGCGTAGATGAAGTCGGCCGGCATCGCGACCCAATAGCCGCCCGACGCGGCGACGTTGCCCATGCTGACCACGACCGGCAGCTTCTTGCGCTTCGCCGCCAGGATCGACTGCCGGATCCGTTCCGACGCGATGACCGATCCGCCGGGGCTGTCCACTCGAACGACCAGGGCTTTCAGGCCGCCGTCGGCGATGCCCTTGTCGATCACCTCGGCGATGCTGTCGCCGCCGGCGGTGCCCGGCGCGGCGCGGCCGTCGACGATCATGCCGGCGATGGTGACGACTCCGATCGGCCCGTCGGGCCGGTCGTCGACGGTGTCGCGGATGAAGGAGTTGAGCTTGATCGTCTTGAAGCCGCCCCGGGCATCGGCATCGACGCCGCCCAGCGCCGCCAGCCGGTCCTCGAACGCCTGCCGGTCGGCCAGCTTGTCGACCAGGCCCGCGGCGACGGCGGCCTTGGCGAAGTCGCCGCCCGACGCGCGCACGGCGCCAGCGGTATCGCGCATATAGGCGTCGAGCTTCGCTTTGGGGCGATGCTTGAGCACGCCCTCCCGCCATGATTCCAGCAAGGCTCCGCCAAGCGACTGCGCGTTCTGGCGGGCTTCCGGCGACATGTCCTTGCGGGTGAAGGGTTCGACCGCCGCCTTGTAGGTGCCGACCCGGTATATGTTGGCCGTGACCCCGAGCTTGTCGAGCAGGCCCCTCAGGTAGAGGTTCGAGCCGCCCGGCCCGAACAAGGCGACCCCGCCCAGCGGGTTGAGCCACACTTCGCTGGCGGCCGCGGCAAGCTGATAGCTGTCGTCGGAATAGCCGGTGGCGTAGGCGATTACCGGCTTGCCCGCGGCGCGGACTTTGGCCAGCGCCTCGGCCAGGTCGGCCATCGCCACCTGCCCGCCGCCGTTGAACCCGTCGAGGTCGAGCGCGACGGCCTTGACCCGGTCGTCGGTCCGCGCCTCGTCGAGGGCGGCGACAAGATCGCGGAGACGATATTCGCGTGGCCGGTTGCTGTCTCCGGCGAACAGCTGGGCAAGGTCAGACCGCGAGGGCTGCTCGACCACCGTCCCGTCGAGGTCCAGCGCCAGGACGCCGCTGCCGACCGGGGCCGGCTTGGCCGACAGGCCGGCATAGATCAATCCGAAGAAGAGCAGCATGAACAGCAGGACGAGGGCGTCCTTGATGCCCACCAGCAAATTCCAGATCGCCCGTACAAACCGCATGTTAATTGCCTCGTTGGAGTTCGCTACCGGCTAGCGGACAGTCGCCGCCACCGCCAAACCTTTTCGCTACGACTAGCTAAGAAGCCCGAGCTCCAATTTCAGCCCCGGCGGAAATCGGGCCTCGTTCCTGATTTCCGCCAATAGTCTTCGAGCCCGATGCGCTCGATCAGGCTGGCATAACGAGGGTCGGTGCGAAGCGGCTCGAAGGGCGGAGAAAACAGGGTCCGCGCATAACGCCGGGACAGAGGCTCAATCGGTGACGGGCTCCCGAAGTTTCCGCGGTTGAAGAAATATCGCTCCAGGCTGTCGAAGGCGAGTTCCGGCCGTCCCAGGAGCACGAAAATGGCCGCCGCCGAAGGGATGTTTCCCACGTCCGCCAGCGCCAGGGCGCGTTGATCCTGGACGCTCACTTCAACTTCGGCCGGCTGACGACTCTGGACGGCCCGCGCCAGCCGCAAGCGCAAGTCGACTTGGCTCTGCCCAATTTCCGATGGTCGAGACTGCGGGTCCATCAATAAGGCTGCGGCCGACTCCGGCTGGCCAGTGAACAGCAGATAGCGGAAGTTCACGTCCCAGAGGGAAGGATGGGCGGGCCAGCGCTCACGCGCTCGGTCAAGCAACGCTTCTGCCTCCTGTAGGCGTTCGGCATTCAGCAAGGCGTTGGCAAGGGCGGCATGCCCGACCGGCAACATCGGGTCGACCTCGAGGGCCCGCCTGGTCAAGGCTATGCCCTCATCGAGCCGCCCGACGTCGTACAGGAGGATACCTAGCCTGCCCATGCCCAACCAATGGCCCGGATGCCGCCCGTTGAATTGCCTCAACTCGGCTTCCACAACGGCCCAGTTTCGGAAGACGGGTTTGAGCAGGATCAGCGCGAGCCTGGCATCGGCGTTATTCGGGTCGAGCTCCAGCGCGCGGCGGGCTGCGGAACGTAACCGGCCCGGCACGCCGGCGACTTCCGGCTTCCCATAATCTTCCAGCAAATGCGTATTGGCCAGCGCCAGCCCGCCCCACGCCTCGGCATAATCCGGATCCGCCCGCACCACCTGCTGGTAGAAGGCGATTGCCTGCCGCGACTGGTTGGAGACGCCTTGCCGATGGGCGATCTCCGCTCGCCGGAAATATTCGACCGCTTCCGCATTCGGCCGGTGACGCCATGGCTGCCGCCAAAGCAATGCCCCCGCGCCGAGCGCGACGACGGCTCCTCCCGCGACGAGCATTCGACGGCTGACCGCAGGCGACGGGGTCTGCCGCTCGGCATCCGCTGCGGAGGTCCCTCGCGACTCTCCTCGGGGATCCTCGACCAGCCGGTAGCCCACCTTCGTGATCGTCTCGACCTTGAACCCGCCGAGGTCGCGGGCGACGGCCCGCAACCGCGAGATCACCCGGTTGATGGCATCGTCGGTCACCGCCCGCCCGCCCCAGCAGGCGGTGATCAAATCGTCGCGCGACAAGATGGCGCCGTCGGCCGCCGCCAGCACGACGAGCACTTCCATGATCTTGGGGTCGAGCGTGATCCGGCGATCGCCGCGGATGGCCTCGCGCGTCGCCGGTTGCACCTCGACGTCGCCCAGCCGGAAGGCGCGCGTATGGGCCAGGTCGATCGGCCAGGGTCCGCGCACCGGCGCGGAATCGTGATTTGTCAGCAATTTGTCCGCTGAATGTCCGGCCTTCATCAGGATTAACACCCCCGATCGAGTCATTGTCTCTCGGACGGGCGCTCAATGCAATCAGGCAGACGAAGCGCCCTTCAGAACCGCGTCCTCGAGCGGACGCGCGGGCCGTGGCGGCTCGCGCCGGCGCCCCGGTGCGGTCAACATCGGAGGAGAATCAAATGATCTTGCGGAAACTCTCTCATCGCGGCGGAATCGCCGTTGCGGTCACCCTGGCGACTGCAAGCGTGAGTGCCTTAGTCGCGTCAACGCCGGCCCATTCCAAAATCAGTCTTGGCCTCGATGCAGGCGCGCTTAGTGATTCCATTTGTCTGATGGGAACTCAAGTTGTTACTACCTCCAGTCCGGACACCTGCTCGGCCAACGTTGCCACCCCTCAGTTCCTTCAGATCGGCAGTGCCACGGACTATGCGAGGTTCGACGCGGCGAATGGTACCGCAACGTTTACCGCACCAGCCAACTTCAGTGACAACGTGCAGATGAGCGGCCTTCAGACCTTCGCCGGCACGTCCAGTTTCAGCAGCACCGTTCACTTCACTGGTCCAGCGGTGAATTTCAGCACACAGGCCAATTTTGCCAGCCCCGTGACCTTCAACGGCACGTCAAATTTCACCGCCGGTATGACGACCACGAACATAACGAGTAGCGGGACAATCAATTCAACAAACCTGAATGTCACCGGCAGCCTAACCGCGGCACCGGGCACCACGATCAACTTGGGCGGCGTCAATCGCATCCAGGGCGTTGCTGCCGGAATCAATGATTTGGATGCAGTCAATGTGGCGCAGCTGATGGCGGCGACATCCGGCATCGCTACGGACATCACGGCGTTGGAGACGACCAGCGCGACTCACACGACGCAGATTGCAAACCTCCAGACGACATCCGCGACACACACGACACAAATCGCGGCGGTCCAGGCGGTCAATGCGACCCAGTCGAACCAGATCAGCGCGATCGAGGCCGTCAACACGACCCAGGCGTCGCAGATCACCGCGATTCAGGCGCTGAACTCGAGCCAGACCAGCCAGATCGGCGCCCTGCAGGCCGCCCAGGATCTCGTCGACAGCCGCGTCGACGCCCTGTTCGACCTGCGCGGCACGGACCGGCGCGACATGAAGCAAGGCGTTGCCTCGGCCATGGCCATGGCGTCGGCCCCGATGCCGTCCGAGCCCGGCCGCGTCGCTTATGCGATGAACGGCGCCACGTTCCGCGGTGAATATGCCATCGGCGGGTCGGTCGCGTACCGGCTGCCGGGGGCGCGCTCCTTCTCCGTCAACGCCGGCTTCTCGTTCGCCGGCAACAGGAACAACGGCGCCCGCATCGGCATCGCCGGCGAATTCTGACTCGAGAGCTTCGGACGGCCATAGCCAACGGCTGCCCGGAGGGCGGGGCCGGGTTCCTCCGAGCCCGGCCCCGCTTGACCCCAGCCGGTTCGAGCAAGGGCCGGCCAACTAACAAACTCAAAGGAGACGAAAATGCCCTTCGGAACATCCCTCACTTCACATATCACCCAGCTGTTTCCCAATGACCCGGTCGCCCCACAAGTCGTCGGCGACTTTGCCCAGGCCTTGCCGCCAAACCCGATCAAGGGGGAGATCGTCAGCCATTTTGCGGACGGCGCATTTCCGAACGATCCGATTCATTCGTCCGACATTGGGTCGCTGGTCAGCGACTAAATCCAGCTGCTCGTCCTTCCTGACACATCGAGCGATTATTTGATCTGACATGACGGAATCGGGCAGCGGCTGGCGCTGCATAAGGGCGCACCGGGACCATCCAGGTCCCGGTTTCGCCTCCTCCCACCCCTAGGCCTGAAAGGGATGCCATGACCCATGTGAGAATGGTTCGAAATGCACTGACCGCTACCGCACTCGCGCTCGCGCTCGCCGGCTGCGGCGCGCAGGACCCGGCGCCCGGCGCCAACGCCGCGGAGTCAAACGCCGGGACGGGCGCGGCCGCATCGGCGAAAATCCCCGATGCCTGCACCTTCTTCACCAAGGCCGAGCTGGAAGCCGCGCTCGGCCAGGAACTGCGCGACGGCGAGCCGCAATCGGCGCAGGATGGCTCGATCTGCCGCTTCCGAAAGCAGCTTGGCAACAAGGCGACCAGGACCTTCCCCAACCCGGCCCTGTCCGCGTCGCTCGGCTTGACTTCCGTCACGATCGCCACCTCTCCCCACGACCCCGAAGCCGTCGCCGAGATTCGCGAGCTTGACCCGGACGCGTTCGACGCCGTTCCAGGGCTCGGCGACGACTCCTACTTCCTCGGCCCCAACCTGCTGCATGTGAACGTCGGCAGGCGCGGCTTCAGCGTCCGCATCGACCCGGAGGCGCGCTCGGCGGAAGATACAGCGAAGGTTCGGGAGGCGATCCTCGGGCTCGGCCGGACCGGAGCGTCGCGGCTTTAGAAATCCGCGCCGTGCGGCTAGGCGCACGGCGATGGCCACCGCGACCGCTCTTCCTGCCCAGCCGAGCCCCTGGCGAAGCGAGTTCCGCGCCACGCTGTCGCTCGCCTGGCCGCTGATCCTCGCCAACCTGACGATGGCGGCGATCGGCGCGACCGATGTCGTGCTGATGGGCTGGCTTGGCGCCCGGCCGCTGGCCAGCGCGGCGCTGGGCATCAACCTGACCTTCGCCTTCGGCCTCGTCTGCCTTGGCCTGGTTACCGCCTCGGCGCCGCTGATGGCGACGGCGCTCGGGGCCAGGCTCCATTCGGTGCGGGAGGTCCGCCGCACCTTCCGCCAGTCGCTGTGGCTGGTCGCGACCCTCATCGTCCCGCTGTGGCTCATCCTGTGGAATGCAGAGCCGATCATCCTGCTGCTCGGGCAGGAACCGGGGCTGGCCGCAGGGGCGCAGGATTTCCTGCGCGGCTACATGTGGTCGCAGCTCGGCTTCCTCCTGTTCCAGGCGATGCGCAACTTCGTATCCGCGCTGGAGCGGCCGGGCTGGGTGCTGGCGATCAGCATCGCCGGGATCCTGCTCAACGCCCTGCTCGGCTACGGCTTGATCTTCGGCCATTTCGGGCTTCCCGCCTGGGGCCTGTTCGGCGGCGGGCTGGCAAGCTCGATCGTCTGGGCGTTCCAGGCGCTGCTGCTGGCGCTGGTGATCGTCGCGGACCGGCAGTTCCGCCGGTTCCACCTGTTCGGGCGGTTCTGGCGGCCCGATTGGCCACGCTACGCCAGGCTGTGGCGGATCGGCTTTCCGATCGGCCTCGCCATGGGGTTCGAAGGCGGCGTGTTCAGCGCCGCCGCTTATCTGATGGGCCTGATCGACGCCGAATCGGTGGCGGCGCACGCCGTCGCTCTGCAACTGGCCGCACTGTCCTTCATGGTCCCCTGGGGGCTCAGCCAGGCGGCGACGGTTCGGGTCGGCCGCTTCCTCGGCGAGCGTGACCCGGCCGGAATCACCCGCGCCGGCTGGACCGCCTGGGTGCTTGGCGTGGCTTTCATGGCGGCGACCGCCACTCTCATGTGGCTGTTCCCGCGCGGCCTTATCACCCTGTTCCTGGAAGACACGCCAGCCAACGCCCGGGTCATCGCACTCGGCGTCTCCTTCCTCGCCATCGCCGCCATCTTCCAGGTATTCGACGGAGCGCAGGTGGTTGCCGCCGGAATGCTCCGCGGCCTTCACGACACGCGAGTGCCGATGATTTTCACCTTCATCGGCTATTGGGCGATCGGCATCGGCGTCGGCGCCTGGCTGGCCTTCGCCGCCGGCTGGCGGGGCCAGGGCATCTGGACCGGGCTTGCCGTCGGCCTCGGCATCGTGTCGGTGCTGATGCTGTGGCGCTGGTCGCGCCGCGACCAAATCCATCGGCTGCCCTCGCCTTCCCCCCTTGACCAATAGGACCTTCCGCACCAAATGCCCCTCATCGCTGGCACTCGACGCCGTTGAGTGCCAATGCGTGCAATGTTCAACATTAGGACAAGGGGCAATTGGCTATGGGTTTCAGGCCGCTTCATGATCGTGTTCTCGTCCGTCGGGTCGAGGCCGAGGAGAAGACCGCGGGCGGGATCATCATTCCCGACACCGCCAAGGAAAAGCCGCAGGAAGGCGAGGTCGTCTCGGTCGGCACGGGTGCCCGCTCGGATGACGGCACGGTCACGCCGCTCGACGTCAAGGCCGGCGACCGTATCCTGTTCGGCAAGTGGTCGGGCACTGAGGTCAAGCTGGACGGCGAAGACCTCATCATCATGAAGGAAAGCGACATCCTGGGCATTGTTGGCTGACGCCAACAATGACCACCCCGGCGCAGGCCGGGGCCTCAGGAAAGCATCGCACAGCAATTCCCACCGGGATCCCGGCCTTCGCCGGGATGACGCAATGAAAGAAAGGGTAGCCAGATGGCAGCCAAGGACGTGAAATTCAGCCGCGACGCTCGGGAGCGCATTCTCCGCGGCGTCGACATACTCGCCGATGCGGTCAAGGTGACTTTGGGGCCCAAGGGCCGCAACGTCGTCCTCGACAAGAGCTTCGGCGCACCGCGCATCACCAAGGACGGCGTCACCGTCGCCAAGGAGATCGAGCTTAAGGACAAGTTCGAGAATATGGGCGCGCAGATGCTTCGCGAAGTCGCGTCGAAGACCAACGACGTCGCCGGCGACGGCACCACTACGGCCACGGTCCTCGCCCAGGCGATCGTCCGCGAAGGCATGAAGTCGGTCGCCGCCGGCATGAACCCGATGGACCTGAAGCGCGGCATCGACATCGCCGTCACCAAGGTCGTCGAGGACCTCAAGAGCCGCTCCAAGCCGGTTTCGGGCTCCAATGAAATCGCGCAGGTCGGGATCATCTCGGCCAACGGCGACACCGTCGTCGGCGAGAAGATCGCCGAGGCGATGGAGAAGGTCGGCAAGGAAGGCGTCATCACCGTCGAGGAGGCCAAGGGCCTCGAGTTCGAGCTGGATGTCGTCGAAGGCATGCAGTTCGACCGCGGCTATCTGTCGCCTTACTTCATCACCAATCCGGAAAAGATGCAGGTCGAGCTCACCGATCCGTACATCCTGATCCACGAGAAGAAGCTCAGCAACCTGCAGGCGATGCTGCCGATCCTGGAAGCGGTCGTCCAGTCGGGCCGTCCGCTGCTGATCATCGCCGAGGATATCGAGGGCGAGGCCCTGGCCACGCTCGTCGTCAACAAGCTGCGCGGCGGCCTCAAGGTCGCGGCCGTCAAGGCGCCGGGCTTCGGCGATCGCCGCAAGGCGATGCTCGAGGATATCGCCATCCTGACGGGCGGCGAGATGATCTCGGAGGATCTCGGCATCAAGCTGGAGAATGTCACCACGGCGATGCTCGGCACCGCCAAGCGCGTCACCATCGACAAGGACAACACGACCATCGTCGATGGCGCCGGCACGTCGGAAACGATCAAGGCCCGCACCGAGGCGATCCGCCAGCAGATCGAGAACACCACCAGCGACTATGACCGCGAGAAGCTCCAGGAGCGTCTCGCCAAGCTCGCCGGCGGCGTTGCCGTGATCAAGGTCGGCGGCGCGTCCGAGGTCGAGGTGAAGGAGCGCAAGGACCGCGTCGATGACGCGCTCCACGCGACCCGCGCTGCGGTCGAGGAAGGCATCGTCCCTGGCGGCGGCACCGCGCTGCTCTATGCGACCAAGGCGCTCGATGGCCTCAAGGGCGTCAACGACGACCAGACCCGTGGCATCGATATCGTCCGCAAGGCGCTCTACTCGCCGGTCCGCCAGATCGCCCAGAACGCCGGCCATGACGGCGCGGTCATTTCGGGCAAGCTGCTCGAGGGCAACGATCCGACCCAGGGCTTCAACGCCCAGACCGAGGTCTATGAGAACCTCGTCCAGGCCGGCGTGATCGACCCGACCAAGGTCGTCCGCACCGCGCTCCAGGACGCCGCGTCCGTCGCGGGCCTGCTCATCACCACCGAAGCGGCGGTGAGCGAGCTGCCCGAGGACAAGCCGGCGATGCCGATGGGCGGCGGCATGGGCGGCATGGGCGGAATGGACTTCTAAGCTCGGCCCCTAGTTGGAATTAGTAGGGGCGGTGCCTTCGGGTGCCGCCCCATCTTCGTTGGCGAGT
>DASSPS010000034.1:0-3663 GCA_035699505.1 Sphingomicrobium sp. | reverse complement strand
GTGTGCTGCTGCGCCTCGACCTCAACGTCCCGATGGAGGACGGCAAGGTCACGGACGCGACCCGCATCGAGCGGTCGGCGGAGACCTTGAAGGAGCTGAGCCACAAGGGGGCCAGGGTCATCGTGCTGTCGCATTTCGGCCGGCCCAAGGGCAAGCGCTCGCCGGAATTCTCGCAACGGCCGCTGGTGGAACCGCTGGCCAAGGCGCTCGGCCGCGCCGTCGCCTTCGCCGACGACTGCGTCGGACCCGCGGCGGAGCAGGCCGTTGCCGCGCTCAAGAACGGCGACGTGCTGCTGCTGGAGAATCTGCGCTTCCACAGCGAGGAAGAGGCGAACGATGCCGGGTTCTCCAGGCGCCTTGCTGCCCTCGGCGACCTCTATGTGAACGACGCGTTCTCCGCCGCCCATCGCGCCCATGCCTCGACCGAAGGCGTGGCGCATGTGCTGCCCGCAGCCGCCGGCAGGCTGATGCAGGCGGAGCTCGATCACCTGCGGGCGGCGCTCGACAAGCCCAAGCGGCCGGTGATGGCGATCGTCGGCGGCGCCAAGGTCTCCACCAAGCTCGACCTGCTCGGCAACCTGGTCGGCAAGGTCGATCGGCTGGTGATCGGCGGCGGCATGGCCAACACGTTCCTGTTCGCGCAGGGTGCGGAGATCGGCAAGTCGCTGGCGGAGCGCGAGATGGCGGACACGGCGCGCCAGATCATCGACAAGGCGAAGGCCAAGAATTGCAAGATCCTGCTGCCGGTCGACGCGGTGGTGGCCGCCGAGTTCAAGGCCAATCCGCCGGTCGAGACGGTCGCGGCCAACGCCGTGCCGAAGGACAAGATGATCCTCGATGTCGGCCCCAGGACCATCGAAGCGATCGTCGCCGAGATGAAGAGCTGCAAGACCCTGGTGTGGAACGGCCCGCTCGGCGCGTTCGAGACGCCGCCGTTCGATGCCGCCACGGTGGCCTTGGCGAGGACTGCGGCGGCGCTGACCCAGGACGGGAGCCTGGTGTCGGTCGCCGGCGGCGGCGACACGGTCGCGGCGCTCAACCACGCCGGGGTCGCCGGCGATTTCACTTTCGTCTCCACGGCTGGAGGCGCTTTCCTCGAATGGATGGAAGGGCGGACGCTGCCTGGCGTCGCCGCCCTCGCAGCATAGGACGGACCAATGACCAACGACGACATGCGGACCAAGATCGCCACCGGCAACGGCTTCATCGCCGCCCTGGACCAGAGCGGCGGGTCGACGCCCAAGGCGCTGGCCGGCTACGGCTACAAGGGCGATGAATGGTCGACCGACGAGGAGATGTTCGGCCTCATCCACGAAATGCGCAGCCGGATCATCTCCGCTCCCTCTTTTGGCAGCGGCAAGGTGATCGGCGCCATCCTGTTCGAAAGAACCATGGACGGTACGGTCGGTGGCAAGCCGGTGCCGCAGGCGCTGATTGAACAGGGAGTCGTGCCCTTCATCAAGATCGACAAGGGGCTGGAGGACGAACGCAACGGCGTGCAGCTGATGAAGCCGATGCCGGACCTAGATGCGTTGCTGACCCGGGCCAAGGGACTCGGCGTATTCGGCACCAAAGAACGGTCCGTGATCAACCTCGCGAACGCGCGGGGCATCGCCGATGTCGTCGCCCAGCAATTCGAAGTCGCCCGCCAAGTGCTCGGCCATGGCATGGTGCCGATCATCGAGCCGGAGGTCAGCATCAAGAGCCCGGAGCGAGCCGAAGCGGACCGCATTTTGCTCGCCGAAATCCTGAAAAATCTCGATCACATTCCCGACGGCCAAAAAGTGATGCTGAAGTTGTCGATTCCGGCCGAGGCGGGATTGTTCGACCCGCTGATTCGACACCCTAAGGTGCTGCGGGTCGTTGCCTTGTCGGGCGGGTTCAGCCGCGCCGACGCCTGCCGCGAGCTCGCCAAAAACCCCGGCATGATCGCCAGCTTTAGCCGAGCCCTTCTGTCTGACCTGCGTCATGACCAGAGCGACGAGGAGTTCGATCGGACGCTGGGCGCTGCGATCGAGGAGATTTACGAGGCATCGACCGAGAAAGCGGCGGCCTGACGCTAGTTTTCGCGGCTGTAGGCGAAGGTGAACCGATAGGCGCGGGGATCGGTCCCGCCGCCGGCTAGTGGCCCGGGTTCGGCCGCGCTCAGCGTCACCCTTTCGGCGCCCAGGCTCAGCGGCTCTCCGAGCGTCAGGTTGCCGCGATATTCCTCGCTCCCGCCGCGATACTCGACCAAAGCCAGCAGGATGAGCCGCCCCGCCCAGACGCATTGAACCCTGCTGGGGCAGCGGCTGTCCTCGACCACTTGGATTGGCGTGACCCTTGCCCCGCCGACGGTCGCCGTCTGGCCAAACGCCACGGTTGGGCCGGCTGGTTGCGGCGAAACAGTTGCACAGCCGGCGAGCATCAGCGCGGCAAGGATCGAGGTGCGATTCATTGGACGCGGCTTCGCTTCTCGCTAATGCACCGTCCATGAACGAAGAGGGCGCCGACCTGACCATTTTCCAGCCGCCGCAACGAACGGAGCCGGCGAAACTCTATATGATCAGCCCGCAGGACGTCGGCGGCGCGTTTCCCGACCGGTTGCGCGCCGTCCTGGGCGCCGGACCGGTGGCGGCCTTCCAGCTTCGGGTGAAGGACGTCGGCGAGCATGAGCTGGCGCGGCTGGCCGAACCGCTGCAGCGCGTCTGTGCCGATGCCGGAACTGCCCTCATCGTCAACGACAGCATGGCCCTGGCCAAGCGGCTTGGCGCCGACGGCGTCCACCTCGGTCAGCAGGATGGCAACGTGCGGGAAGCGCGGGCGCTGCTCGGGCCGTCGGCGCAGATCGGGGTCACCTGCCACGACAGCCGCCACCTGGCGATGGAAGCGGGCGAGGCGGGTGCCGATTATGTCGCCTTCGGCGCTTTCTATCCGACGACCACCAAGCCGTCGGACTATCGACCGGATCCGTCGATTCTGAGCTGGTGGGCGTCGGTCTTCGAAATTCCGTGCGTCGCAATCGGCGGCATCACCCCCGACAATGCCAAACCGCTGGTCGATGCCGGCGCGGACTTCCTTGCCGTGTGCCAAGCGGTCTGGGGCGCAGACGATCGGGCCGGCGCGGTCCGGCGCTTCAGCGATGTTCTGGCCGGCACGCTTCACGACAAGTAGTCGAAGGCGGCCGATCGGCCAGGAGCGTCAAATCGGAGTCACCAACATTGCTAGTCGCCGCTTGAGAAAAATATGACGAAGCCCGAGCCGAGGGCCAGAACCAAGAAATAGGTGAACCAAGCGAATTCCGAATTCCACCAGCTCTGGCGTGGATCGCTCGCATGGTGAATCCGACTTGCTATGTCGACAATGAAATCGCGGATTCTTTCCATCTTCTAACCTCACTCTTGTCCGACTTTACCTCCTCTGCAGACCTGCCCGGGGGAGAAGCCTTATTAAGTGAACATCAATCCACTTTGGTGAAAATTTAACCCGATAGTAAGCGAGGCAGTTCACGACGTGTCAACCGCTCGACCCCACAGAGCGGACTAGCGTTCGAAGGCTCGTAGGGCGGCGTTCGCCTTACGGGCCTTCCCTTCTGCAAGGGTCGGCTTAGGCAGCTAACCCATGCTCGTCCACAACAAGGTTTTAAAGCGGCAGCCTCGATTCAGCAATTTAGGCAGGCAAGCT
>DASSPS010000033.1:0-18920 GCA_035699505.1 Sphingomicrobium sp. | reverse complement strand
ATCGCCCGCTGCCTGTCGCCGCGCAGCCGGGCGATGACCCCGGCGTCGTTGAGCCGCGCCGCCCAGTCGCTGTCGCTTTCGCCGCGGCGGCGCTGCGGCAGGTCTTCGCTCACTGCGGCTCTCGCAAGATCGAGATTGTCGGCGATGCGCCGGGACTTGGGATCGAGGGCCGCTGCCCGCTCGAGCTGCTCCGCCGCCTCGGCCCACTTGCCGCGGATCAGCAACGACCAGCCAAGGTTGTTGAGGACCTCCGGTCGGTCTGGCTGCAGGGCGGAGGCCTTGGAATATGCCAGATCGGCGAGATTCCAGTTGCCGGCGTGGTCGGCGACAACGCCGCGCGCGTTCCACGCCCGCCACGAAGCGGCCGATGATTCCGTCGCCAGTTCGAGGAGCACCGCAGCCCGGGCGAGATCGCCGGTATTGATTGCCGAAATCCCTGCCCGCTCGGCCAGAAACGCGTTCCCGCTATTGGTCTTGAGCAGCGCTTCGTAGCGCCCCAGCGCGAGATGGAAATCGCCCGACCGGAAGGCCAGGTCGGCGAGCAGCCGCTCGACCGCCTCGCCCTTGGCGCCGTCCTTGATCGCGGCGGCGACCATGATTCGGGCCTGGTCGAGCCGGCCGGCCGCAATGGCGTGCGCGGCCTCGCCCAGCGGGTCGACGGTCGGCGGGGCCGCGGCAGCGAGCGCCGCCGCCAGCAGCAAGAGCTTCATCAGCCCCGTGCCCGGAGCTCAGCAACTCGAGCGGCGTCGCGGCCAAGCAGGACGGTTATGTGGCGAGTGCCCGAGCGCTGGGCGATCGCGAAGCCGAACTGCCGGGACAGGGTCAGCGCGGTGGCGCGCCTGTTGGCCGGGTAGAAGATGATGCTCCGGTTGCGCACCGCCTGGGCATTGCCGATGGTCATCGGCCGCCACCCCCGGGCGGCCAGATAGCTGCGGGTGCGGGCGGCAAGCCGGTTGATTCGAGCCGCGTTGAGCAGCCGGATCTCCGCGGGGCGCGCCGCGGACCGGCGCAAGGGCACGAACCTGACCGTCGCGCTGCGCGGAGTGCGCTCGACCGTGAGCGCGCGCCACTGCGGCCCCGGAGTCGTGATCAGCGCCATTTCGGTCAGCGACATCCGCTCGAGCCGGGCGCCGGCTTTGAGGGCTGGTTTGACGGCTGGTTTGGCGAGGGCCGCGCGAGCGGCCGGGGCCGGGCTTTCAACCACCGGTCTTGCCGGCGCCGCTTCGGCCACCGGGCGGGCCGGCGGGAGCTCGATGGTAACGGAGCGGCCGATCGCCGGCTGCGCCGGCCGGACGGGCGCGGGGCCCGTGGCGGCCGGGGCCGGGACGGCCTCGGCCGGCTTTGCCGCCACGCTGGTGACGGTGGGAGCCGGAGAGGCGAGGGCCAATTGGGTCTTGGCGGGCGCTGGACGAGCGGTGGGCGCCCGCGTGACTGCCGGGGCCGGAGGAGCGACCGAAGCCTGTGTCACGGCGGGAGCAGGTGGCGCGGCCGCGACGCGCGCGACCGCACGGGGCGCGGGTGCCGGAGGCATGGACACGGCGCTCGTGACCACCCGAGGCGCGGGTGCGGGAGGCACGGACACGGCGCTCGTGGCCACCCGAGGCGCCGGAGCCGGGGGCGCCGACGCGGCGCTCGTGGCCGGCCGGGGCGCGGGAGCCGGAGCTGCCTTCGGAATTGCCGCCAGCGCAGTTCGGGCCGGCCTGGGGGGCTTTCCGGGCAAGGCCGCGGGCTCTGCCGCCCTTGCGACCGAGGCCACGGCCGGTGGGGCTTGCCGCGAAACGGCTGGCGCCGCGACCGCGAGCCGTTGAGCGATTTCCCTGCGGACCGAGGCCGCCTCCGTGGCCAACCCCTGCAGGTCGAGCGAAGCGGCAAACGCGGTCAGCAGCCGTGTATCGCCCGGCGCGATCGCCAGCGCCGCTTCGTAGTTGCGGCGCGACAGATCGAAGCGCGCCATGCGATCGTAGCAAGTTGCGATCCCCGCCAAAGCCTCGATGCTGCTGGCGTCATCGCGCAGCGCCTTGCGGAAGGATTCAAGGGCCAGCCCGACATTGCCGAGAGACAGCTGTCCCCATCCTTCGGCGATTCGGAACGGCACCGGCCGTTCGCCGGCCGCCAGCGGGGTCGGCGTAGGCCGAAGCTCCAACTTGCCCGATGATCCGGTGCATGCCGCGATCGCGAGCGTCGCAACGCTGCAAAGGATAGTTCCCCCCCGTTTCATATCAGCCTCCTCAGAGCGCCGGAAGAAGTGACCGCATCACACGAATGACTGCCGGCAACATCAACACGCCGATCATGACCGGCAACATGCAGCCGACCAAGGGCACCGACAAAAGGACCGGAAGCCGGTGAGCTTTCTCTTCGGCCCGCATCCTGCGCCGCTCCCGCATCTCCGCGGCGTAGACGCGAAGGGTCTGCGCGACCGACGAGCCGAGCTTGGTGGATTGTATCAGCAGCGTCGCGAAAGCGCGAATTTCGTCGGCGCCGGCGCGATCGGCCATTCGCCGGAGCGCGTCCTCGTGGCTCCGGCCGGCGCGCAGCTCGAGAACCACGGCACCGAATTGCTCCGCCAGCCGCGGGTGCGACTCCGTCATCTCCATGCCGACGCGGGCAAAGGCGGAGTCCAGGCCAAGGCCCGCTTCGACGCACACGAGCATCAGGTCGAGCGCATCCGGAAAGCCGTTGATGATGTCCCGCTGTCGCCGGTCGGCCCGAGCGGCGAGGAACACCGACGGCAGGTAGAGGCCGAGCAAAGCCCCGATCGTCAACACCAGGTACAGCTTGAAGATGCCGGGGGAGGAGCCCGTGAGCCAGAAAAAGCCGAGCGCCAGCATGGGCACCGCAAAAACGCTCACGAGCCGGATCAACGTGTAGACCCGCGGCGCGTAGGGCGCGGTGAAGCCCGCCGCGACGAGCTTCTGCCTCACCGACTCATCCTTGGTGTCGACGAGCGACAGGCCGGCCTTTTCGATGCCGTTGACCAGCTTGAGCCAGGCGCTCTCCGCCTGCTGAGAGCGGAGCGACGCGCCCGAGACGACCTGGCCGCTGTAACCCGCGCCGTCTTCGGCGAGACGGCGGCGCGCCATCTGCCGCCCGGCAATGGAAGTGACCAGGAAATAGCCACCGGCGGCAACCAGCGCGAACAGGCCGAGCAGCATGGCCAGCCGGATTAGCGGGAATTCGGTGAGCAGGGATTGCATCGCGCTAGACCTTCAAATCGACCATTTTGCGGATCATGAAGAAACCGATCGCATACATGGTGATCAGGCCCAGGAAGCCGGGCAGGAAGGCGGGGTCGTCCGACACGTCGAGATAAAAGCGCGGATTGGACATGAATAGAAAGGCGAAGGCAAAAATGGGGAGCGCCGTGAGCATGATGGCGGTCATCCGGCCCTCGCTGGAAAGGGCGCGAACCTTGAGCATCATCGAATGCCGTTCGCGTATGACCGTCGACAGATTTTCGAGGATTTCGGCGAGGTTGCCGCCGGTTTCGCTCTGCACCGACAAAGAAACGACGAACATGCGCATATCGTCGAGTTCCCACCGGTCGGCCATGGCCTGGAGCGCGTCGCGAAGCTCGGCGCCATAGGTCACCTCATCGACGACGACTCCGAACTGACTGCCGATCGGGTCCGGCATTTCGACGGTCAGAAGATCGAGCGCCGCGGCGATCGGGTGGCCGGCCCTCAGGCCGCGGACAAACACGTCCAAGGCCACCGGGAATTGCTCCTGCATTTTCTTCCGCGTGCGGTTGGCCTTGAATTGCAGGTACATGAGGGGAAGGAACGCGCCGACGACGCCGGCGAAAACGGCGATAATCAGCAGGCGGCCCAGCGCCAGGGGAGCGCCAAGCAATGCCATGATCAGCAGGATGAAGAAGAAAATGGCGATTGGAGCCAACAGGATCCCGAGCATCAGCCGCCCGGTCGGAACGGTGACCTGCGCGGCGATCAGCATATGCTCGAAACGCTCCCCGAGCCTCTGAAGCGTCGGCGGCAAGCCTCCCGGAAGCGCGCTCGCGCGTCGGCGAAGCAAGCTCATGGTCTCGTCGCGCCCGCGTCCCTGGGCGATCATCTTCAGCCGCAGGTTGATTGCCTTGCCGCCGATGCGGCTATTGGCCATCGTGGTGACGAGTGTCTCGACGGCAAGAAGTACGGCGCCGAAGATGGAGGCGAGCAAGAGCGCCTTGATCCACGTGTCGTTCATCCCTCGAGCCTTGCGTCGGGCCGGAACAGGTCCGCCGACAGGCTGATCCCGTGCGCCATCACCTGCTCGATGAATTTTGGCCGGATGCCGGTCGCTTCGAACTTGCCGAGCACCTGACCTTCCGGAGAAATCCCGGTCTGGCGGAAGCGGAAGATCTCCTGCATCGTCACGACATCGCCTTCCATTCCGGTCAGCTCCGACAGGCTGAGCAGCTTGCGGCGGCCGTCCGACAATCGGCCAATCTGGATGACGACGTGGAGCGCGGAGGCGATCTGGGCGCGGGCGGAGCGTGCGGGAATGTCGATGCCGCTCATGCCGATCATCTGCTCGACGCGCGATAGCGCGTCCCGCGCCGTGTTGGCGTGGACCGTGGTCATCGACCCGTCGTGCCCCGTGTTCATCGCCTGAAGCATGTCGAACGCCTCGCCGGACCGGACCTCGCCGACGATGATCCGGTCGGGCCGCATGCGCAGCGCGTTCTTGACCAGCTCCCGCTGCGTGATCTCGCCCTTGCCTTCGATGTTCGGCGGCCGGGTCTCCAGCCGAACGACATGTTCCTGCTGAAGCTGGAGCTCTGCCGAATCCTCGATGGTGACGATGCGCTCGCGCCCGTCGATGAACGCAGACATCGCGTTGAGCATGGTCGTCTTGCCGGAGCCGGTGCCGCCCGAGATGAGCACATTGCGCCGCGCCTTGACCACCGCCTTCAGCACTTCCGCGACCTGCACCGGCACGCTCCCGATCTCGATCAATCGGTCCATGCTGATCGGCACGCGGGCGAACTTGCGGATCGACATCGAAGCCCCGTCGATCGCCAGCGGATGGACGATCGCGTTGACGCGGCTTCCGTCGGCCAGGCGGGCATCGACCATCGGCGCCGACTCGTCGATCCGGCGGCCGACCGCGGACACGATCTTCTGGATGATCCGAAACAGATGCTTCTCGTCCTTGAAGCGGACGGCGGTCGGTTCCAGCACGCCGTAGCGCTCGACGAACACCTTGGAATGCCCGTTGATCAGGATGTCGGTGATCGTCGGGTCCTTGAGCAGCGGCTCGATCGGGCCAAGGCCAAGCAATTCGTCGAGGACGTCGCTGACCAAGGCCTTGCGCTCGGCATTGTTGAGCGCCTGGTTCTGCTTGGCGAGCTCCTCATAGACGATGTCGCCGACTTCAGTCTCGATCTGCTGGCGCGACATCTTGTCGAGGGCGGAAAGGTTGATCAGGTCGAGCAGCTTCTGGTGGAGCGCCACCTTGAGGTCGGTGTGGGCATCGCGGCTGGAGAAGGCGCCCGCATCGCCGACACTGACGATCCTCAGCTCTTCCGCTGGGCTCGCGCTTTCAGCGGCGGTGGCGGCGCCGCGGGCCGGCTTGCGTACCTGCCACATCGTCAGCGCTCCCAACCCAGTGCAGCGGCGATCCCGGCATCGATCGCGTCGATATCCTTGCCCACGGCGCTCTTCCGCTTGATTTCGGCGATCGGGACACCGCGCTCGGCCGCGACGCGCATCACCGAGGGGTCGTTGGCGACGGTGTAGGCGACGTCACGACCGAGTGCTTTTTGAAGATCCGCCGGCCGGACGACCTTCAGGAGACCCTTTTCGAACCGGTTGACCACGATCCGGAGATCGAGTGAGTTCAATTCCTGCTCGCGAATGAGGTCCAGCTGGCGGCGCGCACGGTGAAGGCCGGTGACGCTCATCTCCGTGACCAGCAGGACCAGGTCGGACTGGGCGAGCAAGGACAGGGACCAGTTCGTCCAATTGGCCGGAAGGTCGAGCAGAACGGTTCCGAATTCGCGCTTGGCGATCTCGATGATCTCGATCAGCTGCTCGCTCGTCACCGAATCGAGCGGCGTCATCTCCGGCGGGGCCGCGACCACATGAAGCCCGCTAGGATGCAGAGTCGTCGTTGCCCGGAGCAGCTCCCCGTCGAGCCGGCCGCCCGCCTCGAACAGGTCGGCGAATGTCAGCGACGGATGCAGGCCCAGCTGGAATGCCGCATTGCCGAATTGAAGGTCGAGGTCGAGCAGGCACACCTGGCGCCCATGGGCCGCCTCGTTCTGCGCAGCCCGGATTCCGATTTGCGACAGTAGCGCGGTCGCGCCGATCCCGCCAACGCTCTTGACGACGCTTACGACTTTGCCGTTGGCCGCGTCGGCGGCCTGGTTCTGCCGCGTAATCTGCTCCCGAATGGGCATCAGCGAGGTTTCGAGGTCGGCGGTGTCCAGCGGCAACGGAAGCACGTCATGAGCGCCCGCCCTGACGAGCGCCCGGACCAATGCGAGCGGCGGGTCGTAGGCCGCGGCCAGCAGCGGCGTCTTGGTCGCCGCGGCCAGGGCCTGGAAGCGCTGCACCGATTTCGGCACGCCGGGATCGACCTGGACGACCGCCGCGGCGGCGCCGGCAAGCTCTTCCGGGTCGATCGCGTCGGCCAGCGCGACCAGGTTCAGGCTCACTGGAAAGGTTGCGACCCGGGCATTGACCAGCTCGGCGGCATCGCCGTCCGCTCCGCTCAGATACAGATGGACAACCGCCTCTCGCCGGTGCGTTCGCCAGCTCCTGGCGGTTTCGTTGGGGTTGATCACGGACATGTCCTGTAATTCCTCAATTCGAAACGGTACCGGAACCGTCCTCGAGAGTAAGCGCGGCCCGGAAGTCCGGCATAGGGATGGTTCCGCCGAACAAGACGAAAGTGATCGGTTGAAACACTAGCCCAGTCAACCGCACCGTGACCAATGGTGCCACATCGGGACCGTTGGGATCTCCCGCATAGCCGAGGCCGACATTGCGGTATTCGACGGTCACATTGGAATCCGTGATCGGCGGGTACATGGCGCTCATCCGCGCAACGATGGCGTCGAACGCAGCGGCATCGTAACCCGCCGAGCCGCACGCCGCGCCGCCCGTGCATGTGCAGGTGCTGGTGTCGCATACCGCCCGGTCGAAATTCGCGATCGGAACGGGATCGCCCGCCAGGATCCCGTCGCTGAGCGCGAAGCTGTAGGTCTCGAGGCCCGCCGGCACCATTTCCGTCACGACTGCATAGCGCGCGCCCATCTGGGTCGCCTTCTCGGCGCGGTTGTGCTCCCACATGTAGCGGCCGGCGTCGATGATCCCGAGCAGGAAGACAAGCAACAGCGGCAGGACCATCGCGAACTCGGCCGCGCTCGCGCCGCGCTGGTCGCGAAGGATGGTCGAAGCAGGCCTCACGCGCCGAACACCGCGGACTGGCTTCGCGCGTTGAGCGTCAAGCCGGGATCGGGCAGCCCCAGCGTCCCGAACAGCGACGGGTAGGGGACAGCGGCCGTGACGGTGACGATCGGGACTCCGGTCGGAAAATCGGTGTACAGCCCGGTATAGGTTCCGCTGGTGTCGCAAGTCAGCGTCACCGTGGTCATCGTGTCGTCCGTCCAGCCCCCCAGGCGAGAAGTCGTTCCGTCCGGTTGCCCAGTTCGCGCGACCTTCCGGATTTGAGTAAGCGCAGGATCGAGCACCGCGGAACTGGCGCAATCGAAGTTGTTGACGGCGAGCCGGGATCCATATCGGGCAGCGTCGCGCACGCCCTTCTGAACGACATGCTCGGACAGAAAATAATAGCCGAGCTCGAAAGAGCCGAACATCAAGACGAGCAGAAGCGGCAGCGACATCGCCATCTCAGCGGCGGCCGTCCCGGTCCGATCGGTGGCGAGGCGAGCTGGCAGGCGCATCATTCGATCAGGTAGGGGACGCTCTTCTTGACGACCTGGAACGTGTTTCCACTGTTTTCGGTTTCGCCGATCACCTCCACGTAAATGTCGCCATTTTCAGTTCGGGAGGGGCGCGCCGCGACAGGCTCGACCAGGAAGATGTCGATCCACTTCTTCACCGGCACGTTGACGCTGCTTGCGCCGACATCTTCGGCGATACAGTTCATGACGGCGACCGAGAGGACCCGGCGGTCCGGTTCAGTCGCGCTCGGAACGATCCCCGGCGGGTTGCAGACCGGCTGCCCATGCGAGACCATCCCGCCGCTGGTCTGGGACTTGAGACGCGCTGCGGCGTTCGCCATCTCATATTCGTAGACCCTGTAGCGGCTCGGCGTGCTCGACCCGAATGTGTTGGTCATCCAGGTTTCGAACGCGGCGTAGGTCGCCCGCGTGTAGCCTGCAGTCTCGGGCCATTCGGCGGCGGCGCCCCCGCCCGACCGGCTCTTGAAGTAGGCCAGCCGGTCCCAATTGCCGTCGCCGATCAAGCCATTGGCGCAACTGCCGGTGATGCTGAACGCATGACAGATATCCCGCGGGTAGCCCATTGGGGCAACGCCCGCGATTTCCGTGTCGCTCAGCTCTCGCGTCGGCGAGGTGCTGGACGGCAGGTTCGGATAGGCATTGGCCGCCACCTTCCAGCCCGGGCTCCCGCCACTTTGGAAACCGCACGCGCCGGCGCCGGTGCCATCGCGCAACAGGTCCTTGCGACTGTTCAGCGAGGGGTGGCAGAGATCGCCGTTGCTGCCGCACGCCTGGTTAAGGCCATTCTGGAGGAGGTCGAAGCGGGTGTTCAGCGCGTCCCGCACCGAGATCATGTTGCCGGTGTTGGGCTCGACCCCGCTGCCCTCCGCGCAGTCGCCGGGATCGCCCTGGCGGCCAAGCACCTTGGCCAGGTCGATCGCGCCATTGCCCTGGCCGACCTCAAGGAAACCGAACAGGCCCGGCCCGTAATTGCCGCCACCGTCGTTGGCGACCAGGCGGATGCCCTTGCCGATATAGTTGGCGATGGTGAAATCCGGATCGCCCGTTTCGTTTGGGTTGCACAGCATCAGCGGCGGCACCCGGCAGATCGCACCGCCAAGGCCGGCGAAGGCGACCGCCTTCAGCGGACCCGAAGAAAAGGCCGCGACAACCGGCGTCAGCGCAAAGACCGCGGTTCGCGGCTCGACCTCCACCTCGACAAATTTGCTGTTCTCGTCGCTTGTCGCCGGCTGGGTCTTTTCCTTGTCTTGATAGAAGCGCACTTTACCGATCGCATCGCACGCCGGCTCGTCGGCGATCACGACCGCGGTGGAAGACCCGTCGTTGGCCATGTAGGTGAGGTTGGTGATCATCGCGCGGGCGGCGCCCGCCGCCCGTGAGCAGGCTCCGACCTCGCCGTCGAGCTGGCTGGCGGCGGCTAGCGCGGCCTGGTCGGCTGCGTTCTGCAGCTCGGTGTCCATTGACGCCATGCGCGCATAGTCGAAAGCTATTCCGCCCGCGGCGATCAGAGCGAACAGTGACAAAGCGAGGGTCGGCGCGACCGCGCCTTCAGAATTCCCGAATAAACCTTGGGCCAAACGCTTCATTGCTACGCATCCTCAGCGCGGACCGCTTCCAGATGAGGTCGATATCGTCTCAACGGGCTTGACCGCGTCGGTCCGGTAGCGCTTGACGGCCGCCGCACCCTTGGCGCCGCTGTCACCCGGCTGGGAACCATTCTCGTCATAGACGGGAGCCGGATCGATCGTCTGGATCGCCGCATTGTACTTGACCGCTTCGCCGAAACCGGGGTCGGGCGACCCGCTCTGCGGGTAGATGGTGTCGCACCCGGCGAGCAGGACGAGCGTCAGGGGCGCAACCAGCAGTCGCCTAGAGGACATGGCCATATTCCTTTTCAAAGCCCATGGGCTTGAGTGAAGCCGACCCTCCGGCGGGCGGCGGCGGCACGACTACGACCGGCGGCGGTGGCGGCGGCGGGGCGACGGCGGCGCCCGGAGAGGGCGGCACGCCGGTATCGGTGCGGCCGAGCAGGAACAGGTCCGCTTCGGCCGGTGGCCCGGCGCGATCGGTCGGCACCTTCAATGCACCGGCGCGGACCGGCCGCACCAGCCGCGGAGTGACGATGATGACCAGCTCGGTTTCCTCGCGCTGGAAGTTGGTCGAGCGGAACAGGGTGCCGATGATCGGGATCGAGCCGAGGATCGGGAACTGGCGGACCGTGTCCTGGAAATCCCGGCGCAGCAGGCCGGCCATCGCGAAGCTCTCGCCGTCCCGAAGCTCGACCACGGTCTTCGCCCGGCGGGTCTGGAGCCCCGGGATTCGAAGATTGTTGATGACGATCGACGCGGTGGGATCGATCGAGCTCACTTCGGGTGCGACGATCATGTTGATCACGCCGTCCGCGAGCACGGTCGGAGTGAAAGCGAGGCTGACCCCGAACGGCTTCCATTCGATGGTCAGGCCTTGGCTCCCGGGGCCTTGATCGCCACTGCCGGCGCCGACTCCGCCGCTGCCGCTTTGCACGACGGGCACCGGGAACTCGCCACCGGCCAGAAAGCTCGCGGTCTCGCCCGACAGGGCGACCAGGGTCGGCTCGGCGAGCGTCGTGATCGCGCCCTTGCGCTCGAGAGCCTCGAGAGTCGCGTCGATGCTGAAACCGAGGACTCCAAAGGTCCGCTGCAAGATGCCGAAGCTGTCGGTGATCGCGCCGAGCGTTGGCGGGCCCGAACCGGTGAGCCCCGCGCCGCCGCCGATCGCGCCCGTCAGCTTGTTGTCGCCAAGGAAGCCGCTGATCCCAAGCTGCTTCAAGGCGGAGCGCTTGACCTCGGAGAAGCGAACTTCGAGCATGACCTGCTGGGCGGACCCGATCGACAGGAGGTTGACGACCTTGCCCGGAGCATAGGTCTCGGCGAGCTGCACCGCGCGGTCGGCCGCCGGAGCGCTCGACACGATGCCTTCCAGCACGACCGAGTCGTTGGAAATCCTCGCGCCGACGTTATCGCTGGGCATCAGCTCCGAAAGCTGCCGCTTCAGAGTGGTGACGTCCGGGCCGACGACCACGTCGACGACCGAGATCAGCATGTTGCGGCTGTCGTAGAGCGTCAGGCTGGTCGTGCCCATCTTCTTGCCGAGCACATAGAGCGACTGGTTGGTCAGCGGCAGGATATCGGCGATTTCCGGATTGCCGATCAGCGCCTTCGCATAGGGCCGGTCGACGCGCACGACCTGGCTCTTGTTGACGGGCACCGCCAGCTCACCGGCGTGGACGTCCTCGGCGACGCTGACCATCCCGGTTTGCGCCGCAGCAGGAGCATTGACGGACAGGGCCGCGAGGCCAGCCGCCGCGAGCAGCGCGGCCCGCTTCAAGAACTTACGAGCCATAATCCCCCACCTCGTAACTGTTGCCTTCGGTACCCCGCACGATCTGGACGCTGCTGGTGCGCGGCAGCGGCGCACTCCGAACCACGGGCGCCGGCCTGCGGACCGCCACGCGCCTGACTGCGGCACGGGGTGCGCTGGGCTGACTTGACGCCGTCGCCGGGTAGCGGGGTCCGCCGTACAGGCTGTAGCGCAGATCCTCGATGCTGACGGTCTGGACCATCGCACTGTCCTGCTCCTGGCCGGGCTTCCTCAGCACCAGGCTCAGCGATCCGACCTGCTGCGCCAGCGCAAGCTTCTGCGCGTCGGTCGGAGTCACTTCGAGAGTCGCGGTCTTGGCCAGGATCGGCTTGCCGTCGGCGCCCTTCGCATTCTGGTCCATTGCGATCACCCGCACGTTCTGCAGAAGCACGTCGGTGAGCTGGCGGTTGTCGGTTCCAGGGGCTTGCCGGGTGACCAGCACGTCAACCGAATCGTTGGGCTGGATGAAGCCCGCGACTCCTGAGACGTCGTTGATGCGGACCGCCGCGGCGCGCATGCCGTCGGGCAGAAGGTAGGCGATCGACGCGCCCTGGCCTTCGCCGGCCAGCTTGGAGTCGAGGATCGGCTCGTTCATCGCGATTGGCCGAAGGACCACCCGCTGCTTGCCGCCAGGAGCCAGCTGGTTCCAATTACGGAAAGTCCCGGGCGGCAGGCTGCCGGCCGGATAATCGACGAACTTCACCTTGTCGGGCGTCAGCGGCGTCCCATAGTCGAGCGGCACGGCGGCGACCGCGACCTTGGCCATTCCGGCCTGCGCCGTGTCGGCCCGCGCTTCCGTCCGGGCGAGATAGACGTTGGCCAGATATACGGCCAATATGCCCAGGACCATTGCAATCCCGAGCGCGATTAGCGTCTGCCGTCTCATGTCTTGGCGTCCCCCGCCGCTAGTTCAAATGGATAATGCCACGCTTTGAGCCAGTAGAATAGTGGGGTGGCCGCTGCTGCAGCCACCCCACGTGGCGTTGCCGATTAGTTGCAAGTCACGCCGTCAGTGCTGATGCACTGCGCCGACTCGCTCATCGCGGTCGCGATGGTGTCGCCCAGGAAAATCGCGGCGAGCGCAATGGCGGTGCCGACGATCGCCAGGATCAGGGCATATTCCGCCGCCGAAGCGCCGGACTCGTCCCGCATCAGGTTGATGAAAGTCTTCATGTCACGTCCTTCCATAGTGCAATCATCCCGGAGCTGATCCGGGATTTCGCCTCGCGAAGTTCGGAAGAAGAGAGTGTCGCCATGCGCCCACTCCCGGAACATTAAGTCCTTGAAATGGTGCACGCTTGAACCGCCCCCGAGCCGCTCAGCGACTAAAGGGCTGCGCTCGGATTAACGATTTGTCAACGATATCGATTCATGGAACGTTTACGACCGCGGTTGAAACCTTGGGTTGGGAAGTCATTGAAAAACCCGCGATAATTACTTCGCCAACCCAGTCGAAGCCGGTCCGGCCGGCCAGGGTTCCGTCCCGTTTTCGGACGCAAATGTCGCACGTTCGCCACTCGCTGGACAGGCCAGGGCGAGTGGCGTGAACCGCCGATATGCCGTCGATCGGCTCCCGATTCGCCGAGTCGGCACGGGCCCGTTCATCGGATCACCCCCCGGCCGGCGCCCATTGCTCGCTGCGCTCGACGACCCACCGATCTGACGGAGAGTCCGTGACGGTCGATGTGACGGGCTCATTGATTTTTGCCGGCGGTCCGTCACTGTCGCGGCGGCCAATGCCAGGGAGGGGCAATGCGGTCTTGGGTCATCCCCGCGGCAACCACCGATGCGATCCCGCGCGCGGCGGCGCTGCTGCGGCCGGCATACCGGTCTTGAGCGAGCCGACGCAGTTCCGCTGGCACCGGACGGTCGCGGTTGGCTATGCGATCGTCTTCGTGATCATCGTGGCCTGGACCTGGGTGATCGTCTTCACCGACCAGAAGGCCTCGGACTTCCTCAGCTACTGGGCAGCGGCAAGGCTCGCCGCCGACGCAACGCCCGCCCTTGCCTATGACATCACGGTGCATCGGGCGCTCGAGCTGAGCATCGCCGACCCCGAGGGGCTGCTGCCCTTTCCCTACCCGCCGCCGTTCCTGCTGCTCCTGCTCCCGCTCGGGCTGGCCCCTTACTGGCTGGCGTTCGCGCTGTGGGTTGCAAGCACCGTCGGCCTGTACCTGCTGGTCTCGCGGGGCGTCGCGCCCCTGGCCTACCGGCTGGCCCACCCGCAGGCGCTGGCCAATGCCCTGATCGGACAAAACGGCTTCCTGACCACGGCCATGTTCGTCGCCGGAATGCGGACTCTCGAGCGGCAGCCATTGCTCGGAGGCGCAATCCTGGGCCTGCTGGTCATCAAGCCGCAGTTGGCGGTGCTTCTGCCAATAGCCCTGCTGGCCGGCCGCGAGTGGCGCGCAATCGCGGGAGCAGCCGCGTCGTCGATTGCACTTCTGTCGATCGCATTGCTGATTTTCGGAATGGAAACCTACCGCGGCTTCTTCGACATCGTGCCGGTCTATGCGCAGGCGATGGCCACCAGCCGCTGGCCATGGAACGAGCTCGCCAGCGTCTTCGCGTTCGCGCGCCACCTCGGCGTGCCGCAGCAGCCCGCCTTGATCATCCACGCGATCGTGGCGCTGGGCGCCACGGCCCTCGTGTGGAGGGCGTGGATCAGGAGAAGCGAGCTGCGCGTGCCGGTGCTCGCGGCCGCCATCCTCCTCGTCCCGCCCTACCTGTTCACTTATGATGCCTTGCTGTTGATCGTCCCCATGGGGTGGCTCGTCGTCCGGGAGCGGGGGCCGGTGGTCGTTGCCGTCGCCTGGCTCTGCTGCCTGCTTCCGGTCGTCACCTATATCGGCTTCTACCCGGGTCCGAACCCGATCCCCATCGCCGCCTTGCTGTGCCTGTGGGCGCTTCATGCCGAACAGAGCCGGCGGGCGGGCCCGGCCGGTTCCGTTCATGCGCCCGCCTGACGAGGGCGCGGAGATCGGGTCGCGCCGGCGCTCGCCGGAGTGGTTGTTCGCGATCCTCGCGCTGGTTGGCGGAATCGTCCTGACCGGCCTGATCCCGCCGGTCGGCGGCGGCAATGAACGGTACAATTTCCATCGGGCCGCAAGCACGGCGTCCGCTCATCTGCTGGTCGGCCCGGCCCCCTTGCCCGGCGGCATTGCGGAGTTCCTTGAGGCCAGTCGCGAAAAATTCCGAGAAGGCAGGAACCCGCCTTATTCCTACTCGCGCGCCGATTTCGACAGGATGGCGTCGATACCGTTGAGGGCGGACGAACCCAGGGTCGTGCGGCCGAATCCGATCGCGGTGATGCACCCGATTTCCTACCTTCCGCAGAGCGCCGCGATCGCGCTCGGCCGGTTGCTCGGCCTTTCCCCGCTCGCCCTGTTCTACAGCGGTCGAATCGCGGGCCTTCTGGCGGGGATCGCGCTGACCTTCCTCGCGATCCGAACGATCCCGGTCCACAGGCATGCGCTTGCGGCGGTCGCGCTCCTGCCGCCGGTCCTGTTCACGCGCAGCACCCTCGACGCCGACCAGTTCACGGTCGGGCTCGCCTTCCTGTTTCTCGCTCTCGTGATCAGGGAAATCGCGGCTTCCGGACGCATTGCGCGCCGGACCCTGGCGGTGCTGGCGGCCGCTGCGTTCATCCTCGCCCAATGCAAGAGCGCCTACCTGCTTCTTCCGCTGCTCTCGCTTGCCATTCCCGCAAGCCGCTTCGGCTCGGTGCGGGCCAAGGCCCTCGCCTGCCTGCTCGTCTGTGCGCCCGGCATCGTGGCCAGCGCCGCGTGGATGATCGCCCTGAAGTTGAGCTACTTCGACAATGTCGCGCAATATCGCACCTGGTCCGGGATCGTGCGCCCCGGCGACCAGCTGCAGTTCGTCATCTCCGATCCGCTGGCCTATTTGCGGATCGTGCTGGCGACGGTTTTCGCGACTCCGCTCGTCCCCAAGGCCATTCTGGAGTTTTTCGGGGTGTTCGGCCCGCCGGTGACGCTGCCGCTGCCTTTTTACCCGGTCGCGGGGGCTCTCCTGGCGGGCGTGACCTTCTCGGGCCGCCCGATCCCGGCAGGCCCGCTGTCCAATTGGCGGACCCGGACGTTCGCACTGGCCCTCGCGGCGGCGACCATCCTCGTCATTCTGGCGCTGCTTTACCTCCAGTGGACGCGGTATCGAGCGCCGGTAATCGACGGGTTCCAGGGGCGCTATCTTTACCCGTTGATACCGTTGTTCCTGCTGTCGATTCCCGCCGCCGGCCGGGCGTTCCTTCGAATTCCGGCGCGACATTGGCTGGTGGCGCTCGGCCTGTTCAGCATTGCCGCGACGTGGTGGAAAACCTGGGAAACCTACCTCGCCTGACCTCGACCGTCTCACGGGCGGGCGGGCTGTAGCGGCGCAGGGCCTTGAAGCCGCGGAGTTTCGGTGATGCCGGGCCGGATCCTCGAGGCGCTAACAATTCGAACCGTCCGAGCCGATGCAGCCGCTTGCGTCGCTCAGCGACCCGGTGACGGCCTCGCCGAGGAAGATCGCAGCCAGGATGATTCCGGTTCCGACAATTGCGAGAATGACCGCATATTCGGCTGCTGACGCGGCAGATCCATCCCTGAGCAGCGCCCGAAGTCCTTCCACCACTGCTCCAATCGTAGATTCGTTGACTAAAATCGCCCAGCGGCCATTGCAGGCTCTGCGCTGCCACGGCATGCCTGTCAATGACCCGGCCTGCACTTCGCCGACTGTCGCTTCCTATTGAAAACAAAGGAAGAATCAGCGGCGGCGAGCTTGCACTGCGGATCCCCCGGGGGGCGGCGGGCGGCCCGACGCCCTCGCCGGGCCGCACAGCCGTCAAGCGGCGCCGTGACCCTCTACCGGCCGCGCAACAAATGGTCGGCGATCGGCACCCGTACCGTGGACGCGGCGCAGCCGGCACGCCCCGCGGCCGATTCGAGCGCACGCTGCCGCCCGGACGGCTCTCCCGGGGCAGGCGGGTCGACGAATGCGATCGAGCGTCGGCGGCAGAGTCGGTCAATCTGGTGCGGCTGGACTTGGGCACTCATCAGCCGGATCGGACGGTTGGAAAGGTCGTGCCGATTGTGCACGAAAACCTCGTGGAATTGCGTGTCCACGATCACCACGTCCGCGGCGATCGCGTCTATCCTGGCATCCGCTTGCGCAATTGGGCGAATGATTTGGTGCGCCAGCCACCCATGCACCGGAAGCAGCAACAGCAATGAGGCGGCGCTCGTCCACAGCAGCGGTCGCCACAGGTCCTTGTGGCTGCGCTCGAGCATGTGCCAGCCCCATCCGCCGAGCAGGAAAGCATTGCCGAGCACCGGGTGAAGATAGCGGTAGCCCCAGCCGCTACCTTGCCAGGGCAGCAGGATCCAGAATATCAGGATCGGCAGCGCAAAGCTGACGACAAGCGCCCGCACGAAGGGCTCGCCTCGCCACGCGGCCCATGCGCCGAACAGGGCGACCGGGGCGAGAAGCGGGTGTTGCCAGGTGATGAACCGAACCAGGTTGGCGCCGGTCAACCACGCGCCTTCGAGGTCGACGCCTTTCACGGTTGCGATCAATCGCTCAAGATAGCCGATTCCCGAACTGGACTCGATCGGGACCACGGGCCCGGTGCCCATCGAGCTCACCAGGGTTGGCCAGGCGAGCCAGAATGCACCGATGCAGGCATAGGCAAATAGGTACGCGCCCAGCAGCCTCCATTGCCGCCTGCCACCGAGAAGCGCGAGAAACGGAGCCGCGAACAATGGGTGGAACAGCGGCTGATGGACGCCCGTGGCGAGAAACCCGACGAGCATCGCCAGCGCGTGCGAGCGGCGGTCGCCGCGGAGGAACAGCGTCAGCCAGCAGAGATTGAGCGCCAGGTGCGCGCTCATCGCGAACTTGGTCATGCCGGTGATCAGGACCTGCGATGAGCCGGCGTAGAAAGCGACGGTGGCGATGCGGGCGGAAAGCGAATCCGGCCACAGCCGGAGCGATATGCGCCACAGGCACCAGGCTCCGGCGGCGACCAGCAATGGAGCGGTAAGGTCCTCGTCCATCGCTTTGCCGACGACCGCGTGAAAGGCCGCATTCACCGGCAAATATGCGGAGATCCAGGCTTCGGCGCTTCCAATCGGAAGCATGAAATTGCGGTTGAGCGCATTCGCGAGCGATCGCCATTCGGACGGGATCGGCCAGACCAGGGCGCCGCCGCGGAAGATGGCGGCATCGAACGCGGCCATGCGCTCGTCCGGGGTCGCGTCGAAATCGCCGAACACCAGGAAGCGGCCGACCCAGCAGATCAACACCAGCAGCGCCAGCAAGAGCCACATGGAGCGCCGCTCTCGCTGCTCCGTAAGCAGCCGTTCCCGGCCGGCCGGACGAGCACGGAAAAGGCAGGCGGCGGCAAAAAATGGCGCGAGCCAAGCATCCTGGGTCAGGAAGATGTAGCGCGTGTAGAGGTTGAATCGTTCGTGGGAGAACGCAATCGAACCGGTGAAAAGCACGAGGAGAAGGATCGCCGCCGCCGCGGCATATCTTGCGTGGTCATAGGCGGGCCGCCCGGGGCGAATAGACACCGACACTCGCTTGCTCCATGGCTCTCGGGGGACAGGACTCTTTCTTCAACGGCAGCGGCCCTAAGCCGCCGGGGAACTCTTCGTCAGACAGGCCGCGATTGTGCATCCTCCGGGCCGCCTCTGGCCAGCGGCCAATCCCATGATGTCCCGCCTGGAGATTAATTGGGTTAATCCGATGCTTGCGCGTTGGCCGCAGTTGTGACAGCTTGGCGCCGCTTGGGCTCCCACAGGGGGAATTTACATCATGAAGACCAATGTTCGAGTCGCGGCCTTGGCCGCTGTCGCTGCCGCGGCGATCGCCGCGCCGGCCATCGCTTCGCACAGCTGGAGCACCTATCACTGGCAACGGACCAGTTCCGTGATTTCGCCGCCGGTCATCACTGCCATCGACCAGGCCAAGTGGGGGACGTACGTCACCAACGCGGTCGGCGACTGGAACGGCAACGACCCCGACCAGACCTACACCGACTATATCGAATCGCCGGGGCCGACGGCTTCCGGACTCAACCCAAAAACCTGCAAGGCCCAGTCCGGCAAGATCCTGGTCTGCAATGCCAAGTACGGCTTTACCGGCTGGCTCGGGATCGCGCAGATCTGGCTGTCGGGCGGCCACATCGCCCAGGGCATCACCAAGCTCAACGACAGCTATTTCAACACCGCGACTTACAACAAGCCCGAATGGCGGGCGCTCGTCGCCTGCCAGGAGATCGGGCACGATTACGGCCTCGGCCACCAGGACGAGGATTTCAACAATGCGGACGTCGAGCAGCCGGCCGGTTCGCAGAGTTGCATGGACTACACCAACCAGCCGCTCGGCAATGAAACGCCCAACGGCCACGACTATGAGCAGCTGGCGAGCATGTACAGCCATTCTCACAGCGCGTTCCAGGCGCTGGGCCCGGGGCAGTCGCGCTCGAACGGCCTCAACAACGCCAGCGGCGGCGACTCGCCGTCCGAGTGGGGACGCGCGGTGCATTTCGATGCCCAAGGCCGTCCCGATTATTTCATGATGGACCTCGGCG
>DASSPS010000032.1:0-5600 GCA_035699505.1 Sphingomicrobium sp. | reverse complement strand
TACACGATCGACCTCGACAAATGCGGGCCGATGGTCCTCGACGCGCTGATCAAGATCAAGAGCGAGATCGACCCGACCCTGACCTTCCGCCGATCCTGCCGGGAGGGGATTTGCGGGTCCTGCTCGATGAACATGGGCGGGCGCAACGGGCTGGCCTGCACGACTCCGATCTCGGCGCTGAAGGGCAGGGTGAAGATCACCCCGCTGCCGCACATGGACGTGGTCAAGGACCTGGTCCCCGACCTCAGCCACGCCTACGCCCAATATGCGTCGATCCAGCCGTGGCTGAAATCGGCGTCGCCGGCGCCGTCGGCGAAGGAGAGGCTGCAGTCGCCGGCCGACCGGGCCAAGCTCGACGGCCTGTACGAATGCATATTGTGCTTCTGCTGCTCGACCAGCTGCCCGAGCTATTGGTGGAACGCCGACCGCTTCCTGGGCCCCGCGATCCTGCTCCAGGCCTATCGCTTCATCGTCGACAGCAGAGACGAGGCGACCGGCGAGCGGCTCGACGAGCTGGAGGATCCGTTCCGGCTTTACCGTTGCCACACGATCATGAACTGCACCAACGCCTGCCCCAAGGGCCTGAACCCGGCCAAGGCGATCGCCGAGACCAAGAAACTGATCGCCGAACGAGCAGCGTGAGGAGACGCTGCTCGTGAGCCAGGACGGTCATACGCTGGGCGGGGAAGGGCTCGAGGACGTCGAGACCCCGGCCGGCGCGCAGCCGGACGCCGACAATCCGGGCTGGTACAGCTGGGGCGATTTCCCGCGCGGATCGTTCGCCGGGGCGACCGGGCGGCTGCTGTTCAGGCCCGACGGGCCCGGCAAGGGCATCGCCCGAATGTTCCCTACGCAAGCGCATATGAACATGGGCGGGTCGATCCACGGCGGCGCGGTGATGAGCTTCATCGACATGGCCCTGTTCGCCGGCGGCCGCTGCGCCGGCATGACCCAGGGGCATTATGTCACCCTCGACCTCACCACCCATTTCCTCAGCCGGGGGCAGGCGGGCAAGCCGCTCGACGCGCACGTCGAGCTGGTCAGGCAGACCAGGGGCCATGTCTTCCTGCAAGGGGTGGTCCGGCAGGACGGGGAGGCCCGCTACAGCTTCACCGGCACCCTGGCGCGCATCCGAGAGCCCAACGCGCCGGCATGACCGGCGCCGTCCGCGAGGCGTATGACAGGCTGGTCGCGGCCGGAGAACTTCGGCCGGACCAGGCGCAGGCGCGCGCCGCCGCGGCGCTCGACGGCCTGGCTGCGGCGCTCAGCGGCAATGGCGGCCTGCTGGGCAAATTGTTCAAGCGCAACGGCGACGGCCCGGCGGGCGTCTATCTGTGGGGCGGGGTCGGCCGGGGCAAATCGATGCTGATGGACCTGGGTTTCGAGAGCACCGCCGTGGAGCCCAAGCGGCGGGTCCATTTCCATGCCTTCATGCTGGAGACGCACGGCCGGCTGCGCGAGGCTCGGGCGAGCGAGGACGGCGACCCGCTGGACGCCGTCGCCGACACGATCGCGGCGGAGGCGCGGCTGCTGGCGTTCGACGAGATGGTGGTCAACAACCCGCCCGACGCGATGATCCTGTCGCGCCTGTTCGAGAAACTGGTCGAGCGCCGGGTCAAAATCATCGCCACGTCCAACCGGCCGCCGCTGGACCTCTACAAGGACGGGCTCAACAGGGAGCTGTTCCTGCCCTTCATCGCCCTGATCGAGCGGCGCTTCGACGTGGTCGCGGTTGACGGTCCGACCGACTATCGGCTCGACCGGCTGGAGGGCGTCGAGACCTGGCACGTGCCGAACGGACCGGCGGCGACGGCGGCGCTGAGCGAGGCCTTCTTCAAGCTCACCGATTATCCGGTCGAAGACCGGGCCAGGGTGCCGAGCGAGGAACTGCCGGTGGCCGGCGGGCGGACCCTGCACGTCCCCAAGAGCCTGAAGGGCGTGGCGGTCTTTTCCTTCAAGCGCCTGTGCGGCGAGGCGCGGGGCGCTGCGGACTATCTCGCCGTCGCCCAGCGCTTTCACACCGTCATCCTGGTCGGCATTCCGGTGATGACCCGCGAGCAGCGCAACGAGGCGGCCCGGTTCGTGACCCTGATCGACCTGCTTTACGAGCATCGGGTGAAATTGCTGGCGGCGGCCGACGCCGAACCGGCAGGGCTTTACCCGGCCGGCGACGGCAGCTTCGAATTCCAGCGCACGGTCAGCCGGCTCGAGGAAATGCGCAGCGCTGACTATCTTGCCGAGGGGCATGGCGCCGCTTAATCTACCCCAAAAAGAGGAATAAACTCATGCGCTTGATCCTTGCCGCGTCGATCCTTGCAGCATCCACGGCCGCTGTTGCCCAGACAACCGCCGACCCCGCCCGGCGGGCCGAGGAGCGGGCATTGTTCAAGAAAATCGTCGAAATCCCGACCGTCGAGGGGCGCACCGCCGAATTCAAGCGGATGACCGCCCTGCTGACGGCCGAGTTCCGCAAGGCGGGCATCACCAATGTCGTGGTCAAGGACCATGACGGCACTCAGACCCTGATCGCCCGCTGGCCCGCGGCGCGGCCGAGCGGGAAAAAGCCGATCATGTTGCTGGCGCACATGGACGTGGTCGAGGCCAAGGCGAGCGATTGGAAGAACCCGCCATTCGAGTTCCGCGAGGAGAATGGCCATTATCTCGGCCGCGGCGCCAACGACAACAAGAGCCAGCTGACCGGCGTCGTCCTGGCCCTGCAGGAGCTGAGGCGCCAGGGCTTCCAGCCGACCCGCGACATCATCGTCCTGTTCACCGGCGACGAAGAAACCAAGATGAACTCGGTCCGGCGCGCGTCGACCGAATGGCGCGACCTCATCGATTCCGAATATGCGCTCAACTTCGATGGCGGCGGCGGCGCCGTCTATCGCGACGGCCGGGTCGACGCCTGGTATCTGCAGATCGCCGAGAAGACCTATGCCGACTACAAGCTGGTCGCCACCAACCGCGGCGGCCATAGTTCGGCGCCGCGGCCGGACAATGCCATCGCCGCGCTGGCGGGGGCGATCACGGCCATCGAGAGACATCGCTTCGAGCCGATGATCAACGCCGCGACGCGGGCGCAGTACGAACGGATCGCGGCCAACGACAAGGGTCTTTACGGAGAATTGATCAAGCAGTTCCTGGCCAATCCCAAGGACCGGGAATTCGCCGACCTGCTCGAGGCCAACGACCTTGGCGGGACCCGGACGCGCTGCGTCACGACGATGCTGTCGGGCGGCCATGCGCCCAACGCGCTGCCGCAGCGGGCGGAGGCCAACGTCAACTGCCGGATCTTCCCGGGGGTGAAGATCGAGACCGTCCGGCAGCAGCTGCAGCAGCTTGCCGGACCGGACGTGACGGTGACGACGTGGGAAGAGAATTCAACGCCGGAGACCGACCCGTCGCCGCTTCGCGAGGACATCACGCAGGCCTATCGCGCCGCGGTGGGGACGCGCTTCCCCAATGCGCCGATCGTCCCCTACCAGTCGGCCGGCGCGACCGACGGTTCGTATCTGCGCAAGGTCGGCATCCCGGTTTACGGCGTAGGCGGAAGCTGGGGGATATTGGGCGAAAAATATGGCGCCCATGGCCTCGACGAGAAAGAGCTGATCGAGGGCTTCCACGGCCAGGTGCCGATCACCGTCGAGCTGATCCGCCGGCTGGCGGGCTGAACATTGGCAGGCGCGATGGTTGGCAGTTCGAAGGCGGGAACGCTCACTCGGGGACCGGAAGCGGCCCGACGGTAACGTCGACATCCCCCCGTAGCGCCGACGGAATGGCCGAGCGTACTTGCTCCACCTGCAATTCCGACGCGACTTTGATTTTGAAGCGCTGGGTCTTCACATCATAACCGCCGCCCCAGTTGAGACCGGTCGCGCGAAGCGCGGAAGCAAGTTCATCCAGCGCGGTTTCAATTTCGGCCCGGGTGCGCCTGGCGGTGCGCACGACGATGCGGTCCCGGATCGCCGGCGGCGCCAGCCTGACGATCGCCTGGCGCGACGGCGGCGGCGCGGTGAAGGCGACAACGACGTGCCAGGTCGGCTCATGCTCGATGTATAGGTCGCTGAAGCCCGGCATTTGCCGCACCGCCTGGCCCAGCGGGATGACCTGAAGCTGGAGTTCTGCGACCTGGTTCATCGTCAGCTGCGGTTGCCGGAGCACGTCGGCGTCGGGCGACGACTCCCGCGCCCGCTCCGGTATCGGCGCGAAATTTCCCACTTCCACTCGGGTGATGGGACGATAGCGTTCGGGGATCGCCCGCCGCGCGATCCGGGCGTCGGCTTCGGCCGGGACTCCGACCATGAACCCTTCGGGGTCGAGCGAGACGACGAAGACCTCCAACCGCGCGCCGGCCGCGGCCAGGGCGGCCATGATCAGCGGCCGCGCCTGCTCGCGTTCGGCCTGTGAGAATCTGGTCCGGCCAAACGCGACGTAGGGCCGCAACTCGGCATCGGCGGCGTCGATCACCCACTGCCGCGGCTGGCCGTCGGTGAAACCGAGGACGAGCCGGTAGCAGGGCGCATGCTGGTACCAGGCGCCGCCATAAGCGGGATCGGCCTGAACCCGCTCGATCAGCCGGCTGGCGGCGAGTTGGACGCGAAGGATCGTCTGAGCGGTGCGCGCCTGCTCGCAAATGGCGCCCGGCAGGGTGACGACCTCCGGCGCAGCGACAGGGGCCGCCAGGGGCACGGCGGCAGCCGGAGCCGGAACGACGATCGGCAGCCGGGCCGGCTGGACGCAGCCGCCGATCAGAAGCGCGGGCAGAATCGTTGTCCAATGCAGGCTCATTGTCGGGCACCAACGAAAAGGGCCGGAGGATCGCTCCCCCGGCCCTTGTTCTTTCTTCAGGGTTGGCGCTGGCCGTCACGGGAGTGAACCCCGTGACGTCGATCCTGTCAGCTTCGCTGCAGGTCGGCCGGCATTTCGCGAGTCCTGTCCCAGTTAACGATTGCCATCCAATCGCTTCGCTGGGTCAGGCCGCTTCAAGCTTAGAAGTCCATTCCGCCCATGCCGCCCATGCCGCCGCCGCCCATCGGCATCGCCGGCTTGTCTTCCGGCATCTCGCTCACCGCCGCTTCGGTGGTGATGAGCAGGCCGGCGACCGAGGCCGCGTCCTGGAGCGCGGTGCGAACGACCTTGGTCGGGTCGATCACGCCGGCGGCGACGAGGTTTTCGTAAACCTCGGTCTGGGCGTTGAAGCCCATCGTCGGATCGTCGCCCTCGAGCAGCTTGCCGGAGATCACCGCGCCGTCATGGCCGGCGTTGGACGCAATCTGCCGGACCGGCGAGTAGAGCGCCTTGCGGACGATATCGATGCCGCGGGTCTGGTCGTCATTGGCGCCCTTGAGGCCGTCGAGGGCCTTGGTGGCGTAGAGCAGCGCGGTGCCGCCGCCGGGGACGATTCCTTCCTCGACCGCGGCGCGGGTGGCGTGGAGCGCATCGTCGACGCGGTCCTTGCGCTCCTTGACCTCGACTTCGGACGCGCCGCCGACCTTGATCACGGCAACGCCGCCGGCGAGCTTGGCGAGACGCTCCTGGAGCTTCTCGCGGTCATAGTCGCTGGTGGTGTTCTCGATCTGCTGGCGGATCGCCTCGGTGCG
>DASSPS010000031.1:0-13619 GCA_035699505.1 Sphingomicrobium sp. | reverse complement strand
AAGCTCTGCGCCCGCTGACTCAAGCCGACACCGGTCCGGCCGGCGATCACTGCGGGAACCCAGCCTCCGCTCGGCGTGACCGACACCACCCAGCCTTCGGCATCCGCCGCCTCGATCGACGTCGTTCCGGCGCGGAACGTCTCCTTGAATTTGACCGAGGATAGCGGCGGCGCCGACCTTTCCTTCTGCTGGCTGCCAGTGCGGTGCCAATTCTTGAGCAGCGCGGGAAACGGATTGCGCGCGCCCTGATAAGGATAGGGATCGCCCGGACCTATCGTCGGGTCGTTGCGATCGGCCCGGATCAGTTTGGCGCGATCCCGGGCATATTCCTTCGACAGCAGACCGCGAATCGGCTCGACCGGCCCTGAATAGATGTCACCATAGTAGAAATCGCGATCCGCGAAGGCGAGGTTCATCGCCTGATAGAGCGTGTGGATGTAGCGCGGACTGTTGAAGCCCATGCCCTTAAGGTCGAACGGTTCGAGGATGTTCAGGGCCTGGAGCATGGCCGGGCCCTGCGTCCATTCGCGCAATTTATAGACCTCGATGCCCTTGTAGTTGACGCTGACCGGCTCCTCGATCCGAACCCGCCAGTTGGCGAGGTCGGCCATGGTGAACAGGCCGCCCTGCTCGCGGGTCGAGCGGACCAGCTCCTCGGCAATGTCTCCCCGGTAGAAACGGTCATAGGCGGCCATGATCGCGTCGCTGCGCGTCTTGCCGCCGGCAAGCGCGGCGCGCTCGGTCTCGACCAGCTTGCGAAGCGTCGCCGCAAGGTCGGGCTGGCGGAAAATCTCGCCGGGGACCGGCGCTTCACGCGCTTCGCCTGGATGAGTCAGGAAGACGGCCCTGGAATAGGGCCATTGCTTGATGAGCGCCTTATCCGCTTCGATCCGGTCGGCCGTGCCCTTTTCGATCGCGTAACCATCGGCCATCTCGATCGCAGGCGCCAGCACGTCCGCGAGGCTGAGCTTGCCATATTCGGCAAGCATGACCATCAGCCCGCCCGGTGTTCCAGGCGTGACCGCCGCCAGGGGCCCATGTTCGGGCGGATAATCCATTCCCTTGGCGCGGTAATATTGAGCGGTGGCGCCGGTCGGGGCGACGCCCAGCGCGTTGATGCCGATCACCTTGCCAGTCTTCGGATTGTAGATCAGCGCCTGGGTCTCGCCGCCCCAGGACAGCACGTCCCACATGGTAGATGTCGCCGCCAGCATCGCCGCCGCCGCGTCAACCGCATTGCCCCCCTTCTGGTACATCATCGCGCCCGCCGTGGCGGCGACCGGCTTGCCGGTGATGGCAACCCAGTGCCGGCCGTGGAGGACGGGCTTCTGCGAACGCTGGGCAACGCCGGAGGTTGGAACCGACAGCAAGACCGCGGTCAGCAGCGGAATGGTGAAACGGCTTTGGATTGAGGGCATGGCGAACCTCCCGAGGATCGGGTCAAGGCCTAACGGCTATGCCGGCCGGGTCAATCCGGAGCGCCCTTCACATGGCTGTGTGCGCGCCCTAAATGGCCAGCTCACCCCTGGCAGCCGGCTGCGCTTCAAATCGCTGCCGGCCGATCGGTATTTGGACGACGATGCACAGCGATCCGGACTTGAAGCGCCTGCGATGGCGGGCGCATCACCGCGGCATCCGCGAGGCCGACCTGCTGGTCGGCGCGTTCTTCGACGCCCGCCACCAGGCGTGGGATGAGCGGGAGCGCGCCCAGTTCGAAGCGATGCTTGACGAGCAGGATGTCGACATCCTCGCCTGGGCGCATGGAACCTGCCAAGTGCCGGAGCGCTACCTCGGATCAATGATTCAGGCGTTGCAGAAGCTCGATTATCTGCCCGTGGCGCGATGAGCGAGCCGCTGCCGCGAATCCTCAAGGCTGACGAGCCCCTGACCTTGGCGGGTGTTCCCGCGGGGTTCCTGCCGCTGCTGGCCGCCGACCTGTCGCGCGCGGTCCACGGCTCGGGCTCGGGCGGGCGGACGGTGATCATCGCCGCCGACGAAATGGCGATGCGGGCGCTGGCCGAAACCGTTCCGATGTTCGCGCCCGAAATCGAGGTGCTGACTCTGCCGGCCTGGGATGCCCTGCCCTACGACCGGGCGTCGCCGGCACTGCGAGTGATGGCCGAGAGGTTGACCACCCTCAACGCGCTGCAACAGCCTCAAGCCGCACCGCAACTGCTGGTCGCGACCGCCAATGCAGCCACGCAACGGACGCTCAGCCCGTTCCGGATTCGTCAGTTGACCCGGCGGATTGCCGCGGGCGAGCGGATCGACCGGGACAAGCTGATCCGGCTGCTCGGCGACCTTGGCTATCAACGGGTCGATTCGGTCGCCGAAGCCGGGGAATATGCGGTGCGCGGATCGCTGATCGACCTGTTCCCCGCCGGCAGTGAAAGCGGCCTCCGGCTCGACTTCTTCGGCGATGAAATCGAGACCATGCGACGCTTCGACCCGGCCGACCAGCGGTCGACCGACAAGACGAAGGCGTTCACGCTGCTGCCGGCGTCGGAAGCCTTGCTCGACGAAGAATCGATCAAGCGGTTCCGTTCCCGCTATCGCGAGCGGTTCGGGGCAACGGCGACCGGCGACCCGCTTTACCAGGCGTTGTCCGAAGGCCGCCGGATGACCGGCATGGAACATTGGCTGCCGTTGCTCGAGGAGCGGCTGACGACCCTGTTCGATCATCTCGGCGAGGATGACGTCGTTGTCCGCGACGCCAGCGCCGACGGAGCCCTGGAGGCACGATGGGAATCGATCGCCGACTATCACTCCAACCGGACCCGGGCGATGGTGGCCGAGGCAGGCAGCTATCGGCCGCTTGAGCCGGACGAACTCTATTTGCCGAAGGCGGAATGGGAAAGCGAGGTCGCGGGCCGGCCGATCCACCGGACCTCGCCTTTCTCCCAACCCGACAGCGTCCGGGTGATTGATTTCGGGGTTGAACCGGCACGCGATTTCACGCCTGAGCGGACGCAGCAGTCCAATATCTACGAAGCCGTCACGGCGCATGTGAAGAAGCTGCACAAGGACGGCCGCAAGGTCGTCCTGGCGAACTACAGCAAGGGTGCCCGCGATCGGCTCCAAGGTCTGCTCGACGACCATGGACTGGCATCGTTAACCCAAGCCGACAGTTGGCGGGAAGCGCTCGGGTCACGCGGGAATGCGGCGCTGCTTGTCCTGCCGCTCGATCATGGTTTCACTACCGCTGATCTCGCCGTCCTGACCGAGCAGGACATGCTGGGCGACCGGCTGGTCCGGCGGCGCAAGAAGCGCAAGAGCGCCGCCGCCTTCCTGTCCGAGCTGGCCACCCTGTCGCCGGGCGATCTCATCGTTCACTCCGAGCATGGCATCGGCCGCTACGAGGGCCTGACGTCGATCAAGGTCGGCAACAGCCCGCATGATTGCGTCGCCATCGAATATGGCGGCGGCAACAGGCTTTACCTGCCGGTCGAGAATATCGACCTTTTGACCCGCTACGGCAGCGACAGCGACGGCGTCGCTCTCGATCGACTGGGCGGCGAAGGCTGGCAGCGGCGGAAGTCGCGCATGAAGGAGCGGATCCGCGAAATCGCCGGCGAGCTGATCAAGACGGCGGCACTCCGGGCGACCCGGCCAGGGATCGTCGCCGAGCCCGATCCGCACGCCTTCCCACAGTTCGTCGACCGCTTCCCCTATGAGGAGACTGACGACCAGGAACGGGCCATTGCCGAGGTTCTGGCCGACCTGGAAAGCGGCAAGCCGATGGACAGGCTGGTGTGCGGCGATGTCGGGTTCGGCAAGACCGAAGTGGCGCTCCGGGCCGCTTTCGTCATGGCCATGTCGGGGCGGCAGGTGGCTTTGATCTGTCCGACCACGCTGCTCGCACGCCAGCATTACAGCAACTTCGTCGAGCGGTTGCAGGGCTTTCCGATCCAGGTCGGGCGGCTTTCCCGGCTGGTCCCGGCCGCCGAGATCAAGCGCACGAAGGAAGGACTCGCCGCTGGCCAGGTCGACATCGTGATTGGCACCCACGCGCTCCTGGCGAAAAACATCAGCTTCAAGAAGCTTGGCCTGGTCATTGTCGACGAGGAGCAGCATTTCGGGGTTGCCCACAAGGAACGGCTGAAGGCGCTTAAGGCCGACGTCCATGTGCTCACCCTGACCGCAACGCCGATCCCGCGCACCTTGCAGATGGCCATGTCGGGCCTCCGCGAACTGTCGGTCATCCAGACCCCACCGATCGACCGGCTGGCGGTGCGCACCTACGTCGCGCCATGGGACCCAATCGTGGTCCGCGAGGCGCTGCTGCGTGAACATTATCGCGGCGGGCAGAGCTTCTTCGTCGTGCCGCGCATCGCCGACCTGGCCGACACCGAGGAATGGATCGCCACGGAAGTGCCGGAAGTGAAGTCGGTCACCGCCCACGGGCAGATGAGCGCATCCGAAGTCGAGGAACGGATGAGCGCCTTCTACGACCGCAAATATGACGTTCTGCTGTCGACGACGATCATCGAAAGCGGGCTCGACATCCCCAGCGCCAACACGCTGATCGTGCATCGCGCGGACCGGTTCGGCCTCGCCCAGCTCTACCAGTTGCGCGGCCGCGTCGGCCGGGCGAAGACCCGTGCCTATGCCTATCTGACGACGCCAGCCGACCGGTCGATCACCGAGGCGGCGCAGAAAAGGCTGCAGGTTCTGGCCAATCTCGACAGTCTTGGCGCCGGCTTCCAGCTGGCCAGTCACGACCTCGATATTCGCGGCGCCGGCAATTTGCTGGGTGACGAGCAGTCGGGACATATCAAGGAAGTCGGGTTCGAACTCTACCAGTCTATGCTCGAGGACGCGATCGTCGAGCAGAAAGCCGGGGGCGTGCCGAGGCGCGAGGACTATTCGCCGCAGATCAGTGTTGATGCGCCGATCCTGATCCCGGAGGCCTATGTCCCCGATCTCGACCTTCGCATGGGCCTCTACCGGCGGCTGGGCGACCTCGAGGACCGGCGGGCGATCGACGAGTTCGCGGCCGAGCTGATCGACCGGTTCGGCAAGCTACCCGACGAAACCGCGAACCTGCTGCGGATCGTCGAGACCAAATTGCTTTGCCGCCAGGCGAGCATCGCCAAGCTGGACATTGGCGCCAGGGGCGCGGTCGTCACCTTCACGCCGGACGGCTTCCCGGACCTGGCGGGACTGCTCGCCTACATCGACCGGCTGAAAGGCACCGCCAGGCTTCGGCCGGACAGCAAGCTGGCAGTGAGCCGGGACTGGCCGAGCGCCGAGGCTCGGTTGGCCGGCGCCCTGCAGCTGTCGCGCGGCCTTGCCCGGGTAGCGGCCGCGGGCGAGGCGGCCAGGGAGCTGGAGCCGGCTTAACTACCCTCCCCCGTCCCGGGGAGGATTAGGGTTTCACGAACTTGTAGGCGAACTGACTGGTGCGGCCGCGGATCGACGGGTCGAACACCGCGACCGTCAGCGGGTCGGCGAGATTGTGCAGCGCCTTGCTCTCGCCGGCGAACCTGAAGCCCGCCGCTTCCACCTGGCTCCTGACGATTGCCGGATCGATCCGGTGCAATTTCTCCGTGTCGCGCATCCCCGACCCCGCCGCGGCCATATGGTCGATAATGATATAGGTGCCGCCGGGTTTCAGGATTCGGAATGCCGCATCGTTCAGCACTGACGGGTCGGCCTTGCCCATGAATTCGGCGGGATAGTCGTGGTAGTTCTGCGAGGTCCAGACGACGTCGAGCGGCTCGCGCGAGGTCAGGATTGTGGTCGGCTGAACCTGGGTGACGATGTTGCCGTAATAGGGATCGGCGGCGAGCGTTCGAAGCATTTCGACATTGCCGGTGGCGGTGCGGCCATAATTGATCGGCCAGACGGCGTAGACCCGCCCTTCGGGACCGACGATCTTCGAAAAGATGCGGGTCCAGTAGCCGTCGCCCGGAATGAGATCGAGCAGCTTGTCGCCGGGCTTCACGCCGGCGAAGGCGATCAGTTCGCCTGGCTTGCGGCGCGCATCGGCGGCATCCCGGTGCATCTTCCTTGCCGGATCGGCGAGGGCCGCATCCAGCGCCTCCTGCGAAAACTCCCGCTTCGGATCAATCGCCTCGCCGCAGGCCGAGACCATTAACGCTGCAGCGACAGCCAGCATGAAGTGGCGCATGTTCACCTCCATCGCGCTAAACGAAGCACGAGGCCGCCGCTGAAGCAATTGCCGGCAGCAATGCTTAAGGGAAACTTCAGGCGGCGACGTCGGCGTGAGACGCCGCGACAAATCGCGACAGCTCCATTTCGTCGAGCGCGGCGCTGCCCAGGAACCCCTGGTAAAGGTCGCAGCCCCATTCGGCGAGCAGGGCTAGCTGGGCGGTGCATTCGACGCCCTCGACGATCACCTTGAGGTCCAGCTCGCGCGCCATCTGGATCATCGCCTTGACGACGATCCGGTCGCGGCTGCCGCCAACGATGTCGGTGATGAGGCCGCGGTCAATCTTCAGCGTGTCGAGCGGCAGCGAGATGAGATAAGCGAGACTGGCGTAGCCGGTGCCGAAATCATCGACGGCGATGCTGACCCCCGCATCGCGAAGCCGGCTCAGCCGTTCGGCGACGCCGCCGCGATCGGCGATCAGCGCATTCTCGGTAATTTCGACGGTGACCCGGTCGGGGCAGACGCCCGCGCGGTCCATTTCCTCGAGCAACCAGTCTTCATAACCCGTGCGCGACACGTCTTCCGGCAAGAGGTTGATGGATACCCCAAGGTTTTTGAGCGGGCCTTCCCAGGCGGCGGCCATGCGCAGGGCCTTGCGCTGAATGAGTCGAGACAGGCGCTCGCCCAGCCCGGCAGCTGCGGCCCGGGCGAACAATTGCTCGGGCGAGGCAGCGCCATTCCAGCGCGCCAGTGCCTCGGCGCCCGCGATGAGCCCGGTGGCCGGCTCGATTTGCGGCTGGAACAACAGCCCGATCTGTTCCCTGGCGATGACGGCTTCAAGCAATGGGTCGCGGCGCGGCGAAACGGGCGCCGGACCAGGATGGTCCGACGCCCGCTGCCCCCGATTGAAGATGTGTCGCCAGTTCAACATGCCCCGGCTGCTAACGCGCCTTGCCACCGGTCGACACCCCGCAGTCGGGCCCGCCCCACATCGGGACAGTGGCGCTCGGCCTCAAATCCCGTATGTTCGCGGGCCAGGAGCCATTGTTGAGCGCTGACCAATCTCCCCGCGCCGCGAAAGCGGGAACCGTCGACCTGGCGGCGCTCGGCATTGGCCTGCTCGCCTCTCCGACGCAGGTCGCGCAGTCGGCGGCGAAGATGCTCCAGCGGCGCTACCAGTGGGCTGACGAGGACAGTGCCGCAACCCTGGTCGCGCTGGGCGGCGACGGCTTCATGCTCCAGACCCTGCACCATATGCTGGAAAATGGCCGGCCGCGGCCGGTGTTCGGAATGAACCGTGGGACGGTCGGCTTCCTGATGAACGAATGGCGGCTCGACCGGCTGGCCGAGCGCCTCGCCAACGCCAAGCCAATCCGCGTGGCGCCGCTGACCATGGCGGCGACGACCGTATCGGGCGAAACCCACCGGCATGCCGCGATCAACGAAGTCTCCCTGCTCCGCGAGACCAGGCAAACGGCCAAGATCGAGATTTGCGTCAACAGCCGGGTCGTTCTGCCCGAACTGGCCTGCGACGGCGTGCTGGTGGCGACTCCGGCGGGCTCGACCGCTTATAATCTGTCGGCGCGGGGCCCGATCCTGCCGCTTGCCGCCCGAATGCTGGCGCTGACCCCGATCAGCCCGTTCCGCCCCCGCCGCTGGTCCGGAGCGATCCTGCCCGACGACACCGCCGTCTCCTTCCGCATCCTGGAGGCGAAGAACCGGCCCGTATCGGCGGTCGCCGACCAATATGAGGTGCGCGACGTGGCGCAGGTCGATGTCACGCTCGATCGGTCCTCCGAACTGACCCTTTTGTTCGACCCCGAACATGCGCTCGACGAGCGGATCGCCATGGAGCAATTCCTGACCTGAGGCCTTGCGTTTGAAGGTCTGTCCGCTATTTAGCCGCGGCGCCCCGCTTGGGGCTGCTCCCCGGTAGCTCAGCGGTAGAGCGTTCGACTGTTAATCGAATGGTCGCCTGTTCGAATCAGGCCCGGGGAGCCATTTCTCCCATAGCCGAAATACGAAGCGGCCGGTCCCGGAGGGGTCCGACCGCTTCGGCGAGGCGCGTTCGTGTCCGATGGACCACCCCGCACCGCAATCAACCATTGTTCGAGGGCTGCGCTCCAGTGGCGAATTCCGGCCGTCCCGCAGTGGGACAGGCCACGCCTGCTAGCCCTCGATCGACGCCATCAGGCTGGCGTTGCCGCCGGCCGCGGTCGTGTCGATGCAGGTGACGCGCTCGGTGGCGAAGCGGGCGACATAATGCGGGCCGCCGGCCTTGGGGCCGGTTCCGCTCAAGCCCTCGCCGCCGAACGGCTGGCTTTCGACCACCGCGCCGATCTGATTGCGGTTGACGTAGAAATTGCCGACGCGGGCGTGCTGCTCGACATAGTCGCGGGTCGCGTCGATCCGGCTCTGCAGGCCGAGCGTCAGCCCGTAACCGGTGGCATTGATCGCCTCCACGACCTTGGGAAGCTCATCGCCCGCGAAGCGGACGACATGAAGGATCGGGCCGAAATTCTCGTCATTCAATTGGCTTAGCGACTTGATCTCATACATCGCCGGAGGAACGAAACTGCCATGCTCGGCGCCTGGCGGAAGTTCGAGCCGGGCGATCTTCTTCGCATTCTTGTCGAGCCATTTCAGGTGGTCGTCGAGCGCCTTCTTGGCGGCCGCATCGATCACCGGCCCGGCGTCTGTGGTGAGTTCGCGTGGGTCGCCAACGGTCAGCGCCTGCATGGCGCCGGCGATCATCTCGATCATGCCGTCGGCGACGTCGTCCTGCAGGAACAGGACCCGAAGCGCCGAGCAGCGTTGCCCGGCGCTCTGGAACGCCGACGACAGGACATCGCGCGTGACCTGTTCAGGAAGCGCGGAGCTGTCGACGATCATCGCGTTCTGGCCGCCCGTCTCGGCGATGAAAGGGATGATCGGGCCGTCGCGCTCCGCCAGGGTGCGGTTGATCATTCGCGCAGTGCCGGTCGATCCGGTGAAGACGACGCCGGCGAGCAAGGGATGCGCCGTCAGGGTTCCGCCAACCACCTTTCCGGACCCCGGCGCAAGCTGGACGATCTCCCTGGGGATACCCGCCTGGTGCATCAGCTCGACGGCCAGCGCTCCGATCAGCGGCGTCTGGCCGGCCGGCTTGGCGATGACGGCGTTGCCGGCCGCCAGCGGTGCGCTCGTGAGGCCAGTGAAGATGGCCAGCGGGAAATTCCACGGAGAGATAGCGGCGAACACGCCCCGCCCGTGCAGGCGCAATTCGTTCTGCTCTCCGGTCGGACCCGGCAGTGACATCGGACGGCTGAACTGCCGCCGCGCCTCGGACGCGTAAAAGCGCAGGAAGTCGACCGCCTCGCGCACCTCGAGCACCGCATCGACCAAGGTCTTCCCGGCCTCCCGTATGCATAGCGAAAACAACTCCTCGCGATGCTCTTCATAGAGGTCGGCGGTGCGGTCGAGCAGCCGGGCGCGGGCTTCGCCACCCAGCGCGTCCCATTCGGCCTGCGCGGCATGACCGGCGCGAACCATGGCGTCGACCTCGGCTGCGGTCGCTTCGAACACGTTGCCGACTTCGATCCGGCGATCGAACGGCGCGGTAACAGGCCTGCCCTCGCCCTCGCCGATCGTCGGCCTGGCCGTCCAGCGCCGGCTTTCGAGGGCTTTCAGCCGGTCGGCAAGGGGCTCGCGAACCAGCGGGTCCGACAGATCGACGCCGGCGCTGTTGCGGCGCGCGGCGCCGAAAATCTCGCTCGGCAACGGAATCTTCGGGTTGCGCCGCGGTTTGAGCGCCGCAAGCTCGGCAACCGGATCCCGGACCAGATCGTCCAGGGAAAGATGGTCGTCGGCGATCCGGTTGACGAAGCTCGAATTCGCGCCATTTTCGAGGAGCCGACGGACGAGATAGGCCAGCAATTCCTTGTGGCTCCCGACCGGCGCGTAGATGCGCACCGGCGTCGGCGCGTCGCCGATCGCCTGCTCCAGCCGCCCGAGTTCCTCGTAGAGCGTCTCGCCCATGCCGTGCAGCCGCTGGAACTCGAACGGTCTTCCCTCCGCCAGCGCCTTGACGGCGGCGATCGTATTGGCGTTGTGGGTGGCGAACGCCGGGTAAATGACATCGGTGGCTGCCAGCAGGCGTCTGGCGCAGGCGATATAGGATACGTCGGTTGCAATCTTGCGCGTAAAGACCGGATAGTCTGGCAAGCCGGCGACCTGCGCCGCCTTCACCTCGGTATCCCAGTAGGCGCCCTTAACCAGTCGGACCATGAACCGGCGGCCATGCGCCCTCGCCAGGTCGGCGGCCCAGTCGCACAATGGCGCCGCGCGCTTCTGGTAGGCCTGGACGGCCAACCCGAAGCCGCCCCAGCCGCCGGCAAACAAAGCGTCGTCCGCGGCAAGCGCCTCAATGATGTCGAGCGACAGTTCGAGCCGGTCCGCTTCTTCGGCATCGATGGTGAAATGGACGTCGGCCCTGGATGCTTTGAGCGCGAGGTCGCGGACCATCGGCAGGATCGCGGTTTTCGCCTCTTCGGCATGGCTCCATTCGTACCGCGGATGGAGCGCCGACAGCTTCACCGAAATACCGGGGGACCGCCGGAAGCCGCCGTTGGCCTCCCGAGCGATCCGGTCGAGCGCAGCGCCATAGGCTTGGGCGTAGCGGGCGGCATCCGCATGGGTGCGGGCGGCTTCGCCAAGCATGTCGAAGCTGTGGGTTAATCCATTGGCGCGCTCCGGCTCGGCGCGCTTCAGCGCTTCGTCTATGGTTCGGCCGAACACGAATTGCCGGCCGAGAACCTTCATCGCCTCGCGGACAGCCGTCCGGACGACCGGCTCGCCAAGGCGACCGACAGCGCGGCCGAGCGCCGACCGCCAATTGTCGCTCCGGTCGTTGGCGCCTTCCAGCACCTTGCCGGTCAGCAGCAGCGAAAACGTCGCCGCGTTGACGAACGCGGAATCCGACTGACCCATTTTCTCGGCCCAGTCTGGGCCGGCCAGCTTGTCGGCGATCAGCTCATCGGCGGTGTGCGCGTCGGGAATGCGCAGCAGCGCTTCGGCCAGGCACATGAGCGCAATGCCCTCGTCGCTGCCGAGGTCATAGGCGTGCATGAAAGCGTCAATGCCGGATGGTTTATGCGACCGGACGCCCTTGACCAGGGTCCGGGCTATGCTGGCTGCCTCGGCGTACGGCACCGGGTCAAGGCGCGCCTGCGACAGGCGCTCGCCGACAATGCTGTCCTCATCTGGCCTGTAGGCCGCCCGAATGGCGCTTCGGTCGACGATCCCACTGGCCACGCCGGCGCTCAGGCAAGCTGGCCGTGGCAATGCTTATACTTCAGCCCGGACCCGCACGGGCAAGGCGCGTTGCGGCTGACGGGCGCCGGCGGGGCCTCCGCGACGCCGCCGCCGGCGAAGTCCGGCCGCGGGATATTCAGCGGCATGCTCGACATCACCGCACCGGTGACGGGATCAATGTCGGCAGTGTCGTCGTCGCCCGAGAAAGGGTCGATATGCTGCGTGATGAAGTCGGGAAGCTGCGGCGGCGCCGCGTCCTGGAGCTGCAGCTGCGATCGCATCAGCAGCCGGGTGACGTCTTCGCGGATAGCAACCAGCAGCCGTTCGAACAGCAGGAAGGCTTCCTGCTTATATTCATCGATCGGCTTCTTCTGCGCATAGCTGCGCAGGTGAATGACCTGGCGGAGCGCGTCCAGTGTGGCCAGATGCTCCTTCCAGAAATGGTCCAACGTCTGCAGCAGGACATTCTTCTCGACCTGGCGCCAGGCATCCGGATCAACCTGGGCGACCTTGTCCGCCATCGCCTCGTCGGCAAGCTTGCGAACGCGCTCGATGATGATGTCCTGCTCGACCGCTTCTTCCTCCAGCCAGGCGTCGACGGGCGGCTGCAGCCCGAAGACGGCTTCGAGGCTGTCCTTGAGGCCGGCCACGTCCCACTGCTCGGGGAAGGTCGATGGCGGGCAATGCACGCTGACGATTGACGCCACCGTGTCCTCGCGCATGTCGGCGACGACATCGCTGACCTGATCGGCGTCCATGATTTCCGCCCGTTGCTCGTAAATGACCTTGCGCTGGTCATTCATGACATCGTCATACTCCACGACCTGCTTGCGGATGTCGTAGTTGCGGGCTTCGACTTTTTTCTGCGCCGTCTCGATCGCCTTGGAAATCCATGGCGAGGCGATCGCCTCGCCATCCTCGAGATTCTTGTTCATCAGCCGAGCGAACATGGTCTGTGGCCCGAAGATGCGCAGCAGATCATCGTCGAGGCTGAGGTAGAAGCGCGACAGGCCAGGGTCGCCCTGGCGGCCTGAACGGCCGCGCAGCTGGTTGTCGATGCGCCGGCTCTCATGCCGTTCGGTGCCGAGCACGAACAGGCCGCCGGCGGCGAGAACCCGTTCCTTCTCCTCGGCGACCTCGGCCTTGATCCTCTCGATCGCCTTGTCGCGTTCCGGCCCTTCCTCCATGTCGCGGAGCTCGTCCGCGATCCGGAAGTCGACGTTGCCGCCCAGCTGGATGTCGGTTCCGCGACCGGCCATGTTGGTCGACACGGTCACCGCGCCCATCCGCCCGGCCTGGGCGACGATATGGGCCTCCTGTTCGTGGAAGCGGGCGTTAAGCACGGAATGGCGGATCCCCTCGCGCTCGAGGAATTCAGACAGCATTTCTGATTTCTCGATGGAGACCGTGCCGACCAGCACGGGCTGGCCGATTTCCTGCTTCGCCTTGATCTCATTGGCGATCGCGGCGAACTTGTCGGTGATGTTCTTGTAGAACTGGTCGTCTTCGTCGATCCGCTTCACGTCGACGTTGGTGGGGATCGACACGACGTTCATCCGGTAGATGTCGAAGAATTCCGGCGCCTCGGTCAGCGCCGTGCCGGTCATGCCAGACAGCTTGGGATACATCCGGAAATAATTCTGGAAGGTGATGGAGGCGAGGGTCTGGTTCTCGGGCTCGATCCGGACTCCTTCCTTGGCCTCGACGGCCTGATGGAGTCCGTCCGACCAGCGCCGCCCGTCCATCATCCGGCCGGTGAACTCGTCGATGATGATGACTTTCCCGTCCTTGACGATATAGTCGATGTCCTTCTTGAACATGACATTGGCCTTGAGGGCCTGGTTCAGGTGGTGGACCACCTGGGTATTGGTGATGTCGTAAAGGTTGCGGCCTTCGATCAGGCCATTTTCCTCCAGCAGCCGCTCGGCCTTTTCAGTCCCGTCTTCGGTCAGGACGACGCTCTTCTGTTTCTCGTCTAGCTCGTAATCCTCGGGGACGAAGGTCTTCACCAGCGCATCGACACCCATGTAGAGTTCCGACTTGTCGTCGGTGGGGCCGGAAATGATCAGCGGCGTCCGCGCCTCATCGATCAGGATTGAGTCAACCTCGTCGACAATGGCGAAATTGAACGCCCGCTGGACCATGACGTCGCGCGAATATTTCATATTGTCGCGCAGATAGTCGAAGCCGAGCTCGTTGTTCGTCGCATAGG
>DASSPS010000030.1:0-46966 GCA_035699505.1 Sphingomicrobium sp. | reverse complement strand
CGGACGCGAGCGGCCGGTCGCGCTGGTGCTGGCTCTGGCTGGCGGCTGGGTGATCACCGAGTGGCTTCGAGCCAAGATGTTCACTGGTTTCGCCTGGAACCCGGTTGGGGTCACGCTGGCCGACACGCCCTGGCTGAACGTGTCGACTTTCCTTGGCACCTATGGCCTGTCGATGCTCGTCGTGCTGGCCGGCGGCGCCTTGTGGCTGCTCGCCCTGCGGTCATGGAAAAGCGGGTTGATCACCGCGGCGCTGATCGGCCTTACCCTGGCGCTGCCGCGGCCAATCGTCCCGGAGGAATGCTGCCTGCGCACCTTCGACGCGGTCGAATATCCCCCCGGCGCCAGGCCGCCTCGGCCGCCGGGACCGTCGCTCACCTCGATCCGAGTCGTGCAACCGAACATCGGCCAGCAAGACAAATGGCGGCCCGGATTCAGCGACGAGGCGGCGCGGCGGTTGACCGAACTGTCGCTGCGCCCAGGGAAGGAGAATGGTCGTCCGCGTCTGCTGCTGTGGCCGGAAGCGGCGGTTACCGACCCGCTTCAGGACGACCGCCCTGGCCAGCCGGCCGCTTTCGCCCAATTCGAGCGGCAGCGCGCCGCGGCGGCGATCGGCCCCCACGAATTCCTGCTGACCGGCGGCCTCGCCTTGTTTTCCGGCTACGGCCGGACGGTGGATGGCGCGGCCAACAGTGTCTTCATCCTCGGCCAGGGCGGCAAGCTCGTCGCCCGCTATGACAAGGCCCACCTCGTACCTTACGGCGAATATCTGCCGATGCGGCCAATCCTGTCAGCCATCGGCCTGTCCCGGCTCGCGCCCGGCGACATCGATTTCGTGGCTGGGCCCGGGCCACGGACATTTGCCCTGCCCGGCTGGGGCGAGGTCGGCTTCCAGATCTGCTACGAGATCATCTTTTCCGGCGAGGTGGTCGATCGCAGCAACCGCCCCGACTATATTTTCAACCCGTCCAACGACGCCTGGTTCGGCGCCTGGGGCCCGCCCCAGCATCTGGCCCAGGCGCGGCTGCGCGCGGCCGAGGAAGGACTGCCGGTGGTCCGCTCCACCCCGACCGGAATCAGTGCCATCATCGATGCCCGCGGCCGGGTGCTCCATTCCCTGCCGTGGCGCACCGCGGGCGTCATCGACGGCGGCCTGCCGATGAAGGCCGTCGAGACCTCCTTGTTCGCCCGCTTCGGCAACGCCGTCCCGCTTGGCCTCGCCCTGCTGCTCATCGCGGCGGCCATTGCCCTAAACGCTCGAGCCCGCTATCGGCGCGACATATAAGGATTTCCTTATATCACCGGTTCCGCTCGCTGAGCGCGCTAATTCGAGGACTCGCGTCGACCCCATGCGTGACAATTATCTCTTCACATCCGAATCCGTGTCCGAAGGCCATCCGGACAAGGTCGCCGACCAGATCAGCGACGCCATCGTCGACCTGTTCCTGTCGAAGGATCCCGAGGCGCGAGTCGCCTGCGAAACCATGACCACGACCAACCGCGTTGTCCTGGCCGGCGAGATTCGCGGCCAAGGGATCATGGATGAGGACGGCAATTGGGCGCCCGGCGTCCGCGAGGAAATCGAGACGACGGTCCGCAAGGTGGTCCGCCGCATCGGTTACGAGCAGGACGGCTTTCACTGGGACCGGTTCGATTTCGCCAACCATCTGCATCCGCAATCGGCCCACATCGCCCAGGGCGTCGATGCCGGCGAGCATAAGGACGAAGGCGCGGGCGATCAGGGCATCATGTTCGGCTTCGCCTGCGACGAAACTCCGGACCTGATGCCGGCGACGCTTTACTATAGCCACAAGATCCTGGCCGAAATGGCCGCCGACCGCCATGCCGGCCGAGCGCCCTTCCTGGAGCCGGACGCCAAGAGTCAGGTCACCTTGCGCTTCGAGGATGGCAAGCCGGCCAAGGCCACCGCCATCGTCGTGTCGACCCAGCACAAGCCGGGGTACGACCGCGGCGAAAAGCAGGCCGAGCTCCACGCCTATGTGAAGGATGTTGTCGCCAATGTCCTGCCGGCAAACCTGCTCGGCAACGAGACAGTCTATCACATCAACCCGACCGGCAGCTTCGAGATCGGCGGGCCGGATGGCGACGCGGGGGTGACCGGCCGCAAAATCATCGTCGACACCTATGGCGGCGCCGCCCCGCATGGCGGCGGCGCATTTTCCGGCAAGGACCCGACCAAGGTCGACCGCTCCGCCGCTTATGCCGCCCGCTACCTCGCCAAGAATATCGTCGCCGCCGGCCTCGCCCGCCGCTGCACGATCCAGCTCGCCTACGCCATCGGCGTCAGCGAACCGCTGTCGCTCTATGTCGACACGCATGGCACCGGCGCCGTCGGCGACGCCGAGCTGGAACAGGCGATCGGCAAGATCGACAAGCTCGGCAAGCTGACCCCGCGCGGCATCCGCACCCACCTGAGCCTGAACATGCCGATCTACGAGGCGACCGCTGCCTACGGTCACTTCGGCCGCAAACCGGAAGGCCAGACATTTCCGTGGGAGCGGATCGACCTGGTCGAGGAGCTACGCGCCGCCATCGCCGGCTAGCTGACCTGGGAAGTCCTGCACTTCGACCCCGTGCGGATACACCAGTTCGCCGCCAAGCCAGTCTCGGAATTGAACAGGATCCACCTCATTTTGAACAACGAAGGAGCCCCTAGCGCCAGCCGCCGATAATCGCCCCGGCAGCGACGTGGCCAAGCCACAAATGCGCCACATCGATCATCGTCAAGTTGGTCTCGCCCCCGCCATAGACCCAGCCGTACAAAAGGGTCGGAATTGCGGAGGCCAAGGCGATTACCGCGCCCCATTTGACGCCGCTGACCAGGTCGCCGACCGCGCCCCATTTGAATATCACCGCCAAGAAGACGGCGGTCAGAATTGGCATCAAGGGTCCGAAGGCCATTCGCGACATGGCCGTCGCCTCTTCGGCTTCGGTCATACCACTCATCGCCTCTTCTGGAACGAGCAGTCCGTAAATTACGAAACCGATCACATAGATTACGACAGCCGCTGCAACGACCGCCATCCAGTTGATTCCCCCAGGCCGCATATGTCCCTCCCTCATTGCGTGGGTGAAACAATAAAGGCCTAGTGAGTTGACTCCAAGTGCGATGACAAGCGTCGAAGGATGTGACACGGTTGGATTGCCGGATCGCTTCCTAAGGGGTTCAATGCCTATGCGTTTTCTTTTGGCTTTGGCTTGCCCGGCGCTTATGGTCGCTGCTCCATCTCTATCTGCACCGCGGCCGTTGGATGTCCCACCGGATAAGGGTTGGCAGCACGCCCGGACCAAGCTTATCCTGATGGCAAAGCTTGGCGAATTTCAACGCGAGGGGCTGGTTGATCTCGGCCAGGGTGAACTCGACGTCGCAGCGACCTATCGAACCCTTGACCAGAAAAGCATCGCCAGCATTTATCTGTACCGTCCCGGGCTGTTCGATCTGCCGATGTGGTTCGACCGGTCCCTCGTGGCGATGTCGAACAACAAGAATATCGCCTTGGGCGCGCCAACTGGATTGGTCGCGCGATTTGCCCTTCCGGGAAGCACGGCGCTGGGCGGGATGCGAATCTCCTACCTCATGGCTGGAAAGCCAATAGGTGCAACAGGATTGGCGATGGCGCCGATTGGCGATTGGCTCGTCGCCATTAGGCTCACCTCTGACACGATGGACGGCGCGGCGCTCGATTCGACGCTGACTACGCTGATCGCTCAGATTCGCTGGCCGACGCCAAAACAGCCGCCGAGGGTCGCATCTCCAATCCAAGCCTGCGCGAAGCCCTTAAAATTCAAACGCGCGAAAGTCGTCGCGCCGGACCTCGGCCAGGCTCTTTTGGGTGCAGCGTTGAACCTCGCGGTCAACGAGAAGAAAAAGGAACCGGCGAACCCTCAAGACGCACCGACCTATTGTTCACAAGGCCAGGGCACGGCGGATTATTCGGTCTATCGCCCGAGCGGTCAGGACAGCAGCTATGTCGTTGCCATCGGCGATAGCGGCATAGCGGCGAGCGTGTTTCCGGAATTCAGCCTGACTGGACGGAAGGGCAATTACTCGGTCGTCCTCAACGATCATGACTCGTCGACAACTACCCCTCCTTCAACGCCCTTCCAGAGCCCCGCCAGGTCTTCGAGATAATCATGAAGCAATCGCCGGTTTCCAGTACGACACGAGGAACCCAGGACATCACGCTTACCTCAGCGAAAAAATAGACTATGACTGGGGTCATTGCGCAAAGGTGTCTGCCGCGGCCATAGGCACGCCGCCATGACCGCTCACAAGCCCGGCGATCCGACCACGCTCAACCGGCTTTATGGCCGGTCGAGCGGGCACAAATTGCGCGCCAGCCAGCAGGCGCTAATCGATACCCTGTTGCCCGCGATCAGCATCCCGCCTGAGGGCGATGTCAGCGCCGGTGGGCTTTTCGGCGACGACCGGCCGCTCCATTTCGAGATCGGCTTCGGGTCAGGCGAGCATCTCGCTTTTCGCGCCGACCTCCTGCCCGATCATGGCTTCATCGGCGCCGAGCCCTTCCTCAACGGAGTCGCCACCGCCCTTGTTCACGTCCGCGACCGGCGTCTCGCCAATGTCCGCCTGTGGATGGGCGACGCGCTCCACGTCTTGCGCCGGATCCCGGATGACGCGCTCAGCTTCATCTATTTGCTCCACCCCGACCCTTGGCCGAAGGCGCGGCATGCCAAGCGGCGGATGGTCAACGACGGGCCACTGGAGCTTTTTGCGGCCAAGCTGAAACCCGACGCAGAACTGCGCATTGCAACCGATGACCCGACCTATCTGGAATGGACATTGATGGTCATGCGGCGGCACCGGGAACAGTTTGACTGGCTGGCGACCGGGCCGGGCGAATTCCTCGAGGAGACTGGTGGCTGGATCGAGACTCGCTACGGCGCCAAGTCGCGGCGGGAGGGTCGGCACCCCTATTATCTGCGATATCGGAGGCGGTGATGCGTTACCTTATTATGATCGGCGGCCTGCTGGCAGCGGCATCGCCCGCCCTCGCCTGCGTTTGCAGCCCGCCGGAAACGGACGCCCAGAAAAGCGAGATCGCCGAACGTATCGCCCGAACGTCCGTGGCCGTTGCCGATGTCGAACAGGAGTCGGGGATGGATTGGGAGTCCATGCGCGGCGAAACCTACCGAGTGGTAAAAATTCATGTTGGCGAGGCGCCGGCGCGGTTCGAACTTGCTCGCTCATTCAGCCGAGGGCCTGACGGCAAGGTTCAGATGGGAATGACGTCCTGCGACGAGATCCCGCCGCCCGGCCGGCCGACGACCGTGATCTTATACTCGACGGACATGCCAGGAAAGCTCCGGATCGGCGGCACATGCGATCATATGTTCGTCAATATGCCGGGCGGAATCGAGGCCGTCCGCGCCGCGGTCCGGCAATCCGGCGAGCGCGGCTAAAGCCGCTGGTCGAACCTTGATTGGCGAGCGCGCAGCCGAGGCTATGATGGCCCAATGCTTGACGCGCTTCGAAGACCGCTGAGCCTCCCCGCTTTGCTCGCCGGTGTGACGGTGGCGGCATTGCTCGTCGCAGCCTATTGCCTCGGCTACACGGCGCTCGCTGGCCGGCCCGAGACTTTGACCCAATCCCTTGGCTGGGCCATCGCCAACGTCATCCCTTGGTTGCTGGCGATCGAGAGCGGCAAACGCGTATCGCATTTGCCGTCAATGATTATCGTCCTCGGGGCGGCTCTGCTGGGCTCAATCCTGCTTGGGTATGCACTGGGCGTCAGCGATGATCCGCTGCCATTCGAGGCCTGGCGCCGCGCGCCGGCTTTGGCGACTGTTGCGGGCTTGATCGCGCTGCTGCGCTCGCCGGTCGGGCGGCGGGAAAGAAATGGCGGCGAGATTCCGCTGCTGCCGCGGCAGATCGACTGGATCCAGGCCGCCGGCAATTATGTCGAGCTTCGCGCCAGCGGCCAGACGGTGGTGCATCGCAGCTCGATCAGCGCCGCCGAACGCGACCTTGCCATGCATGGCTTCATCCGAATCCATCGCTCAACGCTCGTCCAGAGGGACCGGATAGCGCGCGTCCGTCGCCACGACGTGATCCTGACCGACGGCACGCATTTGAAGATCGGTAAGCGTTACCGCGCCACGCTGAATTCCTAGGAAGATTCATCCCTTCGTCACCGGCCGGCTGGTCAGCCGACGCGATCACCGCAATCTCGGCGCGAGGAGAATATCCATGCGCCATTTCATCCTGTCTCTGCTGCTGGCGTCGGCCGCCTGCGCCGGCCTGGCCGAAACCAGGCTCGCCGGCGATCTGCCGCGAAAAGCCAACAAGCCGTTGGAATCTCTTCCCGGCGTCGACACCGAATATGGCGTCGTGCGGACATCGGAAGGCGTCCGCCTGCGCACGATCATCACCCGTCCGTCCGGCAGCGATGGGAAGCTTCCAGCGATCTTCCACACCCAAGCCGTGTCATGCGGCAGCCTGGAGCGGCTTCCGACCGACCGGTTGAGCGTCCTTGGCGGACTCGCCCAGCGCTCTGGAATGGTGCTGGTCCGGGTCGAGCGGGCCGGAACCGGAGACAGCGAGGGCCCGGACTGCAGCGCACTCGATTACGATACTGAAGTGCGCCACTATCGCGAGGCATTCGATCAGATTGCCCGTCATCCGTGGATCAACGGAAACCGGATCGTAATCTACGGCAGCAGTCTCGGGTCGACGACCGCGCCCCTGGTCGCCCAGGGCAAGAAGATCGCGGGCATCATGGTTCAGGGCGGCGGCGCGGCCACTTATCTGGAACGGATGATCAATTTCGACCGGATCTACCTCGAACGGTCCGGGAAGTATCGGCCCGAGCAAATCCATGACGAAATGATCAAGCGCATCGCCTTCCAGCAGCTTTACCTTGTCGGCAGGAAAACGCCGCAGCAGGTCGAGCAGGAACGGCCCGACCTCAAGGGGGTCTGGCAGACCATCCGCGGCGGCGCCGAAGCACCTCCACATTATGGGCGGCCGTACGCCTGGCACTGGCAGGCGGCGGACAAGAACTTCCTTGCCGCCTGGGCGAAGATCGAGGCGCCAGTCATGGTCGCCTATGCTTCATACGATCAGTTTGAACCGCGTGCGTCTCACAAGGTCATCACCGATACGGTGAATCAGCTTCGGCCCGGCACGGCGACCCTTGTCCCGCTCAATGGTTATGATCACTCAATATGGCGCTATCCCGACGAATTTGCCGCCTATCGCGAACAAGGCGGGCAGCGGGCGCCTGAAGCACTGCTTGAGCCAATGCTTGCCTGGCTGAAAGAGAAGGTTCTCTACTAACGCCTCGGTTCAAGCCGGATGAGCCGGGCGCCTGGGCCGTCTTCGAGCAGGTAGACCTCGCCGCGCGGCCCCTGGTCGACGGCACGGATTCGGGCGCCCATGTCCCATTGGTTGGCCTTGCGCGCGCTATCGCCTTCGATGTCGACGCGGACGAACGCTTTGCCGGACAGGGCACCGATAAGGGCGTCGCCCTGCCATTCCTTGAACAAATCGCCGGTATAGATGAGGACCCCCCCCGGCGAAATTGACGGGTTCCACCAGACCTTCGGCTCTTCAAAGCCACGGCCCTGGTGATCGTCGGGAATGTCGGTGCCCTCATAATGGCTGCCGTAGGACGCCTCGGGCCAGCCGTAATTCCTGCCCTGGACGATGAGATTGAGCTCATCACCGCCCTCCGGTCCCATTTCGACCTCCCAAAGCCGGCCGCCGGGCGCGAAGGCGAGACCCAGCGGGTTACGATGGCCCATCGTGTGGAAACGCCCGCCGATGCGCTGACCCTCGTCGCTCATATGGATGATCTTGCCGAGATCGCTGGTACGATCCTGCGCCGGTTGCATCTTCTGCCGGTCCCCGGAACTGACGAACAGGGTTCCATCAGGCGCAAAGGCCATTCGATGGGCGAAGTGGCCGTTGCCGGCAACCTTCGGCTCTTGTCGCCAGACGACCTTGAAGCCGTCAAGCCGCGGCTGCGCCGCTCCACCGATCAGCCGGCCATAGCCGATCACGGCGCCGCTGGTGCCCTCGGGACCCGCCTCAACGAAACTCAGGTACACACGCTGATTGCCGGCAAAGTCCGGGTGCGGCACGACATCCCCAAGACCCCCCTGCCCTGCAACCAAAACCGCGGGAACCCCGGCGACTTCCTGCTTCCGACCGCTGCCACTGTCGAGCAGCCAGAGCTTGCCCCCCTTCTCCGTCACCAGCGCCATCCCGGTCAGAGGCACGCCGCTGCCGGGCAGGAATGCCATCGCCCAGGGCGCATCGAACGTCGTGATCTCAGTCGTTGTGAAAGGCCTTTCGCCGAGGATGGCCTGGGCCTGCGTCGAGGAGGGCGCTGTGCCGCAGGACGCCAGAGCGACCAGAACCGAGATCTGCAAATATTTGCGGGTCAATCTACGTTCCTTCGTCCATGCTGCGCGTACGGCTACCGAAGCTGCTAAGGGAGGTAAATGCAAGCGAGCAACCTTTTATCCCTGGCAACGGCGGTTCCGAGAGAAGCTATCGCGCAAGCCGACGCAAAAGCGCGGGCGCGACAGGCTTTCGGCGGACGCAAGGCCCTGTTCGACCGGCTTGCCAGCGTGTTCGACAATGCCGGCATCGCCAGGCGGCACATCGTCGCCCCGGCCGACTGGTACCTGGGCGACCACGGCTGGAAGGACCGCAATGCACTATACCTGCAAGCGGCCGAGGCCTTGTTTATTGAGGCTGGCAGGCGGGCAATCGATGGCGCCGGCTTGTCCGCCGCCGACATCGACGGCGTCGTTGCCGTGTCGACCACAGGGATCGCCACTCCCAGCCTGGAAGCCCGCACCTTCTCTCGGCTCGGGCTTCGGCCGGATATCCGCCGCGTGCCGATCTTCGGCCTGGGCTGCGCCGGCGGCGTCAACGGACTGGCGATCGCGGCGCGGATGGCGGCGGCCGAGCCGGGGACGAACTGGCTGTTCGCCACCGTCGAAACCTGCTCGATCTCGATCCGCCTCGACAGCAGCGACCCGGCCGCCATCGTCGCCACCGCCCTGTTCGGCGACGGTGCCGCCGCCGCGATCGTCAGCAGCGGCCGGCCAGGCATCGCCGTCATCACCGGCTCGGCCGAACGGATCTGGCCGGACACGCTGCGGATCATGGGGTGGGACGTCGAGGACCCCGGCCTGGCCGTCGTCTTCGACCGGGCGATCCCGCCGTTCATTGAAGCGGAGCTCTCGTCGGCCGTCGAAGAAATGCTCGGCTCGCTCGGCTTGCAGCGCAGGGACATCGACCGGCTCTGCTGCCATCCCGGCGGCGTGAAGGTGATCGACGCGATCGAAACCTCGCTCGCCCTGCCGGCTGGCGAATTGGATCTTGAACGCGATGTGCTGCGCGACTTCGGCAATATGAGCGCGCCGACCGTCCTGTTCGTGCTGCAGCGGCTGATCGAGCGCGGCCTGCCCAAACGCGTCATGATGACCGCCTTCGGTCCGGGGTTCACCTGCGCGGGCCTGGTCCTGGAACGCCCATGACCGCCATCGGTGTTGCAATCCTCTCCTTTGTGACGCTGCAACGGTTGTTCGAACTGTGGCTGTCAAGCCGCAATACGCGGCGGCTTCTCGCCCGGGGCGCGGTTGAGCTTGCTCCAGGCCACTATCCCTTGATCGTCGCCCTTCATGCCTTGTGGCTCGCCATCCTGTGGTGGCTTGCTCCCGGCAAGCCGGTGAACTTCTTGGCCCTCGGCGCTTTCGTGCTGTTGCAACTGGGGCGAGTCTGGGTCCTGGCGACGCTCGGGCAGCGCTGGACGACGAGAATCATTGTCCTCCCCGGTGAGCCTCTCGTCCGCACCGGCCCGTACCGACTGGTCGGCCATCCCAATTATCTGATCGTCGCCGGCGAGATTGCCTTCCTGCCGCTGGCTTTCGGCCTGTGGATCTTCGCACTCCTGTTCAGCGTCTTGAATGCCGCCGTTCTGGCCATCCGGATCAGGGCGGAAAATGAGGCTCTCGCGGTCGTCAAATGGGGCGAGGGATCGGGTCTTTCTTAGTTAAGATTTTGCAAAGAAGTTTACCCTAGACCCAGTTCCAGCCGATCGATCGACTGGGGCAATGGATGATCAACGGGTTGAAAGTTGCAGTGGTCCTCCCGGCGTTCAACGCCGGTGAAACGCTTGAGTGGACGTATGACGAGATTCCGACGGAAATAGTCGATGACATCATCCTGGTCGACGACGCCAGCACCGATTCGACCGCCGCGGTCGCCGAACGTCTCGGCATCCATACGGTCGTCCATGCCCGCAACAGCGGCTATGGCGCGAACCAGAAGTCCTGCTACGCGATCGCTTTGTCCCGCGGCGCCGACATCGTCGTCATGCTCCACCCGGACTATCAATATTCGCCGCGGCTGGTGACGGCGATGGCCGGGATGATCGCGTCGGGCCATTATGACGCCGTGTTCGGGTCGCGGATTTTGGGCGGCGGCGCGCTGACTGGTGGCATGCCCCGCTACAAATATGTCGCCAACCGGCTGCTCACCGCTTTCCAGAACCTGCTGATGGGTGCCAAGCTCAGCGAATATCACACCGGCTACCGCGCATGGAGCCGCGAGGTGCTCGAGCAGTTGCCCCTCCTGGCCTGCTCCGACGATTTCATCTTCGACAATCAAATGATCGCCCAGGCGATGTGGGCGGATTTCCGAATCGGTGAGATATCCTGCCCGACCAAATATTTCCCGGAAGCGTCGAGCATAAATTTCCGGCGCAGCTGCATTTATGGCCTCGGCGTTCTGCGAACGTCGATCGGCTATCGCCTGTCTCGCCTGGGTTGGCGGCGCTCGGGCCTATATGCCGAAGAAGCGTCCCGCCTGCCCCGCTCCATTCCGGCGATGATGCCGTCAATGGCCATCGCCGAGCCTTTGTCCCGGGTGCGAACCGCATGAGGCGGCGGGCTTTTGCCAACGTCCAGTCCATTCCAGCCGTCGCCGCTATCCTTGAGAAACCGGCGGCCCGACAGCTGCTCCGCTATGCCTTTGCCGGCTTTTGCGTCACGCAACTGGCCGCCGCCGCCTATTCGGCTCTGGTCGTCCTGCTTGCTCTGCATCCCTTGCTCGCGAACTGCGTGAGCACCGCTTTCGGGTTAAGCCTCGGCTATGTCGTCCACAGTCGGTGGAGCTTCGCCGCAGGCGCCGGCGAAGGCGAAGGTCTGCAGATAGCCCGCTTTCTGCTGGCGTCGTTCATCGCCTTTACGATCAACAGCTTCTGGGTCTGGCTGCTGGTCCTGAAGTTGCATTTTTCGCCGTTGGCGCCGGTGCCGATGATGATGCTAGTCACCCCCTGGATCAGCTTCCTGCTCAACCGCCACTGGGTTTTTCGCGCGGCCTAGCGAGAGGAGTTCCCCGACTTATTCACCAAGGAGCAGCTCGTCCGGCAAGGCAATATTGCCGGTGCCGCAAACGCATGGGCCGCGGAGGTTCGTGGGCGTCTTTCCTGGCATTGGAACTGCGCCGCCCTGCCGCTTCTTACGGATGGAGTTGGGCCCGCCAGCCAAACACCGACCGCTTCGCAGGCGCTTGCGCCGCCGGCTGCTCGGGCCTATATCGCCGCTCTCTCCTCGACATCGTTAGTGATGCTGAGGCTGGTTCCCACCCGGGGGCCGGTCCGAGAGCTGTTTGCAAGGAACGCATGACCGATACCGCTGAACTCGCCCGACTGATCGAGCCCGCCGTCAAGGAACTGGGCTTCGATCTCGTGCGCGTGGCGATGATCGGCGGCTCTTCCGATCTTACGCTGCAGGTCATGGCCGAGCGGCCGGACACGCGCCAGCTGACCATCGACGATTGCAGCGACCTGTCGCGCAAGCTGTCCGACCTGCTCGACGATGCCGACCCGATCGCGGAAAGTTATCGCTTGGAGGTCAGCTCGCCCGGCATCGACCGGCCGCTGACCAGGCTCGCCGATTTCGCCGACTGGGCCGGCCACGAAGCGCGGATCAAATTCGCCGAACCGATCGATGGCGCAAGGCAGGTGTCCGGCATCATTGAGGGAGTCGATGGCAGCAAAATCCGCGTCGCGACGCCCAAAGGCGAGCGCCAGGTGGACTTCGCCAATATCGGCTCGGCCAAGCTGCTGCTCACCGACAAGCTCATCAACGCAACCGCACCACTCGACGCCGAGGGTGCCGACATAATCAAGACGGAAGGTTGACTATCATGGCCACTGCCGCCCCCGCCGCCGCGACCGCCAACAAGGCCGAGTTGCTCGCTATCGCCGATGCGGTCGCCCGCGAGAAGCTTATCGACAAGGCCATCGTCATCGAGGCGATGGAAGACGCAATCCAGCGCGCCGCCCGCGCCCGCTACGGCGCCGAGAACGACATTCGCGCCAAGCTCGACGGCGAAACCGGGGACCTGCGCCTGTGGCGTGTGCTGGAAGTCGTCGAGGAGCCCGAGGATCATTTCAAACAGATCGACGTCAAAGGCGCGCAGAAGCTCGAGAAGGGAGCCGCGGTCGGCGACTTCATCGTCGATCCGCTGCCGCCGATCGAATTCGGCCGGATCGCCGCCCAGGCCGCCAAGCAGGTCATCTTCCAGAAGGTCCGCGATGCCGAGCGCGAGCGGCAGTATGAGGAATTCAAGGACCGCACCGGCGAAGTCATCACCGGCGTCGTCAAGCGGGTCGAGTTCGGCCATGTCGTCGTCGACCTGGGTCGCGCCGAAGGGGTCATTCGCCGTGACCAGCAAATCCCTCGCGAGATGGTGCGAGTCGGCGACCGCATCCGAAGCCTGATCCTGGCCGTTCGCCGCGAAGCCCGCGGCCCGCAAATCTTCCTCTCGCGAGCCCATCCTGACTTCATGAAAAAGCTGTTCGCACAGGAAGTTCCGGAAATCTACGACGGTATCATCGAGATCAAGGCCGCCGCCCGCGACCCGGGCAGCCGCGCCAAGATCGGCGTCATCAGCCACGACAGCTCGATAGATCCCGTCGGCGCCTGCGTCGGCATGAAGGGCAGCCGGGTCCAGGCCGTCGTCCAGGAGCTGCAGGGCGAGAAGATCGACATCATCCCGTGGAGCGAGGATCTCGCCACATTCGTCGTCAACGGCCTTCAGCCGGCAACGGTCAGCCGGGTCGTCATCGACGAGGAGGAAAGCCGGATCGAGGTCGTCGTTCCTGACGATCAGCTCAGCCTGGCCATCGGCCGCCGCGGCCAGAACGTCCGCCTCGCCAGCCAGCTGACCGGCAGCCAGATCGACATCCTGACCGAAGCTGACGCGTCCGAGAAACGCCAGCGCGAATTCATGGAGCGGTCGGAAATGTTCCAGACCGAGCTCGACGTCGACGAGACACTCGCCCAACTACTGGTCGCCGAGGGCTTCACGACGTTGGAAGAGGTGGCTTACGTCGCGGCCGAGGAAATCAGCTCGATCGAAGGTCTCGACGAAGAGCTGGCAATCGAGTTGCAGAGCCGCGCCGCCGAGGCGCTGGAGCGGCGCGAAGCCGCCGCTCGCGAGGAGCGGCGCAAGCTGGGCGTCGAGGATGCGCTGGCCGAGATGCCGCATCTCACCGAGCAAATGCTGGTGACATTGGGCAAGGCGAACATTCGCACGCTGGACGATCTCGCCGATCTCGCCACCGACGAGCTCATCCAGAAGAAGCGGCCGGAGCCGCGCCGCCGGGCGGAGACCGCTCCCAAGCGGACCGAGGACAAGGGTGGCATCCTTGCCGACTATGGACTGAGCGAAGAGCAGGGCAACGAAATCATCATGGCCGCTCGCGCGCACTGGTTCGAGGACGAACCGTCCAACACCGAGGAGGCCGCCGATGCGGAACCCTCAGAATGATTCCGGCGAAGGCCTAGGCAAAACGGCGCACGTCCCGGAACGGACGTGCGTCCTCACCCGGCGAAAGGCCGACAAGGCCGCTCTGATCCGGCTGGCGCTGAGCCCCGGGGGAGAGGTCGCGCCGGACGTTCGAGCCCGGGCGCCGGGACGGGGCGCCTGGATCGCTGTCGGTCGGGCCGACCTCGACGCCGCCGTCGCCAAGGGCAAGCTCAAGGGCGCGCTCCAGCGGGCATTCAAGACCAATGAGGTGACGGTGCCCGGCGATCTCGGCGAGCGAACCGAGCAGGCGCTTAGGCAGGCGACCCTTGACCGGCTGGGCATGGAGGCGAGGTCCGGCAATCTGATCAACGGCGCGGACAAGGTCGAGATTGCGGCACGGGGCGGCCGGGTTGCACTGCTGCTCCATGCGGCGGACTCGGGCGAGGATGGCCGCAAACGGCTTGATCAGGCCTGGCGGGTCGGCGGCGGTGGCGACCGCGGCCTTCTCTTTCCCGAAGGCCGCACTATCTTATCCATGGCTCTCGGGCGCGAAAATGTGGTACATGTCGCCCTGACGGATCGTGCCGCCGCGACGCGTGTTCTGCACGCGCTTTCCCGGTGGCGCGCTTTCATTGATCCCGATCCCGGTCTAGACGGCGGCTCCCCCGCCCTGGGCAGCGGCTCGGCTGAAGAACGTAACGAAGGAACAGAATGACCGACCAGACCGAAAAGCCGAAGCTTGGCACCCGGCCGCCGCTGGGCCTGAAGCGCACGGTCGAGACCGGCAAGGTGAAGCAGAGCTTCAGCCATGGCCGCTCGAATACGGTTGTGGTTGAAGTCAAGAAGCGCCGGATCCTCGGCCGTCCCGGCGAAGCCGCCGAAGCGCCGAAAACGCCGGCCCCCGCCGCCGAAGCGCCCAAGCCCGCGCCAAAGCCGCAAGCTGCCCCCGCTGCCGCGCCCAAGAAATCCTCGCCGGTCGATGATATCACTACGCGCAAGGAAATGCAGACCCGCCTTCTTCGCGAAGCCGAGGAAGCGCGCCTGACCTCGCTCGAGGAAGCGCGCCGAAGGGATGAACGGAGCCAGCGCCAGGCGACCGAGGAAGAGAAACGCCGCGCCGAGGAAAATCGCAAGGCCGAGGAACAGGCCGCCGAAGAGGCCGCGCGCCAGGCTGTGGAGGAGGTCAACCGCGCTCCCGAAGCAACCGAGCCAGGGCCGGATGCCGCCGCCGCCCTTGAACAGCAGGACGATGATCGGGCCTTCCGCCGATCTAGCGGCCATGCCCCGGCCCCGAAACGTCCCGAGCCGGCCCGTCCGGGCCGTAGCCGTGACGATCACCGCCAGCGCGGCAAACTGACTGTCACCCGCGCCCTGTCGGGCGAAGACGACAACCGCGCCCGCTCGCTCGCAGCGCTCCGCCGCGCCCGCGAGAAGGAAAAGCGGCACCATATGGAATCGGGCCCTGCCCAGAAGCAGGTGCGCGACGTCGTGGTTCCGGAAGCGATCACCGTCCAGGACCTGGCCAACCGCATGGCCGAGCGCGGCGCCGACCTGGTCAAGGCATTGTTCAAGATGGGCATGCCGGTGACTCTGACGCAGACGATCGACCAGGACACGGCCGAGCTGCTGGTCACCGAGTTCGGCCACAACATCAAGCGCGTCAGCGACAGCGACATCGACATCGACACGTCGATCGACGTCGATGCGCCCGAAACGCTTCAGGCGCGTTCGCCGGTCGTAACCATCATGGGCCACGTCGACCACGGCAAGACCTCGCTTCTTGACGCCATTCGCGGCGCCAATGTCGTTTCCGGCGAGGCGGGCGGCATAACGCAGCATATCGGCGCCTATCAGGTGGCGCTGCCGGACAACTCCAAGGTCACCTTCCTCGATACGCCGGGCCACGAGGCCTTCACCGAAATGCGCGCCCGCGGCGCGCACGTCACCGACATCGTCATCCTGGTGGTGGCGGCCGACGATGGCCTGAAACCCCAGACGGTCGAGGCGATCAACCATACCAAGGCGGCCGGCGTGCCAATGATCGTCGCGATCAACAAGATCGACAAGCCGGAAGCCAAGCCGCAGAAGGTCCGCGAGGAGCTGCTGCAGCACGAGATCATCGTCGAGGACATGGGCGGCGACGTGCAGGATGTCGAAGTTTCAGCGCTGAAGAAGACCAACCTCGACAAGCTCCTCGAGGCGATCCAGCTCCAGGCGGAAATCCTCGAGTTGAAGGCCAATCCTGATCGCCAGGCCGAAGGCACGGTGATCGAGGCCAAGCTCGACAAGGGCCGCGGCCCGCTGGCGACCGTGCTGGTGCAGCGCGGCACGCTCCGGGTCGGCGACGTGATCGTAGTCGGCGCGGCGTCAGGCAAGGTTCGCGCCATGCTCAACGACAAGGGCCAGCAGGTGAAGGAAGCCGGGCCGTCGGTCCCGGTAGAAGTGCTCGGCCTGGGCGCCGTGCCCGCCGCCGGCGACCAGCTGACAGTGGTGGAGAACGAGGCTCGGGCGCGCGAAGTCGCCTCCTATCGCCAGTCCGTTCTCGATCGCAGGCGGACAACTTCCGCTCCGGTCACGCTCGAGAATATGTTTGCGAATCACGCTTCGACGACCAAGGAGCTGGTGCTGGTCATCAAGGGCGACGTCCAGGGATCGGTTGAAGCGATCGTCAGCGCGCTTCACAAGCTATCCACCGACGAGATCCGGGTCCGGGTCCTGCATTCAGGAGTCGGCGCCATTACCGAAAGCGACGTCACGCTGGCCGCATCGACCGGCGCGCCCATCATCGGTTTCAACGTCCGCCCGAACGCCAAGGCGCGCGAAGTCGCTGACCGCAACAAGGTCGAGTTCCGTTATTACGATGTCATCTACCACCTGACCGACTGGGTGAAGGGCGCGATGGCGGGCGAGCTCGGCCCCGAGATCATCGAGACGGTCGTCGGCCGCGCCAAGGTCCAGGAAGTCTTCCCGGCCGGCAAGCGCGACAAGGCCGCCGGCCTGCTCGTCCTCGAAGGCATCATCCGCAAGGGCCTCAACGCCCGCCTCACCCGCGACGATGTCATCGTCTCCAAGACGACGATCAGCTCGCTCCGGCGCTTCAAGGACGACGTGGCGGAAGTCACCTCGGGCCTCGAATGCGGCGTGCTGCTGGCCGATACCAACGACATCAAGCCGGGCGACAGCCTCGAAGTGTTCGAGGTCGAGGAAAGGGCGAGAACTTTGTGACCTTCCCCCTCTCCCTTCCAGGGGAGAGGGGATACTCCCGGCGACTCCCCCTCTCCCTCCGCTCTCCCCCTAAGGGGCGAGGGTAATGCGCCGCGTCGAAACCCCTGAAGGCCGTAGCGTTCGGCTGCTCCGCGTCGGCGAGCAGGTGCGCCATGTGCTGAGCGAATTGCTCCAGCGCGGCGACGTGCATGACGACGTGCTCCAGTCGCACCTCGTCAGCGTCACGGAGGTCCGCATGTCGCCCGACCTGCGCCATGCTACCGTCTTCGTGAAGCCCCTGCTCGGCCAGGACGAGGAAGCGGTGCTGAAGGCCCTTCGAACCAACACCGCCTTCCTGCAGCGCGAGGTCGCCAGCCGCGTCCGCACCAAATATGCGGCCAAGCTTAAATTCCGCGCCGACGAGAGTTTCGACGAGGGCACACATATCGAGAAATTGCTGCGCGCCCCGAAAGTCGCCCAGGACCTAGGCAAGGAATGATTGAAGCGCTCGAATGGCCCATGACCGGCGACGGTTGCCGGGCAGAGCTGTTCGGCGAGGAGCATCGCGATGTCCTGCGCGCGGCCTGCGCCGAGGACCTCGACATCTGGCAGATCTATTCGATGAATTTCGGTCCGCCGGACTTTGACAAGACCATCGATGCTTTCGCGGGCCGGCCCGACATCCGCACGTTCGTTCTGTTCGACAGCGGAGAGTTCGCTGGCATGTCGAGCCTCATCGCTATCGATCCGTCGCGCCAGTGTCTCGAGATCGGCGGCACCTATTACCGCCCACACCTGCGCGGCTCCGGCCTCAACCGGCGGGTCAAGGACATGATGCTGCAGCGCTGCTTCGAGGCAGGCATCCGGCGCGTCGAGTTCCGCGTCGATTTTCGCAACTGCCGCAGCCAGGCGGCGATGAAAAAGCTCGGCGCCGTTCGCGAAGGCGTCATCCGCGCCGACCGCATAACCTGGACCGGCCACGTCCGCGACACGGTGCTGTTCGCCATCCTCAGGGACGAGTGGGAAGGGCCGGCCGGTGGCCGATAACCTCGCCTGGACCATCGCGACCTGGGTGATCCCGCTCGTCATCGCCATTGTCTTTCATGAAGTTTCGCATGGCCTGGCGGCGTCCTGGCTCGGCGACCCGACGGCAAGGCAGCGCGGTCGACTGAGTTTCAATCCAATCCACCATGTCGACCCGGTTGGAACCCTCATCCTGCCAATGGTCCTGGCCGTCAGCGGCGCGCCGATTTTCGGGTGGGCGAAGCCGGTTCCGGTCATGGCGCGCCGATTGCGGAACCCTCGCTTACACATGGTCATGGTCGCGCTCGCCGGCCCGGGCATGAATTTGCTGCTGGCGCTCTTCGCGGCGATCCTGCTGGCAGTTCTGACTGCGACGGGCGTTCGAGGAATTGGCTGGGCGTTCGTCGGCCAGAACCTGTTGAATTTCCTGGCGATCAACATTTTCCTGGCCCTATTCAACCTGATTCCGCTTCCGCCATTTGATGGCGGCCATGTGGTGGAAGGCATCCTGCCGCGATCGGTCGCCAGATATTATTCGAAGCTGCGCCGCTTTGGCCTTCTGATCCTGGTCATACTGCTGCTTGTCCTGCCGGCGATTGACCCTAAACTCGATCTCGTTGGGCAATTGATCGGCCCACCGGCGGGATGGCTGACTCGATCCATGATTCCCAGCGCGCTCCAGTAAGGCGACCGATGGCCGAGCTTTCACAAGGACCGGTGGCCCTATCTGGCTCTGCGTCTGGCCTTCAATTCGTGGCCGGATATTCGAGAATGAGCAATGGATCGATCGAGGCCAGGTCAGGGGGAGATTTGCTCACCATCCGGTAGAGTTGCGAATTGGCAATGACCAGGAAGCGATTGCCGACCAGCGCTCCGGTAGTTGGCAGGTTGAAAGCCGGATGACCGGAATCCAGCACTTGAAACGCCGTAACTTGGTCCAGCGTTTCATTCAGCTTCAGCTTCAATATCCGGCCCGGCGTCACGAGGTTTTGCACGGCGTAAAGCGCCCCGCGTTGGAAATAGAAGCCGTCCGTGCCAATCATATCGAGATTGGTCGGCAGACCGAGCAGATCCATTTGGCCGTCGCTCAATCGCAGCCGGAACGGCGTCATTCCTTGCGCGATGAAAAGGTAACGGCCGCTGTCATCGACCGTCAGCCCGTTGGGCGAATTGATTCCGCTATCGGAAGCAAGGACTGTTTCCAGCACGCCAGCGCCATGCCGAAGCCGGAATATCCGGCTGGCGGCGGTGTCTGAAACATAAACGTCGCCATTGGGCGCAACGGCGACATCGTTGAAACCCCTGCCCTCTGCATTGGCGTAAACGGTCCGACGGCCAGTCGCCAAATTAACGCGGATCAGCTCGGAGCGCGGCTTTTCGGCGCCAACAAAGGCGTTCGTCGCGACAATCCAAAGCAGGTTCCTGCGCTCGTCGACCGTCAGGCCGTTCGGCTTGAGGGATGCAACCTTAAGCAGAATCGCCGGCGGCTTGCCGCGGCGAATGGCATAGATGTTGCCAGTCGCCCAATCACTGAGCAACAGCCGGATGCCCTTGGGATCGTAGGCAATGCCCTCCGGAGCCATCCGCGGTTGATCGATGCGATAAGCAACCTTGCCGTTGGCGCTTGCGCGATAGCTTTCGCGAAGCGCCGCATCGACTTTTGCAAAAGCGGGATCCGACAGGAAGTCGCCGAGCGGGTTCTGCCGGCCGGGATAAAAACCACGGCGCGCGGCGGCAACGGCTTCCAACGCCTTGAGTGCTGCCACCTTATCGCCTGCCGCCGCAGCGCGCTGGGCGGCAAAGAATTGGCTGACTGCCTGCCGCCGGGAGTCGGTCGGCGGAGCGGCCCCGCCACTCGTCGCCTTTCCGGCGCGAGCCACTTCCCCGCTGACAATGGCTAACGTGACCAGGCCGGCCAGCGAAGTGTTCCGGGCAAAGGTGCGAACCATGCTCATTTCAAGCCGGAAAGTCTGCACAAGTGCAGAACTGCGGCAAGTGTGTTTATAGCGATCGGGTCGAAATACCGATGAGTCGGGGGCAGATGGCCAAGCTTTATTTCTATTATGCGGCAATGAACGCGGGGAAATCGACCACTCTGCTCCAGGCCGATTTCAACTATCGCGAGCGCGGCATGGAAACGATGCTGTGGACAGCCAGGCTCGACGACCGGGCGGGCACCGGGACGATTGGCTCGCGGATCGCGCTCAATGCGCCGGCGCATTGCTACACGCCCGATGTCGACTTGTTCGAGGCGGTATCCGATGAGCGCAAGCGCCGCGGCCTGCACTGCGTGCTGATCGACGAAGCGCAATTCCTGACCCGCGACCATGTCCTGCAATTGTGCAGGTTGGCCGATGAATTGGGCATCCCGGTGCTCTGCTATGGCCTGCGCACCGACTTCCAGGGCAATTTGTTCGAGGGGAGCGCGGCGCTGCTGGCGCTCGCCGACACGCTCGTTGAGCTGAAGGCGGTGTGCGAATGCGGCCGCAAGGCCACCATGAACCTGCGCATCGACGAACAGGGCTTTGCCGTCGCCGTCGGCGCTTCCGTCGAGATTGGCGGCAACGACCGCTACGTCGCCTTGTGCCGCAAGCATTTCTACGACCGGCTGCGCGAAGGCGAAGCGCGCCAGCTGACCCTTGGATTACCCCGGAAGTAAGTTGATCCACGGCTGGATCATCCTCGACAAGCCCGTTGGGCTGGGTTCGACGCAGGCGGTTGGCGCAGTCAAGCGTATGCTCCGCGAAGCCGGTGAACCCAGGACCAAGGTCGGTCACGGCGGGACGCTCGACCCACTGGCCAGCGGCGTACTGCCGATTGCGATTGGCGAGGCGACCAAGGTTGCCGGGCGAATGCTCGACGCAACCAAGCAATATGCATTCCGCATATCGTTCGGTGCGGAAACCGATACGCTGGACGGCGAAGGGCAAATCGTCGCCACCAGCGAGTATCACCCTACCGCTTCGGAGGTCGAAGCCATCCTGTCGCGCTTCACCGGCGCCATCGCCCAGGTGCCACCGGTCTATTCGGCGCTAAAGATAGACGGCAAGGCCGCCAACTCCCGGACCCGCGCCGGCGAACTGGTCGAAATGACGCCGCGCACCGTCACCGTTCATGAGCTGGCCTTGCTATCGGCTAATGGAGCCCAGGCCGACTTGCTAGCAACAGTTTCCAAGGGCACCTACATCCGTAGCCTGGCGCGCGACCTCGCCCTGGCATTGGGAACGGTCGGCCACGTCACAATGCTGAGACGGACGCGCGCGGGGCCCTTCGGCCTCAACCGAGCCGTTTCGCTGGACTTTCTGGAAGAAACCGCTAATGCCCGCGAACTGACGAGGGTGGTCATGCCGCTGCAGGCGGCGCTGGACGACATCCCGGCCCTCCCCGTCACCCCCGACCAAGCCCAGCTGCTCCGTCATGGGCACAGGCTTGCCGGGTTCCCCGCGACGCCGGGGCTTCAGCTGGCGACGGCGGACGGTTGTCCGGTCGCGCTGGTGGAAGCGACGGCCGACGGCCTGGCGGTCGTCCGGGGTTTCAACCTTTGGAACGAACAGGAGTGACTCGATGTCGATTACTGCAGAGCGCAAGACCGCGCTGATCAAGGAACATGGCCGCGGCAAGGACGACACGGGATCCCCCGAAGTCCAGATCGCCATCCTGACGAGCCGGATCACCACGCTGACCGAGCATTTCAAGACGCACCGCAAGGATAACCACTCGCGCCGCGGCCTGCTGATGCTGGTCAACAAGCGCCGGTCGCTTCTTGATTACCTCCGCCGCGAGGACGAGTCGCGCTACACCGATCTCATCGCGAAGCTCGGCCTTCGTAAATAACGCCAAGCGGCCCCACGCGGGCCGCTTTGCACATTCAGTCCCGCATTCGGCGGGGCGCACGTGGGGCCGTATTTAGCGCCCCGACCGCTAACGGACCGGAAAGTCCGTCCATTGATGAACCGGCCGGCATCCGGCCGCCGGGACTGAAGGAAATAAAATGTTCGATATCAAAACTGTGGAAATCGAGCTTGGCGGAAAGACCCTCAAGCTCGAAACGGGCCGTGTTGCCCGTCAGGCCGACGGCGCAGTGCTCGCGACCCTCGGCGAAACCGTGGTGCTTTGCGCCGTCACCGCCGCAAAGTCGGTCAAGCCGGGTCAGGATTTCTTCCCGCTGACCGTCCACTACCAGGAAAAATTCTCCGCCGCCGGGCGCATCCCGGGAGGCTTCTTCAAGCGCGAGCGCGGCGCCACCGAAAAGGAAACGCTGACCAGCCGCCTCATCGACCGGCCGATCCGGCCGCTGTTCCCGGAAGGCTTCTACAACGAGATTCTCTGCATCGCCCAGGTCCTTTCCTATGACGGAGAGAATGAGCCCGACATCGTGGCGATGATTGCCGCGTCGGCCGCGCTGACGATCTCCGGCGTGCCGTTCATGGGTCCGATCGGCGCCGCCCGCGTCGGCTTCATCGACGGCGAATATATCCTCAACCCGACCCAGACCCAGATTGCCGAAGGCAAGCTCGACCTGGTTGTCGCCGGCACGCCCGGCGCGGTTATGATGGTTGAATCCGAAGCGCAGGAACTATCGGAAGACGAGATGCTCGGCGCAGTCATGTTCGGCCACAAGGCCAGCCAGCAGGTCTGCAAGGCGATCATCAGCCTCGCCGAAAAAGCCGCCAAGGATCCGTGGGAGCTGGACCTGCTCGAGGACAAGGCCGAAACCAAGGCCAAGCTGAAGTCCGTCATCGGCAAGGACCTCGAGGCCGCTTACAAGCTGACCAACAAGCAGGAGCGCCAGACGGCGATCAACGAGGCCCGGGAGAAGGCGCGCGAAGCCTTTGCCGACTTGCAGGAATCGGACCCGGCCGCCTACCTCGGTACGCTGAAGCTGGTGAAAAAACTCGAAGCCGACGTCGTCCGCGGCGCCATCCTCAAGGAAGGGCGCCGGATCGACGGCCGCGACACCAAAACCGTTCGACCGATCGAATCCATGGTCGGATTCCTGCCGCGCACGCACGGCTCGGCCCTGTTCACCCGAGGCGAGACCCAGGCGATCGTCACCACGACGCTCGGCACCAAGGATGCCGAGCAGATGATCGACGGGCTGGAGGGTCTTTCTTACTCGCGCTTCATGCTTCACTATAACTTCCCGCCCTATTCGGTCGGTGAAGTCGGCCGCTTCGGCGCCCCCGGCCGGCGAGAAGTCGGTCACGGCAAGCTCGCCTGGCGGGCGCTGCGGCCGATGCTGCCGTCGAATGAGGAGTTCCCCTATACGATCCGGGTTCTGTCCGACATCACCGAGTCCAACGGCTCGTCGTCGATGGCCACTGTCTGCGGCGGCAGCCTGGCGATGATGGACGCCGGCGTGCCGTTGAAGGCACCGGTCGCCGGCATCGCCATGGGCCTGATCCTCGAAGACAAGGACTTCGCGGTGATTAGCGATATCCTCGGCGACGAAGACCACCTCGGCGACATGGACTTCAAGGTGGCCGGCACCGCGAATGGCGTCACCGCCCTGCAGATGGACATCAAGGTCGCCGGCATCACCGAGGAGATCATGAAGGTCGCCCTCGCCCAGGCGAAGGAAGGCCGCGCCCACATCCTCGGCGAAATGGCCAAGGCCCTCGACCACACGCGCGAGGAGCTTAGCGCCCACGCGCCGCGGATCGAGACGATGAGTATCCCCAAGGACAAGATCCGCGAAGTGATCGGCACCGGCGGCAAAGTCATCCGCGAGATCGTCGCCACCACCGGTGCCAAGGTCGATATAGACGACGAGGGCGTGATCAAGATCAGCTCGAGCGACGTCGCCCAGATCGAAGCGGCGCGCCAGTGGATACACGGCATCGTCGCCGAGCCGGAGCCGGGCGCCATCTACACCGGCAAGGTCGCCAATATCGTCGATTTCGGCGCCTTCGTGACCTTCATGCCGGGCAAGGACGGGCTGGTACACGTCTCGGAAATCCGGAACGAGAGGGTAGAGAATGTCCGCGACGTCCTCAGCGAAGGCCAGGAGGTCAAGGTGAAGCTGCTCGAGGTCGACCAGCGCGGCAAAGTCCGCCTGTCGATGCGGGTCGTCGACCAGGAAACCGGCGAAGAGCTGCCCGACACGCGTCCGCCGAGGGAGCCGCGCGAAGGCGGCGACCGCGGACCCCGCGGTGATCGCGGCGATCGCGGGCCGCGTCGTGACGGCGGCCGTGACCGTGGTCCGCGTCGTGATGGCGGCGGCCGGAGCGGTGACCGAGATCGCGGTGCGCGCGGTGAAGGGCGTGGCGACCGGGGACCGCGCCGCGAGCGTGAAGCTGGTGAAAGCGGGGGCGGCGACCAAGGTCCAGCGCCCGCGTTCGCCCCGGCATTCCTCAACAACAACAGCGACGACTAAGCTTCGTCGACGGTGGCAGAAGGGCCTCGCGAGCAATCGCGGGGCCTTTTTCGTCCGCTGCCAGGTGTGGTATCGGCCCAAGGGCGCCAATCTTCGTTATTCAGGCACCGGTCAGCGGCCCGTTGCAATGCCAACCGGAAGCCGCCGCCGCCAGGCATGTCTTGCTGGCGCTCGGTCGTGCGTCTACATGTGCGCCAAATGCTCAACCGAAGTTGGGAATCTTATTGTGATCAATGTGTTAGCTCGTCACTCGAGGGAAGAAAAGCAAGGCGTAATCAGCGCTGGGCGAAGCCTGTTAGGCGTTGTCGCCGCGACCGCGCCGCTGCTCGCGGGATGCGTTTCGACGTCCGTCGGCCCGAGCCGGGCTCTGGTCGAAAACGCCGCTGAGGCCGGTCTGGCTTACCCTGGCGTCAAGATCCTCCCGCTTACCAACTCCCTGGCCGACGCGCGCAGCGCAACACCGGCGGATGGCGACTTTCTAGTCCGGTTCGGAGCCGTTCCTCCGATCGGTTCGCAAGTCGGCGTTGGGGACGCATTGGAAGTGACCATCTGGGAAGCGGCGCCAGCCGCGTTGTTCGGAAGCGCGACCATCGACACCCGCAGCCTGACGACCGTCCAGACCAGCCGGCCGAACGCGTTGCCCGAGATTGTCGTCGGCCCGTCCGGGACCATCACCATCCCCTTCGCCGGCCAGATCCGGGCCGCGGGCCGAACGCTGCGCCAAATCGAGCAGGACATCGTCGCCAGCTTGCGCGGCCGTGCCCACCTGCCGCAGGCCATTGTCAGGATTGCCCGCAACGAGACCGCCAATGTCACTGTGCTTGGCGACGTCAAGGAGCCGCAGCGCGTTCCCCTGACGCCGCGCGGCGAACGGCTGCTCGACGTGATTGCGCGGGCGGGCGGGACCAGCCAGCCGCTTGACCGGATGACGATTGAGCTCACCCGCGGCAACGTCACGCAGCGCATGGCGGCGCGCGACATCGTGCGGGATCCCAGGCAGAATATCATCCTGCAGCGGGACGACGTTGTGACAGCCGCCTTTCAACCCTACACCTTCACGGTGCTTGGCGCGGCCGGCAAGAATGAAGAGGTCCGGTTCGAAGGGGTTGGCCTTACGCTGTCGCAGGCGCTCGGCCGCATCGGCGGCTTTCAGGACGACCGCGCCGATCCCCGGGGCGTGTTCCTTTTCCGCTGGGAACCGCCGTCGCTCGCCGGTGCCGACGCGAGCCAGTTCTCCACCAATCCCGAAGGCAAGGTCCCGGTCATCTATCAGGTCGACATGAAGGAGCCTCAAACCTACTTCGCGGCCCAGAAGTTTCAGATGCGCGACGGCGACATCGTCTATGTCGCCAATTCGAAGCTAGCCGACCTGCAGCGTTTCGTGAACATTCTCGCCTCGTCGATCATCCCGTTGGCGACGGTTCGAAACACTGTTCGCTGACGAGCAGTTCCCTGGCCGACCCCGCACGGATTTTGCTCGACGTCAGCAGGCTGATCTGGCGCCGCTGGGTGGGTCTGCAGCCGACCGGCATCGATCGGGTTTGCCTGGCCTATCTGGGTGAATTCGCGGGGCGATCGCGGGCCGTGATCCAGTATCACGGCTACCGGCGAATCCTCGATCGGCAACGCTCCGCTTGGCTTTTCGACCTGGTGCGCAATCCGGCGCCCAACTTTCGAAGGCAATTGGTGCTTGGCCTTGCCCGGTCCGTTCTCTCTCGAAAGGAGTCCGGCAACGGGCAGCTTTACCTGAATCTTGGCCACACTGGCCTCGATCAGGACGGGCTGGCCGCCTGGGTTGACGAAACCGGGGTTCGCCCCGTCTACTTCGTACACGACCTCATCCCGATCACCCATCCGCAATTCTGCCGGTCGGGGGAGTTGGACAAGCATCGCCGGCGCATGCTGACTGTCCTCGAGACGGCTACCGGCATTATCGGCAACAGCCAGGCGACATTGGACGATCTCGCCACATTCGCCGAAGTCGAGGGCCGTCCGATGCCGACGTCGATCGCGGCCTGGCTTGGCTCGGATCAGCCGGTCGTGGAGCGCGACAGCCCGGGCGCCGAGCCGGCATTCGTCGCCCTCGGCACCATCGAAGCGCGCAAGAACCACATGATGTTGCTCGATCTTTGGGCGGCGCTTGTCGAACGGCTTGGCCCGACAGCGCCGCGCCTGCTGCTCATCGGTCAGCGCGGCTGGAAATGCGACGACGTCTTCGATCGGCTGGCGCATGACGGTCGACTGGCCGGCAAGGTTGTCGAGTTGAACCATTGCTCGGACACGGAGGCATTCCGGCATCTAACCGGCGCGCGGGCCCTGCTCTTTCCGAGCCTGGCCGAAGGCTTTGGGCTGCCTTTGGTCGAGGCCTTGGCGATCGGCACGCCGGTGATCGCCAGCGACTTGCCGGTGTTCCGCGAGATCGGCCAGGGCGTCCCGGAACTGCTCGACCCGGGCGCCGTCGGCGAGTGGAACGACGCGATCATGGCCTACAGCGACCTTGATAACCCCCGGCGGCGCGCGCAAGTGAACCGCCTGAGGGGATTCGTCCCGTTCACCTGGCCGGATCATTTCGCGGCGATCGGACCCTGGCTGGCGAAATTGTAGGATGCCGGGTCGGCACAGAGCTTGCCGGCCATATTCTCGACCAGGGTAGCGACGGCTGATTCGCTCGCCAGCCCGCCGCGGATTAGGCAGCGCTCGACGAGTACCCGGCGGAAGTGATCGTAAAGGCCGGGTTCCGGGCGGCCAGGATCAACCCAGAAATCGTCGATATGGCCTTCAAAGGTAAGGCCGGGAATCCTGTAGATTGCGTCGCCGAGGACGCAAACCGGCCGGTCCGCGGCCAGCGCCAAGGTGGCGGATGTGCTGTTGACGCAAATCATCCCCGTCGTTGCCTTGGCCAGATTCTCCAGGTCGCCGCCGTCGATAAAGTGAACCCGGTCTTCGATGCCAAGCTGCCGAGCCCGCCGCCTGATGAACCGCGCCCAGCCGAACAGGGAGGAATCGAGCGGGTGCGCCTTGATCAGCAGATTTGCTTGGCGAGGCGCGTGGCCGGCGAAGCTTTCCATCACATAGACGGCCGCTGACTGCATGTCGGGAAACGGGGAATGCGCGCGGATCTGATAATCGCCCGACAATTGGAGCGGAAGCAGGAAGAATGGCTTGCCGGCGAGCGTCGCCAGCGTTCGCTCTGCGCGCCGGGCCCGAGAGCCAGCAATCAGATATTTCCAGCCCCAGCCCAGAGCTTCGGCCAGGGGCGCGTCGGGGCGATGCGAGCGGTAATGCGGGTAGGTCAGGTTCAGCGCGTGCACGGCGATATAGTAGCGCGCCGTATCGCGAACCCTTCTTCGGAAGTTTGCTGTGATCGGCTTGAGTTCCGGTTCCGGGGCAAGCCGCGCCGCCTCGTCGATAAACCATGCCTTGTCGCGGCGCAGGCGGGAATAGCCGTTCACGCCTTCAAGCTCGAGGGTCATCCAGTGCGGGCGAAGATAGCCTTCCTCGAGCACGTGCGTTCTGATGCTGCGGAGCGCCGCCACGCGCTGCGCCGATGCATGATAGGGCCGGCAGTCGCCGAACAGCAGGATGTCGGTAATTCCGTGCGAGCGCAGGAAATTGTCGAGATAAACCGGCCAGTCGCGGAATCGGCCGCGGAAATTCACGGCTTCGCCGGGCCAGTCGACCTTGTCTCCGGCGCAGATGTTGATCCGCTCGACCTTCACGCCCCGCGACCGCATCGCCTCGGCCAGCGTGTGAAAGAGCGGACCCGGCGGACCCTGCAGGAACAGAAACGCGCGCTTGCCCGACGCCGGCGGCGCCGCGGGCCTGGCGGTGACGGCATGGCCGTGCGCGCGGGGCGGCGGTTCCCCCTTGGCGGCGACGGTGCGGACCGGGTGGTTCATCTCGCCAGACTCCTGAACCCCTTCATGAGCCGTCCCTGGAGCCGCCGAAGCGCAACTAGCAAGTCGACACGATCGGCTTGAGTTTCGGTCAGGCGATCGACCGCGATTTCGGCCGGACAAGGCAAGCCCGTAACCGGATCTAAATAGCGGGGATAGACCAGCAGGGCTGCTGCGACGAGCTCGTCGATCGGCCGGCGGGCGGTTCGGCGCCCTGGAACCGGCCCCAGGTCGGTCGTCAATCCCCATCCCGCATAGAAAGGAACGCCGTGGGTCGTCACGGGCTTACCCCGCAGCAATGCCTCGAACCCCGTCAACGACGTGTTGACGTGTACCTCGTCAGCCATGTCAATCAGCGCCGCGATCGGCAGGTCGGTAACGATTCTATCGGCATGCTCCAGCGCTTCGCTGTCCTGCGCGGACCCCTTGCGATGCCCCGCCAGGACGTCGGGATGCGGCTTGTAGATCAAGTAAGCGTCCGGAGCCGCGGCTCGGACCTGCCGAAGCAACTCCATGTTCGATTCCAGGCCGGCCCCACCGGTAAGGACCGATCGGTCATCTTCCACCTGGCCAGGGATCAGGATGTGGCGCCGGTCGCCGCCGAAGCGCGGGGCCGTTTCGCTGCCCGATTCATATTTGCCGAGCCCGGCGTCAATAATCCGTCGTCGCAGCGCCGCGGCCCGCTCGATCAGCGCCTCGTCGAATTGGCCCTCCTGCAAGAGCGTTTCGAGCTCGCTTGGCTGGCCGGGATCGAAATAGGGACCTAGCCGGTCGACGACGATCGACAGTGGCGGAACGCAGTCGGCGCCAAGGCCGCGCGACCGCAGGAAACCGTCCTCGACTTCGACAAGCAGCGTCCCGGCGGCCTCAAGCTCGGCGACGATCGAGCGCGGGGTCCGCGCCCGCCAGATGGCGACCGGACTGCCTGGTCCGGCCTCGGCCGCGGTCGAAAAAAACCGAAACGGCTCTGACCCGTTCCATAGCAGCGGCGCGACAGCCTGTTTTTTCCAGAACGCAAAGCCATAGCCGCCGGCAATATCGCGATTCGAATCGATCAGGCGCCGCCAGAAACCGCACAGCTCGATCGCTTCCACAATGGTGAGAGACCGGCCGGTGAACGGGCAGGCATAGCCGACGCCAACGGGAAACACCTGCTCGACCAGCCGCGCGGCGGTACGGTCATCATTCGAAAGCCGGCCGTCAGGCTCAATGATTTGGATCGGAACTCCCTTAATCGCAGCGATCAGCGCGATCGGGTCGGCGCGATCGCAAACCAGACGCTCGGCTGACTCCAGGACATGCCAGGCATCTGAATTGTCCCCGACTGTCTGGCCCACACTCGCGGCGTCTTGGTCCCTGCCGGACCAGATCACGACAGGCCGGCCCGCGCTCGTTTCGATCGCGGCGCTCAATCCCCTGGGGGACCGGACGAGAATTGCGCCCGCTGGCAACGCCGGCTGGTCGCCCCAGAAGCTGCCGCCAACCCGTTCGCGCATGATCGCCGCAAGCACCTCTTCGGGGCAATATTCAGGAGCGATTACGGGATCAAATCGACTGATTCTTGCGCCCGGAAAAGGAGGAATGCGCAGGAAAGAAGCCGTTCCGATCGACGGTGCGCCGGTGAACCTGTTATGGTCCTGCTCCAGCATCGAACCTCGTCCTTACCTTCCACGCAACGGTTGCTTCTTCCGGTCCGTCTTGCGCGACGGGCGGTTAACTAACTGATTTCATTTACCGAGCAAGCCAAACTCCTATCGCCGACACGCTCGCAGTCAAGGAGTCTGGGCCTTTCAGCGCGCGTCCCAGGCCGCCCGATAGACCGCCACAGTAGCATCGACGAGCCGATCCCATGTAAATTTCCGCGCCTGCTCCAAGCCCCTCGCCCGCGCCGCCTGCCGCCAATCCCGATCAGTGAGCGCTTTATCGATCGCCTTGGTCATTCCTTCAACGTCGTCGGGATCGAAATAGCCGCCGGCCTCGCCGCACACCTCTGGCAGGCATGACCGGTTGGAGACCATGACAGGGGTGCCGCTGGCCATGGCCTCCAGCGGGGGCAATCCGAACCCTTCGTAGATCGAGGGATAGGCGAACAGCGCGGCGCCCGCATACAAGTGGGGCAATCTCCGCTCGTCGACGAAGCCGAGGTAGCGCAGCCAGCCTTCATCTTCACCTTGGGCGATCTGACGCAACAGTTCCTCGTTCCGCCAGCCGGCCCCGCCGGCAAGCACCAGCGGAAAGGCGTCTCGAAGGCCGCTCGGGAGATCGCGCCAGGCGCGCAGCAGTTCGGCGATCTTCTTCCTTGGCTCAAGAGTCGCCACGCAAAGCCCGTAGCCGCCCGCCGACAAGGCCCACGGCCGCAAGGCAGGCGCAAGCTCGTCCTGCGCCTTGGGCTGGAATGACGAGTCCACGCCAAGCGGGACGGCCGTCACTTGCCGCGGATCGAGGCTGAATTCGGCAATGACTTCCAGCCGCACCGTCTCCGTGTCGGTAATGACGTGCGCGGCCCGGACGATGGACTCGCTCAAGCGCCGTTCAAACTGTTGCAGGCGAGCGGGCGGGTGCATTTCGGGGAAACGGAGCACCGACAGGTCATGGACGGTAATCACCCCGGCCCTGGTTCCCTCCGGAAGGAAGAAGTTGGGCCCATGAACCAGCGTCGAGCGAAGCGCGCGCTTGGCCTGCATCTGCCTGACGATACGCCGAAGCAGCCTCCCCGGGTAAATTGGCTCGCCGCGCAACAACCGACCCGGGTCGTCGATCAGGCGGCGCCGGCTGTAAAATTGCAGGCCTGATATTTCGCGTCGCTCCGCCAGCCGCCTGCACAGCTCCCAAGTGTAGCGACCGATTCCGGTCAATTGCGTTTCGATCGCGTCAACGCACAGCGTCACCTGCATCGGGCCGTCAGCCTTCGAGCATCCAGCGGAGCGTGTCTTCCAGCGGGATCGATGGTAGAGGGCCGATCACCGCTTCCAACCTTGCAGCCGATCCGGTCAGCGTTCGAACTTCGTTGGCGCGAACGAACGCCGGATTGATCCGGACCTCCATCGTATGTCCTGAAATCCTTGCGACCATGTTCAGGATTTGCCGGAGGCTGACCGGCACACCGGAACAGATATTGAAGGTTCCGCCGATCGCCGCAGGCGTTTCCAGCAGCCGCGCATAAACGTGGGCCACGGTCCGGACGTCGGAAAAATCCCGTTCGACATCCATGTTGCCCAGTTCGATGACGGGCGCCCGCCGACTGGCATGCTCGATGATTTTCGGGATGACGAAGTCCGGGTTCTGGCCGAGGCCGGTGTAGTTGAACGGCCGAACGACGATGATCGGCAACCGGCTGCTGTACAGCGATGCCACATATTCCATCGCCACCTTGGTGACCCCGTAATCATTCACCGGTGCTGGCGGCAGCGATTCCTCAAGCGCCCCCTCGCGGGCATTGCCGTAAATGTTTGCGCTGCTCGCCAGGATGACCGAGCGCGGAGGCTCGGCAAGCGCGGTCAGGCTTTCGAGCAATTGGCGCGGTCCGATGACATTCGAGCAATAGATCTGTTCCACGTCGTCGTGGGCAACGAAGGCGATGGCGGCGAGGTGGACGACATGGTGCGGACGGACCGCCGCGACAATTTCCTTCATCGCGGCAAGGTTTTTCAGGTCCGCGTCATAAGCCCGGCAGACGCCAGGAACGCTCACAGCCGAGGCACCGTGTACGAGGCCATGAACTTCGTGCCCGCGCTCCGCCAGCAGCTTGCAAACGAAACGCCCGGTGAACCCCGCGGCGCCTGTGACAAAGGTCCTCACCATCGCTGGTTGGCCAGGATCGCCTTGAGCATCAGTAAGAAGCGCCGGCGGCAACGCGGCGAAGGTCCGCTTCGACCATCATCCGGCAGAGATCTTCCAGCGTGGTTTGCGGCGTCCAGCCCAGTTGCTCGGTGGCCTTGGCCGGATCGCCGATCAACAGATCAACCTCGGCGGGGCGATAGAAGCGAGGATCGACCCGCATGATCGTTTTGCCCGTGGCGCGGTCGACGGCCGTCTCGCTTTCGTCCTTGCCGGCGAACTCCAGCTCGATGTCGGCGGCCTTGAACGCCATGCGCACGAACTCGCGCACCGTTTCCGTGCGGTTCGTCGCCAGCACGTATGTATCCGGTGTGTCGGCCTGGAGCATCCGCCACATGCCTTCGACATATTCCTTGGCGAAACCCCAGTCGCGCTTGGCGTCGAGGTTGCCGAGCGCCAGGCAGTCTTGCTTGCCGAGCTTGATTCGGGCCACCGCGTCGGTGATCTTGCGGGTCACGAATTCGCGGCCGCGCAGCGGGCTTTCATGGTTGAACAGGATGCCGCTGCTGCCGAAGATGCCGTAGCTCTCACGATAGTTGACCGTCATCCAGTGCGCGTACAGCTTGGCGACGCCGTAGGGGCTGCGCGGGTAGAAGGGGGTGGTTTCCACCTGCGGCACCGCCTGCACCTTGCCGAACATCTCCGACGTGCTGGCCTGGTAGAATCGGATTGACGGATTGATGATCCGGATCGCCTCCAGCAGGTTGACCGGGCCAATGCCGGTGATTTCCGCCGTGGTCACTGGCTGGTCGAACGACACGCCGACGAAGCTCTGGGCAGCGAGGTTATAGACCTCGCTGGCGCCCGATTGCTGGATTAGGCGGATGGCGGCCGACAGGTCGGTCAAATCGAATTCGACGAGGTGAAGATTGGGGTCTTGCTCGATCCCAAGCTCTTCGATCCGCCAGAAGTTGACCGAGCTGGTGCGCCGGTAAGTTCCGTAAACCAGATAGCCCTTGGCGAGCAGCAGTTCGGCCAGATAGGCGCCGTCCTGCCCGGTGATTCCGGTTACAATTGCCGTTTTCATTTATCGATTGGTACCCTGACAAGATATCGAAGACCGCGGACCAGCAGATCCTGTGGGGGAAGACCCACTGCCGCTGCCGCTTTTAAAAGGTTGGGGTGTTCCGTCCAACTTTGATCGATTGTGCCCGACCATTCGTGATGAATGATAATTTCCAAGTTCAACTGCCGAATAACCCTGGGAAACATTTCCCGATAGTAACTGATCGGTCGTCGGTTCATCTCCTTCTGAAAAGCATTTATCGTTTCAGAATCCGCGCCGGCCGCGCTCATTCGGGCTATCAGGGCGTCGTCTTCTTCAAGAAGATGCAACCATGGCTCGCCGATTTGATCCACGAAATGGCTTCCGCTGTCGGCGGTCCAGACCGGGTCAAATTGAAAGTAGACCATCCCGCCCGGGCGCGTAACTCGCACGGCCTCGCGGAATGCCATTTCCGGGTCCGGAATATGCTCCAGGGCGTTCTGCGAGAAACACAGGTCGAACCAATTGTCCCTGAATTGCAACCGTTGCGCGTCGGCCGCGAGAAACTCAATCCGCTCCTTCCGAAACATCTCCGAGTTCCGCTCGAATTTTTCAGCAAGGAGCGTGGTCAATCGCCCATCATGCTTGAAGTTCGGATTGACGATATCCGTGGAAAGTACAGTCCCAAAATGTTGCGCCAGCAATGCAGCGAGCACCCCCCCGCCGCCGCCGATTTCCAGCGTTCTCCAGTTCGAGATTCCCTCGGAAAACGGAGCCAAATAGTCCAGAAAGTCTTTTACGAATTGCCGCTTCTCAGCAAAGTCCGCGACTTCATCGTAAATCATTTTTGGCCAACCAGGCCACTGCAAAGCGCGACAAATTTGTCTTCTACTTGTTTCCAAGCATGGTCGGCCGCCCGCCTTCGCCCCCCCTCTCCCAGCGACAGTCTTAACTTCTCATCGCCGACCAGTTCGTCAATGCGGCTAGGAAGATCGTCGCTGCCCACCAAAAATCCATTGACCCCGTCCTCGACGAGATCCTGAAACGCGACACACGAACGATTTGCGAGTACCGGCTTGCCCGCCAGGCCAGCCTCTAAGAGAACAATCCCGAAACTCTCACTCCGGCTCATATTGATCAGCCCGATACATTCGCGCAGCGCCCCACGAACGACGGCGAGTGGACGAGCCCCCAAATAGATGACCCGCTTGCTCCTTATCACTTCGCCGTCATCGTCCGGTCCTATCATGACGATCAACGGCCGCGATTTAGATCGTTCGGCGGCGTCAATGGCGTCCGTGTAGCCCTTTGCGCCAGCTTTCCTTCCGAGCACCAAGAAAAACGGATCCGGGCGTCCAAGCACTTCTCGGAAAGCGGCACTGTCGGCTTCCGAAAATTCCGTCTCGACATCGATGCCCGGCCCGTGATCAACCAGGTTTCTAAGGCCCGTCGCCTGCAAGAAGGATGTCAATTGGCGCGGTGCAACCAAGGTGACACTGGCGTCGGCACAGGCTTCCAACACGTCCGGGAAATGATAAAAATCGTCATCATAATGTAGATGAGGCACAAACAACGACGGCACTCCGGCCGATTTCGCTGTCCTGATCGCTGCCGTTGCCACGCCGAAAACCGCGTTGTGTGTAATCAGGAGGTCGTAATCGCGAATTTGATCCTCAACATACGAAACCACGGCCTTCGACCCGATCCTGTGCTCCGAAAGCCGGAGGTTCCTGGGCGAACGGGCCGCGATACGGGCACGCTCGTGCGCGCCGAAGATCTGCTCGGCTGCAAGGTCTCCCAGCCAGATGTCGCTGAATTGTTGCTCAAGGATGCTTACCCCATTCACTGTTATCGTCGAAAAGTGCATTGCGAGGGGGCGAACATCTTCGCCCTCTCCTCGCTCGATGATGGAACTCAATAATTCCGTGAAGCCTGCGGGTAAGGTTCGCTCAATCCGCAGCGGGCCGGAAACGTTCATCGCGTCAAGCAGTTCGCCGGCTTCAGAACGGATCTGCAACCACAATTTGCCGATTGGCCGGCCAATGAGCGAAACCTCGGCTTCCTCGGGCAGGTACAATCCCGCCTGCGTCATGCCCCATCGACCGGTCGGACCGGGATCGGCCCAGCCCCAGGCCAGTGCCGGCCCCTTTGGCTTGGGCAAGTTTCGTACGAGCTCGGCCATAAAAGCGGGTTGCGCACCCCAGATGGCCGAAAGTGCCGGCTGATCCGGTTCCTCCTCGTCGAGGGCGAACTTGCCGCTTCGGATTCGAGGGCGGCCGACCGGTACGGGCTGAAAGTTCTCTCCCGTAAAACGAGCGCCGAAGCGATGCACATCGTCAATCTTGTCGGCGGCGGGGCTGACCACGTCCACCGCCCAGCCGCTGCCGGCGAGGGCCTGGACCAAACGTACGACATAAGCCTCGCCGCCCCCACGAGGCGGATCGTTGTAACGATAGGTCACGTAGAGCGCGCGGTTCCGTTCGCCGGAATGTTCGGCAAGGAGCTTGGCGAGGGCTCGCCCCCCCTCTTCCATCGACAAGGACTTTGCGTAGCGTTGCGCTCTTTGCTCTGAAGATGTCTCGGATTCCAGCACGCCACGAATGGCCTGCTCAAACTTGTCCAACTCCGCCAGAATAACATCTGTGCCGGGCAAATCTTCATACCCGCGAGCGCCGAAGGCGGTCGAAACGACAGGCAGGCCATGCTGCAGAAAATCCGCGATTTTGACGTTGGAGCCACTGCCTTGCGTCATCGGATTAATGGCCAGGCTCGCGCCGCGAAGAAGCTCGCTTTTCTCCTCGTTCCCAACGACTCCTCGCAACTCCAGGTTCGCGCGCGGCTTTGGGTTCAGACCGTCGCAGACGCTTCCAATGATGAGAAAATCAACATCGGTCATCTTTGGCGCGAGAACATCGCAAATCCATGTCGCAGCCTCGATGTTGGGCATGTGTGCGGAACCCAGAAAGACAACCCTGTTTTGTTGCCGATTTGAATCAGGCTGAAATTCTGCTTCCCCCGAAGGCCCTTCAGCGCCGTTGGGAATCACAAGGATTGGTGCGGTGAAGCGATAGTGACCGCTAAACTGACGCGCATCCGACTCGCTAACCGCGACAATGAACTGCGACGCGCCGCAGGCGTAGCGCTCGGCTTCCTCGACCAATGAAAGAAGCTCGTCGCGATCCGGATGGTCCGCCAGTGCCTCCCGCTTCAACTCAAGTTCGAAATTTTGCGATGAATAGACAAAGTCGGTCCTGAAGTGGCGCGGCAGCGCGACCATATAAGGATGCTCGCAAATAATAGCGGAACTTAATGCTGCTGCGGCGGCGAATGTCTCGTGCAACCTCGTGTTGGTAGCCGCGTGCCGGTAATTGACCAAGTCGGCGGTGGACACCCAAAAGCGGTCAGTCTGACGAAGATGCTCCGCCAGGTGATCCTTCGATTTGGGCACTCGCAACATCAAAGCGCGACCGCCTAGCGCAACGCTTCGGATTTCTCCTTCCGGGTCATCCATGAATGTCAAGAATATGACGCGCTTTGTTTCGGACAGCCCCGTGCAAAGCCCCTTCGTGCGCGTTGCGCCGCCGCCTATCGCGGCAAAGCTGTCATAATCATTGAGCACCAAAACGGGGGGATCTTTGGGTGTGGTCGCAAGCTGCTGGAGCTCCGTCGCAAAGTCTTTGCCGATCTTGCTCCAGGTGAAATTCCGTCGAAAGTGGCTTGCACTGGATGCGGAAATTTCTCGCAGCTTTTCGGTGCTGGCAAGCGCTCGCTCCACGTCCGCCTCGAGCGTGTCAATCGCCAGTGGAAGGTAGTGCACCCCCGGTTCAAGGTCGAAGCCGCGAGCGCCAAGTGCGGTGGACAGCAAAGGTACGCCATGATCGGCAAGGTCGGCAATCTTTAGGCTGGAGCCGCTACCGCTAATCATCGGATTCACCGCGGCAGTGGCGCCGTCGAGGATGTCGAGTTTTGTTTTCTGATCAACGAACCCGTGCGCGATGACGTTTTTCTTGCGACCGGCCGGGGCGCAGCCACCAATGATATGGAACTCGACGTCTGGTAGCCGCGGCGCAAGCCGCCTTCGGATCAGCTCGACCGCCTCAACATTGGGGTGATGACCGCTACCTAAAAAGACCAGCCTGTTCGGAAGCCGCCGCGAGGGCCCTCTCGCAGCGGTAGGAGAGAACCCATTCGGCGCAAGAATGATTGGCGCGGACGGGGCAAAGGCATCACCAAAAGCAGCCTTGTCGTCATTGGAACAAGCCGTGATCAGATCAGCACTGACGCAGGTTTCTCGCTCGAGACTCTCAACCAGTCGCTCAATCTTTTCCGGGGACCGATCTCCCGAATGAAAACTGCGATACAGACCCGTCTCGAAATTGTAGCTGTGATAAACGCGAGGCTTGCCGTCAAAACCTCGAAATAAATCGCATTCAATCATGAACGGGGAATCGTGAATGATGAGGTCTGCGTGCGGATGGTGCTGAAGATATTCGTCATGCAAGGCACCGAACCGCCCACACGCCAATCCCAGGGCTGGTCCGGAAATATCTCCGTTTCCGGCGCCTGTCAGGAGGTCGCGGTAACAATCCTCGAAGTGATTATCCTTGGGAATTCTAATCTCGGTGAATGTTGAAGAATGGGCGACAACCTCCCTGTCACCACCCACCTGTGCACTTGTGATAAGGGTTATCTCGAACTCTTCAGACAGCTCCGAGTAAAGTCGAAAAAGTCGTTCAACTCCGCCGTTGGTCGGAGGGAGAAAAGCAGGGAAAAAACTGAATGCAAGTATATTGCGACGCATTATAGTTCGGCTTCCGAAAAGAACCTTGCCAAGGGCGAACTCGGCAACAAATGCTTCAAAGATGTTGGAATCTTGGCCAACGACGGTGGACGGCTAGATTGTCGGCTCGGTTTTTGGGCGGCCTCTAGCTTCGGCTCGTAGAGGGTTCGGTCAAGGACCGCTTCAATCGCGCCGAGCTTCAGTGAAATGCCGTATAAATTGTATCGCTCAAGCGTCGCGGCATTCAATCTCGCCCGGCGATACCGGGCAAGCGCGCTATCGGTGTCCGGGTTCGAAGAAACAAGCCGAAACAACAGGCCGATTACTGGCTTGCGCTGCCACGCGGCGAGGCGCAGCGCGCGATCAAGCCCGCGAATGCCTGGATTGTGTCGCCTCCCCTCAGCAGAGCAACGTAAATGCCATAGAATGGCAAGCCGGGAATGGCCTTGGCGCACCCGCTCAACAAAGTAACTCTCACCTTCCAGATCCGGTTGCCGACCGAGAATCGAGACGTATGCGCACCGCACAAAGTCTTCGTCGTGCCATGAAAGCAACTCCGGGAGGCTGGCTGCCCGATGATATGGGTTGCGATTGCTCAAGCTGGGGCTCCTGATGGATTGTAAACTTCGCTATGCCGGAGGAATCGTCGGCCTAAATCGACTTTCCGACATTCGCCTTGCGTTTCTGATCGCCAAATCCGAGAACTTTAAGCAGTTCGTTGACGCTATCGTGCCACGTTGGCAACCGCGCCGCTCCAGTGACGCCGCGTCGTTCCGTTCGAGCCAGTTGTGCGATACTTCGCGCGAGCATCTCTGGCCGGTCATCATCGAAAAAGCTGATCCAACGACGTTCCTGCTCTCTGAACACAGGAAGATTACGGGCCAGGACGGGTTTGCCATGGGCAGCCGCCTCGAGCACAGGTAGCCCGAACCCTTCTCCATATGAAGTCATCAGCAGACCGGTCGATGCCTCATACAAGCGAGTCAATCCTTCGTCGCTTACCGTCTGCAACCAATGAAGACGATTGCCATGCTCAGCATGGTTGCGAAGTCGATCCTGCAATCTTTCCGTCATCCACCCGGCCTTGCCGACGATGACCAGATCAGGCGCTTTGGGATCGGACCGCCAAAGATGGTCAAAGGCGTTGAGAGCGACATCATAAGCCTTTCGGGGCTCCACCGTGCCTACCATCAACACAGCTGGGTGCCGCTCAAGCCGATGAAGCAGCCGGGCTACATCGTCACATATCCCTTCCGACGGCCGAGAGGCGGCAAGGTCGCTGCCCATCGGAATCGTGCTGACGTGTAACTTTTTTCGGCCAGAAATCTGAAGGTGCGCTTCGAGATCAACCGCTACCTGCTGGGAAATGCAAACCGCACGGTCCGCAACATCCGCGAGAAAAGTCAGCCAGCGCCTGAACCGGGCACCCACATTCGGCAAAAACCACTCTGGATGAAGGGCCGGCAGCAAGTCGTAGACGACGATACTCAACTGTGCGCCCGCCGCCTTCCAGGATCGCAGCTGCTCCGAATAGTGCGGCAGGTAGTGAGCTGCGAGATCCAAACCGAGAAAGCAGTCGCCTCGACCAGCAGCGGCAATTTCTCCAAAGCGCCGAAGGGGCTTCCGCTCAAGGAAATCGATCGGCACCTTCCGATATCCGCCACTCGAGGTTGCAACGATCGGCACTAACTCAAAAGTGGTACCGTTCTGCTTTCCAAGTTCGGTCCATATCGCTCTTACCACTCGCTGGATGCCGGTTTGCGCGTCTTTGCGGCAGATCACCGAAACATCAACAAGCAGACGCGGAAGGCTTGCCGCCGGTTTACTGACGAAATGCTTGCGATAGCGCCATAGCCACAGCTGTCGGGCGGCGCCCATCACGATCGCCCTCAACCCGGTCATACACCTTCCAGAACGTTGGCTTTGTCGCCGGTGGCGAGGGTCAATATTGACGCCATCGGCAAGTGAACCGTCCGACAGTCGGGCAGTGCCGAATGCTGGGCAAGCCAAAGCCCCACTTGGTCTACCGTCCAGACATCTGACGAATCGCCACCCTGGCGATCGAAGGCGTGCTGGATGAATCTTGCCACATAGTCAGCCCACGCATGGCCGGGGTCAGTCGGGGCGTAGAAGAAAATCCCGGCCGGAATCTTCGTCCACGGAACCCAGCTCCACAGTGCGGAGTGGACGAATCCCACGTCCGATCCAGAACCGGCGGCATGCTCGACAATATCGGCCCACGTCCAATTGATCAAAGCATCGGTTTCGGTGATCAAGATCGGGCAGCCGTAACTCGCCAGAAGTTGCGGCGCCATCAGGAAGCGCGCACAGGTGAAGTATGCCCGGCGAACTTGACTGTCACGAATTTCCGGTGGCGACTGCTCGGTGGTAAACCGGATGCCATATTCCTCCGCCAAGCGTTCGGCGGTCTGCAAGCTCGGTTCGTCTGGATCAACGATATGCGCATGGATCGCCAACGCAACGCCGCCCTTGTTTCTCGATGAACTCCTAACGAGGGATTCCGCATATCGGCAGAAATAGTGAGAATCGCACGCGAACAGGTGGACGATATCGAATTCGGGTTCGTCGTTGATCTTCGCGGATGACTTGGAGCGCGGGCTTTCGACCTCTCCCGCAAACCGGGCGGTGTGGATTCCTCGAGCGAAATGAATCAGCTGCCTGTCGCCCAGTTGAGCAGAGGCCTTGGCGTAATGCGAAATGGCGAGCGTCATTTGCCCTTCAGCAACTGCCAAATGGCCCTCGTTGGCCAAAATGCTCGGGCTCTCCCCTTTTGCTCGAGCTTGGCTCAACAGCGCCGAAATTTCTTGACGCCAACCCGGTAACCTCGCTCGAGCAATCTCAACGCAAAGCATGTCCAGGATTGCGTCGGCATGCTCGTCGGTAAAATCGAACCAGTGCTGACTGAACCAGTCCCACAAAAGTTTATGAGCCTCATGGAATAACCCCAAGAGGATCAAATTTTCGGCCATGCGAACGACGTCCAGTGGACGCATCTCTTCCTGGTTTTGCCCGTAAAGTAAGACACATGCAGCGCTGCGATGTTCGCGGTCCGCGATTCGAGCTGACTCGAGCAACGAAGTGCCCGCTTTGCTTGGACCGGAAACGGACAAAGCATCTATCCGATGCTCGAGCACTGGCAGCCCGGCCAGTTCAAACCGGCAAGTGAGCGATCCGTGCTCATGCGGTATCGGAGCATAGAGCAAATATTCAAAGGCCTGGACCTTGGCCGCAATCGCCATTCTGCGAAGCGGGTTTGGCGCCCATGCCGGAAGCAATTCATGCCTCTGCCCGTGAGCCTCTACGACGCAGCGCAATTGTTCCAAATTCAACTGATTGCGGGCCAGACCGGCGACCGATATCCGCGACGACGAGCCGTCTTCGGAAATCAGACACGACCCGTTGACGACATGTATCGGGTGCTGCTCAAGTATTTGAATCGATTGCGGTTCGGCAGGTTCGTCCATCCAGAAACGCGAATCGACGGCCATTGTCTGCATTTCAAGAGCCTGCTCGGGGCTTGGCGCGATTGTTCTCGCCTTCTCGAAATAATTCGCCGCTTCCGGATAACGACCCACGTTGAAATATTCGGTCGCCAGGTTCCGATTGGCCCAATAATTCGACGGATCGACATCGAGCGCCCGGAGATATGCCGCAACAGCCGGGCGATGCTGACGCCTCATCGCGAACAGATCTCCGGAAGTCACGAAAAACAGGGGCTCGTCAGGACGTTCTTTCATCAGAAACTCAGAAACGGCCACAGCCCCGGCGATCAGGCCGCCTCGGTGCAGATTGCCCACCAGCCCGGCAGCATCGACCGATGACACCTCTTGCAACCGAAGGTCTCTGAGCTTGGCATGCAAGAGCCCAGAATTCTGCGTTCCAATCTCATCAATAGCGGCGGTGACGGCAGCGCCGATCATTTCGTTCGGCGCTTGCGGCGCCTCACTCATGTGAGGCTGCAGCGCCAATTCGTGCGAGGCGTAATATTCGAATGCCTGTTCCACATCCGGAAAGTTCGTCAGAATGCCCGAGCTGAGCACCGACGCGCGATGGCAATGCTCACGAATATACGTTGAGCTATGGGAAACGATCAGCAAGGCCCTGTCACCGCGCTTGACGAAAAGCTCTTCTTCACATTTTCGCTGGAATCGGTCGTCGCCGACCGCAATGATTTCATCGATCAGGTAGCAGTCGAAATCGATTGCCATGGACGTCGCGAAAGCCAGTCGAGCCCTCATCCCGGATGAATAGCTTCTTACAGGCTCGCGCAAATATTTGCCGAGCTCCGCGAAATCTTCGATTTCAGGCAGTTTCTCCTCCGCGTCGACACCGTAAAGCCGACAAACGAAGCGAACATTATCGATGCCGGTCAAAGCCCCGAGAAAGGCGCCGCCGAATGCCAGTGGCCACGACACGGACATAGACCGCGATACCGTTCCGCTCGTCGGGCGTTCGCTTCCGCTCAACACCCGGATGAGAGTGGACTTACCGGCACCGTTCTGGCCCAATATCCCGACACGTTCGCCAGGCTCAACACGGAAATTTATGTCCCGCAAGATCCGGTTAAAGCCATGTCGGGTCCGGTAATCCTTCGTGACGTCGCGAAGAACTACGCTCACTCGGGCACCACATAATCTCGAACATTTCGCGACATGGCCAAACCGATGCACAACATGACCATGGTGCAGAGGGCTAGGTAACCAACATCATAAATGGCGTTGATATGCGATCCGAAATAGCCTTCCCGAAGCAGCTCGGACCCGTGCACCATCGGAATGTAGAGAACGAAATTCTGGGCTTCAGGTGGAAGGCTCGCGACGAGGAACGCGGCACCGGACAGCGGAAAGATGAGGTACGAGGCTGGGTGCCATAACCTTTCGATGATTTCGAACCGCTCGGACAAGCTGGCAAGGAAAACCGCCAAGGACGCCCCAAACAATCCCACCATCACCCATCCCGTAAAAACCTTGAGTACGTCTTCAGGCGGCTCCATCCATCCGATGAAGGTAAAGAACGCAGCCAGGAAAACGAAGGACATTGTGGCGCCGATAAACTCAAGGAGTATTCGGGCGATATAAATATCAATCACCTTGATCATCCGGTGATATAAGACAGCGTTATTGAACGTCGCGGACAATATACATCTCGAAGGCATATTTCTCCACTGCAAGACCGTCGAATATCCGGTAACAGCGAAGGCGACGATCGGCAGGTCACTGCCGTGAACAGACTGGGTTGCCGTCCAAAGTGCGGTCACGCCGAGAGTAAAGATCATTGGCTCCACAAAAAGCCACAAGAATCCGATGTTATGGCGACCGTAACGGGTGAGAATCTCCCGCATGAGGAGTGCCCAGATGACACGCCTTTGAACCGAGAACGCTTGCCTCAAGCTGTCAATGGACGGGTCGAAACGTTCACCCGCCATCAGTCGTGATGCTCACGGATTCCGGCCAGAAGCATGCTCAGGATGCCATAGGCAATCAGACCAATCAGGAAAGTTGCCAGAATGCCCCGAAACCGCTTCGGTTCTTTCGCCTCATCCGGAAGACTGGGCTGCACGATCCGCTCGACATAAGCTTGCTTGCGGCGGGCTTCGCTTTGCGCTTCCTGCAGTGAATTCATTGCTCCGGTAAGCCTGCGATCCGCGATCTGGCTTTCAAGCTGGAGGCGCTGGTATTGCGCCGCGGCCCCGGAAAGCGATCGGCTTCCACCCGTAACCTGGCCCTGTTGGGACGCGATTTCCGCCATCAGTTGCCGAATGCGGACCTCCAGGAGCGGTATCTGCGGATTTTCTGGCGCAATGCTTCTCAGCTGCTGTAGCTGGGTTCTAGCGCCGATCAGTTCGTCTTGAAGCTTGGAGATCATCTGCAACTGGACCGTGGCCTGTCGCTCCGGATCGATCACGCCTTGCTGGTTCCGGTATCTCGCTACCGCGGCTGAAGCCTGCCGGGCAAATGTTTCGGCTTCACGCACTTCTTCCGATGCAACTCTGATGAGGTCAGTCCTACCTCGTGCGTTCAGCAGGTTCACGACGTTTTCCGAAAATTGCAGGAGCTTGCTGTTGATCTGCTGCGCGACCTGCGGCGAGTAAGCTCGAACACGCAAGGTTGTGATCGACGAAGCGGGCGAATAGTCGACAATGACCTTGTTCTTGTAATAATCGAAAAGATCTTCGAAGGATCCATCAATCCCAAGCGGATTGAAACGATCGAAGATGGAAATGCTTGGATCGCCATAGGCCCGTTCCACCGCGCGCGATTTGTTCAGAGCTCGCAGGGCATCCCGGCTCTTGACATAGTCATGAGCAGCATAAATTTCGTCACCCGCATTCGAAAATCCCGCAGATTTGAGAAGGACGCCAAGACCGGACGCAGCTGGCTTGTCTGGGCTTCTAACGACAAATGCCGATTCCGAAATGTAGACGTCCGACGCAAGGAATCCGAAATAGGTGATCGCCGCCGCGGTCGGCAAAATGACGGTGGCGACGAAGAGAAGGTTTAGCCGGCGCAATTGGCGACGAACGGTATCGGTGGGGATTGACCACCTCGAAAGCGGATATTGATACACTTTGAGAAGCTCATCCTCCGCGTCGGCAATCTGCAGAGCTGCCGACGCCGTTAGCTCTATGCCGCGAGTGAGTCCATCGCCGATAGCAAGCGCTTTACCTCCTGCGATCTGCCCTTTGGAAGGATCAGCAGCCGACCCCCGGAAGCAACGATGATCAGGTCGCGAACACCCAGCGCGGCAACCTGCAATCCGTCCGTCCGGATGAAGCAGCTGTCGCAGTCCAGGGCGGTGACCAGTCCGCTCGGGTCGCCGGCGCCAACCAGCGACGCCAGGGCGTCCCAGCTGCCGAGATCCGACCAGCCCGGCGACATCGGCACGACCGCGACCCGGTCGGAATGCTCCATGACCGCATAGTCGATCGACAGGCTCGGGCAATCGGCCAGCGCCTCAGCGTCGGCCAGCAACCTGATGCCCTCGAAAGGCCGGCTGCTGACCGCGGCCACGGCCGCCCGGCAGATATCCGGCGCATGAACCATCATTTCGTCGAGCAGGATCTGGGCCCGGAACAGGAAGATGCCCGCGTTCCACAGGTGGCGACCACCGGCGACCATCTGCTCGGCCAGGTCGAGCGGCGGCTTTTCGACGAAGGTCGCGACCGCGTTCGCCCCGGGCACGTCATCGATTTGAACGCCGACTTCCAGGTAGCCATAACCGGTATCGGCTGAGGAGGGATTGATCCCGAAGGTAACCAGCCGGCCGGCTCGAGCTGCCTGCTCGCCAATCTTCACGGCGCGGTGAAAGGCATCGACATCATCGATGAGATGATCGCTCGGCATGATCAGCAGCAAGGCGTCGCCGCCATGCATGTCGCGAACGGCGGCGGCGGCCATGGCGACGGCGGCGGCCGTATTTCGCGCTACCGGCTCAAGGATCAGTCTGGCGTGCGGACCGTCGACTTTGAGTTCACGTTCACACAATTCGGCATGGCGCGCGCTGGCGACGACCATCGGTGCGGCGAAGGAAGTCCGGTCCCGAATGCGGATCAGAGCCTGCTGGAACAGACTGGTTGCGCCGGTCAACGGCAGGAATTGCTTTGGCGTGTCGCTGGTTGAAAAGGGCCACAGCCGGCTGCCGCCGCCGCCGCTCAGGACCACTGGAACGATCGGAGCAATGCCAATGTCGGACCGCCGGCTTGAAACCTGCTGCGTACCTGCCGAATCCATATCCACTTCGGACCGGATTTCGTAGGACCGCTGACTGTCGTAATCCATGAAATACCCCACGCCCTTCCCGGCTCAAACCACAACCAGCTAAAAAGTTTCACGACGCCCGAGCGCCAACGCCAAATATCCTTACGCCTGTTGCGTTTACCAAATGTCAAAGCCGCAAGTCGCTGCAATCCCAGCAAGTGTCAAGCCCGCTTGCGATCTGAAGACCAAAGCGGTTCTTATGGTCAACAGCCGATGTTGCGGGAACGCAACATTAATCCGCAAACTCACCAAGCCTGCCGGAACATTCCTTGACTATGCTGTGTCTCACTGCTGCCTCGTGTAAGGGAATATTTAGGTTCTCCGGCCGACGGGATTGTAGAAGGAAAGAAATGTTATTCAATTTTTGTTTACCGGAATGAATTTGCTGTAATTGTACCTGGCAGCGGCGGGAAGAGGTCCCCGGGTACCGGATTTTACGTCGACAGATTCAGTCGACGCGTTCGCAGAGAAAGGGGTAATATGAGTAGGATGCTAAAGCGCTGCAGCACAGCGATGGTGCTGGCTCTGGCAATCAGCCAGCAAGCGAATGCACAAGGTTTTGACGGCTTCCGGATCGAGGCTCAGGCTGGAATCGATCGCTTCTATTCCGAAGGCAATAATGACACCGGTCTCGCCGTCGGTGCAGCCGCCGGCTTGGATTTCGATTTTGGCGGGCTCGTGGTCGGCCCGGAAGTGACCTTCATGTGGGCGCCCCAAGAGAACGTCACGCGCGACGGTCCGGGCATCGCTTATCGCAAATCCTTCGAGGAATGGGGCTTTGGGCTTCGCGCCGGGGCCAAGGTGAGCCCGAGCACGCTGGCCTACGGCAAGGCCATGTTCGTCGTGAACGAGCAGCGGAAATATTTCAATGCTGATCCGGTCGCAACGCCTGGCATCCCGGTCAACACTGCCTTTGGCGACTATTACAATCACTACCGGACCCGCGGTTGGCAGCTCGGCGCCGGCATCGAGCAGATGATGAGCAGCAATTTGTTCGTCAAGGCGGAGGGCCGCTACTCGAACTACCGGACCAACTCGTCGCGCCTGACCGGCGTGATCGGCGTTGGGCTGAAGTTTGGCGCCGCGACGGTGGCGGCGCCGCCACCACCGCCGCCGCCTCCACCGCCGCCTCCGCCTCCGCCGCCGCCACCGGCGACGCAGACGTGCCCGGATGGCTCGGTAATTCTGGCGACCGACGCCTGCCCGGTGCCACCGCCGCCGCCACCGCCGCCGCCGCCGGAGCCGGAGCGCGGCTAAGGCAGTTTGGCCAAACA
>DASSPS010000029.1:0-2991 GCA_035699505.1 Sphingomicrobium sp. | reverse complement strand
CGGGTGAATATTCCGCGCGCTCCTTTTCGGACATGCGCTCGACCGTCTCTGCGTTGGTGAGCATCCGGTACGGGTAGAGCCGCCGCAACTTGTCGGCGACCTTGGCGATGTCGCTGCTCGGCTCGAAGGCGCTGTCGTCCTCGGTTTCATACCAGGGCCTAAGCAGCCTGTTCGCTTCGTCCGGATCGCCGGTGACTGGCGCCTTCCACAGGATGAGGGTCATGCTCATCGCTGGCCTCCCCTAGTCGAACAGGCTGGACACCGAACTTTCGTCGGCGATCCGGCGGATGGCTTCGGCGAACAAAGGGGCGATCGGCAGGCGGCGGATCTTGCCGCTGGACGGCTCGAGGTCGACGGCGGCGATCGAATCGGTCACCACCAGCTCGCCCAGCTCGGACGCGCCGACCCGCGCCTCGGCGCCGCCGGACAGCACGCCATGGCTGCAATAGGCGCTGACATCGGTCGCGCCCTGCTGCTTCAGCGCCGCGGCGGCGTTGCACAAAGTGCCGGCGGAATCGACGATATCGTCGATCAGGATGCAGCTTCGCCCGTCGACGTCGCCGATGATGTTCATCACCTCGGATTCGCCGGCCTTCTCGCGCCGCTTGTCGACGATCGCCAGCGGCGCGTTGTTGAGCCGCTTGGCAAGGCTTCGGGCACGCACCACGCCGCCGACGTCGGGCGAGACGACGGTCAATTTGTCGATCGAAAAGCGCGCCTGGATGTCGGCGGCGATGACGGGCGAGGCGAACAGGTTGTCGGTCGGGATGTCGAAGAAGCCCTGGATCTGCCCGGCGTGCAGATCCATCGTCAGCACCCGGCTGGCGCCGGCGACCGTGATCAGGTTGGCGACCAGCTTGGCGGAAATGGGCGTGCGCGGCCCGGGCTTGCGGTCCTGCCGGGCATAGCCGAAATAAGGGATAACGGCGGTGATCCTTTTGGCCGAGGCGCGCCTAAGCGCATCGATGCAGATCAGCAGCTCCATGAGGTTGTCGTTGACCGGGTAGCTGGTCGACTGGACGACGAACACGTCCTCGCCGCGGACATTCTCGTTGATCTCGACGAAGATTTCCTCGTCGGCGAAGCGCCGCACGCTGGCCTCGGTCAACGGCAGTTCGAGATAGTCGGCGATGGATCGGGCAAGCGTCAGGTTGCTGTTCCCGGCGAGCAATTTCATGTGGTGATCCCCAGCTTTGCCCAGCCTTAGCGAGCGGAGGGCAACCACGTAAACATCCGTTTGTCCCGAGCCTGTCGAGGGACTGCATTTTCTTGTTCGGCATAATGAAACACAGCCCTTCGACTGTGGCGATACCGAACCATTCACTGGATGGTTCTAGGTATCGCTCACCAGGGCGAACGGACTATGGGGCACATCATGACCGACCGCCTGACCATCGCTCTGGCCCAGATGAACCAGCGGGTCGGCGACCTTGAGGGCAATGCCGGGGCGATGCTCGCCATGCGCCGCCGGGCCGCGGGCGCCGACCTGCTGCTTTGCCCGGAGCTTCAGCTGGTCGGCTATCCGCCCGAGGATCTAGTGCTCAAGCCCGAGTTCGTCCGGCGGGTCCAGGAATGCACCGGCCAGCTGGTCGATTCGACCGCCGAGCCCGGGCCGGCGATGCTGATCGGCACGATCGTCCACGAAGACGGACTGCTGTTCAACGCCATGCTGCTGGCAGACCAGGGCAAGGTGATCGGCCGGACTTTCAAACATGAGCTGCCCAATTACGGCACCTTCGACGAGAAGCGCATCTTCACGCCGGGGCCGCTGCCCGAGCCCATGGAGTTCCGGGGCGTCCGGATCGGAGTGCCCGTCTGCGAGGACATGTGGCTCGAGCCGGTCTGCGCCCATTTGGCGAGCCTCGGCGCCGAACTCTTCCTGGTTCCCCACGGCAGTCCCTACGAGCTCGACAAGACCGACATCCGCGAGCGGCTGGCGCGGGCCCGGACCACCAGCACCGGGCTGCCTCTCGTCTTCCTCAACCGGGTCGGCGGGCAGGATGAGATCGTGTTCGACGGCTCCTCCTTCGTCATGCATCCCGACGGCCGGACGGTGGTGCAGATGCCCGACTGGGAAGAGGAATTGCTGATCACCGAGTGGCGGCGGGAGGCAAGCGGCTGGCGCTGCGAAACCGATGTCCGGCACGACCTCGATTCCTACCCGGCCGACATCTACCGGGCGATGATGGTCGGCCTGCACGATTATGTGACCCGCAACGGCTTTCCGGGCGTGATCCTCGGCCTGTCCGGCGGGATCGACAGCGCCTTGTCGGCGGCGGTGGCGGTGGACGCCCTGGGGCCGGACAAGGTCTGGGGGGTCATGCTCCCGTCCAGGTTCACCAGCGACGACAGTATCGAGGACGCCCGCGAATGCGCCCGGCTGCTCGGCTGCCGCCATGACGTCATTCCCATCGTCCCGGCGGTCAACGCCTTTTCGGACATGCTGCCCGAGCTTGCCGGGACCGCCGCGGAAAACGTCCAGGCACGGTTGCGCATGGTGACTCTGATGGCCTTGTCCAACGCGCACGGCCACATGCTTCTGACCACCGGCAACAAGAGCGAGATGAGCGTCGGCTACGCCACGCTCTACGGCGACATGGCCGGCGGCTATTCGGTGCTGAAGGACGCCTACAAGACAACCGTCCTCGCTTTGTCAAAATGGCGCAACCAGGGTAGGCCAGAAGGCGCGCTCGGGCCGGACGGGCCGGTCATGCCCGACCGGGTCATCACTAAACCGCCGACGGCCGAGCTTCGGCCCGGCCAGAAGGACGAGGACAGTCTGCCGCCATATTCCCTGCTGGACCGGATTCTCGAAGGGCTGGTCGAGAAGGAAATGTCGGTCAACGAGGCGGCGATCGCGACCGGCGCCGACCCGGCGCTGGTTTCCGACATCGAACGCAAGCTGCTCCGCGCCGAATATAAGCGGCGCCAGGCTCCGCCGGGCGTCAAGATCGGCAGCCGCAACTTCGGCCGCGATCGCCGCTACCCCAT
>DASSPS010000028.1:0-5656 GCA_035699505.1 Sphingomicrobium sp. | reverse complement strand
CTTCTTGTCGGTGCCCGAGGCGCGTTTCAGCCAGCCGTCGTCCAGCTCATTGCCCATATAGCTTTCGAGGAAGGCCTTGCGCGGCACGCGGTGGCGCTCGGCCAGGCGCAGCATCTGGCCGCCGAGCGCGGTCAGGCGGCGGTTGTAGCTGTACAGCTGGTCGACCAGATATTCGATCTTGCTGGCGTGGAACTGGACGCTTTCGACCAGCGCCGTCAGTTCCTCGCGGAGCCGGTGATATTTCTTCTCGTCCGCAGCGCCGAACTCGCGGCCGCTGTTGAGCGCGTCCATCCGCGCCGCCTGGACCTTGCCGAACTTCTTGAAGACGGCGGTGATGGCGGCGAACTTCTCCAGCGCCTCGGGCTTGAGCGTTTCCTCCATCTGGGCGAGGCTGAGGGTGTTGTCCTCGTCGTCGTCGTCGGAGGCCTGCGGCTGGGCGCGCCGCTCGACCATGTCCTCCTCATCCTCGTTGGCGCCGGCGTCGGGCTGGTCGGCGACCTCTTCCTCTTCCTTGATCGACGGGCCAGCGGTCTTCTCGCTGATCTCGCCCTCGCCGGCTTCGCCTTCCTCCTCCGACGCGGCGATCTGCTCGGCGGTCGGGCCCTTGCTGAGCATCGCCTCGAGGTCGAGGATCTCGCGCAGCTGCATGTTGCCTTCGTTCAGCAGGCGCGACCATTCGATGATGGCGTTGAAGGTGATCGGGCTTTCGCACAGGCCCCAGATCATGATGTCGCGGCCGGCCTCGATGCGCTTGGCGATGGCGATCTCGCCCTCGCGGCTGAGCAGCTCGACCGCGCCCATTTCGCGCAGATACATGCGCACCGGGTCGTCGGTCCGGTCGACGGCTTCCTTCTTGGTGGCGACGGCCGGGCGGAGCGTGTCGTCGAGCGGATCGACTTCCTCCTCGGGTTCGGCTTCCTTCTCTTCCTCGTCCTCGCCGGCTTCCTCATTCTCGACGACCTGGACGCCCATGTCGTTGATCGCCGACATGACGTCCTCGATCTGCTCGGAGGACATCTGGTCCTGCGGCAGGGCCTCGTTGAGTTCGTCGACGGTGATGTAGCCGCGCTTCTTGGCGCGCGCGATCAGCTTCTTGACCGCGACGTCGTTGAGATCGATGAGCGGGGCGTCGCCGCCGTCCTGCTCGATTTCCTGGGTGTCGTTTTTCGCCATCGTGCCTGATTCTACCCGTGCGCTTAGTCGGTGCCGGCCAAGGACGCCAGCCGCTCCTTCAATTGTCGTTGCGTGTCGATCAGTCGCTGCTGCTCGTCCCACGCGTCGTCGGACATGTCCTTCTTGAAACGCTCGGTGGCGGCAAGCAGCGCCCGTTCGACTTCCTCGCTCGCCGCCAGGGTCTCCACCGCGGCCGCCAGATCGGCGCAGGCGCGGTCTGGAGCGGTGTCCGGACGGGTGAACGAAAAACTCATGGCGTTCCGGGAAGAAGATCCGCCCGTCACGCCCAAGGTCTCGAATATGGGGACGAGCGCCTCTCTATCAAGCTCTTGGCCGGAGTAGGCCCGGTCGACCAGCGCGTCGCGGGCCTTGCCGGCCCTGGGGTCGGTCATGGCGAGGCCGGCCAGCTGCTCGGCATGGTCGCTCAGCGCCTGCGGGAAGTACAGGAAGCCGACCAGCAGCGACCGGGCCATCGGCGCGTCGATCCCCGATCCGTAGATCGCCCGCGCCGCCTGGCTGGCCGGTTGGGGCGGGGGCATGAAGCCCTTGCCACGCACGAACGTGCCGCGCTGGAAGGGCTGGCGCTGCTCGCGCCGCGGCGCCACCTCCGCGTCGAACTGGCCAAGCCACTGGTCGCGATAGAGGCGGCGAAGCTCCGGGTCGCCGATCGTACTGGCATGGTCCATCAGCCGCTGGCGAAGGCCGGCGCGGGCTTCGGGCGTGGTCAGCGGGGCGGCGGCCGTCTCATACCGCCACAGCCGCCGGTCAAGGGGCTCGGCGCCCTCGACGAGCGCCTCGAATGCCGCCTTGCCCCCGGCGGCGACGACATCGTCCGGATCCTGCCCGGCCGGCAGCTCGACGAAGCGGAAAGTTCGGTCCGGGCCGATCATCGGCAGCGCCCGCAGCGCCGCCCGGATCGCCGCCTTCTGGCCCGCGGCATCGCCGTCGAAGCAGAGGATGGGCGAGGGGTCGAGCCGCCACATCCGCTCCAGCTGCGCCTCGGTGACGGCGGTGCCGTTGGGGGCGACCACCTCGTCGATGCCGGCGCGGGCGAGGCCGATCACGTCCATATAGCCTTCGACGACGATCAGCCTTTTGGCCGACCGGCTGGCCGGGCCGGCGAGGTCGAGGTTGTAGAGCGTCCGCCCCTTGTCGAACAAAGGCGTGTCGGGGCTGTTCAGATATTTGGGCTCGCCCGAGCCCATGATCCGGCCGCCGAAGCCGATCACCCGGCTGCGCGCGTCGCGGATCGGGATCATCAGCCGGCCGCGGAACCGGTCGTAGGCGGCGCCGCCGTCATCGGGCTTGATCAGCATGCCGGTCTCGACGAGCTTGTCCTCGCCCAGGCTGGCCAGCGCATTCCTGAGGCTCGTGCGGCCGTCGGGCGCGAAGCCGATCCCGAACCGCTCGGCCAGGGCGGCATCGATGCCGCGGCCTTTCAGATAATCGCGGGCCTCGCCGCCGCCGGCGCCCTGCAGTTGATCGGCATACCAGCGCTGCACCGACGCCATGACGTCGGTCAGCGAGGCGGTCCGCTCGGCCTTTTCCTGGGCGCGGGGATCGGGGGCGGGGACGTCGATGCCCGCCTTGCCGGCCAGTTCCTTGACCGCGTCCATGAACGGCAGGCCGCGATGGTCGGTCAGGAAGCGGATGGCGTCGCCATGCGCCCCGCAGCCGAAGCAATGATAGAAGCCCTTGTCGTCGTTGACGGTGAAGCTGGGCGTCTTCTCGTTGTGGAAGGGGCAGCAGGCCTTCCACTCCCGTCCCGCCTTGATCAGCTTCACCGATGGCGCGATCACCCCGGACAGCAAGGTGCGGGCGCGCAGTTCATCCAGCCAGGCGGGGGACAAGGTCATTGGCCGCAGCGTTACCGCGTCCGGAAGGAGGCCTCAACATTCCTGCCGAGTCGGCAATCGGCCGAACGGGTGAAGAAATCACGGCGGGCGCAGCCTCTTGTTTATCAAGGATTCATTATCGATGCGAAACGACCAGATTGGGGGTAGGCTAGGGCGTTCCCTGACGCCGGCGTCAGACCGGCGCATGGAATTCACTGGGGAGGGAATTTCAATGCTGAACAAAATCTCCGGGCTTGCCCGCTCGCTCTATATCTTGCTTGCCATCGTCGCTGCATTCGTCGCCCTGGGCGGAATGAACGTGGCGCTGATCCTTGTCGTTCTCGGCCTGATCGCCGGCCTGTCGATGGAGAAGGAAAATTATGTGCCGGCGGCGGCGACCGCCATCGCCTTGCCGATCATCGGCGCCGCTTTGGGGCAGATCCCGTCGATCGGCGCGCAGCTGACGGCGATCTGCGCCAACCTCCAGATTGCCATTGCCGGCGCCTTGGCGACCGCATTGGCCTATACGCTGTACCAACTGATGATGCATGGCGTGATGGGCCTGGCCGGCGGGTCATCCGGATCGACCAAGGCGGCGACAGCAGGCTAAACGCCAACGCCGCATATTTTGAGGAGCCCCGCCGCGTCCGCGCGGCGGGGCTCTTTGTCAGATTCAGCCGAGCGCCGCCCTGACCAGGCCGCTGGCGCGGGCCGGCTCGATCGACGGTCCGAGCTTTTCCTTCACCGCCGCCATCACCCGGCCCATGTCCTTCATCGATGAAGCGCCGGTTTCGGCAATGATGGCGCGAATGGCGGCCTCCGCCTCCGCGTCGCCAAGCTGCATGGGCAGGAAGCGCTCGATCACCGCGATTTCGGCCTCCTCGGCCTCGGCCCGGTCGTCGCGGCCGCCCTTGCGGTAGAGGTCGGCGGATTCACGGCGCTGCTTGATCATCTTCTGCAGCACTTCGGTGACGAGGGCATCGTCGGCCGGCTGCGTTGAAGCCGTCCGAAGCTCGATATCGCGGTTCTTGATCGCCGCCTGGACCATCCGCAGCGTGCCCGTCCTGTCCTTGTCGCCGCTCTTCATCGCGGCAATGGTTGCGGCCTTGATGTCGTCCCTGATCATCATCTCGTCTCGGGTCGGAAACGGCCAGCCCTAGCGCCGGTTTTTCGCCCTGACCAGCCGTTGACGATGGACGGATAAGTGCTTAGCGGCGGTGTCTTAGCGACATCGCTGCAACCGCTGACGGAAGGCTCCCCAAGCCCATGGCCGAAACACGTCCCGTATCCGCGCCCCAGCCATCGGGCGCGACGGGAGTCGTGGTCTTCGCCGATGGCCGGACGATCTGGGGGCAGGGCTTTGGCGCTGAAGGCGAGGCCGTCGGCGAGCTGTGCTTCAATACCGCCATGACCGGCTATCAGGAGGTGATGACCGATCCCTCCTACGCCAGGCAGGTGATCGCCTTCACTTTCCCGCATATCGGCAATGTCGGCGCCAATGACGAGGACGTCGAGGCCGGCGACGCCCATGCGCTCGGCTGCCTCGTCCGCGAGCCGGTGACGGCGCCGAGCAATTATCGGTCGAACGAGAATTTCGCCGCCTGGATGGTGCGGCGCGGCCGGATCGGCATCTCCGGGCTCGACACAAGGGCGCTGACCCGGCTGGTCCGAAGCGAGGGCCCGCCGACCATCGCCATCGCCCACCGCGCCGACGGCGAGTTCGACCTCGACGCCTTGAGGAAGATGGCCGCCGACTGGCCCGGCCTGGAAGGCATGGACCTGGCGAAGGAGGTCAGCCGGCTGCAGGTCGAGCGCTGGACGGGCGGCAAATGGGCCTGGGGCAGGGGCTATGAGATGCCCTCCTCCCGTGAGCGGGAGGGGGAGGATCGCCGCCCGCACGTGGTCGCCATCGACTATGGCTCCAAGCGCAACATCTTCAGGAACCTCGTGGAGGCGGGAGCGCGGGTGACGGTGGTGCCGGCGCAGGCCAGTTTCGACAATGTCATGGCGCACGATCCGGACGGCTTCTTCCTGTCGAACGGGCCGGGCGACCCGGCGGCGACCGGGGAATATGCGATTCCCGTCATCCAGGCGATGCTGGAAACGAACAAGCCCCTGTTCGGCATCTGCCTCGGCCATCAACTGCTGGCGCTCGCCGTCGGCGGCCGGACAGCCAAGATGTTCCAGGGCCATCGTGGCGCCAACCATCCGGTGAAACGGATCGAGGACGGCCGGGTCGAGATCACCAGCATGAACCACGGCTTCGCGGTCGAGCGGGAAGGGCTGCCGGCCAATGTCCGCGAGACGCATGTGTCGCTGTTCGACGGCAGCAATTGCGGGCTGGAGCTGACCGACCGGCCGGCCTTCAGCGTGCAATATCACCCCGAGGCGAGCCCCGGCCCGCAGGACAGCTTCTATCTGTTCGAGAAATTCGTCGGGGCGATGCGGTGAGGCTTGCCATAGTCTGGCTCGCCGCGGCGGCTTTGTCCGCCTGCGCCACCACTGCGCGCCTGCACAGCGAGGCCGAGCTCGCCGATGTCAGCCGGCATTGCGGGCTGGCATTGGGCGAGCTGTTCCAGGACGAGAGCGAGAAGCGGCTGCTGTTCCTGTTCAAGGTCCAGCCGACGGCTGCCGAGCGCGCCTGCGTC
>DASSPS010000027.1:0-14245 GCA_035699505.1 Sphingomicrobium sp. | reverse complement strand
AAGTTTGACCTCGCAATTCTCTGATCGATAGGTGCCCCTCCTCTCGCTTTAGAGCATTTGGCTCGGTTCGCGGCGATGCCTCCACCGCCCCGACGCCCTCGAACAACGCTTCAAATTCGCGGCCCGCTTCGAAAAACTCCTCCGCCGCCCGCAGGCCGAAGACGTCATCGCCCTCCTCCGCGCCTACGCCGCCACCTGCTTGCCGCTCCCGCACACGACCGAGCAATTTTCGGCCATTTTTCGGGAGCCAACAGCCGCGTAGCTCGTTTCAGACGCCATGTCCCACGATGCCGATTATTTTCGCGCCCGGGCCATGGAGGAGCGCGACCGCGCCCGCGACGCGCGCCGGGTCTACCTCGCCACGCTCCACCGCGACCTGGCCGCGCAACTCGACCGGAAGGCGTGGGAATGCGAGGAAGTGGGCGGGCAACCCTACGCGCATGGTGAACGTCGCATCGCCGACCGGCACGCCTAGAAATTGGCGTCATGGGCGGGCGCCGATGGCCGCCATGGGCTCGGAGCCCTTGGATCGACGCGGCACAAAACTTTCCTACAGCCCTGCCCCTGTGAGATAAGGCTCGGCCTTCGCGGCCCGGCTCTTTGCTTCCGTCTATCCCACCCGCGCGCACGCCCCGCGACCGTTGCGTCCGGCCCGCGCCTAAAGTCGCAAAAATGGTCGCGTTCAAAGGGACTTTAGCGACTTTAAGGCCGCCCGGGCGCCCCGGCCGGCGCGCCGATGAACGGCGAGGTCAGGCTCCATTCAATCGGGCGGACCGACAGACCCCGGCGGAAATGCATGATGGGGTGAGCAATGCGCAAGATCATCCGGTTGGCGACCATCCTTGCCGCGATCGGCATGGCCGGGTCTGGCGCCGCGACAGTCGTCCCGCCGACGCCCGGGCAGATCGCGATCATGAAGACGCGCGAGGCGCTGGAGAATCGCGCCCGGACGGAGTTCGGCGATATCGGCCTCATCGAGAAGCTCCGCGACTGGCGCAGGACCTGGGGCTTCATCCTGATCGGCGACGAGGGCGCCCGCCGCGCGCCGCGGCTGCTGATCAAGGACGAATATGGCTGGTACGAAATGCGTCCGGGCCAGACCCGCCGGCTGCCCCTCGCCCTCTCCATGGAACTGACCCGGCTGCTCCTCAAGCCCGACCTGTGGGCCGAGGATCCCTATCATCCCGGGGCGGTCTGCACCGGCGCGCCGCGGCTGTTCGTCATCAGCCATGCCGGGCAGGACCGCTTCGGCCGCCTCGGCTGCGGTCGGCAGGGCCTGGCCGCCCGGGTCGCCCGAACCGCCAACGACCTTCGCGTACAGACCGGCCCGAAGGAGCCGACCGCCACGGCGCGGCAGCGGCCCGAGCCGATCCAGGGCGCCTCCCCGGCCTATCTGGAAGCCTCGCGCCAGACGACCGCCCTGCTGTTCGAAATGGCCGCCGCCTGGGAGCGCAAGACGCTCGCCGGCTTTGTCGAGCCCTATGCGCCTGACGTCATCCTCGAAGGGCCGTTCGGGACTTACCAGGGCCGCAAGATGGTGGTCGACTGGGCGCGCGGGCTGCAGGACTGGACCGCCCCTTATGCGCCGGGCGACCGGCGGATCCGGGTCGAACGGATCGTCAGCAAGAACCAGCCGGCAACCCGCGCCTTCTACACGACCCACGAACTGCGATGGGAGGAGGATGGCAAACCCGTCCGCCAGACCTTCAGCACGATGTGGCGCAACTATGACGGGCAGTGGCTGATTGCGCACGAGAGGATCGGCGAGGTGAAGCCGGTCACCGGGCGTGTGCCCTGGTGAGTCCCTACCGCGCCCCGAAGCCGCTCAGCACCGTCTTCACCGTCTTGAACAGGATCAGCAGGTCGAGCCAGGGCGAGAAATATTTGATGTAGAAGAAGTCGTACTGGAGCTTGCGGTGGACCTCGTCGACCTCGGCCACATGCCCCTGGTTGACCTGCGCCCAGCCGGAAATGCCGGGGCGGACGACGTGCCGGTAGCGGTAGAAGGGGATTTCCTTCGTGTACCAGCCCGACAATATCTGCGCCTCGGGCCGCGGTCCGATGAAGCTCATCTCGCCTTTCAGGATGTTGATGAGCTGCGGCAGCTCGTCGAGCCGGGCGCGGCGCAGGACATGGCCCAGCCGAGTGATCCGGACGTCGCCCTCGCCGGTCATCGCCGCCGTCCGGTCGTCCGGGTCGAGGGCGCCGATCAGCCGCATCGTCCGGAACTTGAGGACGGTGAACTCGCGGCCGCCGCGGCCGACGCGTTTCTGGCGGAACAGGACCGGTCGGCCGTCGCTGATCCGGATCGCCAGGGCGCAGGCGGCAAGCAAGGGCGCGGCGAGCGGCAGGAGGATCAAGGCGGCGACGAAATCGCCCGCATGCTTGACGGCCATATAGGCGCGAGCCGGCGCCAGGCTGCCGAAGCTGTTCTCGGAGAGATGCTTGATCTGGATCCGGCCGGACAGGGATTCGCGCAATTGCTGGACCTGGTAGACGACCCGGCCCTCGACCGCCGCGTCGGCCAGGAACCGCTCCCATTCGTCGGGCATCTCGGCGGCGAAGTCGGCGACGATGGCGTTGCACGCCGCGGCATCGGCGACGTCGGGGCGGTGCAGCCGGTGCCACTCGACATTCTCCAGCGCCGACAGATCCTCGACGTCGCCATAGGGCACGATGGCGATGCTTGGCCGCACCCGCCTTTGGACGAAGAAATAAATGGCGAAGGCCCACAGCAAATGGAGCAGGAAGCCTACCGCCAGCGACGGCCGGTGGTAGGGCAGGCGCGACAGCAGGAGCAAGGTCACCATTGTCGCGTGGGACACGACGATGGCAGGCAGGATCAGCTGCCCCGCCCGAATGCCCGGGAAGGTACTGACTGAAATCCGGATCCACAGCGCCATGCAGATGGCGAGCGCGTTGGCGATCAGCGAATTGTGGAACACGGCGGCGTCGAAGCTCGTGTCGGTGATGATCCACCGCATGCCCGCCCAGGGAATCAGGGCGGCGACCACAAGGGCGCCGAGGAATTCGAAGCGGCGGCGGAGGATGAAGGCTTGTTTCTGTCCGGCCTTGGCGGGGGTGACCTGAAGCATGGCTTAGAGCGTCCAGTAATCCACATCGGTCGCCAGCCCATGCCGGCGCCACATGCCCTTAAGGTCGGCCAGCGTCCCGCCGTCGTTGAGCGCTCCGGCCAGCCGCGCCGGGCCGAGGTCTCGATAAGGCTGATGGGCGACCGCGCCGACCACCAGGTCATAGGTCCGCCCGTCGGGCTCGACCAGGTCGATGCCATATTCGCTGGCGACTTCCTGCCGGTCGGCGAAGGGATCGGCGACCTCGACCTGGTGGCCGAGCCACTCCAGCCGGCGGATGAGGTCGATCGCTCGGCTGTTGCGGATGTCGGGCACATTCTCCTTGAAGGTCAGGCCGAGGACCAAGGCCTTGCCGGCCCTCGACCGGCGGCGTTCGTGCAGCAGGTCGGCAAGCCACTGGCCCATGCCGTCGTTGGTGCCGCGTCCCGACAGGATGACCCTGGGGTCATGGCCGACCGACTGCGCCAGGTGGCTGAGGTAATAGGGATCAACGCCGATGCAGTGGCCGCCGACCAGGCCCGGCTCGAAGGGGAGGAAATTCCACTTGGTGCGGGCGGCGGCAAGCACGTCCCACACCGATACGCCGACATGGGAGAAGATTTGCGCAACCTCGTTCATGAAGGCGATGTTGATGTCGCGCTGGGCGTTCTCGATCACCTTGGCGGCTTCGGCGGCCTTGATCGACGCCGCCGCGAAAATGTTGCCTCCGGTCACCGCGCCGTAGATCCGCTCCAGCTGGGCGACGACCTCGGAATCCTCACCGGCGATGACCTTGGTGATCTTGTCGATCGTATGGGTCCTGTCGCCCGGGTTGATCCGCTCCGGCGAATATCCGAGCCGGAAATCCGGCCCCCGGGTCAGGCCGGACGCGGTCTCCAGCTCCCGCCCGCACACGTCCTCGGTGACACCGGGATAGACGGTGCTTTCATAGACGATGGTTGGGCGCCGGTCCGGATCGACCGCCGCCGCAATCTCCCGCGTTGCAGCCAGCACCGCGCCGAGGTCCGGGTGGTTGCCGCTGTCCACTGGCGTCGGCACCGTGACGATATAGACGTCGGCGCCGCGGATATGGTCCGGCGAATGGGTGAGCTTGAGGGTCGTCGCCTTGAGGTCGGATTCGGCGATTTCACGGGTGCGGTCGAAATTCTCGCGCAGCTCACCGACCCGGTTGGGGTCGATGTCGAAGCCGGTCACCTCGAAATGGCGGGCCAGGGCGACGGCCAGCGGCAGCCCGACATAGCCGAGGCCGACAACGACTATCTGCTCGCCAATCTCCATCCGCGTTTCCAACGTGCCAAACTGCGTGGCGTTTCGGTGGCGGATTAATCTGTTTGGGACAAGTTACTTCCCCGACAGGCGGCCCCGGCCAACGCCGAAATAGGACAGGCCGGCTCGGGCGGCATCGCTTCGGTCATAGACGTTGCGCAGGTCGACCAGCACCTTGCCCTTCATCGCCGCGGCGATCGCGGTCAGGTTGAGGGCGCGGAATTCATCCCATTCGGTGACGATGACCAGCGCATCCGCATCCCTGGCGGCGGCCTCGGCGTCGCTGGCCAGGGTGACGTCGGGCATCAGCGGCCGGGCCTGCTCCATCGCCACCGGGTCGAAGGCGACCACGGTCGCGCCGCCTTGCAACAGGCCGCCGACCAGCGGGATCGACGGCGCGTCGCGCATGTCGTCCGTGTTAGGCTTGAAGGCCAGGCCGAGGACGGCGATGCGCTTGCCCTTCAGGCCGCCGACGGCGTCGGCGACGCGGGCGGCCATCTTGTCCTTGCGGTCGTCGTTGACGCCGACCACCGTCGATACGATCCGCTGCTCGACTCCGGCGGCCTTGGCCGTCTGCAATAGTGCCAAAGTGTCCTTGGGAAAGCAGCTGCCGCCATAGCCGGGGCCGGCGTGCAGAAATTTGGGGCCGATGCGATTGTCCAGGCCGATGCCGCGGGCGACATCCTGGACGTCGGCGTCGATCGCTTCGCACAAATCCGCCATCTCGTTGATGAAGCTGATTTTGGTGGCAAGGAAAGCGTTGGCCGCATATTTTGTCAGCTCGGCCGTGCGCCGGCCAGTGAACAGGATCGGCGCTTCGTTGAGGAACAAGGGGCGGTAGATTTCACGGAGGACTTCCCTGGCCCGCTCATCCTCGGCGCCGATGACGATGCGGTCTGGGATCTTGAAGTCGCGGATGGCGGCGCCCTCGCGCAGGAACTCCGGGTTGGAAGCGACCGACGTTCCTTCCGGCGCGCCCTCCTCCGTCAGCAGCCGCGCGATTTGGTCGCCGGTGCCGACCGGAACGGTGGACTTGGTGACGACAACCACCGGCCTGTCCAGCACTTTCGCCAATTCCCTGACCGCGCCGAATACGTAGCTCAAGTCAGCATGGCCGTCGCCGCGCCGGGCTGGGGTGCCGACTGCGATGAAGACGGCGTCCGCTCCAGCCACGCCGGTGGCGAGGTTGGTGGTAAACTCCAATCTTCCGCGGTCGACATTGGCCTTGACCAGCCCCTCGAGCCCCGGCTCCCAGATCGGCATCCGACCGGCGTCAAGCCCGGCGATCTTGGCTTCGTCCTTGTCGACGCAGGTCACGTGATGCCCGAAATCGGCGAAGCAGGCGCCCGACACCAATCCGACATAGCCCGTGCCGATCATCGCAATTCGCATCGAAGTCTCCGTGGGGATGGCGCGCCGCGCGTCTTAGTCAGACGCCCGGGTCAACGCCACCCCGACCGGTCCGCTTGACGGAGCGGGTTCTTGCGACGAGCATTGAGCCGACCATGGCGCGCGCGCACAGAACCGATGTTCGGCACATGACGCTCCGGCGAAAGTCACCGCTCAATGTCTGGGCGCAACTCGCTATCCGGCTGGCCCTCCTGTTCGCTCTCTTCGCCTTCATCGTCGCCGTTCACTGGTTTGAACGCGGCTCGCTCAAGGACAGTCACGACGGCGTCGTCAGCTTCACCGACGTGCTTTATTTCACGATGATCAGCGCGACGACTACCGGCTATGGCGACATCGTTCCGGTGTCGGACCGGGCGCGCATGTTCGACGCCTTCATCGTCACTCCGGTTCGAATCATCTTCCTGCTTGTCCTGGCCGGAACCGCTTACACGTTCGCCATCAAGCAAACCTGGAACAGGTGGGTCATGAAAGTCATTCAGAAGAACCTGCACGACCACATCATCCTTGCCGGCTTTGGCGTCAGCAACTCCAAGGCACTGAAGGAATTGCTTGCCGGCGGCGAAGACCCCAGGCGGATCGTCGTCATCGACAGCCGCGAAAGCGCCGTCGAAGAGGCCAAGGAGTGCGGCGTGGCGGTGCTGCTCGGCGACGCCACCCGGAATGAAACCCTGGCCGCCGCCCATGTTGAACGCGCCTCGGCCTTGCTGATTTCAGCCGGCCGCGACGACAGCGCGATTCTGATCGTTCTGACCGCCAGGAAGTTGGCGGCCGACATCAAGATCAGCGTTACAATCCGTCTCGACGAAAATGAGGATATCGCCCGCCAGGCCGGCGCCGACACGGTCATCAACCCGGTCAGTTTCGCCGGGCTCCTTCTCGCCAGTTCGCTTGAAGGCCCGGATCGCGCCGATTACCTCGCCGACCTGGTGACGACCGAAGGCAAGGTCCTGCTTCGCGAGCGGATCGCAACGCCCGAGGAGGTCGGCAAATCGCCGGAAGAATTGTGCACCGGCCTTGCCGTTCGGATCATTCGCGGCGGCTTGCCGCATGGCCCGTCCGATCCCGCCTTTCGCACGCTTCACGCCGGTGACCGAATCCTCGAGATTATCGAAAGCCGCTGACTTATCGCCGGCTCAAATGTTTTGATGAGCCGACGGTGCGCGCCTCTGCTATTTGCCTGCCATGACTCTCGATCTCGACCGCGCCGTCCTGTTGCCAATCGACATGCAGCAGGGCTTCGACCAGCCAGGCTGGCCCCGCCGCTGGAATCAGCCGGTTGACGCGAACGGCCTCGCCCTCATCGCTGAGTGGCGCGCCGCCGGCCGGCCGGTCATCCACGTGCGGCACGATTCGGTGCAGCCGGGGTCCAGCCTCGCTCCCGGCACGCCCGGCAATCGCTTTCGCCCCGGGTTCGGCCCCCAGGGGGACGAACCCGTGGTCACCAAGAGCGTCAATTCGGCCTTTATCGGCACCGATCTCGACCTCAGACTCAAGCGCCTCGGAGCGAAACATGTCGTCGCCTTTGGCATTTCGACGGACATGTGCGTTTCCACCACCATCCGCACCGGCGCCAATCTGGGCTGGGACATGATCCTCGTGCCCGATGCCAGCGACTGTTTCGACCTGCCCGACGGCCAGGGCGGAACCATCCCCGCCGAAGAAGTTCATCGAGTCCATGTCGCGACGCTTGGCTTCGAATTCTGCCGCGTCATGAATAGCGGGGAACTGATCGGCCTGCAGGCAGCCGCCTGAGAGCCGTTACCGGCCTCGCTTTTGCCGTGATTATTCGTTAAGGGCGCGACCCTTCCATGAACGTCACTACTCTCCCAAAGCCGCCCCGCGTGGGCCTGGTCTCGCTCGGCTGCCCCAAGGCCTTGGTCGACAGCGAGCGGATCATGACCAAGCTGCGCGCCGACGGCTATGACATGTCGCCCGATTATGCCGGCGCCGACGTCGTCCTGGTCAACACCTGCGGCTTCCTCGACAGCGCCAAGGAAGAAAGCCTCGAGGCGATCGGCGAAGCCATCGCCGAGAACGGCCGCGTCGTCGTCACCGGCTGCATGGGCAAGGAAGCCGACGTCATCCGCGCCCGCTTCCCCGCTGTGCTGGCGGTCACGGGGCCGCAGCAATATGAGGAGGTTGTCGCCGCCGTCCATGAGGCCGCGCCGCCGATCCCGAACGCCTATCTCGACCTGGTGCCGATACAGGGCCTGAAGCTCACCCCGCGCCACTACAGCTATCTGAAGATTTCCGAGGGCTGCAACCATCGCTGCGCCTTCTGCATCATCCCGTCGATCCGGGGCGACCTGGTCAGCCGCCGGCCGGACGCTGTGCTCCGCGAAGCCGAGAAGCTGGTCGCCGCCGGGACGAAGGAATTGCTGGTCATCAGCCAGGACACGTCGGCCTATGGCGTCGACCTGCGCCACAAGGCCTGGCCGTGGAGGCGAGCCGGAGCCCCCGGCGAGCCGGGCGAGGTCCGCGCCCACATGACCGATCTCGCCCGCGAGCTCGGCATGCTGAAGACGCCCGAAGGCGACACGCCCTGGGTGCGGCTCCACTACGTCTATCCCTATCCGCACGTCGACAGCGTCATTGCGCTGATGGCGGAAGGGCTGGTGCTGCCCTATCTCGACATCCCATTCCAGCATGCCAGCCCGAAAGTGCTTCGCGCCATGCGCCGCCCGGCCAACGACGCCAAGGTGCTTGAGCGGATCCGCAAGTGGCGGGCCGAGGTCCCGGACATCGCGATCCGGTCGTCTTTCGTCGTCGGCTTCCCCGGCGAGACCGAGGAGGATTTCGACTATCTCCTGGCTTGGCTCGAGGAAGCCCGGCTCGACCGCGTCGGCGCGTTCCGCTTCGAGCCGGTCGAAGGCGCCGCAGCCAATGCCCTGCCCGACCCGGTGCCGCCTGCGCTCCAGGAGGAACGCTACGCCCGCGTCATGGAACTGACCGCCCGTATTTCGGCCGAGAAGCTAGAGGCGAAGGTCGGCAAGACGATCGACGTCTTGATCGATGCGGTCGACGATGAAGGCGGCGCCACCGGCCGCTCCAAGGCCGACGCGCCCGAAATCGACGGCGAAGTCCATTTGCGCGACGCTGGCCACCTCCGCCAGGGCGACTTCGCGCGAGTGCTGATTGAGGACAGCGACGAGCACGAGCTGTTCGGCGTGCCTGCTTGAACCGGCCTGAGCCGACTGGCCATGCGGAGATTTCGCGCTACACCGGCGTTGTGACATCCATGGTACCTTTCAGAAACCCAGTCTCTCCCGTCCGCCTTTTGGCCGGAGCCGCTGCCCTCGCTGTCACCCTTCTGCCGTCCGCGGCCGTCGCCGACAGCGATCGGGCGCCCCTGCAATTCTTCAACGGCAAGACCGAGATGGTCAGCACGGTGAAGGTCATCATGAAGAAGCCCTTCCGGTCGCGCGCGATCGGCAATGGGCGGATTCTGCCGGACGGCACCCTTTCACTCGCGCAACAGGTATTTGACGAAGGCGAGCCGACCAGACAGCGGCACTGGAAAATCCGCAAGGTCGCTTCCAGTCATTACGCCGGGACGATGACGGAGGCAGTGGGTCCAGTGATGGTCGATGAGGTCGACGGGCGCTATCGATTCAAGTTCAGAATGAAGGGGAATCTCTCGGTCGAACAATGGGTTACTCCATTGGCCGGCGGAATTTCCGCGAAGAGCAACACCACGGTGCGCAAGTTCGGAATGAAAGTGGCCAGCTCGACCGGGTTCATCAAGCGCGTCTGACGATCCGGCCGATCTTCCGGATTGGCGGCGCCCCGGCCTTCATTCGACGTTCACTTTGCTGCGATGAACCGGGACTTCCTTGCGACCGGAGCCGTGCCACGGCGGGCCGGCCAATCGTTTTAGCGGTGAAGGCTCCAGTGTCAGAAAGGATAGAGCCATGATCATGACGAAGAAAATGCTTGCCGGCGCCGCCGGCGTTGCCGCCCTTGCCGTCGCCGCTCCGGCCGCGGCGCAATATTATCCGGGCTACAGCTATGGCGCGCCCTACGGAAACGCCTACGGATATTACGCCAACAATCCGCAGATGCTTGCCCAGCAGTGCAGCGCCGCCGTTCAGCAGCGCCTCGCTTACCGCGGCAACAGCGGAAGCATCCTTGGCGCGCTGTTTGGGGTAAACACGGCCACCCAGGGCCGGGTGCTCACCGTTACCCGGGTCACCCCCAACCGGAGCGCCGTACGGGTTCGCGGTCTTGCCACCAGCGGACGCCAGATGGCCTATAACCCCTACGGTGTGGGTGCCTATGGCGCGTATGGCTACAGCTATCAGCCCGACCTGTCGTTCAAGTGCGACATCGATTACCGCGGCGTGATCCGCGACATCGACATCAACCGCCGCTGACACGGCAATGACGCACCCCAACGAAGCGCCGGCCTTCGGGCCGGCGCTTTTTTTGGTTCGCCGGCCGCCAGCCGCTCCTGCCGGCGGCGGAACGCGGCAAGGCATCTCTTCATTGCCGCCCCCGAGGGAGATGAGGAGAGACAGAATGATGACCTACAGCAAGATGGCCGCCCTGCTGGTGGCTTCGGCGGCTGCAAGCGCAGGTGACGCGGCGCCAGTGGTCGAAGATGGCCGCCGCTTCACCAAATGCGCTGACCGGCGCCGCCAAATGCAATGCCCAGGGCGTTTGCAACCTGGGTGATCCGGACGGCGGCGGCGAAGCGAACCTGGTCGTCAATGTCGGCCAGCAGCGCATCTGCTATGGGCTGACTGCATACGTCCGATTATCCCGCTGGCGCGGTGCGCGGGCAGTTGTCCACACGGGCCCCGCGCTGATCGCCAGCGCCTGACATTTCGCGATCGCCGCTTCGGTCAAAGCGTTCGTCGGCGGAGCTCGATATTCTCTCCTCCGGGGAAGGTCGGCTCCCAACCCGTCTCGGTCTTGCGCATCACGCTGGTGATGGCGCTGTCTCCGCCGGTGCGCCGGAAGGTCTGGCGGAACGTCCCGGACTTGCCCTGAGCGTCGATCAGCTCGACTTCGCGGATGATCGAGCCATCCGGCTCTGCCCGGAAGATGCCATTCTCCTGCGCGCCGCTGCCCGGCTCGACGGCGAACAGATAGTCGAGCACGCCGGTCTTGCCGTTCCAGACGGCGATGCCTTCGAAATGGAGATGCTGGGGCGCCGTCTCGCTCGGCGCCGTGTAAACGGAGAAGCGGATATAGGACCGGTTGGGTCCGTAACTGATCTGCTCCCTCAGCATTCCTGGTCCGCCCTTGGCGTACCAATCCCCGATCAGCCAGTCGAACGGCGCATAGGGGTTCGGGCGCGCGCTCGCCGCCTGCGGCGGCGATGGCTGGGCGATGGCCGGATTGATGACGGCAATGGCAAGCGCGAACGCCGCCGCGGTTTGTTTGAACATCTGACCTCTCGTTTCGTCGATTGGGATTGGCCAGGCCTAAGCGCACCGTCTAGTTTTCCATCGGCCGGTTCGACGGATGGCGACGCCGGCGGACACTTGGCCCTTTTTGTCGGATGTCATTCATGGATGCAGACTTGCAGCGGCGAAGCGACCGGACCCGGACCGAGTTGATGTCCGCCTTCACCAGCCTGGTCTTCGCCAAGGGCTTCGAGAATGTCTCGGTGAAGCGCGTCACCGCCACCGCCGGGATGGCGCGCTCGACCTTTTACGAACATTTCTCGAACAAGGAGGATGTCCTCCGCGCCTGCATGACCCGCTTCTTCGAAGTCGTCGCCGAATGCGTGGTCGCGGACGAGATTCCTGCGGACCTGTTCAAGGTCCTCGATCATCTCTGGTCCAATCGCCGGCTGACCGATGCGATCTTTTCCGGCTATGCCCGAACCGTGCTTGCCCGAAATCAAGCCGATCTCGTCGAACAGCGCCTGCGCTCGATGGCGGCGTCCCTCTGCCTGCCGTACAGGCTTGCCGCAATCCAGATCGCCGAAGCACAATTGGCGCTCATCGAATCCTGGATGCGCGGCCGCGCCCCCTGTTCGGTGGAAGGTCTCGGCCACGGCCTGTTCCGTTCCAGCCGCGCTTCGGCGCTTGCGATGATCGATTGAGTGACGATCGCCTCCTGCGAGGTTAAAGCTCCGCGGCCATGACAGATTTCACCTCCCTTCTGGTTGCCGACCGCGGCCAGAAAGCCCGCCCCATCCACCTGGTCGACAAGGACAGCTTTGTGGGCTGGGCCAAGGACCGGCCCGCCGCCGACCGCGCCCTGGTCGAAGCCTTGCGCTTTGACGGCAAGACCGCCGGCGCCAGCGCGCTCCTGCCGCGGGGCGAGGATTTCGAAGTGGTCGCGGCCGTCGCCAAGGTCGCCGAGCTTTCCCCCTGGTGCCTGGCGAAGCTGGCCGCAGGCCTGCCGGAGGGCGACTATCGGCTGGCGGCGGGCGACCCGGCCATGGCGGCGCTCGGCTGGCTGCTCGCCCAGCACCGCTTCCGCACCTACAAGAGCAAGCAAGACGACGATGTACGCGGACCGCGGACTTTGGTCACCGGCGAGGCGGCGCGGATCGACGAGACGATCCGCCTGGCCGAGGCGACGGCGCTGGTCCGTGACCTCGTCAACACGCCCGCCGGCGAACTTGGCCCCGCCGAACTGGAGGAAGCGGTGCGCCGCGAGGCCAGGGCGTTCCATGGCGAGGTCAAGGTCACCAAGGGCGACGAGCTGACGCAAGGCTATCCGCTGATCCATGCCGTCGGCATGGCCGCGGCCAAGTCGCGCGCGCCCCGCCTGATCGAATTGCGCTGCGGCAAGCCCAGCCACCCGAGGATTGCCGTGATCGGCAAGGGCGTCTGCTTCGATTCTGGCGGTCTCGACATCAAGTCAGCGGCCGGCATGCGCCTGATGAAGAAGGACATGGGCGGCGCCGCCCATGCTCTGGCGCTGGCCAGGCTGATCGTCGGCGAGAAGCTTCCGGTTCGCCTGCATCTGCTGATTCCCGCCGTAGAGAATGCCGTGTCTGCCGAAGCCTTCCGGCCCGGCGACATCATCCGCTCACGCAAGGGACTGCAGGTCGAAATCGACAATACCGACGCCGAAGGCCGCCTGATCCTCGCCGACGCCATCGCCAGGGCGGGAGAGGACGAACCCGCGCTCATCATCGACTTCGCGACCCTGACCGGTGCGGCGCGGGTCGCGCTGGGCCCGGACCTGCCGGCCCTCTTCGCCAATTCGGATGACCTGCTCGTCGAGATTGAATCGGCCGCTCGCCAGGTCGACGACCCCGTGTGGCGTATGCCGCTCTGGGATGGGTATGACGACATGCTGAAAAGCGACGTCGCCGACCTGTCCAACGCCAGCGGGTCGGCGCATGCCGGCGCCGTCACCGCCGCTCTATTCCTCCGCCGCTTCGTGCCGAAGGGCACGCAATGGGCGCATTTCGATACTTATGCGTGGCGGGACCGCGGCAAGCCCGGACGCCCCAAGGGCGGCGATGCGCTCGGCCTCAGGGCGGCTTTTGCAATGCTCAGGAGCCGCTTTCCGGCCTGAAACGGCCCCAATCCGTCCCCAACTCGCGCATTTCTGGCCCTTTGCAGAAACATTTCGGCTCCTTCTCGGTTTACTCGACACGACTCGGAAACGGAGAAACCATGAGCGACGAAGCCCTTACCGGCTGGATGCGAGCACTGATTGCTTACGTGCGCTCGGGCGAGCCCGACCTCACCAATCGGCAGATGGCGCTGCTCATGCTGGTCTATCTCACCCCGGGACCGCATACGGTCCGCGGCCTCGCCAAGGTACTCGGCGTTTCCAAGCCGGTCGTCACGCGCGCCTTGAATACGCTCGGCGCACTCGGCTATCTGCGCCGCGAACGCGACCTGGACGACCGCCGCAACGTATTCGTCGTCCGCACCAGCGACGGGACGGATTTCCTTGAAGGCTTTAAACGAAACCTCCGCGAAGGCGACCGTGTCGCCGCCGCTCATCGGCCGGTCATCGGCCAGTCCCCGGCGTTCGCCCACCAACGCTGACACCTTCATGCTGGCCGGGCCGTCGAACGACCCGGACCCGGCCTTCAACGCCTATCGCCAGGATCTCGCCGACGTGTCGCTCGCCGGTCGGGTGATCGCCTCCCATTATGCCGAGCCGCTGGCCCGCCAGCTGCTTCGACCCGCGGCTCTTCGCAGTCAGCCGTCTGATGATTCCGAACTTGTTCGCGACCTCGATCCCGGCGTTCCATTCGACATGCTCGACAACAGCCTGGGATGGGCGTGGGGCTATGCGGGCGCGGACCGCAGAGTCGGTTACGTGCGAAGCGAAGCGCTGGGTCTCTGACCTCACATCTCGCCGCGCGCGCGACGGATCGCATACCATTTGCGGACATTGCCTTGGTGCTCGGCGAACGTCTCCGCGAAAACGTGCCCGCCGGTACCGTCGGCAACGAAGTAGAGGGCCTTGGTCGGCGCCGGATCCAGCACGGCGGCGATGCTGTCGCGGCCCGGGTTGGCGATCGGGCCGGCCGGCAGGCCCGGGCTGCG
>DASSPS010000026.1:0-21537 GCA_035699505.1 Sphingomicrobium sp. | reverse complement strand
GGCGAAAGCATCACCTTTCCAGGCGCGTCCAAGGTCATCGCCCGGCACGTCGCGCCGGAAAATCGCGGGTTGGCCAACAGCGTAGTGGCGGCGGGAATCGCCCTTGGGCCAGTGGTCGGGACTTTCGCCGGTGGCCTGCTTGTCGCCGCCTACGGCTGGCGAACAATGTTCGTCATCTTCGGACTGATCACCCTGCTGTGGATCATCCCCTGGCTGCTGACCGCGCGGCGGCTACCGACCTTCGCACCCGCGAGCCGCGAGGCGCCGGTTCCGATTTCGCTCGTCGCCCGAAGCCGCGCCGTCTGGGCCATGGGCATCGGTCACTTCGGCGCGACTTATCCGCTTTACTTCATCATCGTCTGGCTGCCCTTGTACCTGACGAAGGCGCGCGGCTTTTCGGTCACCGACATGACCTATCTGGCAACGCTGGGCTTTCTGGCGCAAGCGCTCAGCGCGGTCTTCCAGGGCTGGCTTTCGGACCGGCTGGTCCGGGGCGGCCGGGACGAGGCCCGGATCCGCCGCGCCCTGATGGTCGGCGGCAACATGGTGATGGCGGTCGCAATCATTGCGCTGATGAAGGCGCAATCGACGCAGGAAATCGGTCTTTGCCTGGTCGTCTTCGGCGCCGCGTCGGCGACCGGCGGAGTCAATCTTTACGCCATCGCCCAGATGTTCGCAGGGCCAAAGGCGGCCGGCAGCTTCATCGGAATCCAAAACGGGGTCGGCAATATTCCGGGGATCGTGATGCCGATCATCACTGGCCTGATCATCGACTGGACGGGGGTTTACGACAACGCCTTCTGGCTGACCGCGGGGGTATGTGCGGGCTCGGCGCTATGGTGGCTGGCCGGAGTGCCGAAGATTCGGCCGATTGCCCTGGATTGAAACCGGCAACTTGTTCCGTGGGCGCGAATGCTGCCCCATTTTGAATCAGTGAGTCTTTCGGGCAACGCTTTTCCCCAATTTTCTTGCCCATGTTAACTTTTTTCCTTGGCTTGCGACTCCGCATGATTCATTGATTCACCTTGAGGGTTCAACGCGCTAGCTGCGCCACTGGGGGGAAGCATCCCATGAGCATCGATTTCATCCGGCCTGAAGTGGATGAGCTTCGGCCGCGGATCAGCGTCATCGGCGTTGGCGGCGCCGGCGGCAACGCCGTCGCCAACATGATCCGGGCCGATGTCCAGGGAGTCGACTTCCTGGTCGCCAACACCGACGCGCAGGCGCTCAACGCATCGGCCGCCGATCGCCGGATCCAGCTTGGCCTGAAGATCACCCAGGGCCTTGGCGCCGGCTCGCGTCCGGAAATCGGCCGAGCCGCCGCCGAAGAGACGCTCGACGAAATCGTTCGCGCCCTGGACGGCGCGCACATGTGCTTCATTGCCGCCGGCATGGGCGGCGGCACCGGCACCGGCGCCGCCCCGGTCATCGCCAAGGCCGCCCGCGACATGGGCATCCTGACGGTCGGCGTCGTCACCAAGCCGTTCGCCTTCGAAGGCTCGCGCCGCGGCCGAGCCGCCGACAGCGGCATCGAAGAGCTTCAGCAGCATGTCGACACGCTGATCATCATTCCGAACCAGAACCTGTTCCGGCTCGCCAATTCGGAAACGACCTTCAAGGAAGCGTTCGAGATGGCGGACGAGGTCCTGCAACAAGGCGTCCGCGGAATCACCGACCTGATGGTCATGCCGGGCCTCATCAACCTCGACTTCGCCGACGTCCGGTCGGTGATGGGCGAAATGGGCAAGGCGATGATGGGCACCGGCGAGGCCGCCGGCGACAATCGCGCCATCGAGGCCGCCGAGAAGGCGATCTCCAACCCGCTGCTCGATGGAGTCAGCATGAAGGGCGCCAAGGGCGTCATCATCTCGATCACCGGCGGCGAGGACATGCGCCTGATGGAGGTCGACGAGGCCGCCAGCCACATCAAGGAGCTGGTCGACCCGGACGCCAACATCATCTGGGGATCGGCCTTCAACAACGAGCTTGGCGGCAAGATCCGCGTGTCCGTGGTCGCCACGGGCATCGAGGCGGAAGCGGTTTCGAATCCGCAGCCGGGCAAGGTCTTCACCTTCCCGACGGCGCGCACGCCAGTCCAGGTCCATGCGCCGACTCCGACGTTGACCGATACGACGGACGAGGCGGACGATAATGAGGATACGCTCGACCTTGCCGACACCGACGAGGGCGAGGAGTTGATCCTCGAGCCTGACGATATCCTGACCTCCGTCACGTCGGCGCCGATCGAGCCTCCCATCGACGATGTGGAGGATGTCGATGCCGAAGTGACCGATGACGAAGACAGCGCGCCGAAGATCGCCCGCGAAAGCGGCACCCTGTTCGAGCGCATGTCGAACATCGCCCGAGGGGCCGCCAAGGCCCAGGTCGACGACGAAGAGCCGGCGCCGACCTTCCGCCGCGAGCCGATTGACATTCCGCGCTTCCTCAACCGGCAGAACAATCAATAAGCGCGGGGGCCGATGCCGGCCCTCTCGTCGCCGGCAGCGCACGGATCGTCGCGCACGACCTAGGCAGACAGGATATTGCAAGGCTTTGCTCCCTAGAGGGGAGGGCAATGGCCGCTAGACCGTCGAGCCGCGCACGCGTGGCCGCCTTGATTCTGTGCTTTGTCGGGATCGCGCTGGCGGTGGCGCCGGCGCGCGTCCAGGCGCAATATGGCGTCGTCGAGAGCCCGTCTGACGCCCTCGCCCGCCACATGCGCGCACTGGCGACGGAGCCCCGGAACTTCCAAGCCCTGATCGGTGCCGGCAAGGCAGCGCTTGCGCTGGGCGACACCCAGTCCGCGGCCGGCTTCTACGGCCGCGCCGAGGAGGCCTGGCCGTCGAGCCCGATGCCCCAGATCGGCAAGGGCGCCGCGCTTGCGCAGGAAGGCGACGGCGCCGCCGCACTGCCTTATTTCGTCCGCGCGCAGCAGCTTGGCGCCGGTGTCGTCAGCTTCGGACTTGACCGGGGCCTTGCCTTTGACCTGCTCGGCCGCCATGCCGAGGCGCAAGCCGACTATCGCGCCGTGCTGAGCGGCGCCGATGGCGATGAAGCGCGCCGCCGGCTTGCCTTGAGCCTGGCCATCTCAGGCAATCGGACGGAGGCCATCAGCCTGCTTGGGCCACTGATGGCCAGGGGCGACGCGGCCGCCGCCAGGGTGCGCGCCCTGGTGCTGGCGCTGACTGGCGATGCGGACGGCGCCCGCCGATCCATCGAGGCGGCGATGCCTGGCGCGTCCCTGCCGATGGCGCCCTTTCTGCAACGCTTGCCCGGCCTGCGCTCGGACCAGAAAGCCGCCGCCGTTCACCTCGGGATTTTCCCCGGCAGCGGCTCGACCGCGGCGGCCAACGCCTCGCCGCCGGCGCAGGGCGATCGCCTGCGGTCGATCGAGGAATTGCTCGCCGGAACGGCCAACTCGCGGCCGGCAACGCCGCCGCCGATTGTGGCGCGGCCGGCCCCGCCGGCAACCGTTGCGGCGCCCGCTCGGTCCGTCACCATGGCCAGCAATGCCGGGACCAACCGCAACGCCGGGCAGGCGGTTTCGACGAAGCGCTTCTGGGTGCAACTGGCCAGCGGCACCAATCCGGTGGCGCTGCCCGGCGAATTCCGGCGCCTGAAGTCGCGTCATGGCGACGCGCTGAAGGGCCTGTCGCCCTACATCGCCGAGACCGGCGACCGGTCGCGGCTGCTGATCGGCCCGTTCAAGGACCGGGCAGACGCCTCGATCTTCGCCGAGGGGCTTGAAAGCGACGGCGTGAGCGCGTTTAGCTGGATCGCGCCCGAAGGGCAGATGATCAGGAAATTGTCGAACGAATGACCTCCAGGCTTGCCGCGCACCCTTCGCTTTCGCGCGGCCGAGCTTTTGACGAAGCGGACAGTGGGCCGCGCGGTCCCCGCGACATCTTCCAGCGCGACCGCGACCGGATTGTCCACAGCGTCGCCTTCCGCCGCCTGCGCCACAAGACGCAGGTGTTCATCGCTCCGGACGGCGACCATTACCGGGTCCGGCTGACCCATTCGATCGAAGTCGCGCAGATCGGCCGGACGATGGCCCGCGCGCTCGGCCTCAACGAGGATCTGACCGAGGCGCTTTGCCTTGCCCACGACCTTGGCCACCCCCCGTTCGGCCATGCCGGCGAGGACGCCTTGTCGGCCGCGCTCGCCGACTCCGGCGGGTTCGATCACAACGGCCATACGCTCCGCCTCGTGACTCGGCTCGAGACACCCTATCCTAACTTCGATGGTCTCAACCTGAGTTGGGAAGCGCTGGAGGGGCTCGCCAAGCATAACGGCCCGGTCGTCAAGCCGGGCTGGGCGATGGCCGAGGCGGACGCCGCCTTTCCGCTGGAGCTGCAGACATGGCCGGGGCTGGAGGCGCAGGTGGCGGCCATCGCCGACGACATCGCCTATGACAATCACGATATCGACGACGGCTTGCGCGCCGGTATCCTCGAGCTCGACGAGTTGCTTGAACTGGCGCTCGTTCGCGGACTTTGGGCTTCCATCGAGCAACGCCATCCCGGCCTCGACGAAAGCCGCAAGCTCAAGGCCCTTGTCCGCGACGGCATCGGGGCGATGGTTGGCGATGTGCTCGCCGAGACGGAACGCCGGATAAGGGACTCGGGAGTCCAGACCAGCGACGATGTCCGCGGCGCGGGGCGGGCGCTGGCCGGATTCTCGGCCTCGCTTGCGGAGGAAGAAAAGGCGCTCAAGCGCTTTCTCCATGAGCGGCTCTACAACAGCGCGTCGCTGACGGCTGTCCGGATCGAGGCGCAACGGATCGTCACCAACCTCGCCAACGCCTATCGGGAGGATTACCGCCTGCTGCCGGACAGCCGGACGCAAGGGGAAAGCGAAACCAGCCGGTTGCGCGCGATCGGCGACTTCATAGCCGGCATGACCGACCGCTTCGCGATTGCCCGGCACGAGGAATTGGTCGGGCCCGTGGCCTTGCCCGACCGATTCTAGCTCAGTCTAGCGTCTGCAATCGGAGAAAGGAGGGCATCGCGACCAGTTGCCCTGGCGATGCCTTTTCCAGCCGGCCTATGCCGTGTGAATAACTTCTGTTAATTCTTTCGCCGCCTGTCGTGGCCGACTCGAACCGCGAACCGGACCTGATCAAGTCCCTTTCGCCCTTTGGGCGCTCTCGCGAACCCCCAATGGGGCATGACCGCGACAAACGACGAATAGGGAGGCAATGAAATGTTGTGTTCGAAACGACTCAATGCCGCAGCTGCGGTTCTCGCAATTGCCATGGCCGGCACTGGGATGGCGCAGCCGGCATCGGAGGGCGGACAGAAATTCGCGATGGTCCTCATCCCGGGCACGACTGGCGATCCCAATGCCAGCGGTACGGTGGACCTGACCATCAATCCGGGGCAGGAACGTATCTGCTGGGAACTCACCACTTCGGGAGTAAACGCAGGCTATTCGATCGTAGCCGGCACTGGCGCGCACATCCACGGCCCTTCGCCCCTCGTGAATCTCGGCCTTGTCCTCAACGGCACCAGCACTGGCTGCAGCACGGTGCCGCGGTCAACGATCGATGCGATCCTAAAGAACCCGGAGCTTTACTACGTGAATCTCCACTGGGCGGACGTGACCGAGCCGATCACATTGCCCAGTTACTCGGCTTCCGCGCTGAGCGCGACGCTCACCAAGAGGCCGCTCAAGTCGAACGACTAAACATTCTGCTCTCGTGGCGGCCCGGTCATTTCAGTGGCTGGGCCGCCGCTTAGACCTGAAATCCGCGAGAAGTTCTTCGCAGATGATGGCAGCCGCATTGCGCGGTCTGGCAGTTTCACTTGCCCATTGATGCTGTTCGGTGAGCTTGTCTCGCTCCGCTTGCCCGCGCCTCGCACATGCGGCCAGACGGTTCTCTCCCACGCGTGACGCGAGTCCAATGCTGCGCTAGAGGCCGCGGCCATGTCGCTTTACGCCCAATATGCCGCGCTTCTTGACGGAGTGCTCGACGATCTCATTGCCGACGGCGTGCTCCCGGCGGTGGCTCCCCGGCGCGGGGTTACGGTCGAGCCGCCGCGCGATCCGTCGCATGGCGACCTAGCCATCAACGCGGCGATGGTTCTGGCCAAGGCCGCCGGGACCAATCCTCGGGCGCTGGCGGAGTCCATCAGGCCAAGGCTCGAGGCGTTGCCAGCCGTCACTTCCGTCGAGATTGCCGGCCCAGGCTTCATCAATTTGCGACTCTCTCCGGCCGCGTGGCGCGACGAGTTGAAGACCATCCTTCGCGAAGGCGATCGATACGGCACCTCCGACATCGGCAAGGGCGAACGGGTCAATGTCGAATATGTCTCTGCCAACCCGACGGGACCCATGCATGTCGGCCATTGCCGCGGCGCCGTGGTCGGCGATGCGCTGGCTCGGCTGCTCGAAGCCACGGGCTTCCGGGTCACCAAGGAATATTATGTCAACGACGCCGGCGGGCAGGTCGACACGCTCGCGCGCTCGGTCCACCTTCGGTACCTCGAGGCGCTCGGGGAGGATATCGGCGAGATCCCCGACGGGCTCTATCCCGGCGACTATCTCAAGCCGATCGGCGAAGCGCTCGCGCAGGAGTTTGGCGACCGCTTCGTCGGAGCGCCCGAGGCCGACTGGCTGGCGCAATTCCGCCAGCGGGCTGTGGCGGCCATGCTCGACCTGATCCGGCAAGACCTGGCCCTGCTCGGCATCCACCACGACAAGTTCACGTCGGAGGCGCAAGTCCAGGCGTCCGGGGCGGTCGAGCGCGGCATGGCGACGCTCGAGGCCAAGGGCCTGGTCTATCAGGGCGTCCTGGAACGGCCCAAGAGCCTCGACGAGCATGACGAGTGGGAGCCGGTCGAGCTGACCCTGTTCGCATCCTCGAAGTTTGGCGACGACCAGGACCGGCCGCTCAAGAAATCGGACGGCAGCTGGACCTATTTCGGCGCCGACGCCGCCTATCATCTGCAGAAGGCGGAGAGCGCCGACCATCTCGTCAACATCTGGGGCGCCGACCATGCCGGCACCGTCAAGCGCATCCAGGCGGCCGTTCGGGCGCTGACCGACGACCGCGTCGACCTCGACGTCAAGATCGTCCAGATGGTCAAGCTGTTCCGGGCCGGCGAGCCCATCAAGATGAGCAAGCGTTCGGGCAATTTCGTTACCCTTGCCGATGTCGTCCGCGAAGTCGGCAAGGACGTGGTCCGGTTCATGATGCTGACCAAGCGCGCCGACACGATGCTCGACTTCGACTTCGCCAAGGTGGTCGAGGCGTCGAAGGACAACCCGGTCTTCTACGTCCAATATGCCCACGCCCGGATCAGCTCGCTGAAGCGCAAGGCGGCGGATGCCGGAATCGACCTCGGCTCGACCGCGGACCTCTCTCTTCTCGACGATGAGGAGTTGGGGCTGGTGAAGACGGCTGCGCAATTTCCGCGCGTCATCGAAGGCGCGGCGCTGGCGCACGAGCCGCATCGGATCGCTTTTTTCCTCCATGAGCTGGCGGCCGAATTCCATGCACTTTGGAATCGCGGCAACGACGATCCCGGCCGGCGCTTCATCGTTGAAAATAATCCACAATTATCTCGCGCACGACTGGAACTTGCGGACGGCATCGGGCAGATTATCCGAAGCGGGCTTGACCTGATGGGGGTCGAGGCCGTCGAGGAAATGCGATGAACCAGATGGGCTTGGTGGCCGATGCCGAACGGCTTCCGTGGCTGACCGACGACAGGCCGAGGCGAAGCTGGCGCGGTGCGGCGCTGCTGATTGGCGGCACGATTGCCGCTTTGCTGGTCGCGGGCGTTTCCTATTGGCTTGGCCTGCAGACCGGCCAACCCGCCGAGCCGTCGACAACGATTGCGCTCCCCGAGCCGGTGGTGGGAATGCCGGAGGAAATCGACACCGAGCAGTCGGTCGAGGATGCCAAGCCGCAGCCGATGGTCGCGCCGGAGGCGGAGCCCCAGCGCGCGGCGCCAATCGTCGACCGGCCGGCGCCGGTGCGGGCGAAGCGCAAGGTGGCGCCGGTGAAAAAAGTTGCTTCTGCGAGGCGGATGGCGCCGAAGAAGGCCGTGCTTCGGCCCTGGCCGGTTCGCCAGGTTGACGGTGCGACGGGCCGGATGGTCCGAATCGGTACCTTCGCCAGCGCCCGGCAGGCCAAGAAGGGCTGGTGGAAAGTGGTTGGCACCTATCCCGGCATGAAGAAGATCCCGGCGCTGGTCGTACCGGTTCAATCGCTGCGCAACGGCCAGACTTATTACCGGCTGCAGATGGGCACGACGAGCCAGGCCCATAGCGAAGTGTTGTGCCAGCGGATGCGGATCATCGGCCAGAGCTGCGTTGTCATTGGCCTTCCGCCCGCTACCACAGCGGCCTGATGGATAGCAGCCGGCCTTACGACGACAGCGAGCTTCCGTGGCTTGCCGCGGTCGAAAATGAGGACGGGCCGCGCGGCGTGTCGGCGCGGCGGATGGTCGCGGCGCTGCTGATCGTCCTGCTGGGCGCGGCGATCGTCGCCGGCACTTTCTTTTGGCTCGGGCGGCAGGAAGCCGTCGTCGCCGGCGCGCCTCAGCTGATCCGAGCCGAGCCAGGTCCCTACAAGGTCAGGCCCGCCGATCCGGGCGGCCTCGATGTTGCCGGCGAAAGCGAAACGGCCTTCAAGACCAGTGCCGGCGAGGACTCCGACGCGCAACTGGACCTTGACGCGATTCCCGAAGCGCCGGTTGCCCGGCCGGCAAAGCAGGAGCCAAGGCCGGTCGCGGCCGAACCGGCAAAGCCCGCGCAGGCTGAAGCCGAACCTGCCGCTCCGGCCGCCGGCAAGGGCAGCGTTATCCAGCTCGGCGCCTTCGCCAACCGGGCCCAGGCCGAACGGGCCTGGTCGGCGCTCGCCGCGCGCTTCCCGACGGTGGGCGCGATGACCAAGTTGGTCATTCCTTTCTCCGGCGGTATTCGGTTGCGCGCGGCGGCCGCATCGCCAGCGGCGGCCCGGGAGGCTTGCCAGGCGCTCAAGGTAGCCGGCGAGAATTGCTTCGTGGCGAATTGATGCAGGCCGCGGTCTATGGCCTCGCCGGCCTCGAGTTGACGGGCGAGGAGCGCGACTTCTTCCACGATGCCGATCCGGCTGGATTCATCCTGTTCAAGCGCAATTGCGAGACGCAGGCGCAGGTGCTGCGCCTGACCGACAGCTTGCGCGAGATCAGCGGCCGGCCCGACGTGCCCGTCCTGATCGACCAGGAAGGCGGGCGCGTGGCGCGCATGAAACCGCCGGAATGGCCGGCCTTCCCCAGCGGGGAGGCTTTTGCCCGCCTGTATGAGGTGGCGCCCCCGTCCGCGATCGAGGCGGCGCGGGCCAATGCCCGGGCGCTGGCCCTGACCCTTCGGGCAAGCGGAATCAACGTCAACTGTCTGCCGGTGCTGGACGTTCGGCAACCCGCGGCAAGCGAGATCGTCGGCGACCGGTCGCTTGGCGCTGAACCGATGCAGGTCGCGGCGCTGGGCCGCGCCATCCTCGACGGCATGGCCTCGGCCGGAGTCATCGGCACGATCAAGCATATGCCGGGCCACGGCCGGGCAGCGGTCGACAGCCATCACGAACTGCCCGTCGTGACCGCCAGCGAGGAGCAGCTGGCAATCGACCTCGAACCGTTCGAGCGGCTCCGCGCCTGCCCGATGGGGATGGTCGCGCACGTCGTTTATACCGCCTGGGACGCTGAGCGCCCGTCGAGCCAGTCGGCGGCGGTGATCGGGGAGATTATCCGCGGCCGGATCGGCTTCGACGGCTGGCTGCTCAGCGACGATATCGGCATGGAGGCCCTGTCCGGCGATTGCGGACGCCGGGCGCTTGGCGTGGTCGCCGCCGGGTGCGATGTCGCACTCCATTGTTCGGGCAAGATGGAAGAGATGCTGCTCGTCGCCGCCGCCGTTCCGGCGATGAGCGCCGATGGCGAGGTCCGTCTGGCCCGCGCCATGGCCACGGCGCTGGTCGATGACGACGACGGGCCGGATTACGCCACCTGCGCGGCCAAGCGGGACGAATTGCTGGCGCTGGTATGAACCATCTCAAGCCGTTCGTACTGGGCTTGTCGAATGGCTGCCTTTCCTTGCGTGAAGAAAAAGCAGGGCTTCGACAGGCTCAGCCTGACCGGTTAGGTTCAGGCTTGTGACTTTCGACGAGCCTGAAACCCGGCCGCTCCGGTCCGAGGATGAGCTGACGCTCAACCTCGACGGCTGGGAAGGCCCGCTCGACCTCCTCTTGAACCTGGCCCGGGCGCTGAAGGTCGACCTTGCCCAGATTTCGATCCTGCAGCTGGTCGACCAATATATCGCCTATATCGGCGGGGCGCGGGCGCTGAAGCTGGAAATCGCCGCCGATTATCTCGTCATGGCGGCGTGGCTTGCCTATCTGAAATCCTGCCTGCTGCTGCCCAAGGACCCGGAGGCCGATCCCAGTCCCGAGGAAGTGGCCTGGCGCCTGCAGAGGCGGCTCCAGCGGCTCGACGCGATGCGCGACGCCGGCGCCCGGTTGCTCGGCCGCGACCGGCTGGGGCGCGACGTTTTCGTCCGCGGCGCCCCGGAAGGTCTCCGGCTGGTGCGCAAGTCGATGTGGCAGGCCCGCGCCTTCGACCTTTTCGCAGCCTATGGCGCGGTCAAGGCGCGCACCCAGCCACCGATGCACGTGGTCCACGCCCGCTCGGTGATGACGCTCGAGGAGGCGATCGAGAGGGTCGGCCGGATGATCGGCATGGCCATCGAATGGACCGCGATCGAGGCTTTCCTGCCGCTCACGGACGATCCGCGGCTTCGCCGGTCGGCCTTGGCCTCCAGCTTCCTGGCGGCGCTGGAACTTGCCCGGCGCGGCCGGCTCGACATCGCGCAGGACGAGGCTTTTGCGCCGATCCAGTTGCGGGTCGCGGCCTGATGGACGAGCTTGCGCGCGCGATCGAGGCGACTCTGTTCGCCTCGGCCACGCCGCTCAGCGTCGACGAAATCCAGGAGCATGTCGGCGACGGCGACATTGAAGTCGCGCTCGGTAGATTGTCGGCCGATTATGAGGGCCGCGGCATCGAACTGGTCGAGCGCGGCGGCCGCTGGCATTTCCAGACCGCTCCGGACCTCGCCCATCTGCTTCGACGGACGCGCCAGGAGCCCCGCCGGCTGTCACGGGCCGCCACGGAGACGCTGGCCATCATCGCCTATCATGAGCCGGTCAGCCGGGCCGAGATCGAGGCCATCCGCGGAGTCCAGATCAGCAAGGGTACGCTCGACGTGCTGATGGAGGCCGGCTGGGTCCGCACCGCCGGCCGCCGCGAAGGCCCGGGCCGGCCCTTGCTCTATGCGACGACGGCGGAATTTCTGGCCCATTTCGGCCTGTCGTCGCGGCGCGACCTGCCGGGCATTGACGATTTGAAGGCGGCGGGCCTGCTCGATCCGCTGGACGAAGGCGAGTTTCAACTGGAGCTTGAGTCCGCGGAACTGGAAAGCGCCGAAGAGGAAGACTAGAAGGCGCGCCGAAGGAGTTTCTCAATGGGCGGTTTCAGCCTCTGGCATATCCTGATTTTCGCGTTGATCCTGCTGCTCGTGTTCGGCGGCAACCGCTTCTCATCGATGATGAGCGACGTCGCCAAGGGCCTGAAGAATTTCAAGCAGGGGCTGTCGGAGGACGATGGCAAGGACCAGCGCCCGCAAGACCGGGCGCAGATCCGCAACGACAAGCCGATCGACGTCACCCCGGAGCCGCGCCCGGCCGAGCCGACCGCTCCCCGGCCTGACGACCAGACCGACCGCTAAGCCCTTCGCGAGGACCGCCGATGTTCGGCGTCGACACATCGGAACTATTAATCGTCGCTGTCCTGGCGTTGCTGGTCATCGGCCCGAAGGAGCTGCCGACGGCAATGCGCGCGGTCGGCGGCTGGATCGGCAAGATCCGCGGCATGGCGCGCCATTTCACCAGCGGTATCGAGACGATGATCCGGGAGGCGGAACTGGAAGAAATGGAGAAGCGCTGGCGGGAGGAGAATGAGCGGATCATGCGGGAATTCCCGACCGTAATCGACGCCGACCCCACCATTCATGACCAGCCGCAATTGCCGCTTGCCGAGGCCCCGCCGCCCTTGCCGGAGCCTCCCGCCGACCATGATCCCGGCGGCCCGGCGAAAAGAGGCGAGCAACTGCCGTGAAGGATATCGACGACACGCCCCGGCCCCTGTTCGACCATCTGGTCGAGCTTCGCCGCCGGCTGCTGTGGTGCGTGGCGGCGCTGTTCGTGGCCTTCTTCGTCTGCCTCTATTTCGCTCGGCCGATCTTCGGTTTCCTGGTTCAGCCCTTGCTGGCGGCTGGGCAGGGCACGCTCATCTACACCGACGTTTTCGAGGCCTTCTTCGTCGAGGTGAAGGTCGCCCTGTGGGCCGCGCTGATGATCAGTTTTCCGGTCCTTGCGACCCAGATATGGCAATTCGTCGCCCCGGGCATGTATGTGAAGGAAAAGAAAGCCTTCCTGCCCTTCCTGCTGCTGACACCAGTCTTCTTCCTGGCCGGCGCCAGCTTTGCCTATTTCGTCGCCATGCCCTGGGCGCTGCATTTCCTGCTGAGCTATCAGGGCGAAGTTGGCGGGGTGCAGCAGGAAGCCTTGCCAGGAGTCGGCAATTATCTGAGCTTTTGCACCCGATTCCTGTTCGGCTTCGGCGTCGCCTTCCTGTTGCCGATCCTGCTGATGATTCTGGAACGGGCCGGCTTCGTCACCCGCGATCAGCTGGCCAGGTCGCGCCGCTACGCCCTGGTCGGCGCCGCGGCCGTGTCAGCGGTGCTCACGCCGCCCGACGCGGTGTCGATGCTGCTGATGCTGGTGCCGCTGTACGGATTGTATGAATTCGCCCTGTTGGCCATCCGCCTGACCCATTGGCGGCGCAGCCGCCGCGCGGCGCGTTCGGACGAGCCCCAGACAAACGAGGGCCCGGAAGCGCCACCGGGGGGGGGAGGGTTGGCGGTTCCGGGCCCATTTAATCGGATAGCGAGAGCGGGGGGGCAAAAGGTCACTATCCGACTAGCAAAACGTCCCTTGTTCGCACCCGGTTCCGCGCGGGTGAATTTTTTTTAAGCGGCGCCGTAACGATTGCTGGATCAGCTTGGCGGAAAGGCCGGCAGGTCGACGCTGTAGCGGCCCAGCTTCCGTTCCAGATTCGACCGCAATTGCTTGGCCAGGCCGGCGATAATGCGCTCGAACTGCGTCTTTTCCGCGGAATCTTCCTCGGGTTCGGGGACCAGCACCGGGCTTGCGATCGCCAGCCGGGCGGTGAGCTCGCTGGTTCGCTGCAGTGAGATTTCGATCGGATCGGATGGACGATTCAACATCGCGAACTCAACCATTTCCGTCACCAGGAAGGCAACGGACACAGCGACGTCCTGGGTCGTGTTGATGGTGTCGGCTTCGAGATCAATCTGCAGCGCGCGCGCTTCCTCGGGCGCCCCGGCGCGAAGCTCGGCGGACAGCTCCGACAAGAGCGGCCGCAAGGCAATGCCGCGATTCTCCTCCAGCTCGGCGAAATGATTGCGGTGGACGACCGAAAGCGCGCTGACCCGGCGCCCGATGGCGGCATAAGCGGACCGGGCATCGGCGCTGCCGGCGGTGCGCCCGTGGATGTTGAGCAGCGACGCCACGACCTGCAGATTGTTCTTCACCCGGTGGTGGACTTCCCGGACCAGCCGGCGTTGCCCCTCCAGTGCGCCGGCCATTTCGTTCTCCGATTGCTCGATCCGAGTCACGGCGCGGGCGAAGGATTCGCTAAGCTCTTGAATCTCCCTGGACGGACCGAGGTTCTGGGGCAGCTCGAGGCCCTGATTGCCAGGCTGATAGGCGGTGACGGCCCGTTGCAGTCCTTTCAACGGCCGGATCAACAACCTGGTGACCATTAGCCAGGTCAGCAGCGCGGCAATCACCCACATCGCCAAGGGCAGGAGCAGGAGCAGCCGGTCGATCGTCGTGATCTGCGGCATCCGGCCGGCGACGTTGACGGTCAGGGAATCATCGCCGATGCGCCAAACACTGTTGCTCGAGCGCATGTTGCTGGCCAGATCCGGCGGTGAGGAGATAACCCCCATCCGGCGGTCGCCATCGGCGATGTAAAGGTCGACAATCCCGGTTGATCCGGCGCCCACGGCAGCCCTGATTTCATCCCGGGGCAGGCTGCCGGTCGCCATGCCGCCAATCACGCCAACCCGGAAAATCAGCGCATCCCGGTCCGGGGCGATCTTCAGGCTGATGCCGCCGGGCGCCACGACCGGCAGGTCCGGCGCGGCCATGATTGGTCCGAAGGCGCACATTGGCCTGCCATCCAGATCGTCGATCTCGAATATCTGGGCGACCGCAGGCGCGATCGCCAGGGATCGCCGGGCACGGTCGCAGGCCCCCGCGCTGCCGCCGGCGAGCGCACCATTGGCGGCAATCCGAAGGGCCAGCGCGTTGCGGGCCACCAGGCTCTCGATCGCCCGGGCGGCGGTCCGGGCATGGTCATCGGTGCGCTCCCGCAGGGCACGGTTGGCCTGCTCGATGCCATCGCGAGCGACCGCGAATAGTCCGAGTCCGATTGGCAGAAGCACAAGCGACAGAATGAGGAGAAGTTTCGCGGCGGTGGGCAGGGCCGCGAAGCGTCGGTTGACGGCACTCACCATGCCGCGACCACTACCGGGAGGTTACGAAAGCTTGCCGAGGAGATGGACAAAATCGTCCGGAACAGGCTCACGCAGCGTATCATCATAAACGGTTCGAAGCGCGCGGCCGAGATCGCCCGCACGCTGTCTCTTGGCCTTGGTTTCGCCAGTCGGCATCTTCCTATGGCGGCCGCCAGCACGTGCCGCGGCGCCTTTCGAGTCGCCCTTCTCGCTACCACTCAACCTCTCGTACCCCCCTTGCGCGGGTGCAGGCGCGCCTCGATTAACCGAATACATGCTTGAGGCGCCATCAGCACTGGACGGTACGCGGTAAAGCGCCAGTTAACGCCCTAGCGGTGTGCCACTCCGTCCGTCAATTCCATGCCATAAGGCGGCAGCAAGCCTGGTGGAAACCAAATGCCTCATGCTTTGTTCCAGAGGCCAGAGGAATCACTGGGGGCACTTTTTCGTAACACATCCGTTCCCTTCCAGGGTTGCAACAATCGCGATGGCCTTCCACAAGAGTCCGTCGATCCGCTAGGAGAGCAATCAAACATGTCGCTTGGCCAGGAACTCGCTCCGCATCTGCCGTTCTTGCGTCGCTATGCGCGCGCCCTCACCGGCAGCCAGACGCACGGCGATGCCTTCGTCCGCGCAACGCTGGAAGCGATTGTCGCGAAGCCCGAAGAATTTCCGCGCGATGTCGATCCACGGCTCGGGCTATACAAGACGTTTCATGCCATCTGGTCGACCGCCAACATCGAGGAAGGCGAAGAGCCGGAGCAGTCCTACGCCGGGGCCGAAGGGATTGCCCATGCCCGCCTGTCACGGATCACGCCCTTGTCCCGCCAGGCCCTGCTGCTGACATCGCTGGAAGGATTTTCGTCGGAGGACGCCGCCTTCCTGATCGGCGCCCGGCCGCAGGATGTCGACAGCCTGGTGGCAGAGGCCCTGGCAGAGATTGAGCGGCAGACTCGAGCCGACGTCCTGATCATCGAGGATGAGCCGATCATCGCCATGGATATCGAGACCATCGTCCGCGACCTTGGTCACAACGTCACCGGGGTCGCCGTCACTCGCGACGAAGCGGTTGCGCAGGCGCGCCAGAGCCCGCCGGGCCTGGTCCTGGCCGACATCCAGCTTGCCGACGATTCCAGTGGCATCGACGCGGTCAAGGACATCCTCGCGGAATTTTCGGTGCCGGTGATTTTCATCACCGCTTTCCCGGAACGGCTGCTGACCGGCACCCGGCCGGAACCGACCTTCCTCATCACCAAGCCGTTCCAGCGGTCGACGGTGAAGGCCGCGATCGCCCAGGCCCTGTTCTTCGACGCGGCCACCGTCCCCGCCTGACCGGTCATTGGGAACCTTGGTTCCCGAAGGCGCGTTGGCCGGAAACCTTTCAATCAGTCGGGACGGCGATGTCGGATCAACAGCAAGACCATGTGACCACGACTGAAGCCAGGGCGGGATCGACCCCTCATGTCACGCGCTATGTCCTTGGCGTTGGACTGGGGCTGGTCATTCTTATCTTCGCGATAATCTTGTTCATCGCCGGTTAGGTCCCACATCTGTCAGACAAGCAGCATAAGATGGGGTTACCCGGCGAATCGGGGCGCATAGGAGCGGGCGAACAGGTGGAAGTCGACGACCAGCAGGACGCCGAGACCGGCCGCGCTCCCGATTGGGAGCCGCTGTCCGATTCGGACTTCAAGGACCAGCTGGCGCAGGTCATACCGCATCTGCGCGCCTTCGGCCGGTCGCTTTCGGGCAGCCGCGACCTCGCCGACGACCTGGTCCAGGAAACGCTGTTGAAGGCGTGGGCGGCGCGCAAGCGATTTCAGGCAGGCACCAACATGCGCGCCTGGACCTTCATCATTCTTCGCAACCTGTTTCTCAGCCAGATGCGCCGGGCGCGCTTCAAGGGCGAGTGGGACGATGTCACCGCCGCCAAGATCCTCGCCGCGCCAGCCAGCCAGGACAAGCATATTGAGCTTGGCGACATGCAGCGGGCGCTGATGCATCTGCCGCAGCCCCAACGCGAGGCGCTGATCCTGGTCGGCGCCGGCGGCTTCGCTTATGAGGAAGCGGCCGAAATCTGCGGCTGCGCGGTCGGGACAATCAAAAGCCGGGTGGCGCGCGGCCGGGTGGCGCTGGAAAGCCTGTTGTCGGGGGGCAAGCTGCCTTCGCGCCGGCAGCACAAGACCGATCCGGACAAATCCGCGCTACAGGCCATCATGGGTGAGGTCGACGAGCTCAGCCGCGATCACGGCTGAGATCGCCTGCCCTAACTGAGCTTGCGCAGAAGGTCGCCGAAATCGCGGTCGGTCGGCTCGGCGGCCGCCTGCGCGAACGCGCGGCGTAGCGCGGCGGTGATGCCGGCGTGGGCATGCGGGATATCGACGCGGATGAGCTTGCGGTCGAACGCGGGATCACCCTGGCTGAATTCTGTTGCGTCGAAATCAGCCGCCGCCAAAAGGTGAGGCTCTGACTTCATTTGGCCAACCAACGAGCAAATGCGTCTAGGGTTTCGCGCGTCATCCTCTTTTTGAACCGGGACAAGCAGTTCTGCCCGTGGAAAACTCAGCCAGCGCCAGGATAAATGCGGCCGCTCGCGCCGATCGTCATTCGCCCTTTCTGCGGGAGGTGATGGCGGCCCGGCCGGACCTGGTCGGGATTTTCCTCAAGTCGGACGCCGAGGCCGCGGTCGAGGCGGCCCTGGCCTCGCGGGGCGATGGCCTGGAATCCCAGTTGCGGCGGCAGCGGACCGGCCTCGCGTTGACGGCGGGGCTGGGCGACCTGTCCGGCGAACTCAACCTGGAACGCGTTACCGCCTTGCTGTCCGGATTTGCCGACCGGGCGATTGACGCAAGCCTCGCCGCCGCCATCGCCGAACGGGCGCCGGGGGCGGCTCCGGAAGGAATGGCGGTGATCGCGCTGGGCAAGCTCGGCAGCCGCGAGCTCAATTACTCGTCGGACGTCGACCTGATCATCCTGTTCGATCCGGCCAGCCTGCCGAAACGGGCGCGCGACGATGCCGGCGAGGCGGCCGTCCGGATCGCACGGCGGATGATCGAGCTTCTGCAGAAACGGACCGGCGACGGCTATGTCGCCCGGGTCGACCTGCGCCTTCGGCCGTCGCCCGAAGTCACGCCGATCGCGCTGCCGGTCAATGCCGCCATCTCCTACTACGAATCCTCAGCCCTGCCGTGGGAGCGCGCCGCCTTCATCCGGGCCCGGGCAGCGGCCGGCGACAAGGCGCTAGGCGAAAGTTTCCTGCAATCGATCCAGCCCTTCGTCTGGCGCCGCTCGCTGGATTTCGGAGTGATCGAGGACATCCGCGAGATCAGCGCCCGGATCCGGGATCATTATGCGCAAGGGTCGAGCCTTGGTCCGGGCTTCGACCTGAAGCGCGGCCGCGGCGGCATCCGCGAAGTCGAGTTCTTCACCCAGATCCAACAGATGGTCCACGGCGGCCGCGATCCGAGCGTCCGGGCCGGTGCGACCCTGGACGCGCTTCTGGCGCTGGCCGAGGCCGGTCGCCTGGAGCCGCAAGACGCCGAGGGCCTGGCCGCCGCCTATCGCTTGCTGCGCACCGTCGAGCATCGCGTCCAGATGGTCGATGACGCCCAGACGCACCTGCTGCCGGCCGCGCCGGACCAGCTCGACAATGTCGCCGCCCTCGACGGGGCCGGTGACGGCGCCGCCCTGATCGAGCGGCTGCGGCCGCATGTCGACCGCGTGGAAGGCCTGTTCAACGCGCTGGCGCCCGACCTTGAGGGCCGCCTGTCCGGCGACCCCGACATCCTGCAGCGCGACCTTGGCGCAATGGGTTTCCCCGATGCCGAAGTCGCCGCGCGGAGGATCGCCGACTGGCGGTCCGGGAAGGCGCGCTCGCTTCGCTCTCCGGCGGCGCGGACCGCGTTCGAAGCGATGCTTCCGGGGCTGCTTCGGAAGATCGCCTCAGGCCCCGATCCGGAACGCGCGCTCAACCGGCTGAGCGACATCGTCGAGAGGCTGTCGAGCGGCATCAACCTTTATCGGCTGCTCGGCGCGCGCGGCCGGCTGGCCGACGATTTCGCCCTGATCCTGGCCCACGCGCCGCCGCTCGCCGACATGCTGGCGCGGCGGCCGGAACTGCTCGACGGGCTGATCGACGAATCGACCTTTTCGCTGCCTTCCGAACCGGAGGCGATGGCCGCGGTCCTGCGCTCGGCGATGGCCGGGGAGCCCTACGACCGGGCGCTCGACCGGGCGCGGCGGCTGGTCAACGAACGGCGCTTCGCCATCGGCGTCCAGCTCATTTCCGCCCACGCCGACCCGCTCGATCTCGCCATGGGCTACAGCAATGTCGCCGAGGGCACGATCGCGGCGCTGGCCGAGCTGGCGGAGGAAGAGTTCGCCAGGACTCACGGCCGGATCGACGGCGGCGAGCTGCTGATCCTGGCGCTCGGCCGGCTCGGCGGACGGGCGCTGACCCATGCCTCCGACCTCGACATCATCTATCTCTTCGACGCCCCCGCCGGGTCGATGTCGGACGGCGCCAGGCCGCTTAGCGCGACCGATTATTACAACCGGCTGGCCAATAGGGTCACCTCGGCGCTCAGCGTCCAGACCGCGGCCGGCCCGCTTTACGATGTCGACACCCGGCTGAGGCCGCAGGGCGGCGAGGGGATGCTGGCGGTGCCGGTCGACGGCTTTTTCGACTATCAGCGCCGCGAGGCCTGGACCTGGGAGCATATGGCCCTGTGCCGGGCCCGGCCGATCCATGGCTCGAGCGGGCGCCGGGACCGGCTTCGCGACGGCATTTGCGACATCCTCCGCGGCCCCCGCGACCCGGCCGTGACGAGGGCCGACGCGGCCCGGATGCGCGACGACATGGCGCGCCACAAGAAGCCCGCCGGGCCGCTCGACATCAAGCTTGGCGCCGGTGGGCTGGTCGACCTCGAATTCGCCGTCCACACGCTGCAGCTGACCAGCGGCAAGGGCCTCCACCCGGGCCTCGAATATGCCATCGCCGACCTCGCCGAAGCCGGGCTGATCGACCCCAGCTTCGACGGCGACCTTCGCCTGCTCAGCCGGATCCTGGTCGTGCTCCGGCTGGTCGCGCCGGACAGCAACGAGCCGCCCGAGCGGTCCCGCGCCCTCGTCGCCGCCTTGTGCGGGCACGACGGGTGGGACAAGCTGCTTGCCGCCCACGATGCCGCCCGGCAAAGGATCGCCGACCTCTGGGCCCAGGTGAAGGAAGCATCATGATCGACCAAGGCGACCGCGCCCCGGCGCTGACCGTGACGGCAAGCGACGGCGCCGCCGTCAACCTGGCCGCGCCCGGCAAGCCGCTCGTGCTCTATTTCTATCCCAAGGACGATACGTCCGGCTGCACCAGGGAAGCGCAGGACTTCACCGCGCTCGCCGGAGAGTTCGCCGCCGCAGGAGCGTCGGTCATCGGCGTGTCGCGCGACCCGATGAAGCGCCACGACAAGTTCATCGCCAAATATGACCTCAAGGTGCCCCTCGCCTCGGACGAGAACGGGGCGATCAGCTCCGCCTTCGGCACGTGGGTCGAAAAATCGATGTACGGCCGCAAATATATGGGCATGGAGCGCTCGACCTTCCTGATCGACGCCGGCGGCACGGTGGCGCGCGCCTGGCGCAAGGTGAAGGTGCCGGGCCATGCGAAGGAAGTGCTGAACGCGGTGCGGGCGCTGGCTTAGGCGCGCCGATGTCGCGGTGAGCGCGACCGTTTTTATGACCTTTAATTGTCCGGAAGGTCAAAAGTCGCGCTACGTCGTGCCGGGCATGGATGGCCAAGGGCGGGGCGGACAGTCTGAAAGAGCCGCGCCAGCGGTGCGGACAGTCGCGACAGCCAGGCGAGACCATGGAAGCGCAAATCCATATAGGACAGGGGGTTTTGGATTGCCGGGATAAGTGCATTTAAGCGACTGTCACCGTAATTCTCACCGTAATTCGGAATTTGGTGTCCCCGGAATTTGCGCCGTAATCGCCAAATTCACGAGTCTGTACTACTCATCCGTTTCAATAAAATTGTCTTAAGCTCCTCTATGTCATCACTGAATAAATAGGCATACTTGAATTTTATTGATTTCCCGTGAACTCTATGACGAGCAACTTCGTCAAATGAGCGCTCCAAGTTGAAAATTTCTTCCAATATAGTGCGTTTGAACTGATCTCCTGAATCTGGTAATCTTTCTGCATGTCGAAGCATTTCTTCGAATGCATTTCCAACTGATCCATATATCTCAATGCCCGTTTGATTCAGATACAAACGAGTAAATTCGGTTACCAAGGGATAGCTATCTATCATTCGAGGAACCCCGTCGCTACATAATAGTCGTAGGTCGATCCGAACAACGGTCCGTGCTCAATTGGCATTAGGCGGAAAACCGCGTCCCGCGAAGGCTCTGCCGACGACGAACCTCGGTGCACTACCTGGCCCAATGATTACGGTGATGATTACGGTGACAGTTACCGAAATAGTTCCCCGACGATGCCTCCGCGCTGCCACCGCCTGGAGGACGGACTAGCATAGGGGCGACCGGCGCCCAATCGCGCAGCCCCCGTTTGAAACCTCTCTCCTCGCGTGATAGCGGCGTTCCCAAGAGGAGCTCACCCTTGGCCGAATTCACGCTTCCCAGGCACAGCAAGCCCACCGCCGGCCGGACCTATCAGGCCGAGCAGGGCAAAAGGCTCAAAAGCTTCCAGATCTATCGCTACGACCCGGACAGCGGCGCCAACCCGCGCTACGACAGCTACACGATCGACCTCGACAAATGCGGGCCGATGGTCCTCGACGCGCTGATCAAGATCAAGAGCGAGATCGACCCGACCCTGACCTTCCGCCGATCCTGCCGGGAGGGGATTTGCGGGTCCTGCTCGATGAACATGGGCGGG
>DASSPS010000025.1:0-5997 GCA_035699505.1 Sphingomicrobium sp. | reverse complement strand
GCTTTTGCGAACCGCTACAATCGCTACAGATGCTACACGATCGACGGTATCGATTTGAACGGCCCGAAATAGGGCTGGGCCACGGTGCTCACAGGTGCGAGAAGCCGCCTCCAGACCGGGTGAAAGTATCGATCTTGGGGGCATGATTGGGGGCATAAGTGATGTCCCCATCGCAATATTCTAATCTATTCAATTGGATATCTAGCGCCTGCGGTTCCTCTCCTGGCACCATCGCTGTCTGCAGCCGATCCGGCGGATCGGCGAAGCCGGCGATCCGAGCGAAGTGAGGTCACCTGATGCCGCTCTACGCCATCGACGATGTCGCTCCGACCCTGGCCGAAGGCGCCTGGGCGGCGCCGTCCGCCGATCTGATCGGCGACGTCCGGCTGGGCGAGCGGGCCAGCGTCTGGTTCGGCGCCGTGATCCGCGCCGACAACACGCCGATCATCCTGGGGCCGGACAGCAATTTTCAGGATGGCGCCATCGGCCATTCCGATCCCGGAGCGCCGCTGACCATCGGCGCCGGGGTCACCGTCGGCCACCAGGCGATCCTCCACGGCTGCACGATCGGCGACGGCTGCCTGATCGGCATGGGCGCCAAGATCCTCAATGGCGCGGTCGTGGGTCGGGAATGCCTGGTCGGCGCGGGCGCGCTGATTACGGAAGGAAAGGCATTCGACGGCGGCATGCTGATCGTCGGAACCCCGGCGCGGGTCGTGCGACCGCTGACCGATGCCGAAAAGGCCGGGCTTCGGCTGTCGTCCGCGCACTATGCCGAGAAGGGCGCGCGCTATGCGGCTGCGCTGGAATTACATCGGTGACACTTGAACGGGCGCCGGCTTTCATCATCTTCGACGCATGATCGACATCCGCCCCTTCGCCAGCCTCGGCCATGCCGACCATGGCTGGCTCGACGCCCGCCATCATTTCTCCTTCGCCAGTTATCATGATCCGTCCCGGATGGGCTGGGGCCGGATCCGGGTGTGGAACGACGACCGGATCGCCGGGAAAAGTGGTTTCCCGCCGCATCCGCACCGCGACATGGAAATCATCACCTACGTCCGCACGGGGGCGATCACGCACCAGGATTCGCTTGGCAACCAGGGCCGGACCGGCGCCGGTGACGTCCAGGTGATGAGCGCCGGGACCGGCGTCGTCCACGCCGAATATAATCTCGATGACGAGCAGACGACCCTGTTCCAGATCTGGGTTGAAACCGACCGGCCGGGCGCCAGGCCCAGCTGGGGCGCGATGCCCTTTCCCAAGCAGGCGCGCGAGGGCAGCTTCCAGTTGCTTGCCAGCGGCGATCCCGGCGGCGGCGCGCTCGCCATCAACGCCGACGCCAGGGTGCTCGGCGCGACCCTCGAGGCGGGCGCCAGCCTGGTCTATGACGCCGACCCGGCGCGCCACCTCTACCTGGTCCCCAGCGGCACGGTTCGTATCAACGGGATCGAAGCCAATGCCCGCGACGGCGTGGCCGTGACCGGCGAGTCGAAGCTCAGCATCGAAGCGGAGGAAGCCGCCGAACTGGTGCTGGTCGACGCCCGATAGCGCCACGCCCCTTGCGGCGCGGGGCGGGAGCGGCCATTGGGGCGACGGCCGCGCCGGTTAAGGCTGCAGCCAAGTTCATGTAATATGCGGGGATTCATGGGGCGCGGCGTTCGCTTGAGCAGACAGGGCATCGGGTTGCTGGCGCTTGCGCTGGCGGCCGGGCCGGTCGCCGCCCAGAGCGTGCCGCCGCCGGCGCCGGCGACAAGCATCGCCGCCACGCCGGCGGTCGTCGGCCAGCAGCTGAACGATTTCAATCTCAACGGCACGGTGACCCGCCAGGCGGCGCCGAAGCCGCAACCGGTCCAGCCGTCGGCATCGACCGCCCGGCCCGCTCGGCAGGCGGAGCGGCCCGTGCCCTCCGATTCGGCGCCGCGCGCTCCGGCCCCCGCGACAACCACGGCGGTTGCGAACCGGTCGCCCACCGTCGCGCCGCCGCCGACCGGTTCGGCCCTGCCGTCGCAAGCCCCGCAGCAGTCGGCCGATCCGGCGCCGACGCCGGTCGCCGTTTTGCCAATGACATCGCTTCCGGGCGAGGCAGCGCCGGACTCGCTGCCCTGGCCGTGGCTGTTTGCGGCGCTCGCCGCGGCCGGCGCCGGCCTGTTCCTGTTTCGCCGCCATCATCAGCAGCAACAGCGCTATGGCGCCGCCATGGCGGGCGATACCCTCGCCTTCGATGCCGGCGTTCAGCCGGGCGCGGCCGCCGAGCCTCTTCAGCGGGCGCCGGTCGCCTCGCCGCCACCCAGGCCGGCCCCGACGGGAATCGTCTCGACCCGGCTTCACCCCGATCTCGATATCGACCTGCTGCCCGAACGCGCCATCGTCGACGATCAGGGCGCAACCATCGAATTCCAGGTCGCGGTCCGCAATCACGGCTCGGCGCCGGCTCGCGACGTCCATGTCGAGGCCTGCATGGTCAATGCCGGCCCGGCGCAGGATCAGGAGCTCGGTGCCTTCTTCGCCCACCCGGGCAATGCCGGCCAGCCGATCCCGCAGATCATGCCGATGACGGAGATCATGCTGAAAAGCGCAGTCCGGCTGAAGCTGGACCAGATGCGCCAGTTCGAGGTCGGCGGCCGCAAGCTGTTCGTGCCGCTGGTCGGCGTCAATGCCGTCTATCGCGGGCCGGCGGGCCCGGCGCAGACATCGGCCAGCTATCTGGTCGGACGCGACGGCCAGGGCGAAAAGATGGCGCCCTTCCGGCTCGACCTCGGCCCGCGCATCTTCCGGGGCCTTGGCGCGCGCCAGCACACGCTGGGCCTGCGCAAATAGGCCGGCTAGGCCGAAGGCCCTACAAGACGCTGCTGTTGTAGCTGTGCCAAGCCAGCACCGCCGCGGCGCCGCGGTGCGGCCGCCATTGTTCGGCAAGCTCGCGAAGTTTCTTCTCCGACGGCTTGTCGGCAAGGCCGAGCAGGCGGCCAATTTCGATCTGCACGGCGAGATCGCCGGCCGGCCAGACGTCGGCCCGACCTTCCGCGAACAGCAGATAGATTTCGGCCGACCAGCGGCCGATGCCCTTGATACGGGTCAGCAATGCGATCGCTTCCTCGTCGTCGACTGGCAGATCGTCGAGGTCGAGCTCGCCCGACAGCACCAGCTCCGCCAGGCTGCGGATGTAGCCGGCCTTCTGGCGCGACATGCCCACCGCCCGCATTTCCTCGTCGCTGGCCTTGAGCAGCAGGTTGAGATCGGGCGGCGTTCCGAATGCCGTCTCCAGCTTGGTCCACATCGACCGGGCGGCGGCGACGCTGACCTGCTGGCCGACGATGGTCCGAAGCAGGGTGGTGGCGCCGGCCGGGCTGCATCTCGGCTCGGGTTGGCCATGGAGGTCGAGTACGGCGGCGAACGCCGGTTCGCGCTCCGCAAGCGCGTCGCAACTCTCGTTCAAGCTTTTTGTGGTCCGCACCATGAGGTCTTGGCTAGCGGGCCAGGCGGGGCCCGGCCAACCGAAATCTGCTAATTGCGGACCGTAGCGGCATAAAGGGCAACCGCCGCCGCGTTGGACACGTTCAGGCTTTCGACGGCGTCACTGATCGGCAGCCTCGCCAGGGCATCGCAATGGTCGCGCGTATTGTGCCGCAGGCCCGGACCCTCCGCGCCCAGCACCAAAGCGACCCGGGGCGGTCCCAGCGCCGTGGCCAGGTCGGTGTCCGCATCGCCGGCCAGACCGATTCGCCAGAACCCGGCCTGGGCAATCTCCTCCAACGCCCGGGCCAGGTTGACAACCCGGACCCACGGCACGCGCTCAAGCGCGCCGGACGCAGCTTTGGCCAGGGCGCCGCCCTCGGGTGGCGAGTGGCGGTCCTGAGTGACGATGCCGATGACGCCGAACGCGGCCGCCGATCGCAGTATGGCTCCAACATTGTGCGGGTCGGTAACCTGGTCGAGCACCAGCAGGGTTGCCCGCTCCGGCGCCGCGGCCAAAATATCGCCCAGCCACTCATCCTCCAGCGGCTCGACTTCGATAACGACGCCCTGATGCGGGGCATCGCTTGGCACCAGCTTGCCGAGGTCGGCGACGTCGGCCAGCGTCACCGCGACCTCGCGCGGAAATCGCATGAAGCCTGCTGCGTCGCGCGTCGCCCACGCCCGGATTACCTTGCGCCGGGGATTGTCCAGGGCGGCGGCGACGGCATGGCGTCCCCAGAAACGCGGCCGGCGTGGCGAGCCATGCTGATGGGATTTCTTGCGGCCCACGATGCCAGCGCCTTGGACAGGCAGGCGGCCGACTGCAAGATTTTTAGCTTGGCGCCGCCTGGGCTCGCTCGCGCCGGTGGCCCCGCCACGTGCCGACGGCGAGGATCAGCAGGATTGGGTAGCTCCAGAAGATCGCTGCCGCGGCATAGGCCTTCGGCATGAGATCGAGCTCGATCGCCTTGAGTAGATGCGCCATGGTCATGGTCAGTTGCAGACCCGCGACCCACAGGGGCCAGAAGCGGTCCGACCGCAGCGCGATGAAGATAAAGGTGAACAGCATCGCCAGGTCGACGATCAGCAATCCGGTTTCAATGCCGTCGTAGCGGCTGCCGATCGGCGAAATGACGAACTTGGTCGCGATCGATGCCGTCAGGCAGGCTGTCGCCGCGATTCGCTCGTCCCGGTGGCCGCGCCACAGGGCGTAGCCGCAGATCAGGGCGAGCAGGCTCCAGAAGATGAATTTCGGTAGCATCGGCGGGTTTGACCGGACCACATTGTCGCGGTCCGGTCAAAGTCCTTGGCTTAAGCGACGACGCGCAGATCCGGCTTCGCGCGCGCTTCCTTGGGGCAATCCTCGCCGTCACCCCAGGAAATGGTACGCAGTCCCGGGACGAACTGCTTGGCTTCGACCAGCGCGCCGTGGCAGCCGGCGATCGACCCGCGGGCCGCGACCAGGCCCTGGGTGGCGCTGACCAGTTGCTGGATGGCGTCGTGGGCGGTCGTGACGCTGGTTTTGGCGATGGCGTTGGCGCGCATGATTCGAGCCTGGAGCTCGGCAATTTCGCTCAACGCCGCGTCGATGCAATGCTCGACTTCGCGGATCTGGGTGGCGACTTCAAAGGCGGCATTCTCGATCAGTTCCTTGCGCATGTCTGCTCCTTCTCCGGGACGGTCGTGCCCGGAGTTGCTTGCGGATCGATGGCATCCGGCGCGGTGCGCTAGGTTTGGATAAGCCTGGCGAGACTTTCGAGCCCGGCGAGATACATCCCCGCCGAAAATGCTGCGCCCGTCGCGATCAGGAAAATCCAGAGCAGCCGTTGGCCGACGCTCATCTCATTCCGGGGGTGGCTCCTCGTTGCGAACGGCAATTGCAGGGAAGCCTGGAACGACACCGGCCTCTGCTCGGTAATGAAGCCGGCATCCCCGGGCTTCCCTGCACGATCAGCGTGCCGAATCTGGCTGATCGCGCTTTCTGGGTGCCGCTCGGTCGGGTCCGGCTCAACATACGGCGATTGATGTATCAAACGTTGATATGGCCCGCACACCTGGGCGACGACGCGCGCGGCCTGTGTGCGGCGGTCAACCTGGAGAATCTGCAGCGCGCCGCGAATGCGTTGGTCGACCGTGTGAGGCGAGATATCGAGCTCGACCGCAATCTCCTTGGACGACAGGTGCTGGTCCACCAGCCGCAGGCAATCCAGCTGGCCGGGGCTCAGCCGAGCCACTCGGGCCGCAAGCTCCAAATCGAGGTCTCCTTGATTGGTCATGATGAAGGCGGGATCCGCCACCCGAATACCTTTCAACGCTAGCCCCCACCCGGACAGAGGCGTCCGAGTCTGCTCAATTTACGTCAACCGGACGCAATTCCGCAAATCTGTTTCTTTGAAACGGTTTCAATTTTGCGCCGAAACGGACTGGTATCCGGCCAATCGACAGAAGTCGGTTACAGTCTGGAAGGAAGTTGTCCGCCAGTAAAAGAGCCGCGCGACGCTGGCCGAATGCTCATTCGGGGCGGTAATGGTGGAGAGGGCT
>DASSPS010000024.1:0-38439 GCA_035699505.1 Sphingomicrobium sp. | reverse complement strand
CTCGACGCCAAGGATTTCCACCGCGCCATGGAGTTCGTATGCCGCAAGCACGCGGCAATCGCCGACTATCAACGGCTGAAGGCCTGGTGCGACGAGTATTTCTTCCTGCCGCACCGCAAAGAGCCGCGCGGCATCGGCGGTATCTTCTTCGACTGGCAGCATTCGCCCGATGAGAGGGGCGGCTGGGACGCCGACTTCCGTTTCGTGGAGGATGTCGGGCGCTCTTTCCTCGTCGTCTACCCGCATCTGGTGCGCAAGAATTTCAACGAGAACTGGACCGACGCCGACCGCGAGGAGCAGCTGATTCGCCGCGGCCGCTATGTCGAGTTCAACCTGCTCTATGACCGCGGCACGCTTTTCGGCCTCAAGACCGGCGGCAATATCGACGCCATCCTGATGAGCCTCCCCCCGCTTGCGAAATGGGCCTGACCGCTTACTCGTTCGTGCTTGGGACCGTCGCCTGGGGCGCTTGGCCCGCGGCCTGCACGTAGATCCGCGCCAGCATGACGGTGAACACCGCGCTCAGCGCCGCCTGTGCCCCCGCCGTGAAGAGGGCGAGGACCAGCGCCCCCGCCGATAGCGGGTTGACGGTATCGGCGAACAGTCTGGCAATGATCGTGCCGACGATCTGGGCGGCGATCACCACGACCAGCGCGGCAATGGTCGCCAGAAGGATGAAACCCAGCAGGCGCGCATAGTGGCTGCCGGTCAGGGCCCAGCTGCGCTTCAGGATCGCGATTGGGCCTGCGCTTTCCGAACTTGCGACCGGCGTGACCAGAAGGAACCTTACGGAAACCAGGAATGCGACAACCAGCAGCAGGAGCACACGAAGCACGAATTGCGGCGGTGGCGGGCTGGCGGGATTGATCAGCATGGCCGTCAGGCCGAGCAGGATGATCAGCGGCACAAGAATCAGCGCCATGCCGATCAGGAAAAGCAGGAAGGCGGCCAGCGCCGAAGGGAAGCGCCTGGCGCCGTGACGGATTGCGTTCCCTACGGACGTGGTCGGGCCCACTGCCAGGCGGACGATCGCCAGCTGGCCTATCATGCTGATCAGCAGCGCCGCCGTGATCACGAGGCCGGAAGAACCGGGCGCAGCCTCGGTTGCAAGATTGGCGGGTGGCGCAACCGTGCTGGACAGAACCTGCGGCAGGAACAGGAGCGCCAGCGCCACTGTCCAGATCAACCGTCCGTCGCGGGCCAAGACCGCTTTCGCTTCATCCCAGGCCTTTGAAATCGACAAGACGGCCATGTTGTCCCTTTCCTGATGCGGAGCCGGTTATGCGGGTCGGCGCGCGCGGTTGCAATCGGCCTTGCCGGAAAGCGGCCCGGCGGCCATCTGCCGCATCGATGGAGATGATCGACGGCATTGAGTGGCGAGTGAGCGACACGCCCGTCGCCTATCCGGAGGCTCTGGCCTTCATGGAGGAACGGGCCACCGCCATTCGCGCCGGCGCCGCCGGGGAATGCGTCTGGCTGCTCGAACATCCGCCATTGTTCACCGCCGGCACCAGCGCCGATCCAGCGGAACTGGTCAATCCGCTCGATTTGCCCGTGCACGAAGCCGGCCGGGGCGGCCGCTACACCTATCATGGTCCCGGACAGCGGGTGGGCTACCTCATGCTTGATCTCGACAAGCGCGGGCGTGACGTTCGCCGGCTGGTCTGTACGCTGGAAGACTGGATCATCGCCGCCTTGGCCGACCTCGGGGTCGACGCCCATCGCGCGCCCGGACGCATCGGCATCTGGGTCGGCGGCGGCTCGGAGGAGGCCAAGATTGCGGCGCTCGGCATCCGCATCAAGCGCTGGGTCACCCTGCATGGCTTTTCAATCAACGTCGCCCCCGATCTTTCGCATTTTGCCGGGATCGTGCCGTGCGGGATCCGGGAATTCGGAGTCACCAGCCTGAAACAAATCGGCAAGGAAACCGCCATATCGCGCGTCGATGACGCCTTGCGGCACCAGTTTCCGTTATTTCTCAAGGCCTTGCCTGGTTAGGACAAAGTCTCTTGCTGGTTGCGAGTGCTTCAGACTATTGTGCGCGCGATTTGCGAGGCGGGTTACCGTCCCAGATCGGATAATCTAGGGAGTTTTGAATGCGTGCTCTTATCCTGGTCGCCGGTGCGGCCCTGGCGGTTTCGGCTTGCAGCAGCAACGAGTCCGCCGACAACACAATGAACGTCGACGACGTTAATCTGACGACTGATAACGTCGTTATCGACAACACCATGGACGCCAACATGGACGCCAACATGGTGATGGACGCTAACGCTGCTGCGGATGCGGCCAACAGCGCTGCCGATGCTGCGAACAACGCAGCTGACGCCGCGGCCAACAACGCGATGTAATCCGCTTGGCTCTTCCTTCGGGGAGGGCCAAACGTCTAAAGAGGCTGCCGGGCTTGCTCCGGCAGCCTCTTTTTTATTGGACTGTCATGGCCCTGGAGATTGAGATGCGCGCCCTTTTCATTGTTGCCGTCTCGTGCCTTGTTTTGTCGGCATGCGGCGACAATTCGGCCAATGAAGGTGGCGCGAATGTCTCTGGCAATCTGGCGGCCGAGGCCATTTTCGCCAACGACACGACCGTCATCGACGCGGCCACCGGCGATGCATCGAACATGGCCGCTGACGTCGCCTATAATATCGACCAGCTGGACCTCTCCGGCGATGTCCGAAGCGACGGCAAGGTCGACCGGCAGACGGTCCGCAGGCGCCAGCCGGCAAGCTCCCAGCCGTCTTCGAACGAAACGGACAGTGCCCCGGCCTTGGAAACGGCGACCGAAACCAACGCGCTCTGATCGCCGCGCTGCGGCACCGGGTCGGGCTATGGATCGCCAGTCAACCGCCGCTCCACCAACCGGATCGCCTCCGACACCGACTGTTCCACCGTCAGGTCGCTGGTCTCGAGCAGATCGGCATCCTCCGCCTGTCGGAGCGGCGCCGCGGCGCGGCCTGAATCGCGCTCGTCACGCGCGCGGATATCGATCAAGACATCCTCGTAATGGGCCGGCATCCCTCGTTCTAGCAAATCGCGGACGCGCCGCCGTGCCCGCACCTCGGGCGTCGCGGTGACGAACAGCTTGGCGGTCGCATTGGGAACGATCACCGTGCCGATGTCGCGGCCGTCCAGCACGGCGCCGCCCGGCTGGGCGGCGAACTCCCGCTGCCGATCGAGCAGGGCGGCCCGGACCGACGGATAGGCAGAAATTCGCGATGCGAAGGCGGACACCGCTTCGCTGCGAAGCTCGGGATCGCCGGCGTCGGCGACGAAGCCGTCGCAGGCCCGGAGCGCCTCGAACTCGCTGGCCGGGTCGCCTCCCCACCGCCACAGGTTCAGGGCGACCGCCCGGTACAGCAGGCCGGTGTCCATGTGCGGCAGGCCGTAATGCGCGGCCAGCGCCCGGGCGATGGTGCCCTTGCCGCTCGCCGCCGGCCCATCGACGGCGATCACGACTGGCCCTTCGCGGGCGGACTTGGCTTCGCTTGCACCGGTCAAGGCGGGCGCTTTGACAGGGGCCTGTGCCTATGGCAAGGCGCGCGCCGCACGTGGGGCGGACTATGGCGTCCGCAGCCCCAACCGCCTGAACTGGAGTAGAAACCGACATGGTGAAACCCGAATGGGGCACCAAGCGCACTTGCCCCAAGTGCTCGACCCGATTTTACGACCTCGGCAAGGACGACCCAGTAAAGTGCATTGCCTGCGACTATGCCTGGATGCCCGAACCGGTGCTGAAATCGAAGCAGCCGATGCCGTTCGAGGCCGCCGCGCCTGCCGAACCGAAAAGCAAGACGGCGGACTCGGATCTCGAGGCCGAGGAGCTGGCGATCGACGAGGATGAGGAGCCAAGCGCCGACGATGAGGTCGATCTGACGACGGATGACGACGACCTGGGCGTCGAGACCGGCAAGGAGAACGACGAGTAACAGCGACTGGAAAAGCAGCGCGGGCGAACTATTTCCTCTTTTCCAACCGGGGAAAGTTCGCCTAAGGCGCGAAGGAACGTGGGGCCGTAGCTCAGCTGGGAGAGCGTCGCGATGGCATTGCGAAGGTCAGGGGTTCGATCCCCCTCGGCTCCACCATCTTTCGGTTAGGCTTTGGCTGGCAGACCAGTCGAGAATCGAGGCGCGACCGACCCAGGCCGCTCAATCGTCCCAGATTTCGCCTTCCGGATCGCCCCGGCTTAGTTTGTCGGGCAAAGCCTCGCCGGCCGGCGTGAAATCCAGGGAAACCGAGTTGATGCAATAGCGCTCGCCAGTCGGCGGTGGGCCGTCGGGAAACACATGGCCCTGGTGCGACCCGCAACGCGCGCAGATGATTTCCGTGCGTGTCATGCCGTAACTGTTGTCGCGAACATATTCGAGGTGATTGGCGGCAAAGGGCGTGGTGAAGCTCGGCCAGCCCGTGCCGCTGTCGAATTTCGATCCGCCCTTGAACAATGGCAAGCCGCACAGCCGGCACGTGAAGGTGCCGGGGCGCTTCTCATCAAGGAAGGTGCCGCAGAACGGCGCCTCGGTGCCATGGTCCAGCAGGACATGCCGTTCCTCATGCGTGAGGTCGGCGGCGAGTTCGCGAAGCTCGCGATCACTCGGCGGCGTGAGGTCGAATTGCAGCGCGGCGACGTCGGTCATCTCTAGGCTCCTGCCCGTCCCGGCGCCGCTTACCACAGCCGTTACGAGATTCCGCCCCAGCCTGCATAAAAAAATGGGCGGCGGCACCGCAGCGCCACCGCCCCCAAAAGGGACGACCCGAAAACCTCAAAGGTTCGACGAGACGTTCGTGAAGGTCGTGTTGAGCTTGTTGCCGATGCCCGACATCGCGCCGATCGCGGCGACCGAAATCAGCGCCGCAATCAGACCATATTCAATCGCTGTGGCACCATGCTCATTGCGAAGCAATTTCAGAAACTTGGCCATGCCTGGTCTCCCATTTAGGTCCACTCCCCGGGGATATGATCCCGACCCCCGCTTACGTCGCGAAGGATGCCCGGAGTGTCTGCCTCAAGAGTTGACGAATGCTTAAATTCGAAGGGTTGCCAATGCTTAATGGTTGCCTCGATCGCCCATACGAAAACGGCGGCGCCACTGGGGCGCCGCCGTCGCGTTCGAAGGTTCGACGAGCTTAGAGGTTCGACGAAACGTTCGTGAAGGTCGTGTTCAGCTTGTTGCCGATGCCCTTCATGGCGCCAATCGCGGCAACCGCGATCAGGGCGGCGATCAGGCCGTATTCAATGGCCGTCGCACCTTCAGCATTGTTCATCAGCTTGGCGAAACGCTTAATCATTTCCGGTCTCCTTAAGGCTCCACTCCGGGACAGTGCCCGCCCCTGCGCAGTCCTCGCGTAGGTTGATGCTGGAATTACTGCTGAAGGGGTTGAGAAATCTTTAAAGCGGCCGGTTACCGCCGATTAACCGTAAAAAATTTCCGCGCCTGTTCGCAGCCTCTTAGCGGCCTTCGAAAATGCGCTCCAGGGCGTCCCAGATGTCGCGGAGGTCCTTGGTCGACTCGCTCCAGTCGGACGGCAGCGGGCTCTGCTTGTCCCGGGCCAGGCGGGGCCGCTCGGGAATCCGGAACTCGGCCGGAAGCGGCGGTCCGCGACGACCGTCGACGGTCAGGGCCGACACCATGAAGTTGCGCCAAATCTGCGCCGGCGCCGTCCCGCCGCTCATTTTCGCGCCGAGCGGGCGGTCGTCGTCACGGCCCACCCAGACACCGACCACCAGATTGCCCGCAAAGCCGACGAACAAGGCGTCGCGATTACCCTGACTGGTCCCGGTCTTGCCGAAGGTCGGCACGGCCAGCGCCGCCCGCCGCCCGGTGCCATTGTTCGCCGCGGCGTAGAGCATGTCGAGCATTGGCGCCCAGTCGCGGCGCGGATCGAGCCGGCCGCCGCGCTGGAAAAATGCGGACAGGGTGGAGCCTTCCGAGTCGTTCAGCGGCAGTCCCCGCGCCCGGACGGGGTAGCGGCCGCTGGCCACGGCGGCATAAGCCGACGTCAGCTCCAGCAGGCTGGTCCCGGCGGTGCCGAGGGCCAGGCTCGGGCTGTCAGGCAGGGGCGCCGTGATGCCAAGCTCCCGCGCGGTTCGCGCCACGTTCGCTCGGCCGACGCTTTCCGACAGGCGGACGGTGGCCGCGTTGCTCGACCGGGCAAAGGCCTCGCGCAGGGTGATCGACCCGCGATAGACCCCGTCCGAATTGGCCGGGGACCAGTCGCCAATGGTGATTGGCCGGTCCTCGATGATGCTGTCGGGGGTCCAGCCGGCGCGAAGGGCGGCGAGATAGACGAACAGCTTGAACGCCGATCCCGGCTGCCGCCGCGCCTGGGTCGCCCGGTTGAACGGGCTGTCCTTGTAGCCTCGTCCGCCGACCATGGCGACGACTCGCCCGTCCGGCCGCATGGCCACCAGCGCTGCCTGGGCGTCGCCGATCGGCGCCCGGCCGACGGCTCGGACCGCCAGCCGCTGCAAATCGGAATCGAGCGTCGTCTCGACCTTCACCTCGCCGAAATCGGCTTCGAACGCCTTTTGCGCGGCCGGGGCGACCCAGTCGGCGAAATACGTCCCGGTCGGCACTTTCGAACTCTGACGGACCGGTCGGGCCAGGTCCGTTTGGCGCGCGCGCACGGGCGTAATTACGCCGGTGTCGGCCATTGCCGCCAGCACCAGTGCCGACCGTTTTTGGGCCAGCGGCAGGTTGCGGGTCGGCGCCAGCCGCGACGGCGCCTGCACCATCCCGGCAAGCATCGCCGACTGGGCTAGCGTCAAATTTCCGGGGTCGCGCTTGAAATAATGATGGGCGGCGGCGCGCAAGCCATAGACGCCATCGCCGAAATAGACGCTGGATAGGTAGCGGGACAGGATCTCGTCCTTGGTCAGCCATCCTTCCAGCCAGAAGGCGATGATCACTTCCTGCGCCTTGCGCTTCAGGCTCCGGTCCGACGACAGGAAGCTGGTCTTGGCCAGCTGCTGGGTGATGGTGCTTCCACCCTGACGAACTCCCCCCGCCCTGGCGTTGGCGACCATCGCTCGGCCGATGGCGCGGGGGTCGATTCCCCAGTGCCGATAGAAACGCCGGTCCTCGATGGCGATAAAGGCCGCCGGGGTTATCGGGTCCAGCTCGGCAACGGTGACCGGCGCTTCCTTGATCGCGCCGCGGCGGGCGATCGGCCGCCCTTCCGCCGACACCAGCAGCATCGCCGGATCGTCAAGCGGCTCGAGCGCGCGCGACAAGGGCGCGGTGACGATCAGCCAGATGAGGGTAACGAGGATCAGGCCGGTCAGCGTATATAGGGCGAGACGAAGCCGGCGGCGCCCTGGCCCGGCCGGCGCCTCGGCGGCCGACGCTTCGGGCGCCGGCGCGAAGGGGTCGGGCAAATCCTCGACGTTGATTCCGCCGCGGCTCCAGATTGCGTCTCTTTCGGCCACCGTCCTGATCTGGAAACCTCGCGCCCAACTGCCTTAGTCTAGTAAAACAGTTGGCTCGATATATCCAGATGCTTGCTGAACGCGGCATTGCGGCTAAAGCCGGTCGGGATGCGGCCCCTCAATATTCGCCGTGCCTTTGGCGTCTTGCTGTCCGCTGCGGCGCTGGCCGGCGGCGGTTGCCAGCGCTCGCAGGAAGGCCGTTTCGACGTCGTCGTGATCGGCGACCAGCCCCGGTTGGTTGACCCCGCCGTAACTGCGCCGGCGGCCAGCGACGCGGTGCTTCTGGCCAGCGCCGCGCAGGGCTTGGTGCGCTTTGACGCTAACGGCCAGATCGAACCGGGCCTGGCCGAAAGCTGGAATGTCAGCGACGACGGCCTCAGCTACATTTTCCGGCTTGCCAGCGGCGAATGGCAGGGGGGCGGGAGGATTACCGCCCAGCAGGTCGCGCGCCTGCTCCGCCGGCAGCTGACGCAGTCCAGCCGCAACCCGCTCAAGGACACGCTCGGCGTGGCCGACGAAGTGGTCGCCATGACCGACCGGGTGCTCGAAATCCGGCTCCGCACGCCGCGCGCCGACCTGTTGCAGCTGCTCGCCCAGCCGGAATTCGCCTTGGTTCGGAATGGCCACGGCAGCGGCCCCTTCGAACCGGCTGCCAGCCAGGGAGAACACCGGGGAATTCGGCTGACCAGGCAGATTTTCGGCAGCGACGAAGTGGAAGTCCGCCAGGAAGAGATCATCCTGGCCGCCGCCGCCGCCGCAAGGGCGATCAACGATTTCATCGACGGCAGGGCCGATCTGGTCCTCGGCGGCACGTTCGCCGATCTGCCGCTGGCCCGCGCGACCGGCCTGCCGAGACGGGCGCTGCAATTTGATCCCGTCGCCGGGCTGTTCGGTCTGGCGCCCGCTCGCGCCGGCGGCCCGCTCGACGAAGCGGACGTTCGCCTGCTTCTGGCCCAGGCCATCGATCGCGACGCTTTGCTGGCGCAATACAGCGTTCCGGGCCTGTTGCCTCGCGCGACGATCCTCGAAGGCGGGCTCGATGGCGCCGGCGGCCCGGTCGCGCCGCCCTGGATGACTATTCCGATTGGCGATCGCCGGCCGGAGATGATTCTCGCCGCCGACCGGATTTTCGGGGCCGACGAGCGACCGACGCTTCACATCCTGCTCCCCGAAGGGCCGGGCGCCGATCTGCTGCTGCGCCGGCTGTCGGCGGACTGGGGGCTGCTCGGCCTCAAGGTCGAACGCGCGGCAAGCGCCCGGTCCGCCGACCTGATCCTGGTCGACGAGGTGGCGCCGTCGACGTCGCCGGCCTGGTACCTGCGGCGTTTCCGGTGCTCCGTCGCGCCGATCTGCGACGCCGAGGTCGATGAGCTTCTCGGCGGCGCCCGCGAGACGTTGATCCCCGCCCAGCGCAACGCCTTGCTTGCCCAGGCGGCGCAGCGGATCGACGAATTGCAGCTGTTCCTGCCCATCGCCGCACCGATCCGCTGGTCGCTGGTGAGCGGCCGGGTCCAAGGATTCGCCGGGAACCGCTTCGGCCGCCATACGCTGACCGCCCTGGGCGACAAGCCGAGCCGCGAAGGTGGACAATAGTGAGCATAGAGCCGGCTGATCGACAGCCTTATCCCAGGTTCGGGACCGACCCGCAGTCAGTCCGCCGCCGGGTCGAAGGGCTCGAGCGCGTGCTGGAGCGGCTGGTGGTTATTCCAGGGATCAACCGGCCGGTGGGGCTCGACGTCATCCTCGATCTGGTCCCTTTCGCCGGCAGCACGGCCGGCGCGGTGCTTGGCGCCTATATGGCGTGGGAAGCCCGCAACCTCGGCATGTCAAAGTGGCATATGGGCAAGATGGCCGGCAATGTCGGCGTCGACTGGCTGCTCGGCCTTATCCCCTGGGTGGGCGCCATTCCCGACCTGTTTTACCGGTCGAACAGCCGCAACCTCAGGATCATCAAGCGCCACCTCGATCGCCATCATCCGGCGGATGCGACGGTCGACTCGCCGGTCAGCCCCGCTCGCCGGCCCTAGGCGACAACCCGAGTTCCCGGATCAGATATTCGTAGAGCAGGGCCGCGCGCTTGGCGTCCTCGGCGTTGTCCGCGCCGACCGAATGGCCGCCTTCCATATATTCGTGGAAATAGACCGGGTTGCCATATTCCAGGAAGCGCGCCGCCGCCTTGCGGCCGTGGCCGGGGTGGACCCGGTCGTCCTTGGTCGAGCTGTAGATGAAGACCGCCGGATAGCGGACGTCGCGCCGCATGTTCTGGTACGGCGAATATTTGCTCAAATAGGCCCACTGCTCGGGAATGTCGGGATCGCCATATTCGTCGACCCAGGAAGCGCCGGCGAGCAAATGCGAATAGCGCTTCATGTCCCACAGCGGTGAGCCGATGATCGCCGCATTGTAGAGGTCGGGCCGCTGGTTGAGCGCGGCGCCAAGCAGGACGCCGCCGTTCGACCGGCCGGAAATACCGACCCTGCCCTTGGCGCTGACGCCGGTGCGGATCACGTCCTCGGCGACGGCATGGAGATCGTCGAAGCTTCGCTGCCGGTTCTCGCGCAGCGCCGCCTCATGCCACTTGGGCCCATATTCGCCGCCGCCACGAATGTTGGCGAGGACATAGGCGTTGCCCGCCTCGACCCAGAACAGGGCAAGTGGCCCGGCGCGATAGGGCTGGCCGGTCAAATATCCCGGCAACTGGGGACTTCGGAACCCGCCATAGGCATGGATCAAGGTCGGCGCCGGGCCTCTCGTCCCCTTCTTGCGGACGAGGAAATAGGGAATGCGCGTGCCGTCCCTGGAGGTCGCGAACTTCTGCTCGACCTGCATCTTGCTGGCATCGAACTTGGCCGGCAGCGACTGGACCGGGATTGGCAGTTCATTCGGCGTTACCGCATAGAGCGTCGGCGGGGTTAGCATCCCTTCCACGGTCGCGAACGCGACATCTCGGGTACCGGCCACCTGGACCAGGTCGACCGTGCTGTTGGCCGGCAGGTCGATCGCCTTGCGGCCCCAACCCTCGTTGCCGCGCGGCCACAGGGCGAACAGCCTGCCGGACACATCGTCGAGCGCGCTGACCCACAGGATGCCGTTCGATGTCGCGACCTCGTTGATCGCCTGCTTGGCGGTCGGCGCCATGATGAGGCCGGCTTGCGTCTTCCGGCCGGCGGCGATGTCCGCCAGTTGCCACGACACCAGCGAGCCGGTTGGAAGACTGCCCAGCGGTTCGTTGAGTTCGACGATCAGATGCCCGGCGAGCACATCCTGGATGGTCGCCGATTCCGGCACGGGCGTCGCGATCGCGCGCCCGTCCGGCGTCACCATCAGATATTTGGTCCGCCAGGTGGTCTTCGAATTGCTGATGAACGACCAGCGCTTGCCGCCGTCATAATAGCCGATCGGACTGGCGCTGACGTCCGCCGGATCGGCGGTGAACAGCGTTTTCGCCGACGACATCGGCGTGCCGCGGGTCCATAGCTTGACGGTTCGCGGATAGCCGGATTTGGTCAGGCTGCCCTCGCCAAAATCGGTCGCGACAAGGATATGGTCACGGTCGATCCAGCTTGAGTTGCTCTTCGCCTCGGGGATGACGAAACCGCCGTCCACGAACTTGCCGGTGCCGATATCGAACTCGCGCACGACATCGGCGTCGGTGCCCCCAGGGCTCAGCGACACGAGGCAGCGCTGATAATCAGGCGCCAGGCATTGGGCCTCGTGCCACACCCAGCTTTTGCCCTCCGCACGCCCAAGCGCGTCGACGTCGATGAGCGTCCGCCACCCTGGCTTGCCGCGCGCATAGCTTTCGAGCGAGGCGATCCGCCACAAGCCGCGCGGATTGGCAGCATCCCGCCACAGGTTGAGAATGTTGTCGCCGATGACCAGCTCTGGCGCCGCGATCTGCGCCTCGTCGTCGAGGATGGCTAGCGCCCTTGCCCGGTTCTGTTCGTAGGTCGGCGACGCGGTCAGCAGTGCTTCCGTCTGGGCGTTCCACGCCCGCACCTGCGCCAACGCCCGCGGCCCTTCGATCTCCTCCAGCCACAGATAGGGGTCTTCGACCGCGGTCTGGGCGACCGCCGCGCCGGCGATGAGCGCCGCGGCGGCGGCGAAAAGATATTTGCGCAAGTCACTCTCCCTGGTTCGGCCGGCACTGGGCATTGGGTTCCGGTGCGTCAACGCCCGCTTCGACGAGCGTTGGTCGCCTAGGGCTCGGCGATTCGGCCGAAAAACAGGATGGCCCCGGTCTTCCGGTCGCGGATCATGACCAGGAACGGGTGGTCGGCGCGGAAATTGATCTCTGGGCCGCTGCTTTCCCCGCTCATGACAACAGCTGTCGCTGCGGCCGCCTCGGTGCCTTTCTCGTCGATCCGCAGGAACGTCTTGTGGAGCACGTCGCTGATGAACAGGCGCTCGTCCGACATGCCCCGGAAATTGGCGCGGAAGCGGTCGAAGGCGATTCCCATGCCCATCGCCTTCAGTGGGTCGACGAGGTTGTGGTCATTGTCGATCTGCACCTTGGGCAGCTCGACGAAAACGCCCTCGACATGGTCGGGCGGGCTCGACGCATCGAGCTTGCCCAGCAACGCGCCGAGCGTCGCGTCGCTTAGCTTTGCCTCAAGCGCCGACAAGCCGTCGCGCGCCTTGGGCAGGATGACGACCATGCCGAATTCGCCGCCCTTGTAGCCGAGGTCGATCATCTGAAGCGTGTCGTCCTCGAAATATTTCACCCCCTTCGCGCCAGCCATCATCCGGACCAGCCGTTGCTCTCCACCCGGCAGGTAGAATGGCGCGGAATGAGTCGCCGCAGCATTGAACGGCTGCGTCCAGTCGCCGAGGAAGTGGACCGCATTGGTCACAACCAGGGCGGTCTTGTCGTCGAACGCATCCTCCTTGAACAGCTCGGTGATCTTGCCTTCGGTCTCGCCTTCAATCCAGCCGTTGATGCGCTTCGCCGCAGCTGAGGTATCGACGAAGTCGACGGTTTCGACGGCGGCGTCGAAATTGGACCTGGCGACAGATACGAAGTCTGCCTTCACCGGATGCCGGTCGGTTAGCCACAACGCATTGGCGATACTGACCTTTGCCCCGTCGTCGTCCTTGCCCGAGCGCAGCTCGCGCAACAGGCCGCCGACGCGCGTGGCCAATAGCTTGGGATCGGGACGAAAGCCGAGAGTCCGGCTGATCGCCATGTAGGTATCCGCCCGGGCGCCGACGGCCACCGGACCGAATGCGGCGGCGATACTGACCGGCGAGATGAAGACGTTGCCGGGCTTCTTCGCCAGTTGCTGGTACAGCCGCACAGCGAACGCGCGATTGGCCTTGGCCTCGGAGGGCAGCTCATCGACGCTCAACCCGGGTTCAGTCGATTGTCCCGCCTGGCGAGCGCTGGCCGGCTGCGCCATTGGCGATGCATGAGCAGCTGTGGAAATGCCGGCAAGAGCCAGACTTGCGAAAGAAATCAGATACTTCATCCAGCCGAAGAAGGCAGAGTTGACCTTACGCCGGGCTGAATGATGCCGGCGGTCAGTCGCCGCTGATAGCGGGGTCGATATTCTCTGGATGATCGATGATCGGCCTGCCCACATCGCCCTGGCCCACCGTCCGGCCGGCCATTTCCAGCATCCGTTCAAGCGGCACCCGCGCCTTCGCCATGACGTCGTTGGACAGCTCGATCCGCGGCTTCAGGTCGCGCAGCGCCACGTAGAGCTTCTCCAGCGTGTTGAGCGCCATGTAGGGGCACATGTTGCAGTTGCAGTTGCCGTCGCCGCCCGGAACGCCGATGAAGGTCTTGCCCGGCGCCGCTTTCTCCATCTGGTGGATGATGTGCGGCTCGGTCGCGACCAGCACGGTCTCGGCCGGCGTGGTCAGGGCGAAATCCAGAATCGATTTGGTCGAGCCGACATGGTCGGCGTGGTCGATGATATGCGGCGGGCATTCGGGGTGCGCCAGCACCGGCGCTTCCGGATGCTCGGCCTTGATCTTCAAGAGCTCGGTCTCGCTGAACGCCTGGTGGACGATGCAGATGCCCGGCCACAGCAGCATGTCACGCCCGGTCTTGCGGGCGAGGTAGCCGCCAAGGTGCCGGTCGGGGCCGAAGATGATCTTCTGCTCCTTGGGGATCTGGTCGAGGATGATTTGCGCGGACGATGAGGTGACGATGATGTCGCTCAAAGCCTTCACCGCCGCCGAGCAGTTGATGTAGGTCAGCGCGATATGGTCCGGATGGGCCTCCCGGAACGCCTTGAACTGCTCGGGTGGGCAGCTGTCCTCGAGACTGCAGCCGGCGTCCATGTCGGGCAATATGACGGTCTTCTCGGGGCTGAGGATCTTCGCCGTCTCGGCCATGAAGCGCACGCCGCAAAAGGCGATGACCTCGGCATCGGTCGCCGCCGCCTTGCGCGACAGGTCGAGGCTGTCGCCGACGAAATCGGCCAGGTCCTGGATTGCCGGCTTCTGGTAATAATGGGCGAGGATGACCGCGTTGCGCTCCGTCTTCAGGCGCGCAATCTCGGCCAGCAGGTCGATGCCCCTCAGATTGTTCGGCTGTGCGGTCATCGGCCCATCTCACGGCGCTTCCGCGCCTCCTCCATCGCCTGATTATATGAGAGCGAGCGGTCGAGTTGGCTAGGGCTGTCAGTTCCCTCCGTCGGGAAGCGGGCCACCACTTTGGCGTCAGCGAAGCCGGCGGCCTTCAGCGGCAGCGCGAAGCTGCGCTCGATCGCCGACCTCGCCGCCTCGCGAGCCAGCCGCATCGGCAATTCCGCCGACGCTTGCTTGCGCAGGTCGGCGACGGCGGCGGCGCGGTTGGCGCTGTCCAGCCGGCCTTCGACATTGGTGACGGCGCCCAGCAGGCCGCCAGCGCCATATTCGCGGGCGGCGGCGAGGTCGACTTCCGGTCCCGCCACCTCGACCTCCGGCAGTTGCACCGCCAGCGTGCTCGATCCCTCGTCCCAGGTCACGTCCTGCTCGCGCAGCCGCGACAGGTCGACCTCATAGCGGACGTCCCCGGGAAGGATCAGAGTCCGCTCCGCCGAAAAACCCAGTCGGCTGGTCCTGGCGCTCGTCACCGATACGTAGCGCGCGACGAATGCCACCAGCCGGTTCTGCGCCCGCATCGATTCGAGGCTCGACGAGGCGATGACCTTCGGGTCCGGACCACCCAACAGTCGGTCGACCGCGCCGGTCGTGATGCCGAGCAGCACCCCGAGCAGCAGCGCGCCGATGATCGCGCCGATGACGGCCGGGCTTAGCCTGCGATTTTCCATGTCTCTCCATCGCGGATAACGAGCCCGCGCGCCTCAAGGTCCAGCAAATGCGCCAGCACTGATCCGCCGGCGGCAGTCACCAGCCGCGGGTCGAGCGCCGGATAGGCGTCGCTGACAATCTCCGGGATCGGCCGGGCACGTTCGCGGACAAGCTTCAGAATCTGCTTCTCGCGTTGCAGTCGGTGGCCGATCAGTCCGCGCAGCAATTGCGCCGGCTTGGTCACCGGGGGGCCGTGCGCCGGATAGAAGATCCGGTCGTCGCGCCGGCGCAGCTTGTCGAGGCTGGCCATGAATGCGCCCATGTCCCCGTCAGGCGGGAAGACGACGGTGGTCGACCAGCCCATGACATGGTCGCCGGTGAACAGGGCGCCGCGATAGGCGAAGCACAAATGGTTGGAGGTATGGCCGGGCGTCGCCACCGCCGTCACCGGCTCGCCCCCCAGATCAACGCTTTCGCCATCGGCCAGCACCCGGTCCGGCGCGTAATCGCCGTCGAAGGCCGCATCCATCCGGGGGCCGACACTTTCCAGTGCCAGCGGCGCACAGCCGATGACCGGCGCGCCCGTCGCATCGGCCAACGCCCTCGCCGCCGGGCTGTGGTCACGGTGGGTATGCGTGCACATGATCGCCGCCACGCGCCGCCCGCCAATCGCCGCGTTAAGCGCCTCGAGATGGTCGGGCAGGTTCGGGCCGGGATCGACCACCGCCACCTCCTGCTCGCCGAGCAGGTAGGTCTGCGTACCGGTGTAGGTGAAGGGCGACGGGTTGTGCGCCAGCACCCGGGCGATGCCGGGCTCGAGTTGCTCCACGACCGAATAGGGGGCGTCCACGCGTCCCTGTCGCACGACCGGGCGGCTCAGGAAACCGCCAACTGGCGTATGCCGGAACCTTGCTGGTGGCCGGCCGGGGCCTGGCCGGCCGCGGCCTGGCGCTGCTCGAATGGGTCGGCGTCCGCCAGTCCCGCCCGCGGATCGCCCAAGCCTGACAAAAAAAGCGCGTCCCTGGGCCTTGGTCCAGGGGACGCGCCCACCCGCTTGGGACGGGTTTCTAACTGCGAGCGCGCAGCTCGGCGATCTTCGCGCGCAGCTGGCTCAATATCTCTGCCTTGCGCTCGGCGGGCATTTCGGTCTCCCGCTCGATCCGCGCCGCCGCCTTCTCCAGCGCCGGCAGCAGGCTTTCGCCTTTCCTCGCGCAGATCATGAACTTGATATTTTCCTTCTTCGTCTCGGTGCCGCCTTGCGATCCGGCTTCAAACTTCTCGCCGTCGCAATTGGCCAGTGTCCTGACCATCCGGTCATGATCGCCATCGCGAACGACGACGTCCTTGCGGCCGATCGACTCGCGAATTTCGATCCGCTTGACGAATTTCTCGGTATCGCCGCTCTTCGGCTCATCGGCCGAGGCGGGCGCGGCAAGCGAGAATCCGCCGATCGTCAGGCCGGCCGCAATCGCCAGCCCGGTTAATTTGCGGGCGGACCCGTGAGTCATGTTGAGCATCATCAATCTCCCTTTCAGTTCGTCGACAGCGGTCAGCGCGCACAGCGATCGCGGCGCCGGCCGGCTGATGCTGCGCAGGATGGTTTCGGCATAAGGCTTGGCGGAATCCTCGCCGGCCAGCGCCACGACCCGAGCGTCGCAGGCGGCTTCCATGTCGCGGCGAAAGGCGCCCAGGGCCATGTGCGCGAACGGGTTGAACCACAGGAAGGCCGTCATCAGCAGCGCCGCCAGGCTCGCCCAGATATCGCCCCGCCGGTGGTGCGATTGCTCGTGCAGCAGGGCCAGCCGCTGCTGCTCGGCCGTGAAGCGTTGCTGGAAATCGGCCGGTACCAGGATCAGGGGATGAATGAGGCCGGTGGCGAGCGGCCCGTCGACGCTGTCGCTCGCGACGACGTCATAGGGCATCCCGGGCACATTGAGCGGGCGGCCGTTCGCCAGGGCGATGGCGAGGAAGCGTTGATGACGAACCCAGTGCACTCCCAGGTAAAGCGCGGTGCCTCCCAGCCAGACGCCAATCAGCCATTGCGGCCACGCGGTTGCGGTGCCGCCTGCCTGCCCGGCGACGATCGCATAGTCCACCGGTCCGGTGAGGACAGGCGACGCCGGCAGCGTCATCGTCGGCAGGCTGATCGGCGGCAGGACCGCCCGGATCGCCGGCGCCAGCCACAAGGCGTAGGCGGCATTGGCTCCGAACGTTCTTGCCACCGGCCGGCGAATGAGCAGGACGGCAAGGATCAGGATAGAGGTCGCGAGCGCGCTGTGCGCGGCCCAGGCGATCATTTCTTGAGCTTTCGGATCAGGGCCTCGAGCTCGGCCAGATCCTCGGGGTCAAGGTCGCGCTGCTCTGCAAGCTGGGCGACCAGCGGCGACACACGTCCGCCGAACATGCGCTCGACCAGCGTCCCGGCCTGCCGGCCGGCGAAAATCTCGCGCTTGACGATCGGGCGATAACGGAACCGGCGGCCGTCGGCCTCGGCGGCGATGGCGCCCTTGGCGAGCAATCGCGACAGCAGGCTCTTGACCGTAGCCAGGGTCCAGCCATTCGCCGGCGCGACCTGGTCTGCTAACTCGGTCGCGCCCATCGGCGCCCATTCCCAAAGCGCCTGCAAGACGCGCAGCTCGGCATCACTGATTTTTGGAGTCTTGGCCATGTGATTACAATTGTAATCGCAGGCTGAACGGCGAATGAACGGCTGCGGGCCGTCCCCGGGTCAGCAGCGCTTTTCGAACGGCCCGACGACGTCGGAGTAGCGTAATCCGCCCGAACCGGCGCCGGATACCTGCACGTCGAATTCGGCGCGCACCACCCCTTTGCAAATTTCCGGCGGCACCCGCAGCCGGACCGTGTCGCCCCGTTTCAGCTGGGCTAGCCGGACTTCGCCCTCGCGGTTCGAATCCGTCCGCCGGAAATGCAGCGTGACCGCCGACGCCAAATCTTCTTCGGCTTCGATTTCAATGGCCGTGTCCACCGCCATGAATGAACAGCGGGCGGCCGCGCCGCCGGGATTGAGGCATTTGATCGCCAGCTGCGGACGCCTGGTCAGCGGCGTCGCTGCCTTTTTCGGATCGAAGGCGCGACTCACCACCGTCTTCGCCACGGGCATGGCCGGCAGGGTCGATACCGCGAAATCGCTCTTTGGCACAGTGACCTCGCTTTTGGGTTTGGCGCCGATGCCGAGGTCGCCCTTCACCGCGATCAGGTCGCCTTTTACGGCCACGATGCCCTGCCCGCCCTTCAGCCGGTCGATTTCGGCACGCAGGTCGGACAGAAGCTTGAACCGGGCGCTTTCCGGCAGTCGGCTTTGCGCCTTGATCGCCGACTCATTCTTTTCCAGCGTGGCGATCCACTCCTCCGCAGAATCGCTCTCGGCGGCGCAAAGGGTCAGGCGACTCCGCTTCATCTTGCCGTCGACCTGGAACTCGGCGACCGATTCGAACTTGCGTGAACCGCACTTGGCGAGCCGCTCCTCGGCCTGCTCCTTGGTGATGACTTCACCGGCGGCCGGGGGCGCTGCTCCTGCTCCCTGTGCGGCGATGCTGGCCAGGCCAAGCAACACGGTCGCGATCATCATTGGCAACAAACCCCTGCGCTCATCGCGCTGATTCTAGACCGATATCGCCGGACTTTCACCCCCGGAAGGTGAACTTGCGTTGAATTTTTCAGGCGGCCTGGGGAAGCGCGCTTCGAACCGGTTCGCGCAGGCTCGAGCGAAGAGACTTGCCGGCCAGCAGATCGCGATAGATCCGGCCGAGCAGCGACTCCATGCTGCGGTCCCAGCTGAACTGGTGCGCATGGATTGTCGCCGCCTTGCTCATCCCGGCGATGTCGCCGTTCCACACTGCCAGGATGTTGGCGGCCATCGCCTCGTCGCCGTCGACCGGGCCAAGCCGGCCCACGGCCTTGGTCACCCGATCGACCATGGCGCCGGCCGCCACCCCGACCACCGGTAATCCAGATGCCTGCGCCTCGATGATCGAAATGCCGAACGTCTCGTCGGCCATGCCCGACACGTAAATGTCGGCGCTGGCCAGCCAGCGCGCCAGTTCATGCCGGTCGCGGACATAGCCCGGCGTGACGATCCGCGGGTCGGCGAGCTGCTGAATGTCTTCGCGCAGCGGACCCTCGCCAAGCAGCACAAGCCTGGCGCCAAGTGATTCCGGAAGCCGGCGGAAAGCGTCGACCACCGTTTGCGCCTTCTTCTCGCCGTCCAGCCGGCCGACATAGATCAGCATGGGCTGGTCGTCGGCCAGGCCGAGCGACCGGCGCAAGCGCGGGTCTCGCCGCGAGGGATCGAAGTCGCCCAACTCGACGCCAAGCGGAACGATGTCGATCGGATCGACGCCAAGGGAGCGCAGCTTCGTGCCACCGCCATTCTCGCTCAGGGCAAACACTGCATCGAATCGGCTGTAGAGCTTGCCGCAATACCAGTAACAGAGTCGTCCGCAGAGGCCCGCCAGGGTTCTGCCCATGACCTTGGAGAATGGCCGCTCGACGTAGACCGTCGGGAAGTCGGTCATGTACGCGGCGACGAGCGCGGTGCCCGGATGGCGCTTGCGATGGCCAATCGCCGCCCATGGCAGGTTATAGGCGTCCTGGCACTCGATGATGTCCGGCATGAACCGCTCGAGCGCATAGCGCACGGCGCCGTTTCGAAGCATCAGCCGGTAATGCGGACTTCCGGGGACCTTGGGCGAGGCGATGGTGACCGTCACCGCCCGGTCCTCTTCGGCGACAGTGTCCTCCGGCCCCGGCACGATAAGCAGATGCCTGTGCGGCGTGTTTTCAAGGATGTGGCGGCGCTTGTGGCGCAGATAGGTGCCGACTCCGCCCCCGACGTCGGACCAGCTTTGCGTCAGGTCGCAGAACAATTTGGGTTCAGGAGAGGCGGGATCGTCGCGGCTCATCAGCATTCCCAACACCGGATCGCCGACAAAGTGCCATGGCGCCGGGAATGCAGCGAAAAGCGTCGGGAAATTTTACGCATGCCGAGTTGTTTCATTTTGGGCCTCAATAGAATTTCCCCGAAATCTGCTGTTTTTTCCATTTGGCACGGCGATTGCTTAGTAATTGGCGTCCACTTGGTTCCACGCCAAAAGAAGGGACGGTGAGAGGTGGTTTCTGGTCCCCCCTCACCGTCCCTTTCCTTTTCAGCGCTCAATCACGACGCCGTCGTCCCGACCAGGTCCTGAAGCTCGCCGCTTTCGAACATCTCCATCATGATGTCCGAACCGCCGACGAATTCGCCCTTCACGTAAAGCTGCGGGATGGTGGGCCAGTCGCTATATTGCTTCACGGCCTGCCGGATTACCTGGTCCTGGAGCACGTCGACGGTCTCATATTTCGCGCCGAGGTGGTCAAGGATGCTGATCGCCCGCGCCGAAAAGCCGCACTGTGGGAACAGCGCCGTGCCCTTCATGAACAGGACGATGTCGTTGGCTCGGATCAACTCGCCGATGATCTCCTTGGCGTCGCTCACGTCAACACTCCTCAGGCTGCCGCAGTCTCTAGCTGCAGCGCGTGCAATTCCCCGCCCATCCGGTGCCCAAGGGCGGCATAGACCATTTGATGCTGCCTGACCCGCGATATTCCGGCGAAGCTCGGGCTGACCACCCGCGCGGCATAATGGTCGCCGTCGCCGCGAAGGTCGCGGATGGTCACTTGCGCGTCAGGAATGCCTTCGCGGATCAGGCGCTCGATCTCACTGGCCGGCATGGGCATCGGACAGGTCCTACAGGTTGGTCTGCTCGATGATCTGGCGCCTGGCCTCGACTTCCTTGTGGCCCAGCGCCTCACGCACCGCCGCCTCGTCGACGTCGATGCCGGCGTTGGTCAGATCGCCGAACACCTTGCGGATGACGTCATGGTCGCCCGCTTCCTCGAAGTCGGAACGCACGACATCCTTGGCGTAGGACGCCGTCTCGGCTTCCGACAGGCCCATCTGGCGCGCCGCCCACTCGCCGAGCAGGCGGTTGCGGCGGGCCGTGATGCGGAACTTCATTTCCTCGTCGTGCGCGAACTTGCTCTCGAAAGCGCGCTCGCGGTCGTTGAACTGGCTCATAGAGATCCTTCCATGGTTACCGCGCGAGATAGGAGCGAGCAGGGATTCAGTCCAGCGCTGCCTTGTCGGACGATAACTTGCTCGTCCAACCAAAGGCAGGCATTGTCGGCATCCATCATTGCTTGCGGGGGCGCGCAATGGATTCAAAACTTCAAGCGATCGATCGAATCCGCGGAAGCGAACGCATTGCGTCGCTGGATATCATTCGCGGCATCGCCATCCTCTTCATCCTGTTCATGAACATCCCGGCGATGGGCGGCTACGAGTTTCTCCTTTGGGATCCGCGGCATCCGACTTGGACCACCGCCGATTACTGGGCAACACTGATCACCCGGATCTGGCTCGAGGGAACCCAGCGCGGCCTGCTCGAGCTCCTGTTCGGCGCGGGCATTATGATCATGGCGCGCAAGGCCATGACCGCCGACGGGCCGGTCGAGGTCGCGGATTTACACTTCCGCCGCAATATCTGGCTTTGCCTGTTTGGCCTGGCCAACGCCTTCGTGCTGATGTGGTTCGGCGACATCTTGCTGGTCTACGGACTGGCTGCGGTGTTCCTGTTCCCGTTACGCAAGCTCGGGCCGCGCTCGCAATGCGCCTTCGCCGCTTTGTTCCTGGCCATCCTGCTCGCCTGGAACGTCAAGAATTACGTCGGCGAGAGCGCCCGGCTGCAGCAGGCCGAAAAGGTCGCCGCCGCCGCCCAGGCGGGCGACACGCTGAGCAAGGATGACAAGGAAAGGCTCAAGGAATACCGCGAGCGGGTGGAGCGCCGCACCCAACTGCCGGCCGACAACGCCAAGGCCCGGGAGAAAATCACCAAGGCCGACAAGGCTCGCCATTCGACATTCCTCGCCTATTGGAACGCCCAGTTCGAAGGCTGGATGTTCATCATGACTCAGTTCTTCTGGGTGATCGAGGCCGAAATTGTCGCCACCATGCTGATAGGCATGGCGCTTTACCAATGGGGCATTATCCAGGGCCGGGCGCGACCACGGACTTACTGGGCCTTCCTGGTTTTGGGCTACGGCATCGGCATGGCGCTGCGCGGCAGCTACTGGGTGGAGCGCCTCGATTTCGGACCTCCGGCCGTCCAATGGGAAGATGTGCTCGCCGACATTTCGCGCCTGGCAGTCACCTTCGGACACATCGGCCTCGTCCACCTCCTGCTAGGGTCGGCGACTGGACAGCGCCTTCTACGGCCATTCGTCGCCGCGGGGCGGATGCCGCTATCGGTCTATCTGTTCACCTCTTTCCTGATGATGTGGGTGATGTTCGCGCCTTGGGGTTTGGGACTTTTCGGCGCCTGGGGAATGGCGAAGCTGATGGGCGTCGCCGCGCTCGTCATCGCCGCCGAGCTGGTCGCCGCCAACGTCTGGCTGCGTCGCTACGAGAACGGACCGATGGAATGGCTGTGGAAGAGCCTCGCCTATCAGCGGCGCGAGCCTTTCCGCAGGGCAAGGCTCGAGTCGCCCGGTCCGATGCCTTCGCCGGCCTAGCTGAGGTCGACGACCAGCTTGCCGATGACCTGGCGCGCGGCCATGGCGGCGATGGCCTCGCCTGCCCGGTCCAGCCTGTAGGTGCCGCTGATCCGGGGCGCGATCTTGCCTTCGTCCCACAGCATGAACAGGCTCGCCACGTGCGCCGCATTGGCCTGCGGGTCGCGGGCCGCGAAAGCCCCCCAGAATACCCCGCAGACGTCGCAGCTTTTCAACAAGGTGAGATTGAGCGGGAGCCGGGGGATCCCGGCTGGGAAACCGACCACCAGATAGCGGCCTTCCCAGGCGATCGCACGAAGCGCCGGCTCGGCATAATCGCCGCCGACCGGATCGAAGATCACGTCGGCCCCTTCCGAGCCGACGGCTTCCTTGAACAATTGCGACAGCGCCTTCTGCCCTTCGCGGTCGAAGGGGCCGCGCGGATAGATGATGGCATCGTCGGCGCCCGCGTCGCGCGCCGCGGCCGCTTTTTCCGACGACGAGACGGCGGCGACGACCCGCGCGCCATAGGCCTTGCCTAGCTCCACCGCCGCCAGGCCGACTCCGCCCGCGGCGCCAAGCACCAGCAACGTCTGTCCCGCTTCCAGTCGGCCGCGGTCGGCAAGCGCATGAATCGACGTTGCGTAGGTCAGCAGCAACGCCGACCCTTCAGCGAAACTTCGCCCGGCAGGCAGCCGGAAGGCGGCGCGGGCCGGAATGACCATCCTTTCGGCCAGGCCGCCATAGCCGGTGACGGCGATGATCCGGTCGCCGGGGGCCCATCCTTCGACCCCCTCGCCCACTTCCTCGATTTCGCCGGAGATCTCGCCGCCCGGCGCGAACGGGCGCGTTGGCCGGAGCTGATATTTGTCCTCGATGATGAGGACGTCGGGATAGTTGATCGCCGCGGCTTTGACCCGGATGAGCAATTCGCCGAGGTCGGGCCGGGGGTCGTCGACGTCGACAAGCTTGAGCGTTTCCGGTGGGCCGGGTTCGACCGACATCAGGGCCTTCATGCCGGCACCATGCGGAAATCCTCGATGATCATTCCGGCGCGGCCCAGTTCCACCTCATGCCCCAGCTCGCGATAGGGGTCGGCCAGCGCCGCATCCTCCCATTCGAGCATCGCCGGCAGGGCGAGCATGCGCTCCACCCATTGCCGGCCGAGCGGGCCGAGCGGCAGGCCATAGGTTCGGACCCGGAACGCCACCGGCGCGAAGAAAGCGTCGGCGGCGGTGAAGTCCGGGCCGGCCAGGTACGGCCCGCCGAACCGGCTCAACCCTTCCTCGAAAATCTCCGCGATCCGCCCCGTGTCGCGCTGCAGCGCGTCGCTGTCGGGCTTGCGCCGCACCCGCACCCCGACGTTCATCGTGCAATCGCTGCGAAGCGCCGAAAAACCGCTGTGCATTTCGCAGGCGACGCATTGCGCCCAGGCCTTCGCCGCCTCGCCGACCGGCCAGACACCCTTGTGTCGGTCGCCGAGATAGAGCGCGATGGCGAGCGAATCCCAGACTGCCCGGTCGCGATCGACCAGCACCGGCACCATGCCGTTGGGGGCAAAGCGTCTGAACTCGTCATGATTGTCGAGGCCTGCGAACGACACCTGCTCGTCGGCGAAGTCGATGCCAAGGGTCCGCATCAGCACCCAAGGACGAAGCGACCAGCTCGAATAATTCCGGTTGGCGGTGATCAGTCTGTACATGCCCCTATTCCGCCGCCGCCGGGAAGGCCGGCAGCTTCGACACGTCGTCGGGCTCATGCTGGATGACGACCTTCGCCTTCAGGTCCGACGCGATCTTCTCGAACCGGTCCATCGACGCCAGCGTCTGCTCCTTGCTGGTGTTGAAGCCCGGCATCGCCTTCTTCTGCCGGGCGATCGTCGAATGATAGAGGTCGCCGCTGAGCAGAACCGGCCCGGATGCAAGTTTGACCAGCAGCGCCAGATGGTCGGGCGTGTGGCCTGGCAGGTGGATCGCGACAACGCTGCCGTCGCCGAAAATGTCGACATCGGCGGTTGCCAGAGTGACCGGCTTGCCGTCGCCCCGCCACGGGCCAAATCCGTCGTCCTTCCCGGTGCTCTGCTCGAAGTCGCCCTTGCCGACGATCAGCCTGGCCTGCGGGAATAGCTTGGCCTGCCCGGTATGGTCGCCGTGCATGTGGCTGATGCCGACGATGTCGATATCCGCCGGCTTGAGGTTGAGCTGGGCAAGCTGCTCCTCGAGCGTCTTGCTGATCGTCGCCGTCATCTGGCCCTGGACGAATTCATTGCCTTTGAGCTCGGCCGGGAATCCGGTGTCCCAGATCAACTGCTGGCCGTCGTGCTGGATCAGGTAGCAGCTGCCGACCACCCGGCCCGGCCCAGGCGGATAGACGCCCGGCGTATCGGAGAAGAAGGCGCCCTTGTCCTTGAACTCAATGTCGCCGCAATCGAGCCGGGTGACGCTCGTCTTTCCCGCTGCCGGAGTGGCCAGCAGATTGGCCTCCGCCGTTGCGTTGTTGGACTGCGCCTCATTTGCGGTCTCGGCAATGCGGCACCCGGCGATGAGCAGGCTCGCGGAAATCAGCAGCATCGTGCGGCGCATAATTCCTCCCTATCGGTCGCGCAGTTTCTGGTCGGCGACAATCTCGGCCGCCGTCATACCGTCGAAGGTGACCCGCGCCAACGCGTTCGCATCGCGGGCCGCGAATCGCCGTCCGCCAACGCTGTTGATGGCTTTGTCGAAGATTATCCGGTCGGCGTCTGGCAGGTCGCGGCGGGCTTCGGCGGCGGTCCGGGCGAAAGCATCCGGCGACGATCCGTCGACGATGGTCGGCGGCCGGTCGGCGCAGGCGGCAATGGCAAGGAACAAGGCCGCCGCGGTGCGCCGAGTCACCTGGGACTGCCGAACATCAGCCAGGAAAGATGGGCGAGAAGCAGGACCAGCACCGCCACCAGCGCCGCGATCAACGCGATCTTCTCTGCTCCCGTCCGGGTCATTCCACGTAACGTGCCGTCGTTTTCTCGCGCACTTCGTCGGCGCTAACGCCTGGTGCGCGCTCGATCAGCTTGAACGGGCTGGAATGATCCGGCCGCTGGAACACCGCCAGGTCGGTGATGATCATGTCGACCACATTCTTGCCGGTCAGCGGCAACGTGCATTCAGGGATGAACTTGGGGTCGCCGTTCTTGGAGACATGCTCCATGACGACGATGATCTTCTTGACCCCGGCGACCAGGTCCATGGCCCCGCCCATGCCCTTGATCATCTTGCCGGGGATCATCCAGTTGGCGATGTCGCCTTTCTCGCTGACTTCCATCGCCCCCAGCACGGTCAGGTCGATATGCCCGCCGCGGATCATGGCGAAGCTCGCCGCGCTGTCGAAATAGGATGACGAATCCAGTTCGCTGATTGTCTGCTTGCCGGCGTTGATCAGGTCGGCGTCGACCTCATCCTCATAGGGAAACGGGCCAATGCCGAGCATGCCGTTCTCGCTCTGCAGCGTGACGGTCATGCCTTCGGGAATATTGTTGGCGACCAGCGTCGGGATGCCGATGCCGAGGTTGACGTAATATCCGTCCTTCAGCTCGCGCGCCGCCCGCCCCGCCATCTGGTCCCGGCTCCAGCCCTTGGTGAGTTGGTCGTGCGTCGTCACGGTTTCACTTCTCCTGGGTCGGTCCAGCGCACTTCGGGCGGATAAATCTCGTCGATACGCCCGCGCAGGCCCGGCCCGTAAGCGGGATTCGACAAAAGGAACCAGCCGTTCCCCCACAGGCTGGCGATCGGACCTCGTTCGGCCAGTGCACGGCGCTGCTGGACCGGCAGGCCGCGCACATTGAATTGCTCCGAAAAATCGCCGAGCTGGTCGCCGACCATGGCCACGACGCAATAGCGCCCGGCAATGTAGGTCCGTCGCCCGTCCTTGCTGCTCTGCCCGTCGACATCGCCGCGATGGAACAAGGTTTCCTTGATCACGCCCGGCGGCAGCCCGGCATTGGCGATGGTCTTGGCCGTCGCTTCGGCGTCCTCGTCGTCGCGATTGGTGTTGTAGATGACCGTAACGCCCCTGGCCTTCACCGCATTCAGCGCCTCGACCGCGCCCGGCATCGCCTTGACCTCGGTCCGCGGCGCCTTCTGCCAGCGGTTGAGCGCGGCGCCATCGGCCGCCTTGCCGCTTTTGGCGAGCGCATATTCGTAGCCGAGATTCTGGATCACCGTTTCGTCGACGTCGAGCACGACCGCCAGCGGCTTGCGTCCGCAGGGCACGAAGGCCGGTGAGCTCGGGTCCGCTCCCTCGGCGAGGATGACGCTGTTCGTCGGCCGGCGCCGGGTTGCCGCCAGCACATGGTCGCGAAACGCTCGATAGGTCTGAATGCTGCTCGCGGCTCCCTCGCCAGCGCCGTACAGCCACTGCATCCCCATGCTCACCAGTGGCGGCGCGGGGGGCGGCGGCGGCGCGGGGCGGACCGCGGGAACCGGTCGGTCGATGGCGACAACGTCTGGGGGCGGCGGTGGCGGCGCTGCGGGAACGGTGGCGCAGGCCGAGGTCAGGAGCGCCAGGGCAAGCAGGATACGCATCGCTCAGGCCGGCTCCCGCTGCCGGACCGTCCTGAACTCGATCTTCTTGTCGTAGGGCGCGCCCAGGATCATCCGCTTCACATAGATGCTCGGAAGATGGATGCAGTCGGGGTCAAGGCTTCCGACCGGCACGATCTCCTCGACCTCGGCGACGCAGACCTTGCCACAGGTCGCGGCCGGCTGGTTGAAGTTGCGCGCCGTTTTTCGGAACATCAGGTTGCCGGCTTCATCGGCCTTCCAGCCCTTGATGATGCTGAGGTCGGCGACGATGCCGCGCTCGAGGATATAATCCTCGCCGTCGAACTGCATGACATGCTTGCCTTCTGCCACCTGGGTGCCGACGCCGGTCCTGGTGAAGAAGCCGGGAATGCCCGCGCCTCCCGCCCGCATCCGCTCGGCCAGCGTACCTTGCGGCGTGAACTCGACCTCAAGCTCGCCGGCCAGATACTGCCGCTCGAACTCCTTATTCTCGCCGACGTAGGAGGAGATCATCTTCTTCACCTGCCGCGTCCGCAGCAATTTGCCGAGCCCCTCATTGTCGATGCCGGCATTGTTCGACGCGATGGTCAAATCCTTGACCCCGCTGGCGACAATGGCGTCGATCAGCCGCTCGGGAATGCCGCACAGGCCGAAACCGCCGGCGGCGATGGTCATGCTGTCGAACAGCAACCCGTCAAGCGCGGCCCCGGCATTGGGATAGGTCTTCTGCACAAACTAGCTCCGTAGCTTCGCCAGCACGCCCTGGAGCTGCATCGCGTTCGACATGTCGCCCTCGACCTTCAATTTGCCGGTCATGAACGCCGTCATGCCGTCGAGCTGGCCCGCCGCCATCGCCTGCCAGTCGTCCCAGCTGACCTTGATCGTCGTGTCGGCGGCGCCGTCGTCCTCGCTGACCTGGCTGGCGGCGCCATCGAGCATGATCGCGCCCTCGCCGCCGAAGTCGAGCTTGACGCGCTTGCCCGGCACCCAGGCGCTGCCCTCCTGCATCTTCGTCACCAGTTCCTGCTTGGTCATGTCGCAATCTCCCGTTCGCCAGATCGCCTAGCCAACAATCTCCCCTCCCTGCAAGGGAGGGGCTGGGGGTGGGTGCTTTCGAAGCGTTTCGAGGCCGCTGAGAAAGCATACTCGGGGGCATCGAGCCCCTTTCGCATGCAACCCACCCCTGACCCCTCCCTTGCAGAGAGGCGAAGGTGGGGCGTAGAGGCGCAAGCCATGACCTACGAAACCGACCTCCAGCTCTTCATCGATGGCGTGTGGAAGTCCGGCGAAGGCCGCGACAGTCATGACGTCCTCAACCCTGTCACCGCCAGTCCGATCGCCGCGGTGCCCTACGCGTCCAGGGCCGACCTCGACGAGGCGCTGGCCGCCTCCGCCCGCGCCTGGCCGGAATGGCGCTCGACCGATGTCGAGAAACGTGGCGCCATCCTGCACAAAACCGCCGCCCTGATGCGGGAACGGATCGACCTCATCGCCGCCACCATGACCCAGGAGCAGGGCAAGATCCTGGCCGAGGCCAAGGCCGAGGTGCTTGGCTCCGCGCAGCTGTTCGACTGGTATGCCGAGGAGATCAAGCGCGACTATGGCCGCACCCTGGTCCGCCCCGCCGGCCAGTTGAGCCGAGTCATCCGCCAGCCGGTCGGCCCGACAGCGACCTTCACGCCGTGGAACTTCCCGATTTACCTGCTGGCCAAGAAAGTGTCCGCGGCTCTCGCTGCCGGCTGCACCGTGATCTCGAGGCCGCCGCATGAGACCCCGGGCGTCGCTACCGAGCTGTTTCGCGCGCTGGCCGATGCCGGCATTCCCAGGGGCGTCGCGCAGCTGGTCCATGGCGATGCCAACGCGATCAGCACGGCGCTGATCGCCTCCAAGGAAATCCGCAAGGTCAGCTTCACCGGCTCGACCGGGGTCGGCAAGCATCTGATGAAGCTGTGCGCCGACAGCATGACCCGGGTGACGATGGAGCTTGGCGGCCATGCGCCGGTGCTGGTCTTCGACGATTGCGACCTGGAAAAGACGCTCGACACGGTCGTCCCCCAGAAATTCCGGAACGCCGGCCAGGTGTGCGTGTCGCCGACCCGTTTCTACGTCCAGAGCGGCATTTACGACGCTTTCCTCAAGGGCTTCGCCGAGCGCACCGCCAAGGTGAAGGTGGGCAACGGGCTTGAGGCGGACACGCGCATGGGCCCGCTAGCCAACGGCCGCCGTCCCGGCGCTGTCGAAGCGCTGATCGAGGACGCCAAGGCCAAGGGCGCGCGCCTTCTCGCCGGCGGCGGACGGGGCGACGGCGGCTTCTTCTTTCAGCCGACCCTCCTCGCCGATGTTCCCAACGAAGCCGACATAATGAATGAGGAGCCGTTCGGCCCGGTCGCCGTGACCCGCCCGTTCGACAGCTTCGACGAAGTGATCGGTGAGGCCAATCGCCTGCCCTATGGCCTCGCGGCCTTCGCCTTTACCGAAAACGGCCGCCGCGCCAACCTCATCGGCGACCTCGTTGAAAGCGGCATGGTCGGCATCAACACCTTCGCCATCTCCGTCGCCGACGCGCCATTCGGCGGGGTCAAGGATTCGGGCTTCGGAAGCGAGGGCGGCAAGGAGGGCCTGGAAAGCTACCAGGTGGTAAAAGCGGTCCACTTCGCGTGAACGAATGCGGGCCCCGCCGAGAGACGGGGCCCGCAATGCTCACCGGGCGAAAGTCTAGCTTTCGATTTCGGTCTGGGTCGTCGTGACGACGCCGCCGGCGATGCTGAGCTGGTTGGGCATCAGTCGATAGGTCTTGCCGTCGTTGCCGGCGACGACAACCAGCCGGATCGACCCGTCGCTGCCGGTCACCACCTGGCTGACGGTGCCAATCGTGGCGCCGGCGCTGGTTTGGACGTTGAGCCCGGTCGTCAGGCCGGGCAGTGCAGTGCTGGCGACGGCGCCGTCGGCCAGCACGCTATTCTCGTTGGCCCGTTCAATAGCGCGGACGTTGGCGTTCGCCGGTCCCTGGCTGTTGGCCCGCGCTTGCGCGTTGGCGTTGGCGTCGACGGTGGCGTTGGCGTCGACGGTGGCGTTGACGGCCGCGTCGGCATTGGCCGCAGCGGCCGGCTCGCCCCGCACCGGCTCGGCCTTGGCGGCTTCCTTGGCCTCGTCGCCGGAGTTGGATTTCGGCCCGCTCTTCTTGGGACCGTTATCGCTCCAGATTCCGCCCGTCGGCTTCGCCGCCATCGCCGGGCCGGCAAGCAGCAGGGCGGACCCCGCGGCAAGCGCGATCATGGTTTTGCGCAACATCGTCAATCTCCATTCCTGCCTCGTGATGCGGTGGACAACGCCCCGCACCCGCGCCGGGTTTGGACGGGTGAGGCGAATCGCGGCGTTCAGGGGACGAGCCGTGCCGGACGCGAGAGCCGCTAATGCACTGGGTGGCCGAACGGGCGATCCGCTTCACCCTCCGCGGCGATCCGCAAATTCTGCATCATGCCGTGGTCGCCATGGAACATGATGTGACAGTGGATGACGAAATCGCCGGTAAAGCGCTCATAGCGAGTCCGGAAGGCGACCCGCAGATCCTGCTTCAGCATCACCGTATCCTTCCATTCGCCCTTCAGGTCGGCATAGTCCGGGTCGAAGGCCGGGCTGGCCGGATCCATCACGTCATTTCCCTTGGAATCCATTATTGAAACGATCTGGAAGGGGTTGACGTGGATGTGGAGCGGGTGGTTGCCAAGAAGCGAGACGGCGCGCCATTCCTCGGCCTTGCCGAGGGGAAGGACATGGTCGATCCGACCCATTTCGTAGGGCCTGCCGTTGATCTGGAACAAGGCGTTCTTCGGTGTTTCGACGATGTTGACGATCGCCTCGCGATAGCCGCTGACCTCTTCCTCGGCGATCGCCTTGTGCGGAGCGAAGGACGACAGCTTCATGCCCGTGCGCAGGTCGGCGACGACTTTGGCTCTGATCAGCGCATTTTGGGCGCCGCGAAGCTCCGACTCCGCGGCCCTTACAAGATGGTCGCGCAAAAGCGTTTCCGTATCGGCGGCGCGGAGGTCCCTTCCCTTCGCCTCGATCACGCCGAGCGCCCGCAGCGGCAGGGGCTTGGCCGGATTCGGCGTGGCGTCATGGATCAGGCAGTAGCGTCCGGCTTCCGGCAACCTGACGATCAGGTCCATTCGCTCGCCGGGAAAGAGCACGGCCTGCGTGACTTTGTGCGCATCCGACCTCGTCAACCCGTCGAGCGCGATCTGCCACATGGGCAGCGCCGGGCCCCGGCAATTCTTTTCAATCCAGTCGCTCTGCACCGCGCCGTTAACGGTGCTTAGGTCCGGCGCTCCCTCATCAAGCCGGCGGATCTTCAACCTGATCCGCTCGCGGGTGCCGGCGTGGACCAGCCGCCAGCGCTCGAACTCACCCGTCCGGGCGGTCTGCACTGGCTGGATCTTGCCATTGATGCCCGTGAAGCGACCTGAATTTATCCAGTCCCAGTCATGGTCGGGACTTTCGATCCCGCCGACCTTTCCTGGTGCGCAGGTCCAGGGCCGGACATAATCGCCTTTTTCCAGTTTCCCTTCAATCGCGCCCTTTTCGTCCAGGCAGCCATATTGGATCTGCTGAAAGATCATGTGGCGCTCGGCAAACGGTTTGCCCCGCTCGTCCTTGAGGAGGATATCGACATCGCCCGGCGCGGCGGCGGTGGGCTTGCGATTGCCGGTGACAATCAGCATCCCGGCCATCCCGCTTCCGACCTGCACGAAGCCGGAACCATGAAGATGGGGATGAAACCAGAATGTTCCCGCCGGATGATCGGCCGGGATGTCATATTCGTACCGGAACTTCTCACCGGGCGCGACCGACACCAGTACATTGTCGCTGTTGCCCGATGGCGAAACCCACAAGCCGTGGGTGTGCAGGTTGGTGTCGTTGAAGCAGGCGTGCTCCTTGCGCTGCTTTTCGGTGCAGGCTTCCAGCCGGTTATCGAGATCGATCGTCAGCTTCTGGCCCGGGGCAACACGGATCGCCGGCGCGACGAAATCGCCCGGCTTCGCGCCGGAACCGATGAAGGACCGGAGCTTCACCTTGTCGTCGGCAAGCGTCCACGGATTGTAGATCGACCCGTCCGCCCGGTTGATTTCGAAAGAAAAATGAACCGGCGGCGGTGGCGACGCCACGGCAGCCGCCATCAATGCGCCAAGCCATATCCCCATCGGCTTCCCCCTCTACGCCGAACGGATGAACGCAACTCCCGCCTGCGGTTTGTGCGCCCTGCCGGCCGACGACACAAGCGGCCATTTCACGCCGCCGAGATCAGCCAGACCAACCCAAGCGCCATGACGCCGAGCAGCAGCAGGGACAATGTCACCACCAGCGACAGGCGGCGACCGGCGGCGGCGACGGCGCGGACATCGACTCCAAGGCCGAGCGCCGCCATCGCCAGCACCATCAGCATCGACGAGCTCGCCGCCATCGGCTCCAGCAGCGCGGCCGGGATCCATCCCAGCGAGCGCAACAGCGCCAGCAGCAGGAAGCCGATGATGAACCAGGGCACAAGCCGGTGCAGCGGCGGCAGCCTGCCCGGCCGGCCGGAGTCATCGCCCCGACGCGCCGCGATAACCGACAGGGCCAGCACCAGCGGCCCGAGCATCAGCACCCGGACCAGCTTGACCATCGTCCCGATCTGCATCGCGACCGCGCCGATCGGGGCGGTGGCGGCCAGCACTTGCGGCACCGCATAGACCGTCAGGCCGGCGACGATCCCATACGCCTCGGCCCCAAGGGCGAGCGGCGCCGCCAGCAAGGGAAGGATGAGCACTACGGCAACACCGAGCACGGCGGTGAAGGCGATTGCCGAGGCGACGTCGGCGGCCTTGGCGCCGATCACCGGGGCGACCACGGCGATGGCCGAATTGCCGCAGATCGAATTGCCGCTGGCGACCAGCACCGCCATCCGTTTCGGCAGGCCGGCGGCCCGGCCCAGCGCATAGGTGGCGGCGAGGGAGACGGCGACGACGCCGGCAATGCCCGCAAGCAGCGCCGGCCCGGCGGCGGCAAGCGCCTGCGCGCTCAGCGACGCGCCCAGCAGGACCACCGCCACCTCGAGCAGGAATTTGGCGGAAAAATCGACTCCGGGCCGCCACCTTTCTGGCGGCGACCAGGCGCTTCGAACCGCGGTTCCGGCGAGGATGGCGAGCACCAGCGCTTCGATCCAGGCGCGCCCGAACAGCGCCGCCTCGGCCCATTCGAGCGCCAGCGCCATGGCGCTGATGCCGGCGCACAGAAGCAGACCGGGGAGGATGCGGACCATGCGCACGCCTACCCGCATCGCCCCGCGGCCCGCAATGCCTCTCCCCAACCCTGGCGCGAGGCGCTAGGGCGCTGCCATGACCAAGCGTACCGGCGGCCGCATTCTCGTCGACCAGCTCAGGATCCAGGGCTGCGACCGCATCTTCACCGTGCCGGGCGAAAGCTTTCTCGCCGTCCTCGACGCGCTGCACGACACGCCGGAGATCGACACGGTAGTCTGCCGGCAGGAAGGCGGGGTGGCCTACATGGCCGACGCCGACGGCAAGATGACCGGTAGGCCCGGCGTCGCCTTCGTCACCCGTGGGCCCGGCGCGACAAACGCCAGCGCCGGGGTCCATGTCGCCTTCCAGGATTCGACCCCGCTAATCCTGTTCGTCGGCGATCTCGCCCGCGGCGACAAGGACCGCGAAGGATTCCAGGAAATCGACTTTCCGGCCTTCTTCTCGCCGATCGCCAAATGGGCGGCGCGGATCGACGACGCCCGGCGGATTCCCGAATATGTCGCCCGCGCCTGGCGCGTCGCCACCGCCGGCCGGCCCGGGCCCGTGGTGCTCGCCATCCCCGAAGACATGCTGACGGACGAAGTGGAAACTCTCGACCGCCCGCCGGTGCCGCCGCTGGCCGAAGCGCCCGACCCCGGCGCCATCCAGGCCCTGTTCGAGTTGCTGAAAGAAGCCGCCGCGCCCGTCGCCATCATCGGCGGCGCCGACTGGAGCCCGCGCGCGGCGCATCATTTCGCCAATTTCGCATTCCGCCACGGCATTCCGACGGCGGCCTCCTTCCGCCGGCAGGACGCGGTCGACAACAAGTGCGGGGTCTATGCCGGCCAGCTCGGCTACGGCCCCAACCCGAAGCTGCAGCAGCGAATCCGCGACGCCGATTTGGTCATCGCCGTCGGCACCCGTCTCGGCGAGAGCACCACCGACGGCTACACATTGGTGACTCCCGACCATCCCGGCCAGACGCTGGTCCACGTCCATCCCGATCCGAACGAGCTCGGACGCGTATTTCACGCCGACCTGCCGATCTGTGCCGACATGGGCGAATTCGCCGAAATGGTCGACGAATGGCAGGATCCGGAGCTGGTCCGCTTTTCCTGCGGCGAGATGGCCCACGCCGAATGGCTGGAATGGTCGGAGCCGAGCCCGCGCGAAGGAGTCGCGCTCGACCTCGGCCCCTGCGTCGCGGTCATGCGCGACAGGCTCCCGCCCAACAGCATCATCTGCAACGGCGCCGGCAATTTCTCCGGCTGGTGGCATCGCTACTGGCGCTACGGCTGCATGCCGACCCAGCTCGCGCCGACCAGCGGCAGCATGGGATACGGCCTGCCCGCCGCGGTCGCCGCCGCTTTGCGGTTCAGGGACCGGCCGGTGGTCTGCGTCGCCGGCGACGGCGATTTCCTGATGAACGGGCAGGAACTGGCGACCGCCGCCCAATATGGCGCAGATTTGCTCATCATCCTCGTCGACAATGGCGCTTACGGCACCATCCGGATGCACCAGGAGCGCAACTATCCCGAGCGGATCAGCGCGACCGTGCTTCACAACCCCGATTTCGCCGCGCTCGCCCGCGCTTATGGCGGCTGGGCCGAAACCGTCGAGAAAACCGCCGGCTTCGCCCCCGCCCTCGACCGCGCGATGGCCCAAAAAGGCGTCCGCTTGCTTCACTGCAAGACCGACGTCGAGCAGATCACCAACGCCACGACGATCAAGACAATCCGCGAGAAAGCGAAAGGCTAGCGCTCGCGCCACCCTTCGGCGCCGATCAGCGGGACGAAGCGCACTTCGCACAGCGTTTCCTGGGTAAGCGAGCCGTTCTCCCGCCGAATTGCCTTGACGAGCCGCTGGATTCCTCCCGGATCGCCGATCGGCATGACGATCCTCCCGCCGGGCACCAGTTGCTCGAGAAGCGCCTTTGGCACATGGCTGCCGCTCGCCGCGGCCAGGATCGCGTCATAGGGCTCGCCGTCGGGCCAGCCGAGCGTGCCGTCGCCGGCGACAATCTCGACATTGTCGAAGCCGAGCAGCGCCATGCGTTCCCTGGCGATCCGGACCAGTTCGGGTTGCCGCTCGATGGCGACCACCGTCGCCGCGATTCGGCTGATGACCGCGGCGGCGTAGCCCGATCCAGCCCCGACCTCGAGAACCCTTGCTCCGGGGCGAATCTCCGCCGCGTCGATCATCAGGGCGACGATATAGGGCTGCGAAATGGTCTGCCCGCGCCCGATAGGCAACGGCCCGTCGTCATAAGCGAAGGCGGCCAGATCCTCGGCGACAAAGGCCTCGCGCGGGACGGCGCGAAAGGCATCCAGGATCGCCGGGCTGGTGATGCCCCGCGCCCCGATCTGGCGCCTGACCATCTGCTCGCGAAGGGCGGCGAAATCGCTCACAATTCCTCCGTTCGCAGAACAAACCGGCCGCTGGCCAGGCCGTTCCTTGACGAGGCGCGGCGGCGATGCTCGAAAGCGCCATTCACCGGGCGGAGGGATTGCATGAACATGATGACGAGGCGCGGCTTGCTGGCGACAGCGGGGACTTCTGCGGCAGCATTTCCGTTTGCATCGTCAGCACTTGCCCAGGCGGTCGCCGCCGCCACTCCGCCGGCGGGCGCGCAATGGGACCTGACCGATCTTTATCCAGGCGACGCCGCCTGGGAGGCCGAGCGCAAGGCGGTCGCCGCTCTGGTCCCCGGCCTTGCCCGATTCAAGGGCACGCTCGGCCAGTCGGCCAGGTCGCTGCTCGCCGCGTCCGACGCCATTTCGCAAATCAACAAGCGGGCCGCCCGGCTGCTCGTCTATGCCACGCTGAAGGCGGACGAGGATTTGCGAATCGCTCCGAACCAGGAACGCCGCCAGCTCGCCAACGAACTGTTCACCCAGATCAACGAAGCCACGTCCTGGACCGGACCCGAGCTTCTGGCGGTGGGCAAGGCAAAGGTCGACAGCTTCATCGCCGCCGAGCCGGGCCTGAAGAAATTCTCCTTCCAGCTCGGGGAAACTTTCCGCCTCGCCCCGCACACGCTCGACACCAAGGGCGAGGAAATCCTTGCCGCCGCCTCGTCGCCGCTGGGCGGGCCCGACGAAATTCGCGGGCAATTGGTGTCGTCGGACATCCCTTGGCCGGAGGTCACGCTATCGACGGGACAGAAGGTTCGGCTCGACAGCCAGGGCTACACATTGGCCCGCAACGCTCCCAACCGGGCCGACCGCAAGCTGGTGTTCGATACCTTCTGGGGCGCTTTCAAGAAGTTCGAGAATTCGCTCGGCGCCAACCTCAGCACCAAGGTCCGCGGCGACATTTTCGTCGCCAAATCGCGCAACTATCCCAACTCGCTGCAGGCCGCGCTCGCCGGCTCCAACATTCCCGAAGCAGTCTATCGGACCCTGATCGCCGAAACCAACCGCGGCCTGCCGACCCTCCACCGCTACTTCGCGCTCCGCCAGCGGATGCTGAAGCTGCCGGACATCGGCTATTGGGACATCTACCCGCCGCTGGTGTCGCTCGACCGCAAGTTCAGCCTGGACGAAATGCGGCGGATCACTCTGTCTGCCAATGCCCCGCTCGGCCGCGATTATCTCGAACCGCTGGCGCTGGGCACGTCGCAAAAGTGGATGGATCCTTATCCGCGGCAGGGCAAGGCGGCCGGCGCCTACATGTTCGGCGCGGCCTATGACGTCCACCCCTACCTGCTGCTCAACATCACCGACGATTATAACGGGCTGACCACCTATGCCCACGAATGGGGGCATGCCGTCCACTCGATGCTGGCCAAGGCGAACCAGCCGTGGGAAACCGCAGGCTATTCAACCTTCACGGCAGAACTGGCCTCGACCGGAAACGAGCAATTGCTCATCGCGCATATGCTCAAAAATGCAAAAACCCGCGACGAGAAGCTCTTCTATCTCGGCCAGCAGATGGAGGGTTTCCGGGGCACCTTCTTCCGCCAGGCGATGTTCGCCGAATTCGAACTCCGGATCCATGACATGGCCGAGGCCGGCGAGGCGCTGTCCGGCGCGACTTTCACCCGTATCTACGGCGATTTGCTGCGCAAATATCACGGGCCGGCGATGAAGCTGGAACCCGACTACTCAGTCGAGTGGGCCTTCGTCTCCCACTTCCTCAGCTACAATTTCTATATCTTCCAATATGCGACATCGATCACCGGCTCCGTCTATTTCGCCGATCGCATCCTCAACGGCGGCCCGTCCGGCGCAAGGGCGTTCCTCGATGTGCTGAAGGCTGGCGGCTCCGACCACCCTTACGCGTTGCTCCGGCGCGCGGGTCTCGATCTGGCGTCCCCGGCGCCCTACCGCGGCCTGGTCGCCGCCTTTGACAAGGCGCTCGATGAGGCGGAAAGATTGATCTGACGTGGTGTCCGTTGATGTCCGCTTCTCGGGCTCGGTCCCGGCCAATTATGAGCGGTACATGGTGCCGCTGCTGTTCCGGCCTTATGCCGAGCGGCTCGCCGGCCTCGCCAGGTCGTTCGGCGCGACGGACATCCTTGAGACGGCGGCGGGCACGGGCGTTGTCACTGCCGCCCTTGCCCAGCGGCTGACCGACGCCCGGATCACCGCGACTGACCTCAACCAGGCGATGCTCGACGTTGCCGCGACGCGCATCCCATCGGCGAACGTCGCGTTCCGCCAGGCCGATGCCCTCGACCTGCCTTTCGATGATGAATGCTTCGACTTGGTCGTCTGCCAGTTCGGCGTCATGTTCTATCCCGACAGGGTGCAGGGCAACCGCGAGGCTAGGCGCGTCCTGCGCGATGGCGGCCGCTACCTCATCGCCATCTGGGATCGAATCGAGAGCCAGGGCCTGAGCAACCTCGCCTTCGAGAGCACGACCGAGCTGTTCCCGGATAATCCGCCGATGTTCATGAAGCGCGGCCCGTTCAGTTATCATGACACCGGCCAGATCGAGCGCGACCTCCGCGCCGCCGGCTTCGAGGAAATCCACATCGAGACCGTCGAAGACATGAGCCGCAGCCCTTCGGCCGAGGATGCCGCGCGAGGCCTGGTCTACGGCTCGCCGATGGGGGTCGAGCTGGAGGAATATGGTCCGGGCGCGCTCGACTCGGTGTTCGCGCTCTTGTCCCAATCGGCCCGGCGTTACGAAGGCCCGAACGGCTTCGAAGCGCCGATGGCGGCGCACATCGTCACCGCGACTAAATAAGCCCCGCCAGCGGGCTCGACGGATCGGCGTAGCGGCGCTTGCCCATGCGTCCGGCGAGATAGGCCATGCGCCCGGCCTCGACCGCCGCTTTCATCGCCCGCGCCATCAGCACCGGCTCCTTGGCCTCGGCGATCGCCGTGTTCATCAGCACCCCGTCGCAGCCGAGCTCCATGGCCACCGCGGCGTCGCTCGCCGTGCCGACGCCGGCATCGACCAGCACGGG
>DASSPS010000023.1:0-20670 GCA_035699505.1 Sphingomicrobium sp. | reverse complement strand
ATGGGTCGAACCCGGCCATGGCCGGACGGGAGAAGGCGTTCGAGGCGCTTGCCAACGATGCCGCCGCGATGGCCGTCCTGTCGAGGAACGCGAATGCCTTCGAGCAGCTTGCCAAGAACGGCAAGGCGTTCGAGGCGATGGCCGGCAATGCCGCCGCGCTTCGCTTCAGCGCCCAGGCGGCCGCCGCCATGGCCCAGAATCAGGCCGCCTTCGCGCAGCTCGCCCGAAACCCGGGCGCTTTCCGCGACGCCGCTTATGCCGCCCAATCGTTCAACACGGCCGCCGGCCTTGCGCAGATGTCGGCGGCAGGCAGGCTTAACGCCCAGGCGTTCGAGGCGATGACCCGCAACCCGCGGGCGTTCGAAGCCATGTCTCGCACTCCCCAGGCGTTCGAGGCGCTGCTCAAGAATCCGAAAGCGTTCGAGGCGTTCAGCCGAAACGCCAACGCGTTCGAGCAATTGGGCAGGAGCCCGGCCTTCATGGCGGTCGCCGCCAACCCGTCCTTCGCGGCGGCCTTGCAAAGCGGCCGGCTGGCCCAGGCCATGCAGGACTGACGTTCCGCCGCGACGCGAGTGGGGGTGGCATGAGGAGTATCAGGCGGCGGCGCCACATCCTGCCCGGCGCGACCGCGGCCCTGCTCGCCGCAGCCTCCCCGGCGCTCGCCCAACCGGCCTCGCCCGAGCCCGATCCGCCGCCCCCCGAGAATATCCTGAAAGAGCCGCCTGGCGAACCGGAGGCGCCGCCGGCGAACCCGCCCGCCGAGGAGCCATTGGCCCACGTCCCGCCGGACGCTTCCGGAATCGACCTGACGACCCTGGAAACGCGCAACCTGTCGCTGCTCTACTTCGACCCGGTGCAAACCTATCTCACGCCCTATATCGCACGCTCGTTCGAACATGCGCTCGAGTGGCATGAGAAGAAGTTCCGATGGAAGCCGTGGGAGCGATCGACAGTCCTCCTCAAGGACTTCAGTGACTATGGCAACGCCGGGGCCCGGGCGACGCCGAACAACGCGCTGCTTCTGGACGTCGCGCCGCTGTCGATCTCGATGGAAACGTTCACCCCCGGCGAGCGGTTCTTCACCATCATCAACCACGAGATCGCGCACGTCGCGACGATGGACGTGTGGAACAGCCGCGACGCCCGCTGGCGGAAGATTTTCAACGGCAAGCCGGCCGCCATCCAGGAGCATCCGGAATCGATCCTGTGGAGCCTGCTGGCGGCGCCGCGCAACAGCGCGCCGCGCTGGTACCTGGAAGGCAGCGCGGTCTTCTTCGAGACGTGGATGTCGGGCGGCCTCGGCCGGGGCCAGGGCGCCTATGACGAAATGGTGTTCCGCGCCAAGGTCCGCGACGGCGACAAATTCTATTCCCCCCTCGGCCTCGAATCCGAAGGCATCGCCGTCGACTTCCAGGTCGGCGTCAACGACTATCTCTACGGCACTCGCTTCATTTCCTGGCTGGCGCTGAAATACGGGCCGGAAAGAATGGTCGACTGGCTCCGCCGCGGCGAGGACAGCAAGGCCTTCTACGGGTCGCAGTTCCGGCACGTTTTCGGCCGCAAGCTCGACGACGCCTGGGATGAGTGGATCGCCTCGGAGCATGATTTCCAGCGCGGCAATCTGGCCAAGCTTGGCCAGTACCCGCTGACCGATTACACGCCGCTCAGCGCCAAGGGCCTGGGGTCGGTGTCGCGCGGGTTCGTCGATGCCCGGACCAACAGCCTGATCGCGGCCTTCCGTTTCCCGGGCAAGATCGGCTTCGTCGGCCGGCTGGACCTGGCGACCGGTAAGCTGACTCCGCTGCAAGAGCTCAAGGGCATGATGCTCTACAAGGTGACCAGCCTCGCCTTCGACGCCGACAGCCGCAGGGCCTATTACACCGACGACAATTACGCCTTCCGCGACCTGATGCAGGTCGATGTCGATACCGGCAGGAAGAAGATGCTGATGCGCGATGCGCGGATCGGCGACTTCGCGCTCAATCCCGCCGACAAGTCGTTGTGGGGAATCCGCCACCAGAACGGCTTTGCGACCATCGTCCGCCTGCCGCCGCCCTACACCAGCTTCAACCAGGTGCACACGTTCAAATATGGCGAGACTCCCTTCGACCTCGACATCTCGCCCGACGGGTCGATGATCGCCGCCTCGTTCGGCGAGGTGAACGGCAAGCAGTCGATGCGGGTCTGGTCGCTGCCCGACATGGCGATCGACAAGGATCCGGTGGAAATTTCACGGCTGGAAATGCCGCCGGCCGTGCCCGAAGGCTTCGTCTTTGCGCCCGACGGCAAGAGCCTTTACGGCACCTCCTATTACACCGGCGCGTCGAACGTCTTCCGCTTCGACATCGCCAGCCGGAAGTTCGAGGCGGTCAGCAATGCCTCGACCGGCTTCTTCCGGCCCAACCCGCAAGCCGACGGAAGCCTGATCGCCTATGAATATGGCGGCGAGGGCCTGCGCCCGGTGCGCTTCATGCCCAAGGCCCACGAGGACCTCGGGACCATCGAATTCTTCGGCACGAAAGTCGTTACGACCCACCCTGAGCTGAAGGCCTGGGGCGCGGGGTCGCCGGCCAAGGTGCCGCTCGATGAGCTGATCACCGAGCGCGGCAAGTATCGCGCCAGCGAGCGGCTGAAGTTCGCCGCCAGCTACCCGATCGTCGAAGGCTACAAGGGCGCCATTTCGCCAGGCTATTTCTTCCATTTCGAGGACCCGCTGCAATTCCATCAGATCAACGCCTCGGTCAGCGTATCGCCGTTCAACAGCATGCCGATGCGCGACCGGCTGCATGCGAAGATCCAGTACAAGACGCTCAACTGGGACTTGAGTTACCAGCATAATGCCGCCGATTTTTACGACCTGTTCGGGCCGGTCGAGCGCAGCCGGCGAGGCGATTTCTTCATCGCGCGCTATGACAAGACGAGCATCTACGATCCGCCGCGCCAGCTCGATTTCTTCGGCTCGGCGGCGGTCTATCTCGGTCTTGAGCGGCTGCCCAATGCGCAGAATATCGTGTCGCCCCGGAACATCGTGTCGCTTGAAGGCGGAGTGAAATATACCAACACCCGCAAGTCGCTGGGCGGCGTCGACCATGAGAAAGGCATCGCCTGGCGAGCGGCCGCCAATGTCGATGTCGCTCAGAACGAAGTCTTCCCGAAACTCCATGGCGGCCTGGACTATGGCGTCCCCCTGCCCTTCGCCAACAGCTCAGCCTGGATCTACGCCCATGCGGGGAGCGCCTGGGGACCGCGCCTCAACCCGCTCGCCGCTTATTATTTCGGCGCGTTCGGCAACAATTACGTCGATGACCGGCCGGAGAAACGCTATCGCGACATGGAAAGCTTCCCCGGGTTCGACATCAATGAGATCGCCGCCCGGCGGTTCGGCAAGCTGACCGGCGAAATCAACCTGCCGCCGATCCGCTTCGCGGAAGTCGGCACGCCCTTCTTCTACCTCAGCCATGTCCGCCCGGCGGCGTTCGCCGGCGCCATGTCGACCAAGGCGCCGGACGGCACATCGCATCGCTATTACAATGTTGGCGGCCAGTTCGACTTCAACTTCACCTTCGCCATACGACTGCCGATGGTGTTTTCGATCGGCGCCGCGGCCGGCTGGGCCGACGGCGATTACCGGAAGACGGAACTGCTTGCGTCACTCAAGATCATGTAGGCTTGCGTAATGGGTTTCGAAGCCATCCTGTCCTGGTCGTTGGCGCTCGTTCCGGTATTGCTTCTGACCGCCGTCTTCATCTGGCTGGACGCCTTCAAGCTGGTAACCTTCTGGGAAGTGATGGGCCTGTTGCTGCTCGGCGGACTCGTCGCCTGCGCCACGTATCCGCTGAGCGGCGCCTTCCTCGACACGCTTCCGATCGGCTTCAACGCCTACAGCCGGTTCGTCGCGCCGTGGATCGAGGAAGCGTTGAAGGCGCTGATCGTCATCACCCTGTTCCGGTTCAACCGGATCGGCCTGAAGCTTGACGCGGTCATCATGGGCTTCGCCGTCGGCGCCGGCTTTGCCGTGGTCGAGAATATCATCTACCTGATCCGCTTCCATGGCCTGCCGTCGACGGTGTGGATGGTGCGCGGCCTCGGCACGGCGGTGATGCACGGCACCACTCTGGCCATTCTGGCGGCCATCGCCCACCAGATGGCCGAGCGCAGGCTGCATGCCGCAGCCCGGAATTATCGATTCAACCCCTTGTGGTTCGTGCCCGGATTGCTGGTTGCAGTCGCCATCCACACCCTGTTCAACCAGTTCCCGAGCGACCCGTTGCTCGCCATGCTTGGGACCCTGGTCCTGGCGCCCATTTCGCTGTTCGCAATCTTCCGTTTCGGCACGCGCGAGGCCGAGGAGTTCCTGGTGGCCGAGGAGAAAGAGCATCGGGCACTGGTGGATACACTGCACGCGGGCGGTTTTCCGGACGATCCGGGCTGGCGTCGGATCGCGGCGCTGGCCGAGCGCTCCGGTCCGCAAGGCGGCGCCCTCATCCGCGACTATGTGACGCTGCTGACCGAGCTCATCCTCACCGAGGAGGAATCGCTGATCGAGGAGACAGTAACCGGCAGGCGGCTGGATGCGGGCATTTCGCCCAAGTTCGAACGCCTGGCCGAGGTGACGAAGCAGCTTGGGCCGGCCACGGTCTCTGCGCTGACCTCGCTGCTGCCCTTCAGCCGCAACGATTATTGGGAGCTGTGGGAGCTTCACCGCCACGCCCGGCAGGATCGCCGGACCAGCCCGGGCACCCTGCCAGACATCGATTGAAGCTGGCCTAGCCGCGTTCCGCCGTGCCGCCGGCCAGCCGCGCCCTGATCCGTTCGTCCACGCGCCTTTCAAGGATGGTCAGCGGCATGGCGCCTTCCAGCAGGATTTCATGGAAGTCGCGAAGGTCGAACCGCGGCCCGAGCGCCGACTGCGCCTTGGCCCGCGCCCGTTCCCAGGCGATGTGGCCAATCTTGTAGCTGCACGCCTGGCCGGGCGAGGCGCAGTAGCGTTCGATTTCGCGCTGGGCGCGGCTGCGTTCGAAGCCGGTTGTCGCGACGAGATGGTCGGTCGCCTGCTCGCGGGACCAGCGCTTGTGGTTGAGACCGGTGTCGACCACCAGTCGTTCGGCGCGGAACAGGAAGGACTGGAGGTAGCCGGCGCGCTCAAACCCCTTGAACCCGCCCAGCTCGTCGGCCAGCTGCTCGGAATAAAGCGCCCAGCCCTCGCCATAAGCCGAATAGAAAGCGATCCGGCGCAGCATCGGCAGGTCCTGCGACAGCTGGGCGATGCTGAGCTGCAGGTGATGGCCGGGAACGCCTTCGTGATAGGTCAGCGCCGGAAGCGAATATTTCGGCCAGTCGGCGGTCGACTTGAGGTTGATGAAATAGATCGCCGGGCGGGACCCATCGAGCGTCGCCTGCCGATAATAGCCATTGGGCGCGCCGTCCTGGATTTCCGGCGGCACCCGGCGGATCTCGAGCGGCTGCTTGGGCAAGGTGTGGAAGGCCTGCGGAAGCTTGGCGGACATCGCCTTCACGCCGACATTGAGGTCGTCGATCAGCTGGGTCCGGCCGGCGTCCGTGTTCGGGTACAGCTGGTCGGGCCGCTTGTTGAACGCGGTCAGCCGGTCGCCCACGCTGCCGGCGGTGAGGCCGGCCGAGCGCAGGATCTTGTCCAGCTCGGCACTGATCTCCGCGACCTGCTGGAGGCCGATCTGGTGAATCTCGTCGGCGCTGTAGGTGGTGGTCGTAGCCTCGGCGAGCGCCGCCGCGTAAATCTCGTCGCCGCGCGGGACCCGCCAGATGCCGTCGCCTGCCGTCGTCGTCGGGCGGAGCGCGGTGACGGCAGCGATTTCGCGGTCCAGCGCCGGATAGACTTGCTCGGCGACGATCCTGGCGGCGCGCGCACGCCAGTCGCCGGGGATGTTCTTGGCGGCCGCGCGGCTGGCGACGGAATCGGCCATCGTGCTCTGCTCGGGCGCCGGCGCGCGCAGCTCCTTCATCTGCTTCAGGGCCAGGTCGAGCGACCAGCCCGGCGCCAGGACGCCGCGCGCCGCCTGCCTGCGCACCTCAGCCGTTTCATTGTCGAGTTCGGTATCGAACAGCGCGAGGCGCGACAGATAGGCCTCGGCGTCGCTCGCCGTCTCAATGGGATGCGCGCTGTGCAGGAAGTCGGGCCGGGAGAAATAGATGCCGTCCTGCTGGCTGACCTCATAGGGGCTTTGCGGGTTGGCGATGTCGAAGCGCTTGGGCCCGACATTGCTGGTCCTGAGGTCCCAGAGGATGACCTCGCGGTTGAGCTTGCCCGAAACCGACAGGCCGGCCTCCGGCACCGCTTCCAGCCAGCCGATGAACTTGTCGGTCCGGGCCGCTTCCTCGCGGCGCGCCTGCGCAACGGGGCGGACGTCGATCTGCGATCGCAGGTGGGCAAGCTCGCCCTTGTCGAGGCCGAGGAAGGTGGCGGTGGTCGGCGAGGTCCGCACCTGTTCCTGAAAGATCCGCTCGAAAACGGCGTTGAGCGCGACATCGCCCGGGCCGGCCTGGGCGAAAGCAACTTTCGCGCTCGACAGGAATGGAAGGGTCAGCGCGGTGGCGCCGGTACTGGTCAGAAATTCGCGGCGGTCCATGGGAGTCCCTCGGCCAAGTGAGGCGAGGGACGATAACGGCGGGCGCGGGTCAAGCAACCGCGCTTGTCGAATGCTTGCCTACGCTTGCAGACGATATTGCTTGAGCAAGTCGTAGAGCGTCGGCCGGCTGATGCCAAGCAGCTTGGCGGCGCCGGAAATGTTGTTCTCGGTGCGCGACAGCGCCTGGCGGATGGCGCGGCGGTCGGCGACCTCGCGGACGGCGCGCAGGTTGATGGCGACCGGTTCCTCCTCGACCGTGCCTGGCAGGTCGAGGTCGGCGGCGCCGATCGCCTTGCCGTCGGCCATGATCACCGCCCGCTTGATCCTGTTCTCGAGCTCCCGGACGTTGCCCGGCCAGGGGTAGGCGTCGATGGCGGCGATGGCGTCGGGGGCGAGCGACTGGACTCGCGAATCCAGCTCGCGAGCGAAGCGATTGACGAAATGGCGCGCCAGCAGAACCGCGTCCCCCGCCCGCTCGCCGAGCGACGGAATCTTCACGACGATTTCGGCGAGACGATAATAGAGGTCCTCGCGGAACCGGCCGTCGGCAATCATCGCTTCAAGATTCTGGTGGGTGGCGCAGACGATCCTCGTGTCGACGGCGATCGCCTGGCGCCCGCCGATCCGCTCGATCACGCGCTCCTGGAGGAAGCGCAGCAGCTTGACCTGGAGCGGCAGCGGGATGTCGCCGACCTCGTCGAGGAACAGGGTGCCGCCCACAGCCATCTCGATCTTGCCGATGTTGGACTTGACCGCGCCGGTGAAGGCGCCGCGCTCATAACCGAACAGCTCGGCCTCGAGCAGATTCTCCGGGATCGCCGCGCAGTTGATCGCGACGAAGGCGCCTTCCTTGCGCTCGCTCTTGTCGTGCACCGCCCGGGCCAGCAGTTCCTTGCCGGTGCCGCTGGCGCCAAGCAGCATGACCGAGACGTTGGCGTTGGCCACCCGCTCGATGGTCCGCGCGACCTTGAGCATTTCCGGATCGCTGGTGATGATCGATCCAAGCACCTCGCCGCCGCCCCCCGCCTCGAGCCGGCGATTCTCATTCTCGATCTCGTTGAGATGGAAGGCGCGGGCGACGATCAGGCCAAGCTCGTCGATGTCGACCGGCTTGCGGTAGAAGTCATAAGCGCCGAGAGCGATCGCCTTGAGCGCGCTTTCGCGGGCGCCGTGGCCGGAAGCGACGATGATCTTGGTGTCGGGCTTGATCCGCAGCATCTCGACCAGGGTGGCGAAGCCCTCGGCGGTGCCGTCCGGATCGGGCGGCAGGCCGAGATCGAGGGTGACCACCGCCGGCTCGTGCAGGCGAAGCTGGTCGAGCGCGGCGGCGCGATCGCTCGCGAACACCACCTCATAGGCCTCATAGGCCCATTTCAGCTGCCGCTGCAGGCCCTCGTCATCCTCGACGACGAGCAGGACTGGACGCTTGCTTTCCTCGGTCATGCGATCTTGCGCCTTTCAACGCCAGCGGCCTCGGCCGCGGGCAAATAGATGGTGAACTGGCTGCCCTCGCCGGGCTTGCTGTCGACCGCCAGCCTGCCGCCCATGGCGGTAACGATCGAGCGCGCCTCGAACGAGCCGATGCCGAAGCCGCCGGGCTTGGTCGACGCGAACGGCTGGAACAGGCGGTTGCGGACAAAGTCGCCGTCCATGCCGACGCCCTTGTCGATGACGGCGATGGCGACCTCGCTGCCGCGCTCGAAGACGCGGATGACGACCGGCTGAGGGTCGGAGCAGGCTTCCAGCGCGTTCTGAAGCAGATGGCCGACCGCTTGCTCCAGGCCGGCGGCATCGGCCACCACCCATAGCGACGTATCGCCGAGCAGTTGCACGTCCCGGTCGCGGCGCTTGGCGGCGATGGCTGCCGCGAGGATCGGACGCAGCGGCTGCGGTTCGCTGTGGTGCGGCCGGCCGCCGGCCTGTGGGGCGAGCCGGGCAAGCAGATCGTTCATCTTGCCAACGGAGCTTTTCAGGGTGGCCACCATGTCGGCCCGGAACTCCGGATTGTCGGCGTGCCGTTCGGCGTTGCGCGACACGAGGCTCAGCTGGCTCACCAGATTCTTGATGTCGTGGAGGATGAAGGCGAAGCGGCGGTTGAATTCCTCGAAACGCTGGGCGTTGGACAAGGCCTCCTGCCCGTGCGCCTCGGCCAGGGCCGCCGCCGCCTGACGGCCGGCGGTTCGGAGCAGGTCGAAATCCTCCCAGTCGAGGGTTCGCCGAAGCTCCGGCCCGGTCAGGAGGACGAGCCCGACCAGTCGGTCGTTGTGGATCAGCGGGACTCCGGCCCAGGCGCGGCGGTCGGTCGCCAACCAGTCCGGGATCGGCGCCTGAAGGTCACGCGGCGAGCCCCATTGCTCGCGGTGAGCGGCAAACTCCAGGATCCGACCGCGGGATTCGACATGATCCCAGAACGCCCGCGACTCGTCCGGCTGCTCCGCCGGCGGATTGCGCCCCGGCCAATTCCACGATGCCGCCGTCACCAGCGCCCCGGAATCGTCGGCGACGAGCAGCGTTCCGCCGGGCACGTCGAGGATGTCGGCGAAGGCCTTGATGACCCGCTCCCCTAGCGGCAGCGCGTCGGCGTCGACCCGGCCAATGGTTTCAGTGAAGCGCAGCCATTCGCCGCGATAGTCGTAGCGATGTTCGAAGAAATGCTTGGCGACCTTGACCTTCGCCCAGCTGCGCGCGCGAGCGCTGGGCAGAAGGACCATGGCGCCAACCGTCATCGCGGCGAGGATGGCGACCAGCAGGCCTTGCGACAGGTCTCGCCCCGACCCGCGCAGCGCGGTGGCGAGGATCGCCATGACGGCGAAATAGCCGCAGATGGCCAATAGCGACAGCGACTGGAAGGTGGCGGCGCGGGACAGGCGGATGCGCCAGCCCTCCTCGCTCCGCGCGCCCATGGCGAACAGTGGCCCGGTGAACGCGATCAGCGCTCCGCGCCACGGCACCAGGTTGGAGGCGGTATGCGGATCGAGATAGGCAATCGTGTAGAGGTTGAGGTCGTAAACCCAGCTCAGCGCCAGCCCGAGCATGGCCAGCCGGATGTTGGTCCGGCTCGAGGGCGAGGCCTGGCCGTAGAGGTTGTGGACCAGCACCAGGGCGCCGGCGGCCGTGGTGATCCTGAGCAGGGTCGCGGTTTCGGCCGCCGCCAGATTGCCGGTCATGGCAAGCATGGTGTCGGCCACCAGCTGGAATCCGATGACGGCGCCGACCGCGGCATAGACCAGTTTCACGCCATGCTGCCGCTCCGCGCCCTTGACCGACAGGCTGTAGAGCAGGCCGACCCAGATGAGGTTGCGCGCGGTTTCGGCGAACCGGGTCATCAGCTCGCCCGGAGCGATCGCCGACAGCCAGGCCCAGCAGGCGGTGACCGCGAAGCCGGCAAGCAGCAAGCGCTGCCCGGGATCGCGGGCGCCGGCGCCCAGCCGCCAGATCAGCAGGCCGACGAATACCGCCGCGGCGAGCGCGTGGCTCCAGAAGGCGATCAGCCCCTGCAATGCACCAGCTTTGTCAAATCTGCCGACATGACCACGGGTGTCGCTAAATTTTACAAACAAGTGATGAACGTGGGTGCCCATCGACCGTCATTGCGAGCGAAGCGAAGCAATCCAGAGGCATTTTCAAAAGGTGGATTGCTTCGTCGCTTCGCTCCTCGCAATGACGGAAGGGGAGACCACACATGAAAAAACGCGCGCTGGGAAACAGCGACCTCACGATCGCGCCGCTGGTGCTCGGCGGCAATGTGTTCGGGTGGACGGCGGACGAGCCGACCAGCTTCGATATTCTCGACGCCTTCGTCGACGCCGGCGGGACCATGATCGACAGCGCCGACGTCTATTCGGCCTGGGCCCCCGGCCACAGCGGCGGCGAAAGCGAAACCGTGATCGGCAATTGGTTGAAGCGCGATCCGGCCAAGCGCGACAAAGTCCTCATCGCCACCAAGGTTGGTTTTTTCGAAGGACTCGCGCCGGAGAAAGTGCTGCAGGCGGCGGATGCGTCGCTGGCTCGCCTGGGAATCGATCGGATCGATCTCTATTACCAGCATAAGGACGATGAGAGCGTGCCCCTGGCCGACAGCTTCGGGGCGTTCGACCAGCTCCGCAAGGCCGGCAAGATCGACGCCATCGGCCTGTCGCAATATTCTGCCGATCGGGTCCGCGAAGCAATCCAGGTCGCCGACGCTCAGGGCTACGCCCGTCCGTCCGTCCTCCAGACCTGGTACAATCTGGTCGAACGCAAAAAGCTTGAAGGCCCCCTGCTCGACGCGGCGCTCGAGCATGGCTTGGGTATCCTCCCCTTCTACAGCCTCGCCAACGGATTCCTGACCGGCAAATACCGGTCAGCCGATGACCTCGGCAAATCGGTCCGCGGAATGCGCAACATCGATTATCTTGAAGGCCGGGGGCCCAGGGTGCTCGCGGCGCTGGACGAGATCGCGGCCGAAACCGGGGCCGCCCTCGCAACGGTCGCTTTGGCCTGGACCAAGGCCCAGCCCGGGATCACCGCTCCCATCGCCAGCGCCACCAGCCTCGACCAGGCGCGCGATCTGCTCGCCGCATTGACGATGGAACTGACGGCCGCCCAGATCGAGCGGCTCAACGAGGCCAGCGATTAATTCTTCCTGAGAAGGTCCAGCGTGGCCACTGTCAGCGCCTCGGTCGCGGTCGAGATCACCGCTTCGGCATCCGGCGCCCAGAACGGCGAGTGGAGCGACGGCAGCTTGAGCGGATCGCCGCTGGCCGCGTCCCATTTGTCCTTCGGCGTGCCGCCGACCCAGAACAGCAGGCTTTCCATCGCCGGATCGGTCAGCCGGTAGCGGCCGAAATCCTCGCCGACCATGGCCGGCGGCGGGCTGGCCATGCGGTCGGCGCCGAAATGGGCGGTGAACAGCCGCCTCGCCCGTTCCGACAGTTGGTCGGTGTTCAGGGTCGCCGGAGTCGACAGCGCATCGCGCACCGTGACAATCGGCATGCGTTCGTCGGGAACGCCGGCGGCGATCGCCTCGCCGCGCGCGATCCGGGCGATGCCCTCCAGCAGGGCCTTGCGGACTTCGGGCTTGTAGCTGCGCACCGTCAACTGAAGCTTCGCCTCATCGGAAATGATGTTGTGCTTGGCGCCGGACTGGAAGCTGCCGACGGTGACGACGGCGGGGTTGAGCGGGTCGTTTTCGCGGCTGACCAGGGTTTGCAGCGTGGTGACGATCCTGGCGGCGAGGACAATCGGGTCCTTGGTGGTCTGCGGCAGCGCGCCATGGCCGCCGACGCCGCGCACGGTGATGTCGACGCTGTCGACATTGGCCAGCGCATAGCCCGGCGTGATGCCGATGACGCCGGCCGGGAGCACCGCCGCGTCGTGAAACGCAAGGGCGTAGTTGGGCTTCGGAAAGCGCGTGAACAGGCCGTCCTGCATCATCGCGATGGCGCCTTCGCTGGTTTCCTCGCCGGGCTGAAGGATCATGACCAAGGTTCCCGACCATTGATCCTTTATCGCGGCCAGCCGCCTGGCGGTACCGAGCCAGGCGGTCATGTGCGTGTCATGCCCGCAGGCGTGCATCACCGGGGATTCAGCCCCGGTCGGCAATGTTCCGACCACCTTCGACGCGAAGGGGAGGCCGGTCTGCTCCTTGACCGGCAGCGCGTCCATGTCGGCGCGCAGCAGAAGGGTCGGGCCAGGCCCATTCTTCATCACCGCGACGACTCCGGTCTTGCCGACCTTCTCGGTCACCTGGAAGCCGAGCTTGCGCACCTCCGCCGCCAGCCTGGCCGGGGAGCGCACCTCCTGCATCGACAATTCCGGGTTGGCGTGAAGGTCGCGATACAAAGTCATCAACTGCGGCATGTCGGCAGCAATGGATTCCTTCAGGGTCGCGGCGGCCGCGGGCGTTGGCAGCGTCATGGCGGCGAGCAGCGTAGCGAAGGCAAGCCTCATGGTAAAACCATCCCTCTAGGCGACCGGAACCAGTTCCAGCACATCAATGTCGGATTCGAAATGCGGGCGCGGCAGGATCATTCGCCAGCGAGCCGGGCCGATCCGCTCGACGAAGCCGGCAACGTCGCGATCCCGGTCCCGGCCATATTGCATCGACCGCGCCTCGTCGCCGAGCAGAAGGGTGCCGAGGAACACCTGGCGCAGGGCGTCGCCCGGAAAGATCAGCCCCAGCTGGCGCTGCGAGCCAGTCAGCTTGGCGAAGCCCTGCAGGTCCCGTTCCTGCCGCACCCGGCACTGGAAGGCCGGGTAGGCAACGAAGGGAAGCATGCCTTCGGTCTTGGCGCCGAGCTTGGTCATGCGGCAGCGGTAATTCCCGTTCGGGATTGGACCGCCGCCGAGCGCCGAGTCCGGGTCCAGCAGCGCCCCTTCCCTGGCGATATCGACTTCGTGGCCAGCCGCGCGCGCCTCGCGAAGGCCCTCGACGAAGGCATCCCGCCAATCGCGCAGCCGGTCGCGGTCATCGGCGGTGGCGACCAACCGCCACTCGCGTGGCGCCCGCTCGATGACCTGCCCCGCTTGGGGCACGGACGCGCAGGCTGACAATATGGCGAGCAGAAAGAAGGATAGGCGGCGCATGGGCGGTTGAGCCTAGGCCGCAGTCCAGCCGCCGTCCATGCTGAGGTTGGCGCCGGTGATCGACCCGGCTTCGTCGCGGCACAGGAACAGGGCCAGCGCCGCGACTTCTTCCGGCGTGACGAAGCGCTTGGTCGGCTGGGCGGCCAGCAGCACGTCGTTCATCACTTGATCGCGGGTCAGGCCGCGCGCCTTCATCGTGTCAGGAATCTGGTTTTCGACCAGGGTCGTCCAGACATAGCCGGGGGAGATGCAGTTGACGGTGACGCCATCACGGGCCGCTTCCAGCGCCACCGCCTTGGTGAAGCCGGCGACGCCATGCTTCGCCGCCACATAGGCGCTCTTGTTGGGCGAGGCGACCAGGCTGTGGGCGCTGGCCGTGTTGACGATCCGCCCCCACCCCTTGGCCCGCATCGCCGGTAGCGCCATGCGGGTGGTGTGGAACACCGCCGACAGGTTGACGGCAAGCAGTGCGTCCCACTTGGCGACCGGAAAGCTTTCGACCGGCGAAACATGCTGGATGCCGGCATTGTTGACCAGGATGTCGGGCGCGCCGAGCTCGGCCGAGCAGCGCGCCATCATCGCCGCGATCGCCGCCGGATCGGACAGGTCGGCGCCGTCGTGGGGAGCGCCAAGATCGGCCTTGAGCTGGTCGATCTCGGCCGGATCGCCGAACCCGTTGAGCATCACCCTGGCGCCTTCGGCCGCCAGGGCCCGGGCGATGGCGAGGCCGATGCCCGAGGTAGAACCGGTGACGAGCGCGACTTTTCCGTCCAGAATCATGGGATCTCCTTCGCCGTCGCCTGTCGCTGGCGACGATAGATTTTGCAACCGCCGCCGCGCTTGCGCATTTCGTGCACGTAACGGAAGGATTCTCCATGCGCCTCGGCGACGACAACAGCGACAATTTCTTCGACCGCACCGGTTCGCCCGGCGCGTCCCTGGGCGGCGGCAACCTGCTGGGCTGCCTGCTGCCGCTTGTGGCGAGCCGGTTCGGACTGATAGGCGTCGCCATCCTCCTCCTCGGCTATTGCGCGCTTACGCAGTTCGGCGGCGGCGGGCTGATTCCGGGCGGGACCACGACCAGCGGCAGCGGCCGGTCGACACTTGCGCCGGAAGATCAGCGCGTGCTGGTCGGGGTGCTGGAATCAACCGACCGGGTCTGGGGCCAGATCTTTCAAGCTTCGGGATCACGCTACGTCGAGCCCAAGCTAATTGCCTACACTGGCGGCACCCAGACCGGCTGCGGCGCCGGTCAGGCTCAAATGGGCCCCTTTTACTGTCCCAATGACCAATCGATCTACATCGACCCCGATTTCTTCAGTGAACTTGCGCGCCGTTTCCAGGCGCCGGGCGATTTCGCCCAGGGCTATGTCATCGCCCACGAAGTCGGCCACCATGTCCAGAACCTGGAGGGCACGCTCGACCAGGCCCAGCGGGCGCAGGCCGGCGCCAGCAAGACCGACGGCAATGCAATCCAGGTGCAGGTCGAACTGCAGGCCGACTGCTACGCCGGCGTCTGGGCGGCCAACGCCAAGGACCCGCAAGGCCGATCGATCCTGGAGGAAGGCGACCTTGAGGAAGGGATGCGCGCCGCCGAGGCGATTGGCGACGACACGCTGCAGCGACAGGCGCAGGGCACGGTCGTCCCCGAAAGCTTCACCCATGGCAGTTCGGCGCAGCGCATGGCGGCGCTGCAGACCGGCTATCGCAGCGGCAACCCGGCCGCCTGCACATTTAACCGTTAGGGTGGCGATGCCGAGGTTCGACTGGTGGCGGAGAATGGTCAGCAGCGGCTATCCCGGGACTTCGGCGCCCTTCAAGTCTTCAGGTTGCTCACTCGTTCCAGTTCCGACTTGAGCCGCTGCGCATCGAATGCATGCTGCTCGAATATGCCGCCGCGCTCCACCCAGAACAGGAACAGGTGCGCCGACCATAGATTGGGGTTGGGCTGGGTTCGGCCGTGGCGGAGGTCGATCCCCCGATAGAGGACGGCGTCGCCGGGTTGCATCTCGACGGAGGTAAAGGGCTCATCGCCGAAATCGTCGACGCAAGGCTCCTCCTCGGTGACTCGAGTCGAGCCGACCTGGAGCGGCCAGGGGATATTGTCGCTATAGGCGAGCGTCAGGGACACGCTGTGTTCGCAGGACGGACGGTCGGAATGGACCCGGCAGACATCGTCCTTCTGATAGATTCGGAAATAATCATAGCTTGGCAGGAGGTCGGCGCCGGTCAGTTCGGCGATCATCGGCGTCAGGCCCCACAGGAACGTCGTCAGCGGCCGGTAGAAATGGCCGGAAATATCGATGGTCCGCTGCTTCGACAAAGGCTGTGACTTGGCGAAGGTCTCGAACGATTTGCCGGCCGTGGCGAGGTCGATCTGCAGCTGCCTGAACAGATTCGATGCGACTTCCGGCGGGATCAGCCCCCTGATCGTCGCATAGCCGTCTTTCTTGTAGTCGCCTTCGATTCGCATAGGATCATCTATCGCGACTTCGTCGCTTCCCGAAGCCCTGGGTTCGCAGTCCGCCGCCGAGCCTGGCCCTTGACCCGCATCTTGCCCGAATGGCCGCCGCGGGACGCCCCCGGCAAGGCGTCAGCATTGCCAGCACCTTCCCTGGACGGTCGTCTGGCTTCGGTGGGCCGTCCTCCAGTCCGGCTGTCACACCGGCAGCCGGCCGCCTGCACAGTCAGACTTTAAGATTGGCAAAAGCCCTGCTGGCTATATCCGGACAATCCCTTATCTGGGCTTTCATCAAGCATAAGTAGTGGAGTTTATGAGATTTCTTAAGTCATTCGCCGCCGGCGCCGCTCTGTTCGCTATGCTGCCGGGGGGCGGCGCTGCGCAACAGCCGGATCAGGGGACACCAATTGCCGAGATCAGCAAGGCGGATTTTTTCGAACCTGGGTTCGCCCCGGTCCGCGGGGCCAAATCCTCTGATCTGACGATTGTCTATTTTTTCGATTACCAATGCCCGGCGTGCCGAAAATATCATGCCGATGTGTCGCGGGCGCTCGCCGAGGACAGGCGCGTTCGAGTCATTTATCGGGACACTCCGATCTTCGGGCCGAATTCGGAAGCCGCGGCGAACGCCGCAATCGCCGCGCAATTCCAGGGGCGCCACGAAGCGATGCACGACGCGCTAATGTCGACGCCCGGGCCGCTTGACGCCGCTGCGCTGCGCGCCGCCGCGCGCAAGGCGGGGATCGACTGGGAGCGGTTGCAACGTGACCTCAAGCGCTACGAAACGGAGATTGAACTGCAGGTGGCCCGCAATTTCGAGCTCGCCGTCTCCACTGGGATTCATGGGACCCCTGCCTTCATCGTCGGCGATGCCCTTGCAAACGGGGCCCTGGATTATGCGGGCTTGAAGGGAGAGATCGCCGACGCCCGGAAATTGGCCGCGAAATTGCCCCCCAAGGGTGCGAGCCAGTCATCGGACAAAAATCCGAATCCGGATAAGCCTCAAGACCCCGGTTCGGACATCGCCACAACAGCCGCGCCCCCACCTTTGCCGGTCGGGCCGGCCTTGGCCGCACCCGCCTTCCACAGTTCCAGACGGGCCGATGCGACCGGGATGGCGGACCCCCCGCACCAGGACGCCGGCTTTGGCGCGATGATCCTATGGTTTGTTGGGGCCGGCGTCCTGGTCTTCATCGCCGCGTCCCTCGCCCGGTGGCGCCGGAGCCGAATGGCCGCAAGAGGCTGACGATCAGGCTGTCTGTTCAGCCCTGGCCGGGGCTCCGACCTTTTCGATCACGCGCTTGAGCATGGCTGCCACGGCCGCAGCCTTTTCAGTCAGCTCGGGATTGGCGATTGCCCGCATGGATGCGACCGGATCGATGGCGGCGACCTCCACTCCCTCCTGAACGGACTGAACAACGACATTGCACGGCAGCATCGTGCCGACCTTGTCTTCGATCTGCAGCGCTTCATAAGCGAGGGTGGGGTTGCAGGCGCCAAGGATTCTGTACTGGCGAAACTCAACCCCAATCTTCTCACGCAACGTTTTGGATATATCGATTTCGCTGATGACGCCGAACCCCTCGGAAAGGAGGGCCTGGCGAGTGCGATCAACCGCCTCATCGAATGTGCATTCGATCCGCGTGGAGAAATAATAGCTCATTGTGGATCCTTCACACACCGCCAATTCGCTGGCCGTCCGGATGGTTCCGAAAATCAGTCGAGCCTCACCAGCATCTTGCCGGTGTTGTCCCCCCGGAACAGCCCCAGGAAGGCGTCTGGCATCGCCTCCAGCCCGGCGACGACCGTGTCGCGGCCCTTTACCCTGCCGGTCGCGACCCATGGGCCCATTTCCGCATAGAATTCGGCGTTTCGGGGAAGATAGTCGGTGTAGATGAAGCCCTTCAGGCTGATGCGCATGGCGATCACCCGCATGATGTAGCGGAAGCACATCGGCTGGGCGGCATTATAGCCCTCGATCATCCCGCAGATGGCGAAGCGGGCGTCCTTGCGGGCGTGCGCCAGAGCGGCGTCCAGGTGGTCGCCGCCGACATTGTCGAAATAGACGTCGATGCCCTTCGGCGCCGCCTCCGCCAGGCTCTTGACCAGCGGCCCGGCCTTGTAGTCGATCACTGCGTCGGCGCCCAGCGAGCGGACGAAGTCGCATTTGTCCGGCCCGCCGGCCGAGCCGATGACGGTCATGCCCTTGGCCTTGGCGATCTGCACCACCGCCGACCCGACCGCCCCGGCCGCCGCCGAGACGAAGACCACGTCGCCTTCCCTCGCCCGCGCCGCGTCGAGGAGGCCCCAGTATGCGGTCCCGCCGGTCAAGCCGAGATTGCCGAGGAAAGCCTGTTCGCCGACGCCGGGGATGGCGGGCAATTTGTTGACCGCGGCGGCCGGCAACACCGCTTCGTCGCGCCAGCCAGCCATGTGCATGACGAGGTCGCCGGGCGCGACCCCTTCGGCCTTGGACTCGACCACCTCGCCGACCGCGCCGCCGTCCATCGGCTCGCCGAGCTGGAACGACGGCACATAGCTCTTCACGTCGTTCATTCGGCCGCGCATGTAGGGGTCGACCGACAGCCAGCGGTTGCGGACATGGACCATGCCGTCCTCGATCGGCGGCAGGCTGACCTCCCTGAGCGCGAAATTCTCTTCCGTAGGCATGCCGCTCGGACGGCTCATCAAATGCCAGGCGCGGGCCATCGATCTCTCCTTCGTCGGAACGCCAAGCGGTAAGCTCGTCGCAGCCAATAGAAAAGGCCCGGCCTGCGGGGGTGCAGGCCGGGCCCTTTCCCTCACCGGCGCAAGGCGCCGGCGCGGTCCGTCAACGGTACGTGCCGGAGAAGCTCCGGTTGAGCATATGCGCGCCGGCTTCGCCCTGGTCCTCGCGCTCGAACAGCGCCCGGTCGCGGCTTTCGTCCCGCCAGCTTTTCTTCGCCTGCTCGGCATCGCAGTCGAGGATGACCTGATTGTCCTCGATGCGGTCGATCATCGTGCACGGCACCGAGTGATGGGCCCCGCCGGCCTCCTCGTCCGACCTGGTGAGGATCATCTTGTCGCCGGCGACCCGGTCGACCGTGCCGACACGCTGGTTGTCGGCGCCGACCACTTCCATATGGTCGCGGACCTGGCCGAGCAGCTGCCGCTTGGCCTGGCGCTTGGAGCGCCACTCCCCGAAGTCGCTCTCGAAGCGCGACTGGTTCTCCCGGCGATAATCGTCATAGTCGCGGTCGAGCTCCTCGATCTGCCGGTTGCGCCATTCGGCATAATGCGGGTCGTGGCTGCGCTCGCGGGCGCCGCCGCTGATCGGGCGCGATTGGCCCCACTCGCCGCGGCTGAAGTCCGGCCGTTCGCCAAGGCCATAGTCGCCGGTCATCGGCCGGTAGCCGCGCTCGGGCTCGTCCGACCGGCCCGCGCTCCACATCCGGCCGCTGCTTTCGCGGCCCTCGCCGCCATAGCCGCGGTAGGACGACGTTCCGACCATGCCGCGATCCTCCTCGCCACGGTCCCAGCAGCTTTGCCCGCGCGGCGGCAGGTCGCGCTCGCGGGCGAAGTGGCCGAGCTCATGGCGGCTCATGTCCTGGCGGCGCCGCCGCTCGTCGTCCTCATCGCCGAACCAGGACGCGATTTCGTCGCCGGCCCGTTCGAAAAAGCCGCGCTCGTCGCGATCTCTCATGCCGCGTTCGCGGTCGCTGCGGTCTTGCGCGCGCCAGCGGTCACGCGGGTCGCGCCGCGTGTCATAACGATCATAGGCCATGGTCTACTCCTCCAGGGAACAGGGCGGGGCACCGCGTCCCGCCGTTGCTGTGGTTAAAACGAATGGAGGGAGTCGCCGTTCCTGACGTGAGCGCAGGCTGAAGCCTTTAACGGCAAAGCGAAAAACCGCCGGGACGAGCCCCTGCCAGGGCAGCAAGAGGGCTGGCGGAACTGAGGGAAATCGAACCCCTGACACTTCGCCTTCCATTTTCGCAGTGGTCACCTTAGACCGATGATCAGTTGAGGCGTGGGAGACTAAAATCGCATGGCGACTGCAAACGAGCGTTTTGGGCAGAGCTCGCCAGAGCCACGCTATGCGGCGATCAAGAAATATATCCTCGATGGAATCAGTCGCGGCGAACTTCGACCTGGCGACCGCGTAGGCTCTGAATCCGAGCTGTTGAAGAAGTTCAGCGTTTCCAGGATGACGGCCAACCGGGCTCTTCGTGAGCTTCAAAATGTCGGCGTGCTCGTCCGCTTGCCCGGAGTGGGTTCGTTCGTCGCTGAACCAGCAGCCAAGGGCCATATCATCGAAATTCGCAATATTGCGGATGAGATAAGGTCGCGGGGGCACCAGCATAGCGCGAAGGTCGTCCAGAATCTTTCTGAAAAGGCCACCCGCAGAACTGCACCGCTTCTAGGTGTCGCGATCGGAACACAGATCTTCCATTCGATCATTGTCCATTCGGAAGCGGGGGTTCCGATCCAACTCGAAGAACGATTTGTCCTTGGAGCAGCAGCGCCTGGCTACGATCAGGCCGACTTCACTGCGATAACGCCCAATCAATTCCTGATGCGCGCTGCACCACTTGAGCGGGTGGACCATGTCGTTCGCGCGGTGATGCCATCGGAAAATGCCATCGATCTCCTCGGGATCAAAGCGTCCGAACCGTGCCTGTTGCTGATTCGCCAGACATGGTCAAACGCTCGACTGGTCTCCTATGCCAGGCTTACTCACCCCGGCAGTCGGTTCGAGTTCGAAGATAGTTTCACCGTCTAGCCTGGCCTCCCGAGCCGCTTCTTTTGGGCTATCCCAATTCGTACATAGTTGTCTATACAGCTACTGATTCTGCCCGAAGCTGAATCGCAGAGGGGAGCTTTTCGTGGCGCGCGATGATCAGATCAGGAATATGAGCCGCATCCGTGCCCGCCGTGGCAGCGAGATCAAGGCGAAGCATTGGACGACCGAGGCGGCGGTGCGGATGCTGATGAACAACCTGGACGACGAGGTCGCCGAGGATCCGCAGAGCCTGGTCGTTTATGGCGGCATCGGCC
>DASSPS010000022.1:0-38487 GCA_035699505.1 Sphingomicrobium sp. | reverse complement strand
GACTGCGGTAAGGAGCAGCATCGGACCAGCCTAACGCGCTTCGGCGAAAATGGTAAACGGCGCTTTAAGGATTGTCCCATTATAGGCCGCAAGATCGTGCGGCTCCGGCGCCATTGCGCTGCCCAGACGGCTTTGCTAGGGGCCGCGCCTTGCCAGTGCCGGCGTTCTTGCCGGTTCATTTCACGTGCGGTCGTGGCGGAACTGGTAGACGCGCAGCGTTGAGGTCGCTGTGGCCGAAAGGCCGTGGAAGTTCGAGTCTTCTCGACCGCACCATCCGACGCAGCCAAGATGCCTGGGCCTTGGACCGTCGGATCGCGAAGAGGCAGGCAGTTCAGGACAGTCCGGGGGACTGTCCGATTGCCTGCTCCGAATGGGCTAAGATTCGGCGATTCGGCGCTGAATTGCAGACCGACGGGGTTGAACCTCCGGCGGCATGCCGCACACCTTTCTTCGTTAAGTTGCTGCGACTGCGGCGCATTCGCAATAACGTCTCGCGTCTGGAAAAATCGCCTTAATATCAGTCATATAATGACAGTATCGCAAGCGCTGGGCGAATAAGGGCCGGCAGCGAAGTCGCGCCAGACAACTATCGTGATCGAGATTATCGGCTTGAAGCGAGTTGCGGCAGCGGCTCGACGTGGATCGCGCCGAGGCGAGCGACCGATCGGTCGGCGCTGACGCTGGCGGCGACGTTAAGATCGGCGATCAGCTTGGCGATCCCGGCGGACTCCGCCGTCAGCCTCAACCGATAGGTGCCGTAAGGCACGCGTTCGAACAGGAAGAAGCCGTCGAAGTCGCTTTGCGCCGTGGCGACGACCTTGCCATTGGCGTCGAGCAGTTCGACGGCGAGGCCTTCGAAGCCGATGCCCCCGCTTTTCACCAGCGCGCCCTCGATATCGCCGCCTCCAACCAAGCCGATTTCAACCTCGGCCGGAACGCCGGGGCGCGGAATGACGACCTGAAGCGCCTTTTTCGGCACCAGCATCGGGTCGGACAGGCTGGATTCGTCGATTCCGACGGTGACCGGGGTGAAGGCGGCCAGGCCCGCGACCATCACCGAACCGTTGGCGTCGGTCAGTTTCTCGGCCAGCCGGGTGCCGGTGGTGACCAGCGCCCCTTTCTCATAGGGTTCGGCATGGTCGCGCACGCCATTGTCGTTGAGGTCGCGATAGACTCGCGCCTGCACCGACCCAGCGCTGGCCAGCGGCTGGCGCGACAGGCGGAAGCCGCTGCCCGGATCGAGCGAGAAATTGAGGTTGAAGCCGATCGCCAGCGAGCCGTCGGTCGCCGCTTCCCCGGTCACCGCCAGCGCCATGCTGCTGAGGCGCCGGATATGGGTGAGGCGCGCCCGGCCGCGATTGTTCGGCCCGTCATAGGCGAGCGCCGCCTCCCAATCGACCTTGTCCGACGCCGACCAGTAAGCCGACAGTTCCGCCGAGCGGAACCGCCGCTCCGGCGCCAGGTCGAACGTCGACTGGCCGCGCAGGCGGACATCGCCGACGCGGCCGGAACCCAGCAATGACCATTCGAGCTCGCTCGGCGGCGACGGCCCCGACCTAAGGTATTGACGGCGATAGCGAATATCAGTGGCCAGGTTGAACCGCTCGATGCTCGCCGACAGCCGGGCGGCGGCCTCGAGCTGCTTCGATCCGTCCTGCCGGTCGGTGTAGTGGACGCCGACATGCGCCGGCAGCACAGTCCGGCCGATGCGGATCGGCGCGTCGATCGCCACCCGCGCCTCGCGCATCGTCTGCGGCCGGTCGCCGCGCAGGTGAAAATCGTTGGCGAGCAGCGCTTCGACGGTGGCATTGACCGAGCCGATCCTCGCCAGCGCCTGGACCCGGGCGGCGGTGCCGCCCTTGCCGTCATAAGCGCCGGACAGTTCGACCAGGGCCGGTCCGATTGATCGGCGGACGCTGCCTTCCAAGAAAGTCAGTTTCTCGTCGTGAATCAGCATCGCCCGGGCGAGCAGGCCGACCGAGGTGCGCTCATCCAGGCCGTGCTCGACCGCAATTGCCGCCTGCGCCTCGGGCTGCTGGCCAACGTCATCTGGCGGCTTGCGGAACGACAGCAAGTCGCGGCCCGGCTGGCTGAACCCGGCCCAGTACCACGTCTTGCCGGACGGGACGTTGTCCTGGCCGACATTGATCAGCTCCTCCTTCGTCCGGGTCTGGCCCTGCGGGCCGTAGAGGACGATCCTGATCTGGTTTTCGCCATACATTAAGGGCACATTGTCAAAGACATAACGCTGGCTGCCGTCAGGCCGGGCGAAACCGAGCAATTCCCCATTGCGGTAGATCTCGGCCTCCCAGCCGGCCGGAAGGTCGCCTTCAAACCGGGTGCGGTCAAAGGAGGAAAGGCTGCGCACCGGCCGGTTGGTGACAACCGCGCCCCGGCCGCTGGCGGCGCTTCCGGTCAGTCGGCTGTCGAAGCCGGCGACATCGCCGAAGCCGAAATGCGTGGCCTTCAAGGGGCCCAGCAGACCACCGTCCGGGTCGGATCGATAGGCGCGGAAGCGGAAGGCGCTCGGCACCCCCTTGTCGGTGGTCGAGAATTGCGCGTCGTAGGACAGTTTGGCGATCTCGCCCGCCGCATAGACCGATGTGCGCCGGTCGATCCTCGCCCCGTCCTTGGCCCGGTAGGTGATTCCGCCGCTGACGACGAAGTCGAGCGCCGGCGCCCGCCACATCCGGTAGGGGAGGCGGACCTGGGGAAGGCTGTTGATGTCGAATTTCGCCGTCTTGAGACTGGCGGCGCGCGTCTGCCGCTCCATCGCCAGCTCGATCGGCAGCTTGGCGTCCGATTCGATCACCAGCACCGATCCTGCGGTCACCGGCTTGACCGTAATCCCGAACCAGCGGCCGAGCGCGGCCGTGTCGACGCACCAGCCGTCACCGGTTTCGCGCACCGTTTCCGGTCGGATTGCCTCGCGCTTGCCGCCGAAGCTGGCCGATCCGCCGGCCAGGTCGACGTCGACCCGGTGGCTTTCCCTGAACGCCCAGCCGCTCGCTTTCTTGGCCGCCATGTCGATCTTCAGCGGCACGTCGAGCGCGGCCAGGAAGTCGCCGAACAGGACGCAGGTGCCTTCGGGCGTCTGGTAGGCGCGAACCCCCTCGCTGAGGCGCAACTGGCGAAGATTGACGTCGAGCAGGAACTGTTCTTCCGGGTCGGGCGACCAAAGCCGCGTGTCGGGGGTTGCAGAAACAGCCGAAACCCCGCCAACGCCGAGCGTCAGCAGGGTCAGCGCCTTGCGCAGCCAGGTGCCGCCGGACGGCATGTCGGTTCCCGACCCCTCGGGCTCCCCTAGCGCAGGACCGCCTGGGTTTCGGCGATGGTCCTGGCGCCATCGTCATAGGTTTCGACATATTGGACGGTGACCGGGCCGCGAATGTCGCCCTTGAACGTGTCGCTGACCGGCACGGCGACGCTTCGCCCGCCGACTTCCGTATAGACGGCCACCGAGCGGGCCTGGGCGATCGGGTCCTTGATCCCCGCCTTGAACACGCGGACTTCGCCGAAAGTCGATCGGCTGCCCTTGCGGCTGAGATCCATGGCCACCACCGGCTTGCCGTCCTGGCTGTCGAGATGGACATTGGCGATCCCCGCCGTCGCCTGCAGCTGGCCGAGGCGGACGATGACCGGGATGGTCACGCCATAGACTGGGGTCAAGGCGAAGCTCAGGCCCCTGGGCGCCTCCGCCGGCTTGGCGGCGACCGGACGGGTAGGCGGAATCGCCCGGAACAGCAGGTGTACGCGATATTCGCCGTCGGGGATGCCCTGCGGCGGCCGGGCGGAGATCCGGATCGATTGCGGCTGGCGCGGCGCCAGGGTGACCCGGCGCGGCGCATAGACGATCATCTCCTCGGCCAGCTTCTCGGCGGCGCTCGGCTCGGCGACGTCCTCGAGCCGGCCCTCGGCCGTCATCCGGCGAAACTCGACCGAAACGCGATAGGTCGCGGTCGCATCGCCGATATTGTTGAGGATGACCTCCGTGCCACGGCGGCCGTCGAGGACAATCCTGGTTGGCGCCACCAGCAGGTCGCCGACCCCGGCCCTGGCCGCGACCGGCAGGGTGGTGATGGCGATCAGCAACGCGCCGGTCAGGGACTTGGAAATAACGGACATGAGCGACCCCCAATTGTCTCCATTCTGGAGTGATCGCTCCTCTTTGATCCGGAATGGTTTATAATCGGTTCACCATCCCTGTTCAGCGGTCAGAAAAAGGGGCCGCCGTTGCCGGCGACCCCCTCTCGATCCGCTCGGCCCGACGGGCCGCGGCGGCAAGGCTTACTGATAGTCGGCGGTAACGTCGAACACGCCCTGATAGACGCCGTCCGGAGTGGTCGAATCGACGCTGATCGAGCCGCCAACGCCGAATTCAACGCCAAGCGCCCCGCTGTTGGGCATGGTGACCGTCGCCGGGGCATCAACCGTCATGCTCAGCGACGATACGCCGTCCGTCAGGTTGTTCAGAGTGATCGACGGCGACACCGTGATGTCGACGACCTGCTGGTTCGTGCCGGCCAGGTGATAGCGGGCCTCGGCCGTCGTGCCCGAGCAGGTCACGTTGGCGTCGGTGCAGCTGAAGCCGCCATTCTGGTCAACGCTCACGACTGCCCCCGTCCAGGCGCCGGCGCCGCTCAGCACGATCGTGCCGAGGTCGAGGTCCTGCACCCAGGTGAGCACCAGCGGCTTGATGATCCGCGCGTTGGCGGTCGCCTGCTGGTTGGGATTGACCGCGAAAGCCGGCGTCGCCGACAGCGTCAGCGCCGCAACGAGCGCCGTCTTACCAAGAAATTTCTTCATTTCGTCTTCCCCACTGGTTCCAAAATCAAGGCGGCTGCCCGACCGCCTGGTCTGGTCACCCGTGATCATCCCATTAACCGCGCCCGCTTACGGCTTTGCTCAGCGACGTGGTTAATGCCGCGCTAAACATTGGTTCGTTGTGGAGGTAATCGCGCCTCAGAGATAATCGGCGGTGATCGGCATGTCGCCGCGATAATCGCCCTCGGCGTCGCCGCTGATTCGAATCCGGCCGCCGAATCGGAAACTCAGGGTCCCGGTCGGATCAAGCCTGGGGCTGGCCGGCAGGTCGCTGACGATTTCGTCGACCGAAATGCGGCCGCCTGAAATGGAGTAGAGCTGAATCTGCCGCGGCAAATCGATCCGGATCGCGCGGCCGGGCTCGCCGCGGACCGTGGCGCTGCCGACCATCGCCCGGCTGCTGATCGCGCCAATCATGCCGCTGACTTGGGTCGAACCGTCAGGGCGGAGCTGCGCCGTGCCTTCGCCCGCGCCAAGCAGGATCAGCCGGTCGAAATCGAGCGAGGCCTCGATCTGCAGGTTGATCACGTTGGTCGAAATCTCCGCCGGTGCAACCGTCGTCGGCGTGTCGCATAAGCGGCATTGCGCGACGGCATTGCGCGGCGCCGGCAATGCCGAGGCCGCGGCGGCAAGGCTGACGAAAAGGACGGTCCAACCGCGAGACATGCACCGACAGGTAGGCCGGCGGGCCTAAAACAAGGTTAATGCATGGCTAATCTGCCGGCCGCGATGGCTCGCTTGCCGCAATCTCGCGGACTATCTATCGATTGACCGCCAATGGCCCGATCTTCCCCTAATCCGGAACGCCGCACGCTCGCCACTTTGGCCAAGGTGCTGCTCTACGGCGCCCTTCTGTCCTTGCTGGCGCTGGCCGTGGCGGTCGCCGTGGCGATGACCCAGCTACCGAGCTATGCCCAGCTCGCCCAGCGTTCCGACCTTGGCCAGATGATCCGCGTGCGGGCCGCCAATGGCCAGGTGCTGGTTTCGCTCGGCCCGAGCTTCGGCCAGTGGCTGCGCTACGATGACATCCCGCCGCAAATGCGCGCGGCGATGATCGCGGTTGAGGACAAGAGGTTCCGCGGCCACGTCGGTGTCGATCCGGTCGGCGTTGCCCGGTCGATCAAAGTCCGGGTTGAGACCGGCCGCTGGCGGCAGGGCGGGTCGACCATCACCCAGCAGCTCGCCCGCAACATCTTCCTGACCAACAGCCGCACCTTCGGCCGCAAGGTCAAGGAAGGCATTCTGGCGCTGGCGATCGAGCGCAAGTTCAGCAAGGACCAGATCCTCGAACTCTATCTCAACCGGGTGTATTTTGGCGGCGGCGCCTATGGCATCGATGCGGCGTCCCGCCGCTTCTTCGGGCACAGCGCGCGCCAGCTGTCGCTGGGCGAGGCGGCGATCATCGCCGGGCTGGTCAAGGCGCCGTCCAATTACTCGCCGACGGCCGATGCCGAAGCCGCGCGCGGACGGGCCACCATCGTCCTCAAGTCGATGGTCGACAATGGCTTCGTCAGCGCGTCCGCGGCCGCCGGGGTCGACCCGGCGACTATCCGGATCACGCCGACGACGAAGCAGAACAGCGTCCGCTACTTCACCGACTGGGCGCTGCCGCAGCTCGATACCTTGATTGACGAGACCAGTGCGCCGATCGACGTCTGGACAACCCTCGATCCGTCGCTGCAGGCGGCCGCCGACCGGGCGATTTCGGCGCATACGCCGGCGCTCGCCCAGGGCGCGCTGGTGGCGATCGATCGCGACGGCGCCGTCCGCGCCATGGTTGGCGGCCGTGATTATGTCGATTCCATCTACAATCGCGCCACCCAGGCGGAACGCCAGCCGGGGTCCGCGTTCAAATTGTTCGTCTATCTGACGGCGCTCGAGGCGGGCATGAAGCCGACCGACACGATCGTCGATGAACCCATCACCATCGACGGCTGGACCCCGCGCAACTCGACCCGAACCAACCTCGGGCCAATCACCCTGCGGGAAGCTTTTGCCCGGTCAATCAACACCGTCAGCGCCAAGATCGGCGCCGAGCTCGGCTTCGGCACCATCGCCGACATGGCCCGGCGGTTCGGCATCAGCGGCGACATTTCCACCTATCCGTCGATGGTGCTGGGAACCAGCGACGTCCGGCTGATCGACATGACCCGCGCCTTCGCCTCGGTCCAGAACAAGGGCCTGGCGGTGTCGCCCTACGCGGTCCGCAAGGTCGTCACCGCCGATGGCCAGCTGCTCTATCAGAAGGAACGCGACGAGGAGCGCGTTCTGGTCGCGCCCTGGGTGGCGGCGGAAATGATCGACCTGCTGCAATCCGCGGTGCTGACCGGCACCGGCCGAGCGGCGCAGATCGGCCGGCCGGTAGCCGGCAAGACCGGCACCTCCCAGTCCAACCGCGACGGCTGGTTTATCGGCTTTTCCAGCGGGCTGACCACCGGCGTTTGGATGGGCCGCGACGACGCCAAGCCGGTCGGCGGCTTGCAGGGCGGCACCGCCCCGGCGCGAGCCTTCCACGATTTCATGGCCATCGCCGTCGCCAAGCGCCCGGTCGAGCAGTTCGAAACCGAAGTGCCGATGCCCGACTGGCAGCTTGATCCGGAGGAGGAGGCCTTTGCGCTTCCGGACGATTTCGGCAGCCAGCCGCTGGTCGACGAAGACGGCAATCCGCTGCCCGGCGCGGTCCAGCCGACCGACCCCTACGGCCAGCCGCTCCCCGATGGCGCTCAGGACGAGCAGTGGCTCGACCGCTCCGGGCAGCCGGTCCGGCCCGGGCCGCAGCAATTGCCGCCTCAGCAGCAACCAACCCAGCCCGGCACCAGAACCCTGCCGTCGCGCGGACCGGCGACCCGCGTGCCGCCTCGATCACAGCCCCCGACCGACCCGCTTCAGCCGCGGCCCGACCCGGCGCAATAAGGCCTGCGCCTCGCTGAGGCCGGCGCCGTAGAGGCGTCGTTCCAGCGTCTTGAAGTCGCGCCCGTGGTTGAGGTGGACGAGGTGCGCCACTTCATGGGCGACGACGAAGCGGCGCGCGGCCGGCGGCGCCAGCACCAGCCGCCAGCTGTAGCGGATGCGCCCGCTGGCGGAGCAGCTTCCCCAGCGCGTATCGGCATCGCCGACGCCGACCGACCGGGGCCTGACTCCGGCAAGCGCGGCGAATTCCGCCGTCTCGCTCGACAGCAGGTCAACGGCCCGGCGCTTGAGGAAATTCTCGATCCGCTTCGCCAGCCCCTCGGCGGGCCCGCCGCAGCGCAGCACGTCGCCTTCCAGGCGCGGCGTCCGTCGGTCGGTTTCGCTCCAGGCGATGGCGACGTCGCGTCCCTCGATCGGGATCAGGCTTCCCGGCGCGAAGGGAATGGCGGGCAGCGCCTTGGCCAGCTGGGCGTCGATCCACTCCTGCTGGTCGGCCGCCCAGGCGAGCGCCTTGTGGCGGCTCATCCGCGCCGGGCAGGTCAGCTTGAGGATACCGCGCCCGGCGTCAAAGCGGAGGCGCAGCACCCGGGCGCTCTTGACCGGCTGCACGACCAGCGGCACCGGCAGCGCCTGCTCGAACGCTGCGCTCCTAGACCGGGCGGTCGACGAGATGATCTTCAAGCTCCCCGGCATCCTTCTCGCTTACCGTCCACCCCCGCGTCGACTGGCCGGCCTCGTGGACGGTCTCGCGGCTTCCTGACACGAGGTAATGCCAGTCGGGCAGCGGCTTGTCTTCCGCCCGCAAGCGATAGGCGCACGTATCCGGAAGCCACTCGAGCGTCCCCAGATTCTCCCGGTCGAGCATGACGCAGTCGGCGACCCGCGCCTTGCGGTGGGCATAATCGGTGCAGCGGCCGTGGCGCCGGTCGAGCAGATGGCAGGCGACGTTGGTCGCGTAGAGCAGGCCCGTCTCCTCATCCTCGAGCTTGTGGACGCAGCAGCGGCCGCAGCCGTCGCACAGCGCTTCCCACTCGCCGCGGTCGAGTTCATCCAGCGGCTTGGCCCAGAATGGTTTGCGGTCATTCATGACAAATCCAGCAATGATCTGCTAACGGCCCCGGTTCAAGCGGCAGGGGCCTGAATTGACCATGAAGGTGAGCAAGCTGGCGGCGGCCATGGCGGCCGCAATGATGCTGGTGGCGGCGCAGGGGCCGTCGCTCGGCGAGAGCGGCGAGGCGTTCGTCCGCGCCGTGCGGGAAAAGAACGGCGCCAAGGTCGAGGAATTGCTGCAAAACAGCAGCCCGACGCTGATCAACGCCCGCGACGTCAATGGCGATTCGGCGCTGATGGTCGCGGTCAGCCGCCGCGATGACACGTGGACCGGCTTTTTGCTGTCCAATGGCGCCGATCCCAATCTCGCCAATCGCAAGGGCGACACGCCGCTGATCGCCGCCGCCCGGATCGGCTATCTGCAGGGCGCGGAATGGCTGCTGGCCCGGCGGGCCCGGGTCGACGACGCCAATCGCATGGGCGAAACCGCGCTGATCGTCGCGGTTCAGGCGCGCCAGCCGCAGCTGGTCAAATATCTGCTCGGCAAGGGCGCCAATCCTGACAAGACCGACAATGCCGCCGGCTATTCGGCGCGCGACTATGCCCGGCGCGACAATCGCAATCCCGAACTGCTCCGGCTGATCGAGTCGGCGAAAAAGCCGGCGGCTGCTCCTCGCAACTAGTTGAAGTCGCCCAGCGCCGGGTCGATCTGCGCCGACAGGCGACGCGCGGCGCGGCGGGCGAAGCGCAGCAACTCCGCCTTCCGCCGGGCGGGAGCCAGCGGCCGAAGCGCCGCTTCCCGAACCACCGCGGCATCATAGCGGTCGGCGACGATCAGCCCCGCCTCGCCCGGCAGGAACCGCTCGCCATGGCAGATTTCCGCCAGATCCGCCGGCACCGCCCAGAAGAAGCGGTCGCAATAGTCGAGATAGTCGGTCCATTTGCAATCGCCCAGCAGATCCGCTTTGGCGACCTTGATTTCGACGATGGTCAGCCCGCCCCTGGCATCGATCGCCATCAGGTCGGCGCGGCGGCCGTTGGCCAGCGGCACTTCGCAAATGGCGAACAGGTCCTGCCGGCAGAACAGGCGGGTCACCCCGCGCGCGACCTCGGCCGCGATCGGCGGCATGTCCTCGAAGCAGACGGAATCGGGCTGGGTGGCCATCGCGCCACCCTAGAACATAGCGGAAACGCGTGGAAGCCTAGCGGTAGAAGACGTGGTTGCCGACTGAAGCGATGCGCTTCAGCCGCCAGCGCGGCGACACGCGCTTGGCGTGGAAGAACAGGGCGTTGCTGACCGACGAATCCTTCAAATCCTGGTCGACGATCTTGGCGATCGCCACCGCATTGTGCCACTGCCGGCTCGACCGGTTGACCGCCGGCCACGACTTGCCGCGGACGAAGCTGAATTGACCGCGCTGGAACAGCACTCCACAATAGGAAGACGGGAATCGGCCGCCCGAATTGGCCCGGTTGGCGATGACGTCGCCGACCGCCAGCTGGCCTGCAAGCGGCTCGCTCTTGGCTTCGAAATAGACTCCGACCGCCAGGCATTCGAGTTCGCGGCTGCCGGGGTCGCCGCTGCGCATCTGCGCCACGAGGTCGGCCAGGTCGGCGGCCGGCCTGGCCTGTGGTTCGTCCGTGTCCGGGAGGGGAGAAAGTGGATCGGCCGTCGACACGGCATCGATGACGGAATCGGTGTCCAGCGCCTTCGGCTCGGCGATGGTCGGCATCGACGCAGCGGCGGTGGCCACCATCGGCTCGGTTTCCGGCGCAACCTGCGCCACGCCGACCGAACTTGCACTTAGGGCAGCGCCAATAAGCAGCGCTGTACGAAGCGGTATCAACATGTAAACCTAATCTTTTGCGGTGAACTATCCGGTCACTCAGGCCGGACGAAACAGGCGGACACGGTGTCCGCTGGCCCCTGGATAATTCCCCGTCTTGCGTGGCGCCCTGCCGGTTTCTCCCGGCGGTGTAACGCCCCCCGCTCTTGCTGTTGAAACCGCTTTCCGGGCGAACCGTTACGGGGTCAACCTTCACCGATCGTTTCAGCGATGAATCGTTCGGGTAGCGCGATATCCAGTTCAATTAACCATAGATCGGAGTCGATCTGGCGCTGCCTGGCAAGGAATTCGGCGATTTCGCCGGGGCCCGCGGATTCGGCCGGACCCGTCCGCCGCCAGCGATATTTACCATCGGGCGACAGGTTTCGCTCAAGGCAGGCGACATGCCGTCCCCGGCTGCTGACGACAAGGATCAGCGCGCCCCGGTCCGGGTCGCCCTTGCTCAGCAGCGTCCCAAAATCCCCCTGGGCCTCGATCCGGCGAAGCAGGCCCGTCGCCTCGACCGACGCCGGCAGCCGGTCGTCCGTCACGTGGCTCGATATCCGGCCAGGCTCGACAAGGCGATGTGGGAGCGCAGGAAGGTGCCGGTGCCCCGCGCGCATTCCTCGCCCTCGGCGTCGATAATCCGCGCCTCGGCGACCAGCACGCGCCGCTTGCCGCTGATCCAGCGGCCCTCGGCGACCGCCTGGCCCGCCTTCATCGGCTTGGTGAAATGCAGGTTGAAGGCCGTGGTCAGCAGGAAGCGGTCGCTGATCAGGCTGTTCGCCGCATAGAAAGCGGCATCATCCATCATTTTGAAATACAAGGTGCCGTGGGCGGCGCCGGCGGCGTGGAAACTTTGGTCGCTCACCGCAAAATGCAATTCGGACCGGCCGGGAGCGGCGATCGTCAGGCTGGAATCGAACAGACGGTTGATCGGTGCCGACCGGTACAGCGCCTCGAGCCGCCGGTAATGCGCCTCTCCCGCTGACCCTGGCTCAGGCAGCGTCGCGTTCATCCGCCCCCATCAGCACCGCCGCCAGCGCGTCGCGGCTGCGCGCACCCCGCATCTTTTCCAGGGTCGGCGCGTGACGGATGACTCGGCTGACGGAGGCCAGCGCCTTCAAATGGTCGGCGCCGGCGTCCGGCGGCGACAACAGCAGGAAGACCAGGTCGACCGGCGCGCCGTCGACGGCTTTATAGTCAACCGGCTCGGACAAGCGCGCGAACAGGCCATAGATCCGGCTCAGCCCGTCGATCTTGCCGTGCGGAATGGCGACGCCATGGCCAAAGCCGGTCGACCCGAGCCGTTCGCGCTCGACGATACTGGCCAGTATTTCGGCGGGGTCGCGGCCAAGCCGTTGACCGGCGGCATTGGCCATCTGCTGCAGCAGGGCCCGTTTCTTGCCGCCGGGCAGGCCGGTCTTGATGGCATCGAAGTCGAGGAAGTCGGAAAGGTGCATGGGTGCTCTGATGGCTGTCGGCCAGGTCTTAACGGAGGCGAAAGGAACGGTGAAGGGCTGCGGCCTACTGTTTCGGCTCAACCCAGCCGATGTTCCCGTCTTCTCGTCGGTAGATCATGTTGAACGCACCCGACGCCTTGTTCTTGAACATCAGCGCGCTGGTGTTTCGCAGGTCCATCAGCATGACTGCGTCGGAAACCGTGGTTTCCGGAATGTCGACCCGGGTTTCGGCGACGATCGCCGGGGCGATTCCCGGCTCCTGGTCATCCACCGGCGGCGAGAAGACCGTATAGGCGGCGTCCTCGACGATCGGCTGGCCGTCGGCCTTGTGCTCGCGCAGGCGCTTCATGTAGCGGCTGAGCTGCCGCTCGATCTTGTCGGCGGCTGCCTCGAAGGCGATCGGCGCTTCCTGCGCACGGTGATGCGATTTCAGGACAACGCCATTGGCGACCGGCGCGACAATGTCGCACGTGAAATCGTTCTGCGGGCCGCGGCCGAACGTGACGTTGGCGGCGATTGCCCTTGAGAAATATTTCTCGGTGATTTCCTCGATCCGGCGGACCGCGCGAGTCCGCAGCGAATCGCCCGTTTCGACTTGGTGGCCCGCGACCCGAACGTCCACGTGGCAGCTCCTTTCTGAAACTTGCCGCCGCTTTGTGCGGGGCTGTACGCGCCGTCAACCGGCCTTACGCGAAGCGCTCCCAAAGCGGGTTGACCAGCTTGGCGATAAACGCGCGATGCCGCTCAAGTTCCTCGGCGACGGCAAAATGAGGTCGGGCGGCGCGCGGTTCGCGAATAGTGACGGAATCGGCTTGCGAATCGACCGGCAGCGGCGCCGCCTCGGCCACCAGCCCAAGGCCGATCTGCCGACCGCCGGTCAGCTCGACATAGACTTGCGCGAGCAATTGCGCGTCAAGCAGCGCCCCATGCTTGACGCGCATGCTGCGGTCGACGCCGAAGCGGGCGCACAGCGCATCCAGGCTATGCTTGGCGCCCGGATGGCGGGTCCGCGCCAGCACCAACGTGTCAACCATCCGGGTCATGCACACCGGCGGCCGGCCGCACTGCTGCAATTCGTGATTGAGGAAACCAAAATCGAACGACGCATTGTGCGCGACAAGGGGACAGTCGCCGATGAAGTCGATCAGCTCGTCGGCCTTGTCGGCGAACCTCGGCTTGTCCGACAGGAAGATGCTCGACAGGCCGTGCACCGCTTCCGCCTCGCTCGGCATCGGCCGCTCGGGGTTGAAATAAGCGTGATAGTGGCGGCCGGTCTCGACCCGGTTGAGCATTTCGACGCAGCCGATTTCAACCAGCCGGTCCCCTCCTGCCGGATTGAGCCCCGTGGTTTCCGTATCGAAGACAATTTCCCGCACGGCGGCGATTATCGGCCTGGCGCAAGCCCGAGACAAGCGATGATTTGGGCAACCTGTGCCTCAACTGTGGACAAATCGCCGCTCGTGTCGATGACGAAGTCGGCCTTTGCGCGCTTCTCCTGGTCCGGAACCTGGCGAGCGAGAACCGAGTCCAGTTTCGTTGGCGTCATGCCCGGCCGGGCGAGGACCCGGGCGCGCTGCATGTCGGCCGGCGCCGTTACGACGATCACCTTGTCGAAGGCCGTCTCACCGCCGGTTTCGAACAGCAGCGGGATTTCGAAGATTGCGGCCGGCGCGCCGCGGTTGGCGGCGATGAACGCCTCCCGCGCGTCGACCACCGCGGGGTGGACGATGGCTTCCAGCGCCGCCAGCTCGTTCGGCTTGCCCAGCACCATGGCCGACAGCGTGTCGCGCTCGACCGCGCCGTTGCGCGTACTGCCGGGAAAGCGCGCTTCGATGGCTTCGACCAGGTCGCCGCCGGCGCCCTGGAGCCGGCGCACTTCGGCATCGGCGTCGAACACCGGCATTCCGGCGCGGGCGAACATCGCCGCGACAGTCGATTTGCCCATGCCGATCGATCCCGTAAGCGCGATCCTGATCATGCGCCCAGCTTCTGCAGCAGTTCGGCGTCCTTGTCGCGCGGTGGCTCTTTGCCGAACAACAGCTTGAAGCTTTCCGCCGCCTGCTCGATCAGCATGCCGATTCCGCCGACGGCGGTCATGCCCCGCGCCCTTGCAGATCGAACCAGATCGGTCGGATTGGGCGACGTGATCAGGTCGATGACCCAGCCGTTGGCCGTCATCGCGGACAGGTTCACATCGAGCGGCAATTGCCCGGTCATGCCAAGGGGAGTGGCGTTGATCAGCCCGTCACCTTCGATCGGGGCATCGAACGGCGCCGGTTCGACTTCCAGGCCATGCTGGACAGCGAGCGCCACCGCCTCGCCGACGTTGCGCGACTGGATCCGCACCTGCCTGAAGCCGATGAGATGAAGCGCCGTCAGCACGGCGCGGGCGCCGCCGCCCGATCCGAGCAAGGTCACCGCGCGCATAGGCGCTCCACTTCGCGCCATTTGCTCGATCAGCTTGGCGACGGCGCCGACATCGGTGTTCCCGGCGAGCAATTTGCCGTTGCGCGGCACGATGATGTTGGCGGCGCCGGTGCCGAGCGCCCGGTCGCTGGCTTCATCGGCCAGGGTCAGCGCATCGAGCTTCAAGGGCATGGTGACATTGCAGCCCCGCCAATTCTCGTCCGCTCGCGCTTGACCAAGATACGCCTTTAACCCGGACCGCGTGACTTGCTTGCGGCCATAGTCGGCCTCGATCCCGAGCGCCTCCAGCCAGAAACTGTGGATTGTCGGCGACAGGCTCTGGCCGATGGGATCGCCAATGACTTCAGCATATTGGCGTGACGTCATGACGGCGCCAGCCCACGCTCGCGAAGCGCGCCCAGCAGGGGGAGCAGGGGCATGCCGAGGATGGTGAAGAAGCTGCCGTCGACGCGGTCGAAGAGTTGCACGCCGCGGCCTTCCATCCGGAACACGCCGACGCAATAGCCGATTTCCGGCCATTCGGCCTCGAGATAATCGGCGATGAACTTGTCCGTCAGCGGCCGGACCTGCAGCCGCGCCTCGTCGGCAAGCGACCATTCGAGCCGGCCATCCCGGGCCAGCGCTACGGCGCTGGTCAGGATCAGCGTCTTGCCGGCGAAGACGCGCAGATGCTCGGCCGCCTGATCCCGGTCGGCGGGCTTGTCGAATCGTCTCCCGTCGACGCTGACCACCGAATCGCCGCCAATGACCCACGCGTCGGCTTGGCTGCGGCTGACCGCCAGCGCCTTGGCGCTCGCCAGCTCGAGTGCCATTCCCGCCGGCTCCGCGCCGTCCATCTTGATCGCCGATTCGTCGATTCCGGGTGGCATGACCCGATGGCCGATCCCCGCCGCCGCGAGCATCTGGTGCCGGATTGCGCTTGCCGACGCGAGGATGAGGGTCAATCTGAAAACCTTGTGGAAAAGTGGGTGGGCTTCCCTAGCCCGGTCATGGGGACAGGCTCAACGCGATAGGCCATGCCCCGCCATATCGATTCGCTCGACATTTCATCCACTGCCCCTCGGAATCATCCCCAGCCTGTGGATCGCGGGCATGGCGGCCGGCGACTCGCCTGAATCCGGCGATTCGCGCCCGATGGTCACCTGTTGGCAAGTTCGGAAGCCGCGCCTAAACCCCGGCACCAAGCGGCCAATTACAACAGCTATCCTTTCATTAAATATATAAGGGAGAAAAGAGGGGTGACGCCCATGCGTGAACCCGGCCAGCGCGCCGCGCCGGACAAGCCCTTGCTTGCCGTCCTCAACGGCCAGCGGCTCGATCCGCCGCCCGTCTGGCTGATGCGTCAGGCCGGCCGCTACCTGCCGGAATATCGCGCGCTTCGGGACGCCAAGGGCGGCTTTCTCGACCTCGTCTATGACAGCGACGCCGCGACCGAGATCACGCTTCAGCCGCTGCGGCGGTTCGCCGAGATCGACGCCGCCATCCTCTTTTCCGATATCCTGATCGTTCCCTTCGCGGTCGGGCAGAATCTGACCTTCGTCGCCGGCGAAGGGCCGCGCCTGACGCCGCCGATGGCGGCCGCCTCGCTCGACGACCTGACGCCGTCGCTGGTCCGGCTGGAGCCGATCTATGAGACGGTGCGCAAGGTCAAGGCGGCGCTCGGGTCCGCCAAGGCCCTGATCGGTTTCGCCGGTTCGCCCTGGACCGGCGCCACCTACATGGTCGCCGGGCAGGGCAGCCGCGAGCAGGCCGAGACCCGCGCGCTGGCTTATGCCGACCCGCAGCGGTTCGGCGAGATCATCGCCCGGATCGAGGCGGTGACCCTCGAATATCTGTCCGGCCAGGTCGAGGCGGGCGCCGAGGCGCTGCAATTGTTCGACAGCTGGTCGGGCAGCCTCGCCCCGGCGGAGTTCGAGCGCTGGGTGATCGCGCCCACCGCCCGCCTCGTCGCCGCCCTGAAGCAAGCCCATCCCGGCGTTCCGATCATCGGCTTTCCCAGGGGCGCTGGCGGCAAGCTTCCGGCCTATGCGCGGGAGACCGGAGTCGACGCCGTCGGCCTCGATGAAACCGTCGACCCGGCCTGGGCCGACAGCGCGCTGCCGGCTGGCCTTCCGGTCCAGGGCAATCTCGACCCGCTAGTCCTGATCGCCGGCGGCCCCGCGCTGGATGACGCCGCCGCACGAATCCTTGACGCGCTCCAGAACCGACCGCACATCTTCAACCTCGGGCACGGCATCCAGCAGACGACTCCGATCGCCCATGTCGAGCAATTGATGGCATTCGTGAAAGGGCGGGCGAAGGGGTGATGATCGGGCAGCAGTTTGTCGGCTTCCTCGGGCCCGCCTATCCGTGGGTGAAGGCGGCGCACATCACCTTCGTCATTTTCTGGATGGCCGGCCTGTTCCTGGTGCCGCGTTTCTACGTTTATCACCACGCCACCGCGCCCGGCTCGGCCGAGGATCGGGCCTGGATCGAGCGCGAGGACCGAGCCCGGACCATCATCCTGACCCCGGCGATGCTCATCGTCTGGGTGCTTGGCCTGATGCTGGCCGTCCACGCCGGCGTCTTCGGCCAGTGGTGGTTCACCGCCAAGCTGCTGCTGGTCGTCGCCCTGACCGGCTATCAGGGCTGGATCGGCCGCTACGGCAGGCTGCTGGCCGCCGGCAACCGGCCGATGGAAAACCGGTCCCTGCGCATCATGAACGAAGTGCCGGGGATCGCCGCCGCTCTCATCGTTGTGCTGGTCATCGTGCGTCCATTTTAATGGAATGCGCGCGGCAATTCGTCCGTCCGTTCTAGGGTCGGTGCCTACGATCCTCACCCATGCCGCGCTGCCCCTGGTCGCGGCCTGGGGATTGCGCCTGCCGCGCCGGCTGGCGCTGGCCGGCGCCTTGCTCGCCGTCGCGCCCGACGTCGACGTCATAGGCCGCGCCTTTGATGTGCCCCATTTCGACTTGCTTGGGCATCGCGGGGTCAGCCATTCGCTGCTCGCCGCCCTCATCCTCGCCCTGCTGGCCTGGCCGCTGATAGGTCGCGGCCGGCCGTTCCGGTCGGTCCTCTTCCTGTTCGCCGCCGCCGCCTCGCACGGCCTTGCCGACATGGCCACGCATGGCAGCAAGGGCATCATGCTGTGGTGGCCGCTGAGCCAGGCCCGCTACGAATGGCGCCTGCAGCCGATCGAAGCCTCCGGAATCCTTGCCCGAAGCGTCACCGACGGATCCTTGCCTGGCCTCCTCTTGGCGGAATTTTTGTGGCTGGTCTTGCCGGCGCTGCTGCTCGTCGCCTTGTATCGGCTGGGGCGGCGCTCCTATATTGACTTGGCCAGAGGGCAATCATAACCCCCGGCCAGACGGCTGACTCGGCCAGTTCACCACCCCGCCGGCCAACCGTTGATCCCCGATTCGGCGTCCTGCCGTATCCGCGCTTTGTACCTGAAGCCCTCTCCCTCTCGGAATATCCAGTCCCATGCACCTCAAAGAACTCAAGAAGCAGACTCCCGCCGACCTGGTCACCATGGCCGAGGAACTGGGGGTCGAAGGCGCGTCGACGATGCGCAAGCAGGATCTCATGTTCTCCATTCTCAAGATCCGCGCCGAAAGCGGGGCCGAGATCATGGGCGCGGGAACGATCGAGGTCCTCAACGACGGCTTCGGCTTCCTCCGCTCGCCGGAAGCCAATTATCTCGCCGGCCCCGACGACATTTATGTCGCGCCCAACATGGTGCGCCGCTTCGGGCTGCGCACCGGCGACACGGTCGAGGGCGAGATTCGCGGTCCCAGGGAAGGCGAGCGTTATTTCGCTTTGACCAAGGTCAACACCGTCAATTACGACGATCCGGAACAGGTCCGCCACCGCGTCAATTTCGACAATCTGACCCCGCTCTATCCGGACCAGAAGCTGAAGCTCGACAAGCTCGATCCGACCATCAAGGACAAGTCCGCCCGGGTCATCGACATCGTTGCTCCGCTCGGCAAGGGCCAGCGGGCGCTGATCGTCGCGCCGCCACGTACCGGCAAGACGGTTCTTCTGCAGAACATCGCCCGGGCGATCACCGACAATAATCCGGAAGTGATCCTGATCGTGCTGTTGATCGACGAGCGGCCGGAGGAAGTCACCGACATGCAGCGCTCGGTCCACGGCGAGGTCATCTCCTCGACCTTTGACGAGCCGGCTTCCCGTCACGTGCAAGTCGCGGAAATGGTTATAGAAAAGGCGAAACGGCTGGTTGAGCACAAGAAGGATGTCGTCATCCTCCTCGATTCGATCACCCGTCTCGGCCGCGCCTACAACACGGTCGTGCCGAGCTCCGGCAAGGTGCTGACCGGCGGTGTCGACGCCAATGCCCTGCAGCGGCCGAAGCGCTTCTTCGGTGCTGCCCGCAACATTGAGGAAGGCGGCTCGCTGTCGATCATCGCCACCGCCCTTATCGATACCGGCTCGAAGATGGACGAAGTGATTTTCGAAGAGTTCAAGGGCACCGGCAACAGTGAAATTGTCCTCGATCGCAAGGTCAGCGACAAGCGCATCTTCCCGAGCCTCGACGTCGGCAAGTCCGGAACCCGCAAGGAAGAATTGCTGGTCGAACAGGGCACGCTCACCAAGATGTGGGTGCTTCGCCGGATCCTGATGCAGATGGGCACGGTCGACGCCATGCAATTCCTGCTGGACAAGATGAAGGACGCCAAGTCGAACGAGGATTTCTTTGCCAGCATGAACCAGTAGGAACCGACTTCGCCCAGCCCCGTTCGGGCTGGGCTTGTCGAGCCCTGCCTTTGCTTCGGGGACTTCGGTAAAGGCCAAGCCAGCCCTTCTAAGGGCTCACGGCGAACGGTTGAATGGGATGACCTTGATGTTCGAACTTCTGCTTGGAGCCGCCGGCCCCGCCGCAACGGCTGGCTTCGGCTCGCCGATCGAAATCTGGAATGCGATCGTCACCGATTTCTCGAACATCACCGAGCCGGCGGCCTTCGCCGCTTTCCTCCAGGTGCTGATGATCGACCTGGTGCTGGCCGGCGACAACGCGATCGTGGTCGGCGCCCTTGCCGCCGGCCTTCCGGCCGACCAGCGCAAGAAGGTCATCCTGCTCGGTGTCATCGCCGCGCTGGTGCTGCGCATCATCTTCGCTTTGGTCGTCACCCAGCTGATGCAGATCATCGGCCTGATCCTGGTCGGCGGCCTGCTTCTCCTCTGGGTGTCGTGGAAGATGTGGCGCGATCTGCACCATGCCGGAGAGAGCGGCGGCTCGGAAGAGATCGTCGGCGACGAGCATTCGGGCCTCAGGCCGGCCAAGAGCTTCGCCGGCGCCGCCTGGGCGGTCGCCATCGCCGACGTCAGCATGAGCCTGGACAACGTCCTGGCGGTCGCTGGCGCGGCCCGGGACCATCCCGGCATCCTCATCGTCGGCCTGATCTTCGCCGTCGCCCTGATGGGCCTCGCCGCCAACGTCATCGCCAAATATATCGAGCGCTACCGCTGGATCGCCTACATCGGCCTGCTGATCATCCTCTATGTGGCGGCAAAGATGATCTACGACGGCTGGGTCGATCCCGCCGTCGGCCTGGGGACTCTGTTGACCTGATTCCGGCTTTCTCCCCCCTTCTCAGCGGAGGGGGTTGGGTGAGGGGAGTCCCTCCGCTAAGCCGCCGGCGGTGACCGACACCATTTTCGCCCTTGCGACGGGCCGGCCCCCCGCTGCCGTTAGCATCGTCCGCGTCAGCGGGCCGCGGGCGCATGACGCCGGCATCGCGCTGGCGGGCAGTCTTCCCGAGCCGCGCCACGCTGCCATTCGCCAATTGCGGTCGAACGGGGAGCTTCTCGACGAGGCTCTGGTCCTTCGCTTTGACCGGCCGGCCAGCTTCACCGGCGAGGATATTGTTGAATTTCAATGCCATGGCGGGCGGGCGGTGGTTGACTCCCTATTGCGTGCGTTGGCTGGGATTGAGGGATTGCGGGAGGCCCGGCCCGGCGAGTTCACGCGCCGCGCCTTTGAGCTTGGGCGGATCGACCTGACCGAGGCGGAAGGGCTGGCCGACCTGATCGAGGCCGAGACCGAATCCCAGCGCAAGGCGGCCCTGGCGATGGCCGAAGGCGGGTTGCGGCGCAAGATTGACGACTGGCGGCAGCGCCTGCTCATTCTCTCCGCCCGCGCCGAAGCGGCGATCGATTACGCCGAGGAGGATGATATTGGCGGTGACGCGGCATTGGGGCTCGAATGTCTGGCTCTGGCGAGCGAGCTTGCCGATTGGCTGGCACGGCCCCGTGTCGAGCCGCTCAAGGACGGGGTGAGGGTGGTCGTCGCCGGACCACCGAACGCTGGAAAATCCAGCCTGGTCAATGCTTTGGCCGGCAGTGATCGGGCGATCGTGACGGACATTGCGGGTACGACACGGGACCATATCGACGTGCCTTTATCCGTCGCCGGCCTACCTGTCTTGCTAACGGACACGGCGGGCCTGCGCGACAGTGACGACGCAGTGGAAACCATCGGGGTCGGACGTGCCAGGAACCTGCTTGAACGTGCCGATATCCTGCTTTGGCTGGGGGAGCCGGCGGATAGCCCGGAGCACCCGCGCGCGATCCTGGTTCATCCCCGCGCGGATCAGGCTGGCCGGGAAGTTGCGCCGGACGACTCTCTGCCGACCTCCACGGTCAGCGGACAGGGGATCGCCGACTTGCTCGTCCGAATCGGTGAATTCGCGCGCGCGATTCTCCCTGCGGAGGGCGCGCTGGCCCTGAACCGTCGCCAGGCCGCCCTTGTTCAACAGGCGCATGACGCACTGCAACACGCTGGAAATGCACAGGATTTTGTCCTGCAGGCGGAAGATTTGCGTGTTTCACGTGAAACATTCGATCGCCTGACCGGCCACTCGGGCGTCGAGGACGTGCTCGACTCGCTGTTCGGGCGATTCTGCCTCGGGAAGTGATGTTTCACGTGAAACACAGGCGTCATTGCCACCGATTTTGGCTAAGTCCCCTGCGGCTCCTCGCAATGACGATGCGTCTTCGCTAAGGCCTGCCGATGTTTGACGTCCTGGTGATCGGCGCCGGCCATGCCGGGTGCGAAGCCGCGGTTGCCGCGGCCCGCCGCGGCGCGCGTGTTGGCCTCGTCACCTTCCGCGCAGAGGATCTCGGCCAGATGAGCTGCAACCCGTCGATCGGCGGCGTTGGCAAGGGTCATCTTGTTCGCGAGCTGGACGTGTTCGACGGGTTGATGGCCCGGGCCGCGGACCGGGCGGCAATCCACCGCCGGATGCTCAACCGAAGCAAGGGGCCCGCCGTCTGGGGCCCGCGCTTCCAGGCCGACCGCAAATTGTATCGGCAGGCGATGCAGGAACTGGTCGCCGAAAGCGGGGTCGAGATTATCGTCGCCGAGGCGTTCGCCATGCAGGTGGCCGGCGGCCGGGTCACGGGCCTTGAAACGAGCGTCGGGACACTCGCTTGTCGGTCGCTGGTCGTCGCCACGGGCACGTTCCTCGACGCCCGCATCTTCGTCGGGGAAACGGTCCAGCGCGGCGGCCGCATCGGCGAAAAGGCCGCGGTGCCCCTTGGCGCGCAGCTTCGCGACATCGGCTTGGGGCAGGGACGCCTGAAGACGGGGACGCCGCCGCGGCTCGATGGCCGGACCATCGACTGGGCTCGGCTCGAGGAGCAGCCGAGCGATTCGGCCGAATGGACAATGTCGGCGCTGGACGATGGCGTCCGCGCGCCGCAGCTGGCCTGCGCCATCACCCGCACGGGCGCGAGGACCCATGACATCATCCGCGCCAACCTTGATCGCTCCCCCTTGTTTGCAGGCGCCATCGAGGGGCGCGGGCCGCGTTACTGCCCGTCGATCGAGGATAAGGTGAAACGCTTCGGCGACCGCGACGGCCACCAGATTTTCCTTGAGCCCGAGGGACTGGATGACGCCCTGGTCTATCCCAACGGCATTTCGACCTCGCTTCCGGTCGACGTCCAGAAGGATTTCGTCCGCTCCATTCCGGGCCTCGAGCGGGCCGAGATCGCGCGGCCCGGATATGCGGTCGAATATGAGTTCGTCGACCCGCGCCGGCTCAACGCGTCCCTGGGCGTGCGCGATATCGATGGGCTGTTCCTGGCCGGGCAGATCAACGGCACCACCGGCTATGAGGAAGCGGCCGCCCAGGGCCTGTGCGCCGGCCTCAATGCCGCTGCACATGCCTTGTCGCTCAAGGAGGTCCGGTTCGACCGCCGCACCTCCTATATCGGGGTGATGATCGACGACCTGACCCTCCAGGGGGTCAGCGAACCTTACCGGATGATGACGGCCCGCGCGGAATATCGCCTGGCGTTGCGCGCCGACAACGCCACGACCCGGCTTGGCCCGGCGGCGCTTGCGGCCGACTGCGTTTCCGACCGCCGCCGCCGACAGATTGACACGCATTTCGGCCAGCGATCCGGGCCGGCATGGTCCGAGACAGCGGAAGGGCGGGCCGACGCGCTCTACGCGCCTTACATCGCCCGCCAGCAACGCGAATGGGACGCCGTGCAGCGGGATGCCGGCGTCTGGATTCCGCTGACGCTCGATTTCCGGTCGGTTCCGGGCCTCTCCAGCGAGATGGTCGAGCGCCTCGAAGCGGTTCGCCCGGAGACGCTTGACCAGGCTGGGCGCGTGGCCGGTATCACTCCGGCGGCACTGTCGGCCCTTTACGTCGCCGCCTCCCGCCGTGCGGCGGCATGAGCGACCTGTCGGTTGCCGCGGGGCGCGCTGTTCCACGTGAAACAATTGCGAAGCTGGAATGCTACGCGGCGCTGATTCGCGAGGAAAATAGGCGGCAGAACCTCGTCTCGCGATCCACCCTGGACACGCTCTGGGGCCGGCACATCGTTGATTCGGCGCAATTGGCGCGCTTCGAGCCCTTCGACGGCGCCTCCTGGCTCGACATCGGCTCTGGCGCCGGCCTTCCCGGCCTCGTCCTCGCTGCCCTGGTGGCCGGGCCGGTCACCCTGGTCGAGCCCCGCCGCCTCCGGGCCGACTTCCTGCAACGGGCCGCCGCCGAGCTCGATCTCGTCGTAACCGTCCACCTATCGAAAGTCGAAGCGCTCCGAGGACGGTTCGACTCGATTACCGCCCGCGCCGTCGCGTCGGTCGACCGCCTTCTGCATCTCGGCGCCCACCTTGCGCATTCCGGCACAAAATGGGTGCTTCCCAAGGGCAAAAGCGCGCAATCCGAACTGGCGGAGGCGCGCCGAAACTGGCAGTGTGCCGCCCAGGTCGAGCCGAGCATCACGGATCCGGAGTCCGCAATATTGCTGCTCAGCAAGGTGAGGGCGAAAGAGAAGAGATGATCCGCATCGCGGTTGCCAATCAGAAGGGCGGGGTCGGCAAGACGACCACGGCGATCAATCTCGCCACCGCGCTCGCCGCCATCGGCTGGAAAGTCCTGCTCATCGACCTTGACCCGCAGGGGAATGCGTCGACCGGCCTCGGCATCGGCCAGTCGCGCCGCGAACGGTCCAGCTACGACGTGCTGATTGGTAGCGCGACGCTGGTCGACGCGGCGGTGCCGACGCGCGTGCCGCGTCTCGACATCGTCCCGGCGACTCAGGACCTGTCCGGCGCCGAGGTCGAGCTCGTCGGCCTTGAGGACCGGGCCCACCGGCTCGACAAGGCGCTATCGGCGACGCCGCCGGCGCGCTGGGACATCTGCCTGGTCGATTGCCCGCCCTCGCTCGGCCTGCTGACGGTCAATGCGCTGGCCGCCGCCCGCTACCTGCTCGTGCCGCTCCAAAGCGAGTTCTTCGCGCTGGAGGGGCTCAGCCAGCTGCTGCAGACGGTTGAGCGCATTCGAATCGCTTTCAACCCCGAACTGGCGATCCTCGGCGTGGCGCTGACCATGTTCGACCGCCGCAATAAGCTTTCCGGGCAGGTCGCCGCCGATGTCCGAGCCTGTCTGGGCAACGTCGTATTCGACACGGTCGTGCCCCGTAACGTGCGCCTGTCCGAAGCGCCCAGCCACGGTTTGCCGGCCCTGATCTATGACCTGCGCTGCCCGGGGTCCGAGGCCTATGTCCATCTGGCGCGCGAGTTGATCGGCCGCCTGCCGCAACGCGCGGAGGCCGCATGACCGGCAAGACGTCCGGCCTCGGCCGAGGACTGTCGGCGCTGATGGGCGAGGCGGTTCGTCCAGAGAGTGACGGAGCACCGACGCCATCGCGCGGCGGCGTCCGCGAAATCGACATCGGGCGCATCCGGCCCAACCCGAACCAGCCGCGCATCCAGTTCAGCGAGGAATCGATCGCCGAACTTGCCGAGTCGATCGCCGAACGCGGTGTCCTGCAGCCGATCCTGTTGCGGCCGCACGGCGAGGACGGGTTCGAGATCATCGCCGGTGAGCGACGCTGGCGCGCGGCGCAGCGCGCCCGGCTTCACACCATTCCGGCTATCGTCCGCGAGATCGACGATGCGGCGATGGCGGAGATCGCGCTGATCGAGAATATCCAGCGCGAGGATCTGAACGCGATCGAGGAAGCGGAAGGCTATCGGCAGCTGGTCGAGCGCTTCGGCCATACCCAGGAGGACATCGGAAAGCTCGTCCACAAGTCACGCAGCCATGTCGCCAACCTGCTGAGATTGCTCTATCTTCCGGAAGCTGTGCGTTTATCGCTGTTGCGAGGCGATATCAGTATGGGCCATGCGCGGGCGATTGCAGCGGCGCCGGATCCCGAGGAATTGTGCCGGGAGATCGTCGCCAGGGGCTTGTCCGTCCGTCAGGCCGAGAGCCGTGCGCGACGGGCGAAGACACCGGTGCGCGAGCTCAAGCTTACCGAGCGGCGGGTGGATGCGGATCTCGAGGCGCTTGAGCGCCAGCTCGGCGATCTCCTGGGGCTCAAGGTCAGGGTCGCGCATGACGGCAGCGCCGGGACGGTAATTCTGCATTACAGCAGCCTCGACCAGCTCGACATGATCTGCCAGCGACTGAGCGGCGAGCCCATTTAGGCGGATTACCGTCGGCGTCCGGCCCGGGCGACGGCCATCAATTCCTGGCCGAGCGATTCCGCAGGCGGCAATCCGGGCCCGACCATCAGCAACCGCTCGAGTTTTCCCGCTCGCCCGGCAACGGTTGCCAGACTGCTCGCATCCCAACTCTGAACAAGCCGGCGCACAAGCGTTTCGTCCCGGAAAAACAAGGCCTTGCCCAGTGACTTCAAGACGGCGTCCAGCGACTCGCCGCATTCCACGCGGGCTCGGAGGGGCGTCAGCATTAACAGTCGCCGCTGCAATGAGCGGACGACCGGGATTGGCTCGGCGCTGGAAGGAAGTCGGGCCAATCCGTCGGCCAGCCCAGCCAGGTCGCCCGACAGCGCGACGTCCGCCAGGCGCATCCAGTCGCCCTCGGCCATTTCCGCGCCGACCGAGTCCAGCGCCTGATGATCGAGGTCGCGAGGCGTTTCCGGCGAGGAGTCGACGTACAACGCGAGCTTGGCCAATTCCTGGTTGGCGATTCCCCGGTCATTGCCGCATGCCTCGGCGAGCCTTGCCGCGACACCGCGATCGACCCGCAGGCCGTACGTCCGGCCGAGATCCGCGATCATTTGCTCGGCGCTGGCGCCCTCCGGCGGATAGGAGGCATAAGCCAGCGCCTGCCGGTCGTTCTCGGCCAGTCTCAGCAGCGCCGAGGTCTTCCGGAGCGCGCCGGCGATGACGATCACCGCGCTTTCTGTCGCCTCGCAGGCCAGCAACGCCCTGGCCCCAGCCTCAATCTCGTCGCCGCCGCCGTCGATCCAGATCACCCGCGGGCCGCCGAACAGGCTCAATGCGCCGGCTTCGTCGGCGAGTAGCGCCGGATCGCCCTTGACCGCCCCTGGCATCACCACGAACTTTTCGGCGCCAAACGATTTCAGCAGCCGAATCCCATGGCCGCGCGACTGGCTCTCGTCGGGGCCATGGAACAGGTAAAGGCGGATACTCGAATCCGGCCGGTCGAGCGCCCGCCCGATGTCCGTGCGGCCAAGCTTCACCGGCTTGCCGCCGTCCGCGACGCGAACAAGCCGAGCCGGGCCGCAATCTGGTCGGCAATGGCTTCCGCCAGCCGTTCCAGCGCCGTCTGCTCAGCGGCGACCGTTGCAAATTCGGAACTGACGACGTCGATGCCGGCGTCGGAGCCGGCGGTAGCATCGAGCACTACGGTGCCGCGCTCAATCTCGACCAGCCGGTATCGCGCCCGCAAGGTACGGCGCTCGCGCGTGGCGGCGCGGTCGCCGCGAATGCCGAAGCTAGTGATGTCGTCGTCGAGCTCGACCTCCAGTCGATAGCGCGCCGAGCCGCTGCCGGCACCGTCACCCATGCGTTCGACCAGTTCGTTGCGGACCAGCCAGCCCGATTGGCCCTCGATCGGCGCCACCTGCACCGAGCGGAGTGCGGTCGCAACCACGCCCGACGACCCGCCGCCATAGAGCGGTTGCAGGCCGCAGCCGGTCAGCAGCAATCCCAGGGCGGTGATGAGCAGGGCGCGGGTCACGCGACGATATTGACCAGCCGGTCGGGGACTACAATGACCTTGCGGGGGGTGGTCCCGCCCAGCTGTCGCTGCACCTTGTCCGACGCCAGCGCGAGCGCCTCGGCCGACTCCCGATCCAGGCCGCGGGGTGCTGTCAGCGTGTCGCGCAGCTTGCCGTTGACCTGCACTGCAAGCGTGACCTGGTCATCGACCAGCAGCGCCGGGTCATGCTCGGGCCACGCCGAATCGGCGACCATGCCGCTTTCGCCAAGCGCCGCCCAGGATTCCTCGGCCAGGTGGGGCGCGGCCGGCGCGATCAATCGGATCAACGTCCGGACAGCATGGCTCCGAGTGGCCGACGGAGGAACCTTCTCGATTGCCGAAACGAGCTCGTAAAGGAAGGCCACCGCCTTGTTGAACTGCAGTCCATCGATGGCGTCAGCAACGCCGGAAATTGTCCGGTGGAGCCTGCGCTGCAGATGCGGATCGTCCCCGTCGCCAGCTTGCGCGCCTGTAGCCAGCCGCCAGACACGCTGGACGAAGCGGGCCGCGCCTTCGATTCCGCCGATCGACCATTCCAGGTCGCGCTCGGGCGGGCTGTCGGACAGCATGAACCAGCGGACCGCGTCGGCCCCGTAGCGGTCGACGATCGGCTCTGGATCGATGGTGTTGCGCTTCGACTTGGACATCTTCTCGACCCGCCCGCGCTCCAGGCCGATCCCGGTGGCGCGTTCGACGAGGACTCCGCCCTCGCCAACCTCGATCTCGTCCGGCGAGACCCAGCGGCCGTCGAGCGAGCGATAGGTTTCGTGGGTCACCATGCCTTGGGTGAACAGGCCCCGGAACGGCTCGGCGATGCCGATCTGCCCCATCTGTTGGAGGGCGCGCGTCCAGAAGCGCGCGTAAAGCAGGTGCAGAATCGCATGCTCGACTCCGCCGATATATTGCGCAACCGGCAACCAGGCCTCGGCTTCAGCCCGGTCGAACGGCCGGTCGCCCGGCTGGCTGGCGAAGCGGATGAAATACCAGGAGGAATCGACAAACGTATCGAGCGTGTCGGTTTCTCGCCTGGCCGGCCCGGAGCAGGACGGACACGGAACATCGCGCCAGGTCGGGTGCCGATCGAGCGGGTTGCCGGGCGTCTTGAAGTCGACATCTTCGGGCAGGACCACGGGAAGCTCAGCCTTGGGTACCGGCACCGCGCCGCACCCTGGGCAATGGATGATCGGGATCGGCGTCCCCCAGTATCGCTGGCGCGACACGCCCCAGTCGCGCAGCCGCCAGGCGGTGGTGCCCTGGCCCCAGCCGCCGGCCTCGGCGCGGCGAATGATTTCGGCGCTGGCCGCCTCGGTGGCCAGGCCATCCAGGAAGCCGGAATTGACGGCGACGCCCGGCTCATTCTCGGCTGCCTTGCCGATCGGCAAATTGGCGTCATCCAGGCTGGGCGCGACGACTCGCTTGATTGGCAGATGGTATTTGTTGGCGAATTCAAAGTCGCGCTGGTCATGGCCAGGCACGCCGAAGATGGCGCCCGTGCCATAGTCCATAAGCACGAAATTGGCGACATAGACCGGCAGCCGCCAATCGGAATCGAGTGGGTGGATCACGCTCGCGCCGGTGTCGAACCCCTTCTTCTCCTGGGTCTCGATCTCGGCGGCGGTGGTCCCGCCTTGCTTGCACTCGGCGATGAAGGCGGCGAGCTCGGGCCTGCCCTCGGCGAACGCCGCCGCCAGCGGATGGTCGGGCGAAACGGCGACGAAGCTTGAACCGAAAATCGTGTCCGGGCGAGTGGTGAATACCTCAACCTGGTCGATCCCGCCGACCGCCTCGCTCAGCCGGAAGCGGAACTGCAGTCCTCGGCTCTTGCCGATCCAATTCTCCTGCATCAGCCGAACCTTGTCGGGCCACTGGTCGAGCGTATCGAGACCGTCGAGCAAATCCTCGGCGAAGGCGGTGATCTTCAGGAACCACTGGCTGAGCTTGCGCCGTTCGACCAGCGCGCCCGACCGCCAGCCGCGGCCGTCGATCACTTGCTCGTTGGCCAGCACGGTCATGTCGATCGGGTCCCAGTTGACCTCGCTCTCCTTGCGATAGACCAGGCCCGCTTCGTACAGGTCGATGAACAGCGCCTGCTCGTGACCATAATATTCGGGGTCGCAGGTGGCGAATTCCCGTTCCCAGTCGAGCGCGAAGCCAAGTCGCTTCAGCTGCGCCCGCATCGTCGCGATATTGTCGCGGGTCCAGCCGCCAGGGTGGACGCCGCGTTCCATCGCCGCATTCTCGGCCGGCATCCCGAACGCGTCCCAGCCCATCGGGTGGAGGACCTCAAAGCCGCGCATCCGCCGGTAGCGGGCGAGCACGTCGCCCATCGTGTAATTGCGGACATGGCCCATGTGGATGCGTCCCGACGGATAGGGGAACATCTCCAGGACGTAGGTCTTGGGTTTCGGGCTCGCGGCGTCAGCGGCAAAGCTGCGCTCTTCTTCCCAGCGCTTCTGCCAGCGCGGGTCGGCCTGGCCCGGATCGAAGCGGGCGGTCATGGCGAACCTTTTCCTAGCCGACGGACGATCGGCGAATGTCCCGGGCGCGGGTCAGGATGATGTCTTCGAGCTTCTGCACCGTCGCCGCCGCCACGGGGGCGTCGACCCAGGCGCCGCTCTGCAAGGTCTGTCGGGACGCCGCGACGCGCAGGGCATCGGCGCGCAAGTCCTGGTCGAGGATCGATACCGTCAGCTTGATCCGCTCGCCCGGCGAGTTGGGGTTGGCATACCAGTCGGTGATGATGACGCCGCTGTTGGCGTCGGCCTGGAGCAGCGGCGCGAAGGAGACGGTGTCGATGGCTGCCCGCCACAGATAGGCGTTGACGCCGATCGCGGTCATCCGCGACGGGGCGATCTGGCTGGGCATGTCGCGATTCCTTGAGCATCCGGACGCCGCCAGGGCGACCAGGATCAAGGCGGCGGCAGTGGTGTGCGGGCGGGGCATCGCAACTCCTCGAACATGTGGGTTGGTCGGCTTATAGATGTTGCGCTTTGTCTCGCAAGCGGCTCTCATAGCAGCGATTCTGTGCTTCTTGGGCAACAGAGTCGAAACGAATCGATTCCTGTCATGGAACCTTCAGGTTCCGCCGACTATATCGACTCGACAACAGGGAGTGAGTCTGTGGCCCGTGCCATGACCAGGGTTGGCCAGTTGCTCGCCGCGGTTTCCGCGGTTGGCTTGCTGCTGACTCCGGCAATCGCGGCCGAAACGGGAAAGAAAAAACCGGCTCCCGTTTCGCTCAGCTTCAACACGGTGTCGACCTTTACCCCAGCCAGCGCCGATGCCCGGCTTGCCGCGGTGCTGGGTAAAAGGGCGTCCTCGCTGACCGATCTCCAGTTCACGCCGGCGCCGGCCAAAGGGCGGCCGTCGCAAGTCAGGGTAGCGATCCGCGCCCGAACCAATTCGCCGATTTCTGGCCGGGCGGCCCTGGCCGCGGCCGGAGGCACGGCGGCCCCGGTCTTGCTCGCTCCAGCCAGCTACAATCTCGGAGTCGCCGTCGGCTGGCGCCGATTCGCGGTTTCGGGCGACGTCTCGAGCACCAAGGGTGACCCGGCGCTCGGTCAACGGGACACCGCAATGCTGGGCGTGAGCTACTCGCTCAACAAGAAGCTGACCGCCAAGGCGGCCGTGGGCGCCGAGCGTGGCGATCCACGCCGGTCGGCGGCGATCCGCGGCACCGACAATGTCTCGCTCGATCTCGGCAGCACCTATTCGCTAAGCAAGCGCGTCGCCCTGACCGGCGGCGTCCGCTATCGGATCGACAGCGACCGCCTGTCGACACTCAACGACCACCGTCGCGACAGCCAGGCGGTCTACGTCGGCACTGCCTTCAAGTTCTAGGCCCGAGAGTTCGCGACCGCCGGCCGTAGGCTGTTCAGGTCGTCACTGGCTTCACTCCCGCGACGGCAGCCTCACCGGATCCAGGCGTCGATCGCCGCCCAGCCGTAAAATCCGTCCTTCTCCGCCCGCACGAAGTTGCGCGCGTCCATGCCGCCCAGGGCGATGGCCGGGCAGCCGGCGGCCCGTACGATCCTCCTGGCCAGTTCGCGGCTGAGCGGCTTCGTTCCTGGATGCGACCGGGTTGCATGGATCGGCGAGACGAAGACCAGCGACGCGCCCTCTCGCCGGGCCTGCTCGGCGTCGGCCAGAGCATGGACCGGACGGGAGAAGGCCAGCCCGTCACCGGGCACCGTGTCGGGATGGTGGACAAGCTCCGCGTCCAGGCTCCGCGCAAGCGCCGCATCCTTTGCAATCGCCAGCATCAGTCCGCGCTTCCCGCAGACCGCGGCGATTTGGCCGGCCAGCGCTGCGCGTTGCTCTGATGCCAGCCCGTAGTGGCGGACGACGACCGCGCCGTCGCCGATCGGCAGTCGGTCGATGGCCTGCCACAGCCGCTCGCCCATCCGCTCGTCGGTCATCAGCCAGCAGCGCGGCCATCCGGTCTGGCGGGCAGTCATGTCCCTGCCTATAGCGCGAAGCGATGAGCGATGCCGCAACCCGCCGCCAGTCGGTGATCGAAGGAATCGCGGCGGCCGCGAAGCTGGCCCGGCGAAATCCGGCCGAGGTGACCTTGATCGCGGTGAGCAAGACCCGTGGCGCGGACCCGATTGCAGCCCTGATCGACGCGGGCCAGTGCCATTTCGGCGAGAGCCGCGTGCAGGAGGCGCAGTCGAAATGGCCGGCGTTGCGTGATTCTCATCCCGACGTGACTTTGCATTGCGTTGGTCAGCTTCAGTCGAACAAGGCGGCGGAGGCGGTTCGGCTGTTCGATGTGATTCACTCACTCGACCGCCCGTCGCTGCTCGATGCGCTGGTCCGCGAAGCCGGCAAGGACGGGAAATTCCCGGCGGTCTATGTCCAGGTGAATATCGGCGAGGAGGAGCAGAAGGGCGGTTGTGCCCTCGCCGACGTCGGCAGGCTGGTCGCGGCGGTGCGGGCCTCGCCGCTGCCGCTGGCCGGACTGATGGCCATTCCGCCGCTGGGACCACAGCCGGCACCTTACTTCGCGCTGCTGGCCAAGCTCGCCGACGAGAATGGCGTGACGGGCCTGTCGATGGGCATGTCGGCGGACTACAAGGCGGCGGTCATGCTCGGCGCCACGGCCGTGCGGGTCGGGACTGCGCTCTTCGAAGATTAGAGGTGGCCGCTCTTCGCCCGCTTGACCGCCAGATAGTCGGCGTTGTGGGGGTTCGACGGCATGTGATGACCGACTCGCTCCACCACCCGGATGCCAGACGCTTCGAGCCCCGCGACCTTGGCCGGATTGTTGGTCAGCAGCCTGACTTCGTCGATGCCAAGCGCGGCGAGGATTGCCGCCCCATGGACATAATCACGCTCGTCGTCGGCAAAGCCGAGCCTTAGGTTGGCGTCGACCGTGTCGAGGCCCCTGTCCTGCAAAGCATAAGCGCGCAGCTTGTTGGCGAGGCCAATTCCGCGCCCCTCCTGCCTCAGGTAAAGCAGCACTCCGCCACCGGCTTCGCTGATCAGCGACAGCGCCTGCCGGAGCTGCGGCCCGCAATCGCATTTCAGCGAGCCAAACACATCACCGGTCAGGCATTCGCTGTGCAGCCGAACCAGTGGCGGCTTGCCGCCGAACGCGCCGACGATCAGCGCAACATGGTCCTGGCCGTCGTCGCTGGCCCGAACAGCGACGATCTGCGCATCCGGCATTCCCTCGAGGGGCAGCTTGGCGCGGGCAAGGATTGCGACCTCCGGTTTTACCGCCCCGGATAAGTCGTGGATGGGAATGGTTACGGCCGCTTGCGCGTCGACCAGCCACAGGGCGGGCAGCAGTCCCGCCGACCTGGCCAGCGCCAGCGCGGCGATGGCGGGGGCAGGATCCTGGAGCGCCGTCGGCAATAGCGGGCCGATGGGCGCGCGCGTGAAATCCTGCGCGGGATCGGCGAGCGCCAGCGCGGTGTCGCTGTTCAGCCATTCCGAGCGGTGGAGAAGGACGGGCCGCGCCGGGTCCGCTGCGTCGCGAAGGTTGGCTAGCGACAGTGCCGCCGCTCGCGCCCCGCTGAGCAGCAGGGGCGCCTTGGCTTGTGGATCCAGCAGGTTGAGAAGGTCTGCGGTGGCGGTTTCCGCGGCGACGATAGTTATTGGCCTGGCGCCGTCGATCCGCAGCGGCCGGCCGCCGCGCAGGGCGGCAATGGCGCGGCGAATGTTTGCCGCCGCACTCAAATCTCAATCTCGCAGATCAGCGGCACATGGTCGGATGGCCGGGACCAGTTGCGGCACGGTTCGAGCACCCGGTGCGAAACCACGGCCCCTTCGAGCGACGGTGACGCCCACATATGATCCAGGCGCCGGCCGCGGTCGTTCCTGGTCCAGTCGGGGGAACGATAGCTCCACCAGGTGAAACAGCGTTCCGGCGCCGGGATGAAGGTTCGGCCGATATCGACCCAGCCGTGCGCCTGTTGAAGGCGATTGAGCGCCTCGACCTCGACCGGCGTATGACTGACGACGTTGATCAGCGCCTTGTGGCTCCACACGTCGCACTCCAGCGGCGCGATATTGAAGTCGCCGACGATCAACGTGGGCTCGGCGAGTTTGTCCGACCAGCGGGTCATGCGCTCCACAAAATCCAGCTTCTGTCCGAATTTCGGGTTGATGGTGCGATCGGGCACGTCGCCGCCGGCGGGGACATAGACATTCTCCAGACGAATTCCTCCAGGCAGCCGCACGCCAACGTGCCGCGCCTCGCCATTGTCCTGCCAGTCGTGCTTGCCCGGTTCGTCCAGAGGAACCCGGCTGAGGATGGCGACACCGTGGTGCATCTTCTGGCCGTTGAGCTGCTGGTGCTTGAAACCCTGACTTGCGAACCAGTGCGAGGGAAAGACGTCGTCATTGGCCTTGGTTTCCTGGAGGCACAGCACATCGGGCCGTTCCTCGCGGATCAGTCGCTCGACGATCTCCATGCGCGCCCGCACGGAATTGATGTTCCAGGATGCGATCTTGATGCTTGTGCCCACGGTGGCGCTCTAGCCCGCCATGCCGCACGATGGCAAAGGCCCCCGCTCCGGGGGCATGGAGCGAGGGCCGACCAAGCGTTCGTCACGCGAGGTGATCCTGCGTACCCCGGGTAACAGGGGGAAACCCCGGGCAGCCGCAGGAGTCCTAATAGTATTTATTCCATCAAGGCTGACGGCGCGATTAACGAGTTGCGATCAGCCACCTTTTAGCGGGTCTCTACCGCTTCTTGGGCTCGGCGAAAGTGAAGGCGCCCTCCGGCACCGCGACATTGTAGCGCTGGCTGTCGAGTTTGACGGTGGTACGCTTGTTCTGCGCGTCGATCGCCGTCCACCCTTCCAGGCGCAAGCCGGCCGGCGCCGACGGGGCGCGGACAAAGGCCAGTACCAGGGTGCCGAATTCCGGTCTGCGCGCATCGCGGGCGCGGACGACGAGGACTCGTGGATCCTTCTGCGGCATTACCTTGGCGATCCGGCGGATGTCCGGGCGGGCGCTCAGCAGTATGCCGAGCGGGGTCTTGCTAAGCTCCCAGCTCGATTTCTGGCCGACGCTATAATCGACGAAGGTCAATCGGCTGCCGTTGCCGACCAAAAGCAGGTCGCCGCCGTCATATTGGAAGCGAATCCGGCCGGGGCGCTTGAGCTGGACGGCGCCGCGCGCAATCCGCCCCTTGGCGTCGGTCTGGCGAAAATTGGCGGTCATCGACTGAACCGCCGCCAGATGCGCTTCGACAGCGGCGAGATCGCTGGCTTCGGACGCGGCGGCAGGTGACGCCGCGGCAACCATGGCCACGGGGACAAGCGCGCGAACGAAACTGTTCAGGAATGTCATGCAATGCTCCTGTGGGGGACTTGGCGCCATGCCTGGCGTGTCGCGCTTGAATGCGCTCTGAACCCGTCGGTTCCGAACGGTTCAGCCTGGCAGCGGGTAATTCCAGTCATAGGCGGTCGCCGGCACCTTTCCGGGATGCTGGTAATCGTAAAGCCGCCGGGAGCGAACCTCAAACCCGTCGTCCGGGCCTCGCCAGACATAGTTGACCACACACATGCCAGGCCCGGCGCCGCCCGGGCAGTATGCACCGTGCTGGACACTCATCAGCCCTCCCCTGGTTGGCGTGAAGCCGTGCATCGAATGATGCATCCGCAGGATCGGCGCGCCGCCGCCCGCCGACCAGATCTGGACGACTCCGCCACCCGTGCCGGTGAAATAGGTGAGCGCGCCGTCGCAGCGGGCGTGGCTCAGGAAGACGGCATATTCCGGGTCGCCGCCGCCGGTCACCTCGACCGGAACGAACGCCCCGTCGGGGATGGTCAACTGCTGGCAATGCTTTCCTTCGCGCCGGCGCAACTCGGCCCGCGCTGCAGCCATGACCTTGTCGGAAGGCAAGGCCGGCTGCCGGCCGACCAGGACCGTCGGCGCATTGCCTGGGTCGATCAGTAGCGGGGGCTCCGAAGGCGCGCAGGCGGCAAGCGCGCAGGCCGGCAACAGGATACGCAACATGCCGATAGCATCGCCGCACCGCGCTTAATCGTCGATGAAGCGCTCAGCCATGCGCGCGTCAAGGCAGTCGAATCGTCGCTGTCCGGTCCTTCAAAAGGATCAAGTCACATCGGCTCAGCACATCCATGCCGATCAGCATCTGGTAGGAGAAATTCTCGCGCAGGGCATGCACCAACAATCCAAAATCCAACACGTATGGACTCCCGTGCGGCTCGGGATCATTCTGGAATTCACCGCAGAAGAAGCCCAAGCGAATTCTGTATTCCGGGACTAGGATGTCGCCGTTTGCAGTCATAACGCGGCGCTTCCCGCGTCCGGGCACATCTAGCGCCTTTGCCACGTCCGGGCGCAAACCGGTTCCGGTTGCACCGGTGTCAACCAGCGCATCGATGACTTCAATTGCCAGCGAGTTCTGCGCCGCCGCAGAGGGAAGTACGGCAACCGGTAATCGCAAGCGCTGACCCGAATGACGCCAGACAATTTCACCCATTCGAGAAAGCGCCGAGGTTGATCGGCGCCGGATCGACCAGTTGGATAGAATAAATCCCATCGCCAAACTGCTCGCCCCGTTCTTCCGCAGCATCTGCGCTGTCGAAAAAGCCCACCAGACTCGCATTCCTCAAGAGGGCGTAACGGCCAAACTCGCGCGGAAGATACTGGGTCATGTGCCGTTGAAAGAAGTCGTAGTTACGGTCGACTTCATCGGCGAGCGCTCGAATGTTCATGCTCGTCTCCTACTCGGCACGTCGATGGAATCGCACGTTTGGCCGCACTCGCCAAGCGCGTTGCGGCGAGGGGAGTCGGCGGTCCGACGAATGGATCAGAGCGGATGCCCGTCCATGTCGATCAGCACCTCGCGCCGGCCGACATGGTCAGGGACGCCGACCTTGCCGTCCTTTTCCATCCGCTCGATCAGCCGGGCCGCGCTGTTGTAGCCGACCCGCAATTGCCGCTGCAGATAGCTGGTGGAAGCCTTCTGGCTCTCGGCGACGATTTGCACCGCCTTTCGGTACAGCTGCGTCTCGGCATCGTCCTCCTCGGTCGGCTGGCCGTCGAACAGATAGCCGCCGTCTTCCGGCTCCTCGGTCACCGCCTGGATATATTCCGGCATCCCCTGCTTGCGCCAATGTTCGGCGACAAGGCGCACTTCCTCGTCGCTGACGAACGGCCCGTGGACCCGGATGATCTGCTTGCCGCCCGGCATGTAGAGCATGTCGCCCTTGCCCAGTAGTTGCTCGGCGCCCTGTTCGCCAAGGATGGTCCGGCTGTCGATCTTGCTCGTCACCTGGAAACTGATCCGGGTCGGCAGGTTGGCCTTGATGACGCCGGTGATGACGTCCACCGACGGGCGCTGGGTCGCCATGATCAGGTGGATGCCGGCGGCGCGCGCCTTCTGCGCCAGCCGCTGGATCAGGAACTCGACTTCCTTGCCGGCGGTCATCATCAGGTCGGCCAGCTCGTCAACGACGACGACGATCTGGGGCAGGACTTCGTATTCCAGCTCCTCGACCTCATAGAGCGGCTGGCCGGTGTCGGCGTTGTAGCCGGTCTGCACCCGCCGCCCGAGCGTCGCGCCCTTGGCCTTGGCCTCGCGGACCTTGGCGTTGAAGCTCGGCAGCGCCCGGACGCCAAGGTTGGCCATCATCCGGTAGCGCTCCTCCATCTGCTCGACGGTCCATTTGAGCGCGCGGATCGCCTTGCCCGGCTCGGTCACGACCGGCGACAGCAGGTGCGGGATGTCGTCGTACATGCTCAGCTCGAGCATCTTCGGGTCGATCATGATCAGCCGGCACTGGTCGGGGCTCATCTTGTAGAGCAGCGACAGGATCATGCAGTTGAGGCCGACCGACTTGCCCGATCCGGTGGTGCCGGCGACCAGCAGGTGGGGCATCGGCGCCAAATCGGCGATGACCGGGTCGCCGGCGATATTCTTGCCGAGGATCAGCGGCAGGGCCATGTTCTGGTCTTCGAACGCCTGGCTCCCGATCAGCTCGGACAGCGAGACCGATTCGCGCTTGGGATTGGGAAGCTCGATCCCGATCACGCTCCGTCCGGGGATCGTCGCCACGCGCGCCGAAAGCGCCGACATGTTGCGGGCAATGTCGTCGGCAAGCTGGATGACGCGGCTCGCCTTGATGCCGCTCGCCGGCTCGAGCTCGTACATGGTGACCACCGGGCCGGGGCGGACCTCGACGATGTCGCCGCGGACGTGGAAATCCTCGAGCACGCTTTCGAGCAGGCGGGCGTTGCGCTCGAGGCCCGCGCGATCGATCTGCTGGCGGCCCGACGAGGGCGGCGGCGCGAGCAGGTCGACGGTGGGAAGCACATAATTGTCGCCGAGCGCGAGGCTCTGCTGGCTCGCGCGGCGTCCCGGCTGGCTTTTGGCCGCCGGCGCTACGGATTTCACCGCTTCGGTCACTGCAACCGCCGGTCGCGAACGCGGCGGCGCCGCGGGCGCCCGCTCGTCGCGGAGTTCGGCGGTGCGGCGCGGCGCAGGCGCGCGCGGCGGCGCCTCGCGCCGGAACATCGCCCTCAGCGAATCCTTCTCCTCGGCCGTCAGGCCAAGCGCGAAATAGCCGAGCGCGAGCCCCGCCGCGCCGAGCAGCAGCAGGATCGCCAGCCGAACCGGTCCCTCGAGGGACGGCCTGTCGATCAGGGCGGTGGCCGATTCGATCCCGTTGGACCCGGCCAGCCCGAGCGCGCCGCCCCAGCCGCTGGGCAGACCAGGCACCGCCGAGCCGCTCGCAAGCCCGAGCGCGGTTCCGGAGAGCACCGCGCCGACGCCGGCGATGAGCAGCCCGCGCCCGATCCGCCCGGAGGGAGCAAGCCGCATCATCCGGATGCCTGCGACCGCGATCACGGGCAGGAAAAGGATCGATCCGAGGCCGAACAGCAGCAGCAGGGCGTCGCTCGCATAGGCGCCCACGCTCCCGAGCCAGTTGGTCGGAGGACCGCCGGCGGCGGTCGTGAAGCTGGGATCCGTGCTGCTGTGGCTTGCAAGTGCAAGCGCGGCGG
>DASSPS010000021.1:0-33459 GCA_035699505.1 Sphingomicrobium sp. | reverse complement strand
GACTGGCTGGACGCAATGTTCGAAGGACTCGACGAGCTACCCGCCGCTCGACAGCTGATCGCGGCGACGGTCGCCGCCGAATTGTGCGGGCAGCTTTACGCCGGCGGGGTGCGCCATTTCCACTTCTACACATTGAACCGGGCGGAGCTGAGCTACGCCATCTGCCATCTGCTTGGGGTGAGAGCTGCGGCATGATTTACCACTTTCGTCATGCTGAACCTGTTTCAGCATCCATCGAGATGTCGGCACCGTCGGAAGAGGCGGCCCTATGGACCCTGCAACACGTTCAGGGTGACGGAGGAGTGTCATGACCCGTGCCGACGCTTTCCGGGCCCGCGCCGCGGAGAGCATCCTCATCAAGGACGGCGCCTACGGGACCCAGATCCAGGCCGAGAAGCTGGGCGCCGAGGCCTATTGCGCGGGCCTCGATCTGCTGCGCGACCAGAAAGGGAACAACGACCTTCTCAACCTGACCCAGCCCCAGATCGTCCGTTCGATCTGCGAACGGTTCGCTGATGCCGGGGCAGAAATCCTCGCCACCAACACGTTCAACGCCAACCGCATCAGCCAGGCGGACTATGCCGCCGAGGGATTGGCGGCGGACATGAACCGGGCATCGGCCCGGATCATGCGCGAAGTGGCGGACCGATACTCCGCGGCAGACGGACGTCCGCGCTGGGTCGCCGGGGCGATCGGCCCCACCAACAAGACCTTGTCGCTGTCGCCCGACGTCAACGATCCCGCTTACCGGGAAGTCGATTTCGACACCGTGAAGGCGGTTTATCGCGAACAGATCGATGCGCTGGTAGAGGGCGGGGTCGACTTCGTCCTGATCGAGACCGTGTTCGATACACTCAACTGCAAGGCCGGAGTGATGGCGGCGCTGGAGGCGGAGCAGGCGCTCGGCCGAGAACTGCCGATCATGATTTCGATGACCCTGACCGACCTGTCCGGCCGAAACCTCAGCGGTCACACGGTCGAGGCCTTCTGGGCATCGGTCCGGCATGCCCGGCCCATCACCATTGGCCTCAACTGCTCGTTCGGCGCCGCCCAGCTGCGCCCTCACCTGGCGGCGCTGTCGGCGCAGGCCGATACGTTGGTCATGGCCTATCCCAACGCTGGCCTGCCCAACGATCTCGGGGCGTATGACGAGGCGGCGGCGGAAACCGCCCGGCAGGTGGCCGAATGGATCGCCGACGGCCTGGTCAATGTGGTCGGCGGCTGCTGCGGCACGACGCCCGACCATATCGCCGCCATTGCCGATGCGGCCCGGGGCGGCGCGCCGAGGCGAATTCCGGCATCGCCAAACCGCACCATCCTCGCCGGCCTCGAGCCGATGGTCCTGGCCGCCTGATCATGGAAGCAAGCCCAATCGCGGAGGCTGGAGCCGGCGCGCGGTTCGTCAATGTCGGCGAACGGACGAACGTCACCGGTTCGGCCAAGTTCAAAAAATTGATCCTGTCCGGTGATTACGACGCCGCCGTCGAAGTCGCCCGCGACCAGGTGGAGAATGGCGCGCAGATCATCGACGTCAACATGGACGAGGCCCTGCTAGACAGCGAGCAGGCGATGACCACCTTCCTCAAGCGGATCGCCGCCGAACCCGACATCGCCCGCGTGCCTGTGATGATCGACAGTTCCAAGTGGACGGTGATCGAGGCCGGCCTGAAATGCGTGTCCGGCAAGCCGATCGTCAATTCCATCAGCCTGAAGGAAGGCGAGGGGCCGTTTCTGGAGCTGGCGCGCAAATGCCGGGCCTATGGCGCGGCCGTCGTCGTCATGGCGTTCGACGAGGTCGGCCAAGCCGACACCGTCACCCGCAAGGTCGAAATCTGCGACCGCGCCTACCGGCTGCTGACGGCGGACGGGACGGCGGCGGAGGACATCGTCTTCGACCCGAACATTTTCGCCGTCGCCACCGGCATCGACGAGCATCGCCGCTATGCCATCGACTTCATCGAAGCGACTCGGGAAATTCGCCGGCGCTGCCCCGGAGCCCACATATCCGGCGGCCTGTCGAACCTCAGCTTTTCATTCCGCGGCAACGAGCCGGTTCGCCGGGCGATGCACAGCATCTTCCTCTACCACGCCATCCCGGCCGGCATGGACATGGGCATCGTCAACGCCGGACAGTTGGATGTTTACGACGCGATAGACCCGGAACTGCGCGAAGCGTGCGAGGACGTTATCCTCGACCGGCGAGACGACGCGACCGAACGGCTGGTGGCGCTGGCCGAGCGGTTCCGAGGCACCGACGAGGTCGCCGAGAAGGCCGCCGCCGAATGGCGTTCGCTCCCCGTCACCGAGCGACTGTCCTTCGCGCTGGTCAAGGGCATCGACGCCCATATCGTCGATGACACCGAGGAAGCGCGGCACTCCTTCGCCCGGCCGATCGAGGTGATCGAGGGGCCGCTGATGGACGGCATGAACGTCGTCGGCGACCTGTTCGGATCGGGCAAGATGTTCCTGCCGCAGGTGGTGAAGTCGGCGCGAGTGATGAAGAAGGCCGTCGCTCACCTCATCCCCTTCATCGAGGCGGAGAAGGAAAAGAGCGGCTCGACCCAAGGCAAGGGCCGTATCGTCATGGCCACCGTCAAGGGCGACGTCCACGATATCGGCAAGAATATCGTCGGCGTCGTGCTGCAGTGCAACGGCTATGAGGTCATCGACCTCGGGGTGATGGTGCCGTGGCAGGACATTCTGAAATCGGCCAACGACAACAAAGCCGACATGATTGGTCTCAGCGGCCTGATCACGCCCTCGCTCGATGAGATGGTGACGGTCGCCAGCGAGATGCAGCGCGCCGGCCTCAACCTGCCGCTGTTGATCGGCGGCGCCACGACCAGCAAGGCGCATACGGCGCTGCGCATCGACCCCGCTTACGAAGGCCCAGTCATTCACGTTCTCGACGCCAGCCGTGCGGTCGGCGTCGCTTCTAACCTTGTCTCCGACACGCTGCGGGAACCGATGCTGGCGCGCATCGTCGATGAATATGAGCAGCTTCGCCAGGCCCGCTCGCGCAGCGGCCACAGCGATCTCGCCCCCCTTGCCGAAGCGCGTTCCAACGGTTTCGCCTACGATCCTGAAGGCAAGCCGCCGGCCCCCAAATATCCCGGCCTTCGGCAGTTCGGCGAATGGCCGCTCGCCGACTTGCGCGCGTCGATCGACTGGACGCCCTTTTTCCGCGCCTGGGAACTGGCCGGGACCTATCCGGCAATCCTCGACGACCCGGTTGTTGGCGAAAGCGCTACCAATCTGTTCAACGACGCGCAGGCGATGCTCGACCGGATTATCGCCGAGCGCTGGGTAACGCCCAAAGGCACGGTCGGCCTGTGGCGATGTAAGCGGGAAGGGGATGACGTGCTCGTCCTCGCTGGCAACGACTGGACCCGGCTGCCCTTCCTTCGCCAGCAAGTGAAGAAGCGCGAGGGTCGGGCGAACATGTGCCTGACCGACTTCATCGATCCGACGCAAGAGGACTGGATCGGCGGATTTGCCGTCGGCATCCACGGGCTTGAGCCGCACCTCGAGCGCTTCAAGGCCGCGCATGACGATTATTCCGACATCTTGCTCAAGGCGCTGTCGGACCGGCTGGCGGAAAGCTTCGCCGAAGTGCTCCACGCCGAGGTGCGTAACCGGTTGTGGGCCTATGCCGACGAGCATTTTTCCAACGACCAGCTGATCCGCGAAAGATATCAGGGCATCCGTCCGGCGCCCGGCTATCCGGCCTGCCCCGATCACAGCCTGAAGCCGATCCTGTTCGACATGCTCGGCGGCAGCCCAGGCGAAGTGACGCTGACGGAGAATTTCGCGATGCTGCCGACCTCGGCCGTGTCGGGCTTCTACTTCGGCCACCGCGACAGCCAGTATTTCGGCGTCGCCCGGATCGGCGAGGATCAGCTGGCGGATTATGCCGAGCGGCGAGGGGTGGGGCTCGACCAGGCCAGGCGGTGGTTGCGGCCCAATCTCGACTAGCCAAGCGCTTTCTTGACGATGGAGATCGCCGCTTGAAGCTTGGCAGCGTCCGGGCAGCTGCCGCCGCATTGAGCATTCTGGCGCTCGAGTTCACGAAGCCGTTCCTCGGTCTTGTCGAACTGGCCGAGCCGAGCATAGGTGACGGCCAGTTCCTGCTGCGCCTGGATCAGCTTGCGATTATAGCGCACCGCCGCTTCATAATGCTTCCGAGCTGAGACCCAGTCTTTGAGTCCGGAGTCGGCTACGCCGGCCAGGAAATTGGTCTCGGCGTCCTCGGGTACGACGAGCAGCAGATTGGCCAGGAGCGCCTTCGCATCGGCATAGCGCTTCGCCATCAACGCATCGACACTATCCTTGTAAAGAGTCGCCGGATTGAGCAGCGGACCGTCGTTCGGCTCATTGGCGCCGATCAGTGCCATATTGTCGGGCGGCTCTGCCACAACAGGGACTGAGAATGCGGCGAGAGCCAAAGCGAAGGCAGCGGTTGGCCGTAAGTGCATCACGGGACTCCTAATGCGTCCCATCATACTACCGATCTCGACGAGCGAACAGCAAGCATCTAGCGCTATGCCGATGTTCCGGCTGATAGTCATACTCCTCGCGCTGATCACCGCGCCTGCTTCGGTGGATGCCCAGCGGCGTAATGCTATCGAACCGATTCTTGTCGCAGAGACCGCCTCGCCCCCCGGCCGCGACATCGAACTCGCCATCCTGATGCGCACAAGTCCGGGATGGCACGGCTATTGGCTCAATCCCGGCGATGCCGGCCTGCCAATGCAGGTCGACTGGCAGCTCCCCGAAGGGGCAGGCCTCGGCCCGCTTCGCTATCCGGTGCCGAGCCGCCTGACGATCGCCGGAATCATGAACTATGTTTATGAGCGGGACTATGCAGTGCTGACCCGGCTGAAGGTTCCGGCCGGCGCGACCGGGACAATCGCGATCCGCGCCAAGGCCCGCTGGCTGGCCTGCACGGACAAGATTTGCGTACCGGAAAAGGGCGAATTCGCGCTCGATCTGCCGGTCGCCAGAAAAGCGGCCCGCGACACGCGTTTCGACGAGTGGCGCCGGGCGTTGCCGCGCCCGTTGGCGACCCCGGCCAGGTTCGAGGTCCGCGACAGCGCGATCCATGTCGCCATCCCGTTGCCGGCCTCGGTCGAGGTCGGCGATCCCTATGTTTTCCCGGCGACCGACGGGCCGATCGACTATGCCGCGCCGCAACGTTTCCGCCGCAACGGCGACGCGCTGATTGCAGAGCTGCCTAGGCGGACCGGTACGCCGCAGGCGCTGGACGGCGTGCTGGCGCTTGGCGATGGCACCGGCTTTGCGTTCAGGGCCGTGCCGGGCGATGTTCCTGACGGTGGTTCCCCCCTCGGCGAGCCAGGCGCCAGGGCCATGCTGCTGGCCGTGCTTGGGGCACTCGCCGGCGGCATCCTGCTCAACCTCATGCCCTGCGTTTTCCCGATCCTGGGTCTAAAGGCGATGCACCTCGCCAAAAGCGGCGGCGACGAGCGCGGGGTGAGGGGCGACGCGCTGGCCTATGCGGCAGGGGCGATCATTGGCACCGGCGCGCTCGGCCTGCTGCTGCTCGCCATCCGGGCCGGCGGCAGCGCGGCGGGCTGGGCGTTCCAGCTGCAGGACCCGCGCGCCGTATTGTTGCTGACCCTGCTGGCGACGGCGATTACCCTGAACCTGCTCCGCGTCTTCGAGCTGCCGGTGATGGCAGGGGAGCATAATCCGGCTGGCAGTTTCGGCACCGGCGCGCTGGCAGCCTTTGTCGCGACACCCTGCGCCGGCCCTTTCCTCGGCGCCGCGCTGGGGACTGCGCTGCTGTTGCCGGCGGCGGGATCGGTGCTGGTGTTCGCCGCGCTCGGGCTCGGCCTGGCGCTGCCGTTCCTCGCGATCGCGTTCATCCCCGCGCTCCGGAAGCGCCTGCCAAGGCCAGGGCCGTGGATGGCTCGGCTGCAGCGGTTCCTCGCCATCCCGATGGCGGCGACGGTGGCCGCCTGCCTGTGGCTGCTGTGGCGGCAGGCCGGGCCGGACGCCTTGCTCGTCGGAGCGGGCGGCGTCGGCGCGGCCGTCATCTTGCTCGTCGGGTTCGGCTATGCGCAACGGAGCGGACGGTCGTCCGGCCCTGTCGTGCTGGTGGCGCTGGGCCTGGCTTCGATCGCCTTGTTCCGGGCCTTGCCCCAAGGGACGACCGCAGGCCGGCCGGCAACCAATGCCGCTGCCTGGAATGAAGCGCGCGTCCAGGCCCAACTTGCCGCAGGCCATCCCGTTTTCGTCTATTTCACCGCCGACTGGTGCCTGTCATGCAAGGCCAACGAGGCCGTCGCCATCGATCGCGACGAAGTGCGCCAGGCGTTCAAGGCGGCGGGCGTGAAGGTGCTGGTCGGCGACTGGACCAACGGCGACCCGGCGATCACCCGATTCCTCGACGGGCGAGGCCATGCCGGCGTGCCGCTCTACCTCTGGTACGAACCGGGCAGGGAAGCGGAGGAACTGCCGCAAATCCTCGCTCCGTCGATGCTTATTTCCCGCGCTCGCCGGGTGCGTCCAGCCCGACGTTAGGGCGATCCCACACTTTCTTCCCGGCCACCCAGGTTTCCAGCACCTGCGTTCGCGCCAAATCCTGTGGGTCGACGGCGGACACATCGCGGTCGACGAGGATGAAATCAGCCCATTTGCCGGGCTCAAGGCTGCCGATCCGGTCCTCGCTGAATCCCGCATAAGCCGCGTCGCGGGTGAACCCGCTCAAGGCCTGGGCGAAGCTGACCCGCTCGATCGGCAGCCATCCACCCGGCGGCTCACCGTTCATGTCCTGCCGGCTGACCGCCGCGGCCAGGCCGGGGAAAGGGTTGGGGCTTTCGACCGGGAAATCCGATCCGAACGCCAGCCGCGCGCCAGACCTGAGCACGGTCTGCCAGGCGTAGGCGCCCGCCAGTCGGTCCGGCCCGAGCCGGGCTTCGGCCATCAGCCGGTCGCTGGTCTGGTGGGTCGGCTGCATCGAGGCGATGATTCCGGCGGGCGCCAGCCGCGATATGTCCTTCGGGTCGGCGATCTGGAAATGTTCGATGCGCCACCGCCGGTCGCGGCCATATTTGCGCGCCAGGTCCTCATAAATCGAAATGACCTGCGCGTTGGCGGCATCGCCAATGGCGTGTGTCGCCACCTGCAAACCGCCCTTGGCGGCTTGCTCCGACAGCGATCGCAGTCTTGCATCGTCCATCAGGGCTAGACCGCGCGTGTCCGGCTTGTCGGCGTAAGGTTGCTTGAGCCAGGCGCCGCGCGAGCCGAGAGCGCCGTCGGCATATAACTTGACCCCAACCAGCCGCAGCCGGTCTTCATATAACCAACCGGTGGATGTAGGCCCGCCAACCGATCCAAACGGTTCGAAACCATCGGCATAGGCCATGATCCGGACGTTCAGGCGGCCGCGCTCGGCCAGACGCCGAATCGCCGCCCAGCCCTTGGGTGACGTTCCCATGTCGGTCGCGGTGGTGATCCCGATCGAGAGCAGCGCCTTCTGCGCGGCATCCATAGCGCGGTCGAGCAGGGCATCGTTCGGCGCTGGAATCCGCACCGATACAAGCGTCATCGCATTATCGACCAGCAGCCCGGTTGGACCGCCATTCGCATCGCGTTCGATCTTGCCGCCATCGACATCCCGTGTGCGGCCATCCACTTGCGCCTTTCGCAGGGCGGCGGTGTTGGCAACCAGCGCATGACCGTCGACCCGCTCCAGCACCACGGGGCGGTCCTTCACCACCGCATCAAGGTCCGCGGCGGTCGGGAAGCGTTTGTCTGGCCACAACTCCTGGTTCCAGCCCCTGCCGACGATCCATTCGGCCTCCGGATGCTTCGAGGCGTAACGAGCCAAGCGCTTCTGCAAGTCACTGATCGACGTCGTTCCGACCACATCCAGTTGCATCAGGAAGAGGCCGAGGCCCGTTCCTCCCCCGGGCGAGTCGACGATATGCCCATGCGCGTCGATCAGCCCCGGCAGCAATGTGCGTCCGCCGCCGTCGACCTCATGCTCGATCGAGCGGTTCAACTCCTCCGTCCGCTGGATGAGCCGCTCGACCTTGCCGCGGTCGTCAATCACCAGCCCACGGAACCGCTGAATCTGTCCGTCCGCCCCAACCTGGATGCCGTTGACGTTGTAGATGAGCGTGTCCGCCGAAGTGGCGGACGACAGCAAAGCGAGTGTGAGTGCGATGGTTCTGAGCATGGCGGCGGCATAGCATTGTTCGCCGGCTGCGGAAGGGCTACGCCGCGCGCCGATGCTGCAACCTCCGACGATTGACGACATTCGCGCCGCGCATGAACGAATCCGCGATTCCATCATCCGCACGCCGATGCTCAAGAGCCGGACACTGAGTGCGATCATCGGTGCCGAAGTCTGGCTCAAGTTCGAAAATCTCCAGTTCACCGCCGCCTACAAGGAACGTGGCGCGCTCAACAAATTGCTGCACCTGACCAAGGAGGAACGGCAGCGGGGCGTGGTCGCCGCATCGGCCGGCAACCATGCGCAGGCCGTCGCCTATCACGGCAAGCGGCTCGGCATTCCTGTCACCATTGTCATGCCGGTCGGAACGCCAACGGTGAAGGTCACCCAGACCGAAGAGCATGACGCCCGGGTCATCCTGCACGGCGACCTGGTCGACGACAGCTTCGCCTTCGCCCGGAAGCTGGAGGCGGACGAGGGCATGGTCTTCGTCCACGCCTTCGACGATCCGCTGATCATCGCCGGGCAGGGGACGGTGGCGCTGGAAATGCTCGACGAGGCCCCTGACCTTGATGCTCTGGTCGTGCCGATCGGCGGTGGCGGCCTGATGTCCGGCGTGGCCATCGCCGCCCGCTCGATGAATCCCGGTATCGAACTGGTCGGCGTCGAGGCCGAACTTTATCCGTCGATGAAGTGCGAGATCGAAGGGTCGAACCTGCCACTCGGCGGCGACACGCTGGCCGAAGGCATCGCCGTCAAGCGGCCCGGCCACCTGACCTCGCGCATCCTGGCCGATCACGGCGTCGAAATCGCGCTGGTGCCGGAACGCGAACTCGAGCGCGCGGTGGCGATGCTGGTGGCGATTGAAAAGAGCGTCGTCGAAGGGGCGGGGGCGGCGGGCCTTGCCGCCATGCTCGGCGACCCCGGGCGGTTTGCCGGCAAGAAGGTCGGCACCATCTTGTGCGGCGGCAATATCGACACGCATCTGCTCGCCAACGTCCTCGTCCGCCACCTTGTCCGCCAGGGCCGCATCGCCCGGCTTCGAATCGCCGCGCAGGACCGGCCTGGAGCCCTGGCCGCCATCACCGCCAAATTCCACGACGCAGGCGTAAATATCATCGAGATCAATCACAGCCGGATCTTCACGCGGCTGCCGGCCAAGGACACGGTGATCGAGGTCGAATGCGAGGCCCGCGACGCCCAGGCGATCGATGCCCTGGTCGAAAAGCTGGAAGGCGCGGGCTTCGACGTCGAGCGCGCCTCGCTGGACTGAGTCCCGCCCCGTCATCCTTTAAGAATATTGGCCGCTTTTCGTCCTTGGATGGGACAGTCGCGCCATTAACCGTCCTTTGCCTCGCACCAAGGCTTTTCAATCGCGTTTACCAGTCGCATAAAGTGTTCCGTAACCATGACGAGGCCGAGTCCGGGTGAGCGCACCATTTCGCTTTCCGAAATTTTTCGTGACCAACCCGTCGCCATGCCCGTACCTGCCGGGCAAGGTTGAGCGGAAGGTCTTCACGGAACTGACTGGCCGCAACGCCAGTGAGCTCAACGACGCCCTCGGCCGGATCGGATTCCGCCGCAGCCAGTCGGTCGCTTACCGTCCAAGCTGCGTCGATTGCTCCGCCTGCGTCTCGGTTCGGGTCGTTGCCGCCGAATTCAAGCCGACCGCCAGCCAGCGCAAATTGCTGCGCAAGCATTGCGATCTTGAGGTCACCGCCTGCAAGCCGTGGACCACCGAGGAGCAGTACGACCTGCTTCGCCGTTACCTGTCGGCCCGGCACCCCGGCGGCGGCATGGCCGAGATGGACGAGAGCGATTTTGCCGACATGGTCGAGCAGACCCCGGTCCGCACCTTCCTCATCGAATATCGCGAGCCGGCGGCAGAAGACGGCAGGCCTGGCAAGCTGGTCGGCGCTTGCCTGACGGACCAGCAGAGCGACGGCCTGTCGATGATCTACAGCTTCTTCGATGTCGACCCGGCGGGGCGCAAGGGCCTGGGCACCTACATCATCCTGGATCACATCATCCGGGCCGCACGCGCCAGCCTGCCCTATGTTTACCTCGGCTATTGGGTCGATGGCAGCCCGCGCATGGCCTACAAGACCGCCTTTCGCCCGCTCGAACGCCTCGGCCGCGACGGCTGGCGGCGGATGGACGAAGCCGGGGCCGAGCCGGCGCCCGCCTTCGACCCGATGGTGCTGCCGGTACGCCGCGAGCGCCGGCTGTTGAGCATCGACGCCTAGGCGACTGGCGAGGACGCTCATTTTTGCTTGGCGAGCGCGATGTTTGCGCTAAGCTCACCGCGGGCAATCAAGGGGGTAGCAATGGCAACTCTCTCGCAGGACCGGTTCGTTCAGGGGACCGGGGACGAGCGTTTCTTCCTTCGCGGCGCAATCGTCATGGCGGTCATCATCGCCGCCGGTTTCTCCTTCCAGCTGGCGATGGGCCGGTCGACCTTCGCGTCGCCGGTCCGGGTCCATATTCACGCCTTGCTGTTCATGGGCTGGGTGACGATCTTCCTCCTGCAGAACATCCTGGTTTCGGTCGGCCGGGTCGATCTCCACCGCAAGCTTGGCTGGCTCGCCGCCGGCTGGATGGTGGCGATGGTGATCTCCGGATTCCTTGTTACGCTGGCGATGGTCCGCAACGGCGTCGTCCCCTTCTTTTTCCGGCCCCTACACTTCCTGATCTTCGATCCGGTCCAGGTCTTGACCTTCGCTGGTCTAACGATCGCGGCGGTCGCCTTGCGGCGGCGGACGGATTGGCATCGGCGGCTGCATTATTCAGGCATGGCCCTGCTGCTCGGGCCGGCGTTCGGGCGGCTGATGCCGATGCCGTTGCTGCCGCCCTATGCCTGGGAGGTGACCTTCGTCGCCACGCTTGTTGTCCTCGGCGTCACCATCGCGCTCGACACCCGCCGCCGCGGCGCGCTGCATCCGGCCTGGCGCTGGGCAGTTGGAGTGTGGCTCGGCATGTTCGTTGTGATCGAGGCGCTGACCTACAGCCCCCTGGGCGTGGCCATCTATGACCGGGCGGTTGCCGGCACCGCCGGCGCGAGCGTGGACCCCCTCGCTTTCCCGCCGCCGCCCGAAGGCCCGTTGATAACGGGGCGAACAGACTAGGTTTTTCGATAAAAAAAGGCGGAGAGCGTTGCCGCTCTCCGCCTCCATTCGCCCCCGGTAAACTCTTCTAGGCGACCGCCGCGACTGGCTCCGCCGCTTCGTCGCTTTCGGGATCGCGCAGCACATAGCCGCGGCCCCAGACGGTCTCGATATAATTGGCGCCGCCGCAAGCCAGGCTCAGTTTCTTGCGCAGCTTGCAGATGAAGACGTCGATGATCTTCAATTCGGGCTCGTCCATGCCGCCGTAAAGGTGGTTGAGGAACATTTCCTTGGTCAGGGTGGTGCTCTTGCGCAGGCTGAGCAGCTCCAGCATCGCATATTCCTTGCCGGTCAGATGCACCCGGGAGCCGTCGACCTCGACCGTCTTGGCGTCGAGGTTCACGGCCAGCTTGCCGGTGCGGATGACCGATTGCGAATGGCCCTTCGAACGGCGGACGATGGCGTGGATCCTGGCGACCAGTTCGTCGCGGTGGAACGGCTTGGTGACATAATCGTCGGCGCCGAAGCCCAGGGCGCGGACCTTGCTGTCCATTTCGCCGATGCCCGACAGGATCAGGACCGGCGTTCCGACCTTGGCCGTGCGCAATTTCTTGAGCACGTCATAACCATGCATGTCGGGCAAATTGAGGTCGAGCAGGATGATGTCGTAATCGTACAGCTTGCCGAGATCGAGGCCTTCCTCGCCAAGGTCGGTGGTGTAGACATTGAAGCCTTCGGTGCCGAGCATCAGTTCGATGCTCTTGGCGGTCGTCGGCTCGTCTTCGATCAGCAACACTCGCATTGGCTGTCCCCCGGTTCGCCACCGCGAAGAGCTTCATTCACTCTTAACGGCCTTGAAGCGTTCATTAACCATGCGAGGTCTGAAGGCAAAAGGTTAATATTGTGTAACGCGCTGGATTCGTTGAACTCGTTGCAGTTGAGTCACAAACACGACGCGGAGCCTGTACGGGGGACAGGCGAGCATGATGTTCCCTGCAGCCTGACGACAGGGGCCCCTACACCATTCGCCCGCATGGTCCCCCTCCCCTCGAACTCGAGGGGAGGATAAGGAGGTCCCATGCTCGAAGACCGTATCCTGTTCATCGACGGCGAGGCGATCGTCATTGACAAGCCGGCCGGCCTGCCGGTCGACGAGCCTCGGCGCGGCGGCGACAGCCTCCATGCCCGGCTCGGCGAGCTGAAGGTTGGCTTCCAGCGGCCGCCGGCCGCCATGCACCGGCTCGACCAGGACACGTCCGGCTGCCTGCTGCTGGCCCGCAACCCCAAGGCGGCGAAGCGGTTCCAGCGTGCCTTCGAGCGACGCGAGGTGGGCAAATTTTACCTGGCCGTCATCGCCGCGCCGATTGAGGATGAAACGGGGACGATCGACCTGGCGCTGGCCAAGACCTCGTCGGCCGAGGCCGGCTGGCGGATGGTGGCCGATGCGGCCGGCCAGTCGGCAGTCACCAACTGGCGGCGGATCGCTGTCCGGGACGGCCGGACCCTGGTGGAGTTCCAGCCGCTGACCGGGCGTACCCATCAAATCCGCGCGCATGCCCGCGAGGCGTTCGGCACCGGCATAGTCGGCGACCGGGTCTATGGCGTTCCAGGCGGGCCGATGCTGCTCCATGCATCGCGCCTCATCGTCCCGCGCGACGGCAAGCCGAATATCGACGTCAGCGCGCCCTTGCCCGACTATTTCGCGGATTGGCGCCCGTTCGACGAGATCAAGACAGGCGATGCGGCCTGAGGACGTAGAGATTCCCGAGGACGCGCTCAGCGAAACATTCCTCGCGGCGACCGGCCCCGGCGGCCAGAACGTCAACAAGGTGGCGACGGCGGTGCACCTGCGCGTCGACCTGTTCAAGCTCGGCCTGTCGCCCGAAGCCTATGCGCGGTTGAAGACGATCGCCGGAAGCAAGGTGACGACCGGCGGCGAATTGCTGATCACCACCCGCAAGTATCGCACGCAGGACGCCAACCGGCAGGACGCCAGGCTGCGACTGGCGGAAATGATCGCGGCTGCCCATATCGTCCAGCGCAAGCGCAAGGCGACCCGTCCATCGCGCGCCGCGAAGGCCAAACGGGTCGACCAGAAGAAGCAGCGCAGTGCAGTGAAACGCGGGCGCGGGAAGGTGGATTACTGATGTACGATTTTCGGATCCAGGCGGCCGGCAAGGCGGAAATGTACCGCGACCTCGTGGCGGCGCTCGAGGCGCTGGTCGCCGATGAACCCGATGGCATAGCCAACATGGCCAACGCCGCCGCGCTCATCTGGGAGACTTTGCCCGATCTCAACTGGGCCGGCTTCTACCGCAACGTCGGCGGCGAGCTGGTGCTCGGGCCGTTCCAGGGCCGCCCGGCCTGCATCCGGATTCCGTTCGGCACGGGCGTGTGCGGGGCCGCCGCCGACACCCGGTCGGTGCAGCGCATCGACGACGTCCACGCCTTCCCCGGCCACATCGCCTGCGACGCGGCATCGGTCAGCGAGTTGGTGGTGCCGATCGTCCGCGACGGGCGGCTGCTCGGCGTGCTCGATCTCGACAGCCCCAAGCCGGCGCGGTTCAGCGCGGAGGATGAGGCCGGCTGCGCCGCCATTGCCGAGGTGCTGGCGAAGGCGATCTAGGGCCGCGCCTCATGTCAAAACCGTCAGTCCGCCGCCGGCGAATTGAGAGGGGCGAACGATCTCGATCGGCTTGAGCATGATGCGCTTAAGCTCATGATCGCCATAGCTGAGGGTCGCCGACGGCCTGATTTGCGCCGCTTCGATCGCCGCGAGCTTGCCACCGCGAATGATCAGCACGGCGCACTCGACGGTCGCGTCGATGGTCAGCGTGAACCGCAGGGTCGGAAGCGCGATTGGATCGCAGTGGATCGTCACCAGCGGATGCACGGCGACCGACAGCGCGTGCTTCGCCAGCGGCAGTTCCTTTTCGGCGTTCGGATCGTCGGCTGTCTGCCGGGCAAGGTCCTGGACCTGGTTGGCCGTCGACCAGCCCCGGGCGATGCAGTCGACCGGGTTTAGATTGCCCAGGCAATCCCGCAGTCCGCGAAGGGCAGTGTCGCGTGTCAGCGCCCAGTGAAGCCGGCCGATCCGGGACCCCTGCTCGGCCAGCGTCGTCTGGATGGCGCGCTTTTCCCGGTCCAGCGCCTCGCCGTCGGGAAGTTCCGCCAGCGAAACCTGCAGTTCGCTATCCATCCTTCTTCTCCGCCGTGGGGAGGGGGTCGGGCAGGCTTGCCCCGCCCCACTCCAGGGTCGTGCGAGTCGAGAATCGCGGCCATCCGGGAATTTTCGGGACCTCCGCCGCGAAGGCGGGGGCGCCGGCTTCAATGTCCCAAGTCGGATAGAGGGCTGGCGGCGGTGTTGGGGCCCACGGTTTCCGGAGGACATAAGCGGTGCCAACGGCCACGATAATCACGACGGGGATTGGCCACCAGGGAGGAGGGAATTTCCGCGGCGGCAATACGTTGCAATAGTCTGGCGGCGGATCGGCGAAGGAGGCGGACCCACTGACCGGCGTTTCCAGCTTCAGGGTCAGGACCGGCGGCGTTTGGCATGGCAAATAGGAGCCGGCCGGCAAGGTCAGCGACAGTGCCGCGTCGCCTTCCTGAAAGCTCAGCGGGTGTAGTACGCCCTGCGGCCGGATGACAGAGGCATCCTGGACGAAATCGAATTCCAGGCGGTCGGGACGGAGCGGACCGGATCTCGAAATAGTGAATTCGATCGCGTCGCCCCGGCGGACGTTCGCTGACGATTCAATCGCGTAACTATTGGGAGGGGCATCGGTAATGGTCACGGACACGGGTTCGCCGCCTTCGCCGCTCTCGTCCGCCGCGATGGCGATCTTCAGTTCGTGCACGCCATCGCCCGGCTCGCCCCACGCCGTTGCGACAGAGAACGGCAGTTCGTCCACGTTTGGCTCCAATGTGATCGGCGGAATGGCGGCCTTCAGCAGTTCCGTCCTGTCTGTGATGAATTGTAGCCGGTGAGCCTGACCATCGCTTCCTTCTCGGCGGACGGTCAGCGTCACCCGATCGCCCTCCTGGACACTTGGTGGGGCGCTGATGATGAAGCGTGGCTTGGGCGGCGGTGGGGCGACCGCGCCTGTTGGACCTTCAGGCGGAGGAGGTTCGGGTGGCGGCGGCGGGGTTGGCGGCGGCGCACCCGCGGAAACATAAATGATCGCGCCATCGCCCTCGATTGCCAGCCTCGAAACCGCCCCCCGGTCGACGCTCGCATTCGCTTCGCGATCGAGCCTCGGGGTCAGACCGGCTTCGCGCAAGTTGTTGAAAAGCGATTGCAGATCGCAGCCCGCGACATTGGGAGTTTGGCCATTGCGGATTGTGACCGCAATCACCTTCAAGTTGCATCTGGAGGGTTCGGTCGGTTGCGCCCACGCGTCAGCGGAATCGCTCGCGATCCAGCAGGTCAACAGCAGGAACGCCGCACTTCGCAGCATCGCCTCCCCCCGGCAAAACGATCCCGAGCCGACCGTTCCTGAGTCTGTGGCGGCGGCATATCACGACTCGGGTGAACCGAGAAAGCAATCGCGGCCGTCAGCTCAGTGATTCAAGCCTTTCGTCGGTCAGCGATCCGGGGATGATCATCACCGGGCAGGGGAGAAGGCCGGCGTCGGTGCCGGTGAAATTGGCGACCAAAGGTCCCGGATGTCCGCTGGACGCGGCGCCAAGCACCAGCGCGGCGACATCCTGGCGTTCGCCGACGAAGTCGCGAACGACCTTGATCGGGTCGCCCTGGCGGATGACGATGGCCGCATCGACTCCAGCCTCGTCAATGATCTCGCCGACCGAGCCGCTGACGATTCCCTCAATCCGGGCCTTCTGCTCTTCCTCGAAGGCGGCCTGGACTCCGCCCCACTGGACGAAATCCTGTGGCTCGACGACGCCAAGCACCTCGACTTTGCCGCCGGTCTTGGCGGCGCGCCGGGCCGCGAAGCGAAGCGCGACGCGCGCCTCGTCGCTGTCATCTACGACGACCAGATAGGTTCTTTGGTGCTCGCTATCCCCCATTGCGCGGCAAGGCTGCGTTAAACCGGGCTTTAACGCAAGCGGCACCCGCTCGGGCCGGCTACCCCTTGACCCCGCCCGCCGCATTGGCTTTGAGCGCTTGGCCCATTGTCCCCGGAAGGACGCCATGCCGACCGAATTGAAGATGCCTGCGCTGTCTCCGACCATGGAGGAGGGGACTCTCGCCAAGTGGCTCGTCAAGGAAGGCGATGCGGTCAAGAGCGGCGACATCCTCGCCGAGATCGAGACCGACAAGGCGACCATGGAGTTCGAAGCGGTCGATGAGGGGACGATCGCCAAGATCCTGGTGCCCGAGGGCACGGATTCGGTGAAGGTCGGCGCGCCCATCGCGATTTTGGCGGCTGAAGGTGAATCCACCGAAACCGTTCGTCCCGAGCATGTCGAGGGACTGCCATCCCCTTCGAACGAAAAGAAGGACAGCCCTTCGCCAGGCTCAGGGCAATCGGATGTCGGGAAATCGCCACCCCAGACGCCGGTCGAAACGCCTCCCGCGCCCGCGGCGCCGGCAAAGCCCGACTCCGGCGACCGGATCAAGGCGTCGCCGTTGGCCCGCCGCCTCGCCGAGGCGCAGGGCATCGACCTTTCGACGCTGATAGGCAGCGGGCCCGGCGGCCGCATCGTCCGCGCCGACCTGGGCAGTGCCGCTGGAGGCGCGATGGCCGCCCCTCAATCGACCGCTGCTCCAGTCGGCCAGGCCGCGTCGGTCGACATACCGCACGAGGTCGTCAAGCTCAGCAACATGCGCAAGACCATCGCGCGCCGCCTGACCGAGGCCAAGCAGCAGATCCCGCACATCTATCTGACCGTCGATACCCAGCTCGACGCGTTGCTCAAGCTGCGCGGCGAGCTCAACAAGGGCCTGGAGCCGCGCGGCATCAAACTCAGCGTAAACGATTTGCTGGTCAAGGCGCTGGCTACGGCGCTGATCGAAGTGCCGGAATGCAACGTCAGCTTCGCCGGCGACAATCTGATCAAATACAGCCGCGCAGATATTTCCGTGGCCGTCTCGATCCCCGGCGGTCTGATCACGCCGATCGTCGCCAGTGCCGAAACCAAGAGCGTCTCGGCAATCTCGACAGAGGTCAAGGAACTCGCCGGCCTCGCCAAGGAAGGCAAATTGCAGCCGCAGCAATATCAGGGCGGCACCGCCTCCATCTCCAACATGGGCATGTACGGCATCAAGCAGTTCGATGCCGTCATCAACCCGCCGCAGGGCATGATCATGGCCATCGGCGCCGGCGAGAAGCGGCCTTACGTGATCAACGACAGCCTGCAGATCGCGACGATCATGTCGGCCACCGGCAGCTTCGACCACCGCGCCATCGACGGCGCCGACGGGGCCAGGCTGATGCAGGCGTTCAAGCGCCTGGTCGAAAACCCGCTGGGGATGCTCGCTTGATCGCGCCAGGCCCACTGTCGAATGAATTCCTCGCGATCCTGATTGCCGCCGTCGCTTCGTCGCTGCTGATGTTCCTCGCGCTTGCCGCCAGCGGATGGATCGGGGCGCCGGCCGAGCTGCCCAGCCCGCTCGACCTGCTGGTATTCCTCTCCATCCTGCTGATCTGGGCGCCCGCCTTCGCGCTGGTTCCCGCCGGCATCCTCGGCTTTTTGCTCGAGCGGCCGCTGGCGCGCAGGCTGCTTGCCCGCCCGCGGGGCGGGTTCCTCGGGCATTTCATGACGGTCATCGCGGCCGCTTTCTTCCTGTGGCTCCTGCTGCGGATCGCAGTCGTCCTGTCCGGCCCGCAAAGCCGGATCCTCGACCCATTGAGCCTGGTCGCCTTTCTGATCATCGGCGTCAGCTCCGCCTTGTCATGGTGGTTCCTGGTGATTGAACCGGGCCGGCGGGCACAATCGGATAGAGGCCCGACATGAAATGGATTACCGCCCTCCTGATCGGCGCGATCCTCGCCTTCGTTCTGCCGACGGCGTTCGACGGCCGATCAGGGCAGTGGATGCAGAGTTGGGCCGGGTGGGGCACCATCCGCCCGCTGGAGAATTCGCCAGCGCTGCTGTTCTCGATCCCGATGTTCCTCGGCGTCTCCATGGCGCTTCGCGCCGTGTTCAACTGGCACAGCCGCTGAAGCCTTGCCGGACCGAATCCCCCTCATCCGAGTCACCGCGATGCCCGCCGACACCAACCCTTATGGCGGGGTGTTCGGCGGCTGGCTGATGAGCCAGATGGCGCTCGCCGCCGGCAGCCTCGCCTCGCGCCACAGCGGTGGCAAGGCCGTGGTGGTCGCCGCCGACGAGCTTCGTTTTCCCGGCGCGCCGTCCGTGGGCGATGAGATATCGGTTTACGCCGAGCTCGCCGAGCAGGGCCGAAGCTCGATGAAGATATCGGTTGAAGCGATCGCCCGGGAACGCGACGGCGACCGGGATTTTCCGGTAGCAAGCGGTCGATTCACTTTTGTTGCGCTCGACAACAATGATCGCCCACGAATGATTGCAATGGTGGAAAATGATGGCTGATCAATATGATGTGATTGTTCTCGGCTCCGGACCGGGCGGTTATGTCGCCGCGATTCGGGCCGCGCAGCTCGGGCTCAAGACCGCGATCGTCGAGCGCGAATTGCTGGGCGGAATCTGCCTCAATTGGGGCTGCATTCCGACCAAGGCTTTGCTCCGCTCGGCCGAAGTCCTCCACAACATGAAGCACGCCAAGGCCTATGGTCTGAGCGCCGACAATGTGCAGGCCGATTTGCCGGCCGTCGTCGCCCGCAGCCGCGCCGTCGCGAAGCAGCTCAACCAGGGCGTCACCGGCCTCATGAAGAAGAACAAGATCGCCGTGCACATGGGGGAAGGCGCCATTGCCGCGCCGGGCAAGTTGACCGTCACTGCCGACGGAAAGACGATTGAACTCGCCGCAAAGCACATCATCATCGCCACCGGTGCCCGCGCCCGCGAGCTGCCCTTCGCGCAAAGCGACGGCAAACACATCTGGACTTACCGCCACGCCATGACCCCGCCCGAAATGCCGACCGAGTTATTGGTCATCGGCTCGGGCGCCATCGGCATCGAGTTCGCCAGTTTTTACAATGACATGGGGGCGAAGGTGACCGTGGTCGAAATGCTCGACCGGGTTGTGCCCGTCGAGGATGCCGAGGTCAGCGATTTCCTTGCGAAGAGCCTCGCCAAGCAGGGCATGACCCTGCTGACCGGCGCCGGGGTCGAAAGCCTGAAGGCCGATGCCAGGGGCGTCGCCGCCAAGATCAAGACCGCGGACGGCAAGGTCGCCGAACAGCGTTTCTCCCACTGCATCGTCGCCGTCGGTATCGTCCCCAATACCGAAGGAATCGGGCTGGATAAGCTCGGCATCAAGACGACGAAGGGCCATATCGACACCGACGCCATGTGCCGAACCAACGTCCCCGGCATTTCCGCCATCGGTGACGTCACCGCGCCGCCGTGGCTGGCGCACAAGGCCAGCCATGAAGGCGTCATCGCCATCGAGGCGATCGCCCAGGCATTGGGCAATAAGCAGGTCCACCCCCATGCCATGGACGCGCGCAACATCCCGGGCTGCACCTATTGTCACCCGCAGGTAGCCTCCGTCGGCTTGACCGAAGCCAAGGCGAAAGAGGCCGGGCATGAGGTCAGGGTCGGCAAATTCCCTTTCATCGGCAACGGCAAGGCGATTGCGCTGGGCGAGGCAGAAGGTTTCGTGAAAACCGTCTTCGACGCGAAGACCGGCGAGCTGCTCGGCGCGCACATGGTCGGCGCCGAAGTCACCGAGCTAATCCACGGCTATACCGTGGGCAAGCAGGCCGAGCTGGTCGAGCAGGACTTCATCCAGACCATCTATCCGCACCCGACCTTGAGCGAGATGATGCACGAAAGCGTGCTTGCCGCGTACGGCAGGGTCATCCACATCTGATCCGGGGGTTTTTGGGGGAGTGAATTGATGAAGCATGTCCTGATGGCGGCTGTGGCGGCGGCCATGCTGGCGGCCCCCGCAAACGCCGCAACCCTGGTCACCGCCGACCGCTATCTGGACGTTCTGACTGGCCGCTACATCGACAACCCGGCGATCCTGGTCGGCGACGACGGCCGAATCCGGCAGATCGGGACCCAGGGTTCGGTCCAGGCGCCGGCTGGCTCGACCACCATCGACCTGGCCGGACGTACCCTCGTTCCCGGCCTGATCGACATGCATGTCCACCTCGATTCGCCGGCCGACATCGGCGGCTACCGCGGGCTGGAATTCACCGACAGCTTCTGGGCTGCGACGGCGGTCGGCAATGCCCGGGCGATGCTCGAGGCCGGCTTCACCACGGTTCGCAACGTCGGCTCGGCTGAACGCAACGATATCGGCCTGAAACAGGCCATCGACAACGGGTATGCGATCGGACCTCGGATCGTCCCCGCCGGCTATGCGCTCGGCGCCACCGGCGGCCACTGCGACAGCACCTTCCTGCCGCCGAGCCTGGAGAAGGAAGGCAAGGAGGAAGGCATTGCCGACGGAATTGAAGAATTCCGCCACCAGGTGCGCCGCCAGCGCAAATATGGCGCCGAAGTGATCAAGGTCTGCGCGACCGGTGGAGTCTTCTCCCGCAACACCGAGCCTGGCCAGCAGCAGCTCAGCGAGCCTGAGCTTCGCGCAATTGCCGACGAGGCTCACCAGTGGGGAGTTCGGGTCGCCGCCCATGCCCATGGCGCCGAGGGCATCAAGGCTGCCATCCGGGCAGGTATCGACACGATCGAGCATGCGAGCCTTGTCGACGATGAAGGCATCCGCCTGGCGGCGCAACGCAAGCAGCCGGTATGGTTCGCCATGGACATCTACAACACCGAATACACCCAGGCCGAAGGCAAGAAGAATGGCGTTCTGGAGGACAATCTTCGCAAGGACCGGGAAATCGGCCAAATCCAGCGCGACAATTTTCGCAGGGCCCATGCCGCCGGCGTGAAGATGATCTTTGGGAGCGATGCCGGGGTCATGCCCCACGCCCAGGTCGGCCGGCAGTTCAAGACGATGGTAGATTATGGAATGACGCCGCTGGAGGCGATCCAGGCCGCGACCCGGAACGCCGCGCAGGCGCTGGGCCGCGAACGCGATGTCGGCGTCATCGGCGTCGGCCGCTATGGCGACATGGTCGCGCTCGCCGGCGACCCGCTGGCCGATGTCCGCCTGCTCGAAAGGCCGGCGGCGGTGATCAAGGGCGGGTTACTCGTCAAACGCAACTGAGCCGCGCTCGGAACGCCGCGCGACGCCTGTTCGTTGACCGCAGGCCAACGGAGAATGATCATGAATACCCCGAAAATCCTGGCGACGGCGGCTGCCTTGGGCTTGGCGAGTTGTGCCGGCTATGGTCTGGGCCCTGGATCGGGCCCAAGGCCTGCCTCCTATGTCGCTGGTTCGGTGAGCAGTTCCGCGAAGGCGCCCTTTGGCTCATATCTTGTCGACGGCGGCGGTCGCAGCCTCTACGTCCTCGCGGGGACGCGCGGCATGACCGGTATGAACCGCTGCGATCGCGCCTGCCTGCGCGTCTGGCCCGCGGCGATGGCGGCAAGGCCGACCGCTCCGGGCGCGGGGATCGATCCATCCAAGCTGACGACGGTCCAGGGGCCGTGGGGATCGCAGCTCGCTTACGCGGGTTGGCCGCTTTATTACTACAACCGGGACCGCGTTCCCGGCGATACGACCGGCCAATATGCCCGCGATACCTGGGGCACCTGGTATCTGCTCAGTCCTTCGGGAGAGCCGATCGCATCGGGATATTAGGCTTTCTGCCATATTGAGCATTTTCGCGATTTCGAGCGCTCTGAGCGCATGGCAAAGTTAGACCGCAAGCAGATCCGCAGGCTTTTCGACGAGACCGTCAACATGACGGCCGGTGAAATCGAGGCGTGGCTCAGGACCCCGGAGAGCAAGAAGGTCGGCTTCAGGAAAGGCGGGAAGGGTGAGTCCGTCGGCCATGGCAGCGGCAGGCGGATCGTCGCCATCCTGTCGAGCAGGGCCGTCGACCTTACCGACGATGATTATGCCCATATGCGCAAGGTTGTCGGCTTTGTAAAAAGACATGGGGTGCAGCGCCCGCAAAACATCTATACGTCGCGCTGGCGCTACAGCCTGATGAACTGGGGCCACGACCCGGTGAAGGAGGATCGGTGAAGGGCTTCCACGACGATATCGAGAAGCTGACGACCAGCAATTCGGATTTCCGGCGCGTGCTTTACACCGGCAAAAATCTGCAGCTGGTGCTGATGACCCTCCAGCCCGGCGAGCAGATCGGCGCCGAAATTCACGCCGACCGCGACCAGTTCTTCCGCTTCGAGGAAGGCGCCGGCCAGGTCGACATCGATCACGGTTGCTACAACGTCCGCGATGGCACCGCGATCGTTGTTCCCGCTGGCTCACGCCATAACGTCCGCAACACCGGCGCCGAGCCGCTCAAGCTCTACACCCTCTACGCCCCGCCCGAGCATAAGGACGGCATCGTCCAGTCGACCAAGGCCGAAGCCGAAGCGCGCCACGCCCTCGAGGAATGGGATGGGGGAACGACGGAGTGAGCGTTCAATCGTGCCGCTCGGCGCGTTAACCCTTAGGTAGCATCCGAAACGGTATTTTCTCCCGCAACTGGGAGAAGGCATATGCACAGCCATCGCCGACCCCGCGGACGGATTTTCTTCGAAACCGTTTGCGCTCTGACCGCCGGCGTGTCGTTCGTCGGGGCATGGATCCAGACCGGAGCCTGGGCCTTCATCGGCCCGGCCTTCGTCTTCACCTTGTTCGGCCTCTACTGGGCGATCGACCTGTTCGGGAAGGAATCGGCCATCACCGCCGATGAGCCAGCCAAGGTACCCGCGCCGGCCCCGGTCGTCGCGCCTGAGCCGGCCCGGGTAGCGGAGCCGGAAATTCGTTTCCAGCGGTTCGAGGCCACGGCCGAAATGCATCCGGAAACGCTGGCTGCCTTTGGCGACGAACCGGAAGCGCGCACCGATGTCGCTCCGTTCATTTCGGAACAGCAGCCGGCCGTCGAAGCCGCTCCGGTCGCCAACGCCGAACGCGCGCCGCGCGCCCGCAAATCCAGGGCGAAGAAGTCCGCCGATCCAGTCGTCGAGCAGGCGCCTGCCGCCATCGCCCAAGAACCGGCCTTCGACCATCACATCGAACAATTGTTCGATCCGCAGCCGTTCGCCCGTCAGGCCCGGCCGGCCTTCGGCAAACGCAATCGCGGTCCCGGCTCAAGGCCACTGCCGGCTACCTGACCCTTGGGCCGCCTATGGGCACCGCGCGGCCAGGTAGGCGTGGAAAGCGGCGACGATCCGCGCGGTCGCCAGTCGCGAAGGCGAATGGCTGCGCGAGTGGCCCAACGGTGGATCGAGGTATCGTCGAATTCTTCGAGCCGATCGCCGGCGGGTCGACCGAGGAAAACTCCATTTCCGAAGGGTCAACCGTTATGGAACGGTTCAGGAAAACTCAGTTATTTGCTTTCCCCTAAACTACTGAAACAGCTTGTATATTACCTAGTCTGAGGGCTAGGCCGCGGATCTGGAGCTAAAACGGTTGACTGACTTTACTTCGCTGTTTCGGCGCCTGCTGTTATCTGAGTGCAAAGGGGGCACGGGCACTTTAACCTGCGAAGCGGCAGTGCGCGAATGTCGAGCCGCCGGCGCTGAGAAATTTCGGGCCAACCAATGGGACGGAAGTGCGCGGCTGGACGAGACGGGATTACGGCGACGCATTTTAAATCTTCAGCACTCGGTCCATTGAACTGCAAATTCGACATGAAGGCCGGGATCAAACAAGCGAGAAAGTTTTGTCGGGAGAAAGGCTGGTTGGGCGGGGCCGCCAGTCAAATTGGCGAGATACAAGCGAGCAGGCCGGCAGGGCCAATAGCATCTTCTTCACCCGGAGGGTGGACAGGAATAGATTGAGCGAAGGGGCAATGAGCCAGTGGTAGATATTCCAGGCGATAGCACGACCACCCGATCGATCACGGTTGGCGGCAGCATAACGGACGAGCTCGAGGCCATCGGCGATCACGACTGGATTCGAATCTCGCTGACCGCCGGACAGTCCATCAGCGTGTTCGTGGACGGATTGACGCTGGAGGATTCCTATCTTCGCATCCGCGATGCGAGCGGGAACCTGCTCTATGAGAATGATGACATCACCTCGGGCGTGAACCGCGACTCGCTATTGGCCTTCACCGCCAATTATTCCGGCGTTTATTTCATCGACATCGGCGCCTTCGATGAAAGTTATACCGGCACCTACACGGTAACCGTGACGCCCTACACGCCGCCGCCGCTTGCCACCAACGATCAAATCGCCAACCAACTGGTAGAGGGTTACTGGGGCGGCGACGACCATCACTTCAACGTGACTCCAGGCGGGGCGATCACCGTCAATCTGACTGCCCTCAACGCCGCCGGCCAGAATCTGGCGCGGAACGCGCTCACGCTTTGGGGGGACATCATCGGCGTCACCTTCAACGAGGTTTCGAGCGGTGGCCAGATCACATTCGACGACAATGAGGCGGGCGCGTTCGCCGACGGCAACTGGGCCGGCGGAATCACCAGCACGGCCCATGTCAACGTCTCGTCCCAATGGCTGATCGACTATGGAACGGCGCTGACGGGCTACGCCGCCCAAGCCTATATCCACGAAGTCGGTCACGCCCTTGGGCTCGGCCATGCCGGCAATTACAATGAAACGGCGCGCTATCCGTTCGACGCCAGCTTCCAGAACGACAGCTGGGCAACGTCGATCATGTCCTACTTCGACCAACAGGAAAATACCTATTTCGCCGGCCAGAGCTTCACGGTGGAGAGCATCCTGACGCCGATGGTTGCCGACGTCCTGGCGATGGGCACGCTCTATGGCTTCTCGACCACGACGCGCGCCGGCGACACGACCTATGGCTTTAATTCCAATGCCGGCCGCTCCATCTACGACGCCAACCAATTTGCCAACAATATCGCCATCACGATTTTCGACAGCGGCGGAATCGATACGATCGATCTGAGCGGTTTCGGGTCGGCCCAGGTCATCAATCTTAATCCGGAAGTTTTCGGCAACTACGGCAATGGCAATGTCGGCAATTTTGTCATCGCCCGCGGCGTGACGATCGAGAATGCGATCGGCGGGGGCGGGAATGACGAGCTGATCGGCAATGCCGCGGCGAACTTGCTGGATGGCGGCGGCGGAACGAACGTCCTGACCGGCGGCGCCGGCAGCGACACTTTCCGCGGCACCACAGCCAATCTGAGCGGCGACACGATCACGGATTTCAGCTCCGGCGACCGGATATTGTTCACCAACTCCAGCCTTGCCTCTTTCTCATTCAGCTTGAGCGGATCGACGCTCACCTACGCCGGCGGAATCCTGACTTTAACAGGTTTCAATGGGCAGCTGCTGGCATCGGCCGCGGCCGAAGGTGGGGTGCAGCTGACCCTGCAGACCGTGGTGGTCGCCGACGTCCGCGACGATTTCAACGGCGACGGGCGCAGCGACGTGATGTGGCGCAATGGCAATGGCACCTTCAGCGTCTGGGCTGGCCAGGCCGATGGCGGGTTCGTGGCCCAGGCGTTGAGCAACTCGACCTTGTCGGCAAGCTGGCAGGTCGCTGGGTCGGGCGACTTCAACGGCGATGGCCGCGACGACGTCCTGTGGCGTCACGACAGCGGCGCGTTCGGCGAATGGCTTGGCCTGGCCAACGGCGGCTTCGTCAGCAATGCCGCCGCCGATGCGGTGCTTGCCACCAGCTGGCAGGTGCAGACCACCGGCGACTTCAACGGCGACCAGTATGACGACGTCATCTGGCGCGACAGTTCGGGCGCTTTCATGGGCTGGTTCGGCCGCGCCGACGGCGGCTTCAACACCAATCCCTTGAGCACCACGACCATTTCCTCCGACTGGCAGGTGGTCGGCGCCGGCGACTTCAACGGCGACGGCCGCGACGACGTGCTGTGGCGCAACGCCACCGGCACGACCAGCGTTTGGGCGGGTCAGGCCAATGGCGGCTTCGTCGCTCAGGCCTTGAGCAACTCGACGGTCGCCGCCAGCTGGCGGATCGCCGGCACCGGCGACTTCAACGGCGACGGCCGCGACGACATCCTGTGGCACAACGACAATGGCGCGTTCAGCGTCTGGCAAGGCCTTGCCGACGGCGGCTTTACCGCCAGCCCCAACTCCAACACCTTCATCTCGCCCAGCTGGCACATCGCCGGCACCGGGGACTATAATGGCGATGGCCGCGACGACGTCCTGTGGCGGAACGACAATGGCGCCTTCAGCACCTGGCACGGCCTTGCCGACGGCGGCTTCGTTGCCAGCGCCAACTCGAACACCATCATCGCCAACAGCTGGCAAGTCCTCGATCCGGACATCAATATTATCTGATCGCAGGATGTGATCGAGTAAGGACGCGTCACCGTATCGAGTGGGCAGGGCATGGCCGCACTTGCCAAGCGGCGAGCCGGGCGGCACCAGTCGCACCATGGCCCAGTCGATGCATGACGTTTCCGACCCGCGCAATGCGTCGATCCTGATCAGCGTCAACGGCGAGTTGCAGCCGCGAGCCAAGGCGGTCGTTTCGGTGTTCGACAGCGGCTTCATGCTCGGCGACGGCGTGTGGGAGGGGCTTCGCGTCCAAAGCGGCAGGATCGCCTTCCTCGACCGCCATCTCAATCGATTGTTCGAAGGCGCCAAGGCGATCGCCATGACGCTTGACCTCGACCGCCTGGCGCTCACCAGGCGGCTGTACGAGACGCTCGACGCCAACGGTATGACCGACGGCGTCCACATTCGGGTGATGGTGACGCGTGGCGAGCGCTCGACGCCGTACCAGGACCCGCGCGTCGTCGTGACGCCGCCGACCGTGGTCATCATTGCCGAATATAAGGAGCCGGACCCCGCGGTTTATCAACAAGGCCTGAAGCTGTTCACCGTCCATGTCCGGCGCGGCGACCCGGCCGTCCAGGACCAGAAGATCAACTCCCACTCCAAGCTCAACTGCATCCTCGCCTCGATCCAGGCGACCCAGGCCGGGGCCGACGAGGCGCTGATGCTCGACCCCCACGGCTTCGTCGCCACCTGCAACTCGACCCATTTCTTCATCGTCCGGAGGGGTGAGCTGTGGACCTCGAGCGGGAAATATTGCCTTGGCGGGGTGACGCGCGGGCTAGTGCTGGAGATCGCCCGCGAGGCCGGCATAACGGCGATCGAGAAGGATTTCTCGCTGACCGACGTCTATGGCGCCGACGAAGCGTTCACGACCGGCACCTTCGCCGGAATCGTCCCGGTGCGCGAGGTCGACGGTCGAAAGCTGGAGTGCCGCGGGCCGATCGTCGAGCGACTGCAACGCCTCTATGCCGAGCGCGTAAACCGCGACATTTCGGAACAACGCCAGCCGTGACCATCCGCATCGCCATGTGGTCGGGTCCGCGAAACCTGTCCACGGCGATGATGCGAAGCTTCGGCAGCCGCGCCGACACGGTCGTTTCCGATGAGCCATTCTACGGCTGCTTCCTGAAGACCAGCGGGGCGGATCATCCGATGCGCGAAGAAGTGGTCGCGGCGATGGATTGCGACTGGCGACGCGTGATGGCGAGCCTCAGCGGGCCGTCACCGGGCGGCGCCGAGATCTGGTACCAGAAGCACATGTGGCACCACATGACGGGGCCGATCGGTTTTGACGATTTCGATGGCTTCATCCACGCCTTCCTGATCCGCGAGCCGGAGCAGATGATCGCCTCCTATATGCGCAAGCGCGAGTCAGCCCGGTTCGAGGATTTCGGCCTTGAGCGCCAGGCGGAATTCTTTGAGCGCGAGGCTGACCGGCTGGGTAGCGCGCCGCCGGTGATCGACGCTGCCGACGTCCAGGCGAATCCGGGCGCGATCCTGCCGCGATTGTGCGCCGCGCTGGAAATATCGTGGGACGAGGCGATGCTGCGCTGGGCGCCGGGACCGCGCGCCACCGACGGCCCCTGGGCGCCGCACTGGTATGCGGCGGTCGAAGCGAGCACGCATTTCGAAGCGCCTACCTTCGAACCTGCGGTCCTGCCGGCGGAAGCGCGAGCGCTCGCGGATGCCTGCCGGCCTTATTACGATCACCTGGCCAGGTTCCGAATCCGGAGCTGACCGGCGTCAGCCGATGACTCGAATGCCTTCCCTGGCCCATTCCTTGTCGACGTCGACGCCCTGATCGGCCCACTGGTCGCGGGTCCAGCAGCGCACGGGTTCGACAACATTGCCGGTCAGCAGGACGCGCATGCAATAGCGCGTGTCGGCGGTCCCGGCCGGCGCCGGCTCCCCCTGGGCGGCGGCGAGCGAAGGGGCGGCGATCAGGGTGACAAGCAAGAGCACAAGCTTGGTGCGGGGCATTGGAATTCTCCTTGAACGGCAAGGTTGCATGTCCCGATCGCACGAGCTTTACGCCTTGTTCCGCCGCCGCGCGAGAGGATTTTCCGCGCGCCCCAGCGGTTGACCCTATCCGGCTCCCCGGTTATGGGGCCGGCCGTCCGCGGGGCTCACGTTCTCGTATTCCCCTGGGCAGAGCTGAACATTGCTCAACGACGTGAAAGCCCGGCAGCCCCTTGGGCCAGCCGACGCTTTCGCGCTTTTGCGTTGGGCAAAGTAACCGCCGGAATTTCCCGGTAACGTCAAAGGTGAAGGGCTTCATGCCGACGATCAACCAGCTGATCCGCAAGGGTCGCGAGCCGCAGAAAGCCAAGTCGAAGGTCCCTGCGATGGAGCAGAATCCGCAAAAGCGCGGCGTCTGCACCCGTGTCTATACAACGACACCGAAGAAGCCGAACTCGGCGCTGCGCAAGGTGGCCAAGGTCCGCCTGACCAACCAGCGCGAAGTCATCAGCTACATCCCGGGCGAGGGCCACAACCTCCAGGAGCACAGCGTCGTGCTGATCCGCGGCGGCCGTGTCCGCGATCTTCCGGGTGTCCGCTATCACGTGCTTCGCGGCGTGCTAGACACGCAGGGCGTCAAAGATCGCCGCCAGTCGCGCTCCAAGTATGGCGCCAAGCGTCCCAAATAACCCGCACGAGTAAGCCCCGGACAGGGCTCCCATCAAATTGACATTTTGATGGGGATCCACAGGTTCCGGAACAGGCTGAAGAGAAAGGAAGCTCAATGTCCCGTCGTCGCCGCCCCGAGAAGCGCGAAATCCTGCCCGACCCGAAGTTCGGGGACCAGGTCCTTTCCAAGTTCATGAATTCGGTCATGCTGGACGGCAAGAAGTCCGTCGCTGAGCAGATCGTCTATGGCGCCCTCGAAAGCGTCGAGACCCGCCTCAAGAAGGACCCGATCCAGGTCTTCCACGACGCGCTCAACAATGTGAAGCCGGGCATCGAGGTCCGCAGCCGCCGCGTCGGCGGCGCGACCTATCAGGTGCCGGTGGAGGTTCGTCCGGAGCGCGCCCAGGCGCTGGCCATACGCTGGCTGATCACGGCCGCCCGCGGCCGGTCCGAAAAGACCATGGCGGGCCGCCTGTCGGGTGAGCTCATGGACGCTTCGCAGAACCGCGGCAATGCGGTGAAGAAGCGCGAGGACACGCATCGCATGGCCGAAGCCAACCGCGCCTTCTCGCACTACCGCTGGTAACAATCGTACCTATATCGTCAGGGTCCGGCACGGCCGGTTCCCGGCATCGCTAAGGAATAGAAGAAAATGGCCCGCAGCCATCCGCTCGAACGCTATCGCAACATCGGCATCATGGCGCACATCGACGCCGGCAAGACGACGACGACCGAGCGCATCCTCTATTACACCGGCAAGTCCTACAAGATCGGCGAAGTCCATGAGGGCACCGCCACCATGGACTGGATGGAGCAGGAGCAGGAGCGCGGGATCACCATCACCTCGGCCGCGACGACCTGTTTCTGGGCCGCCGACGAGGGCAAGGGCCCCGAGCACCGGATCAACATCATCGACACGCCGGGCCACGTCGATTTCACAATCGAGGTCGAGCGCAGCCTGCGCGTCCTCGACGGCGCGGTCGCCTGTTTCGACGGCGTCGCCGGAGTCGAGCCGCAGTCGGAAACGGTGTGGCGGCAGGCCGACAAATATGGCGTGCCGCGGATGTGCTTCATCAACAAGCTCGACCGCACGGGCGCCAATTTCGACTATTGCGTGCAATCGATCATCGATAGGCTGGGCGCGCGGCCCGCGGTCCTCTATCTGCCGATCGGCATCGAGGGCGGCTTCAAGGGCCTTGTCGACCTGGTCGAGAACCGCGCCATCATCTGGCTCGACGAAAGCCTTGGCGCGAAGTTCGAATATCAGGACATCCCGGACGACCTGAAGGACAAGGCCGCCGAAGCGCGCACCCACCTCATCGAGCTTGCCGTCGAGCAGGACGATGACGTCATGGAGACCTATCTCGAAGGCAAGGAGCCGGACACCGCGACGCTGAAGAAACTGATCCGCAAGGGCACGCTGGCGATGGCGTTCGTGCCCGTCGTGTGCGGTTCTGCGTTCAAGAACAAGGGCGTTCAGCCGCTGTTGGACGCGGTGGTCGACTATCTGCCGAGCCCGCTCGACGTTCCGCCCATTAAGGGCCTGCTGCCCAATGGCGAAGAGGATTCGCGTCCGTCGAGCGACGACGCGCCCTTCTCGGCGCTGGCCTTCAAGATCATGAACGACCCGTTCGTTGGCACGCTGACCTTCGCCCGAATCTATTCGGGCAAGCTCGAGACCTCGTCGCAGGTCATGAACAGCGTCAAGGACAAGAAGGAAAAGGTCGGCCGCATGCTGCTGATGCATGCCAATGACCGCGAGGACATTCAGGTGGCCTATGCCGGCGACATCGTTGCGCTTGCCGGGCTGAAGGACACGACGACGGGCGATACTTTGTGCGCGACTAACGCGCCGATCGTCCTCGAGCGGATGGAATTCCCCGATCCCGTCATCGAATTGTCGGTCGAGCCAAAGACCAAGGCGGACCAGGAAAAGATGGGCGTGGCGCTCAATCGCCTGGCTCGCGAGGATCCGTCCTTCCGCGTGTCGACCGATCATGAATCGGGCCAGACGATCATCAAGGGGATGGGCGAGCTCCACCTCGAAATCCTCGTCGACCGGATGAAGCGCGAGTTCAAGGTCGAGGCCAATGTCGGCGCGCCGCAGGTCGCCTATCGCGAATATCTCGCGAAGCCGGTCGAGCTGACCTATACCCACAAGAAGCAGTCGGGCGGCTCCGGCCAGTTCGGCGAAATCAAGATCAACGTCATCCCCGCCGAGCGCGGATCGGGCTTCCAGTTCTTCGACGAGATCAAGGGCGGCAATGTCCCCAAGGAATATATTCCGTCCGTCGAGAAGGGGCTTCGCGAGACGGCCGAGACCGGGTCGCTGATCGGCTTCCCGATCATCGATTTCGAGGTTCATCTGGTCGACGGAAAATATCACGACGTCGATTCCTCGGCGCTGGCGTTCGAAATCTGCGCCCGTGGAGCGATGCGCGAAGCGGCCCAGAAGGCCGGAATCAAGCTGCTGGAGCCGATCATGAAGGTCGAGGTGGTGACTCCGGAAGACTATCTCGGCGACGTCATCGGCGACCTCAATAGCCGCCGTGGCCAGATCCAGGGCACCGACAGCCGGGGCAACGCCCAGGTGGTCGAGGCGGTCGTTCCGCTCGCCAACATGTTCGGCTACGTCAACCAGCTGCGCTCGTTCAGCCAGGGCCGGGCGCAATATACGATGCAATTCTCGCACTATGACGAAGTGCCGCAGAACGTGGCCGACGAAGTGAAGGCGAAGCTGGCGTAAGCGTAATTTTGTAGCTATGGGCGCGCTCGCGAACGGGCGGGCTGCCCGAATTCCAAGAGAAGAAGAGGCGTAAAATGGCTAAGGCGAAATTCGAGCGGACGAAGCCGCACGTGAATATCGGGACCATCGGTCACGTCGACCATGGCAAGACGTCGCTGACGGCGGCGATCACCAAGGTGCTGGCCGAGACCGGCGGCGCGACCTATGTCGACTATGCCAATATCGACAAGGCACCCGAGGAGCGCGAGCGCGGAATCACCATTTCGACCGCCCACGTCGAATATGAGACCGCCGCCCGCCACTATGCGCACGTCGATTGCCCGGGCCACGCCGATTATGTGAAGAACATGATCACCGGCGCCGCCCAGATGGACGGCGCGATCCTGGTCGTGTCGGCCGCCGATGGCCCGATGCCGCAGACCAAGGAGCATATCCTGCTCGCCAAGCAGGTCGGCGTTCCGACCATGGTCGTCTTCCTCAACAAGGTCGACCAGGTCGACGATCCCGAGCTGCTCGAGCTCGTCGAGCTGGAAATCCGCGAGGAGCTTTCCAAGCGCGATTTCGACGGCGACAATATTCCGATCGTCTCCGGTTCAGCGCTCGCCGCGCTCGAGGACAAGAACCCCGAGATCGGCAAGGAAGCCATTCTCAAGCTGATGGCCGCCGTCGACGAGTGGATCCCGACCCCGGAGCGGCCGCTGGACAAGCCGTTCCTGATGCCGATCGAAGACGTCTTCTCGATCTCGGGCCGCGGCACGGTCGTCACCGGCCGTGTCGAGACCGGCATCATCAAGGTTGGCGAGGAAGTCGAGATCGTCGGCATCCGCGACACCCAGAAGACCGTCGTCACGGGCGTCGAGATGTTCCGCAAGCTGCTCGACCAGGGCCAGGCCGGCGACAATATCGGCGCGCTGATCCGTGGCGTCGGCCGCGAGGACGTCGAACGCGGGCAGGTCCTGTGCAAGCCGGGTTCGATCAAGCCGCACACCGACTTCAAGGCGGAAGTCTATGTGCTGTCGAAGGACGAAGGCGGCCGTCACACGCCATTCTTTGCCAACTATCGGCCGCAATTCTACTTCCGCACGACCGACGTGACCGGCGAGGTCGTCCTCCCCGAGGGCACCGAAATGGTCATGCCGGGCGACAATGTGAATCTCGGCGTCAAGCTGATCGCCCCGATCGCCATGGACCCGGGCCTGCGCTTCGCCATCCGCGAAGGCGGCCGGACTGTCGGCGCAGGGGTTGTCGCCGAGATAACTAAGTAATATAGGGCGCTTGCCGCGCGATTCTGGATCAGGGTCGCGCGGCTCGCTTTTGTAGCAGTTTCACGGTCGGCCAGGCGGCGCGCTGCCTCGGCAGGCCGAATGTTGATTTTGGTTTC
>DASSPS010000020.1:0-13492 GCA_035699505.1 Sphingomicrobium sp. | reverse complement strand
CGGCAAGGCCGCTGCCGAGCAGAAGGCCGAGGGAAGCCACGGCCGAGCCGCGGCTCCGAGCAGGCGCTCGTAAAGGAAACGGTAGGACGAGAATTCGGGAAGCCGCTCCTGGCCGAGATCGAAGGCCGACAGGGTGATCAGCATGCCCATGAACGGCTCGATCATGTCGAGCCCGCTGTCGTCGGGGACCTGGAGTCGAAGATGGTCGAGCTGCTTGTACAGCCGGGCCTGCGCCCGGATCGACGCCGCCTCGCCTTCGTCGCGCGCCCAGCATTCGATCGGGTCGCGGCGGCCATAGGCAACGTCAAGCGAACGGCGGATATAACGCTGGGTGGCTTTCGGGAATGAAGCGAACTCCTTCATTTCCGAGATCAGCATGGCGCCGCTCGCTGGCTGGCTCGTCCGCGTGATCATTTAAGCCGACTCCTTCTCCATCGGCGGGATCATGCGGTATGTTTGGTTGCAATATACTTAACCACAGTCCCACCCCCCGTTCAGATTGAATCAGAGCTGAGTCCTTGCAGCAATGGGAAAATTTCACAGCTCGTCGCTTAAGTTGGGACTGTTGGATTATTGCAACGCCGCGACAAAATCGTGACGCTCGCGCAACTACTCCGGAAATCCCGATGACGGCGCCGGTTCATTGTCTCGGCCTGGTTGGGCCGCGGCGCTCGGATCGGACGCATCCATGGATTGGTCGCTTCCGACATCCGCCTTCGCATTGGCGTCTTCAGGATGGTCGGACAATTGCTGTTCCAGTTCCGGATCCGGGTCGGCGGACAGAACCTGCTCGGGCAAGGGTGAGTCGGGCTTTCTGTTCACGGGCGGTGTCCTTCCACGCTGGCCAGAAACAACGGTTCACGCCGCACGCGCGTTCCAGTTGCACTTTGTAAATCTGGCGTTCATGTTTCGACCGGCGGTTGCGCGGGTTCTGCCAACATCTGCCGGAACGATTGCAGAGGGGCACATGCAGCCACTAGAACGGATCGATGCTGGCCAGTTCCGCCTATTTCAAAACCTCGCGCTTCGCCGACTGGCCGTTGGCGGTGAAGTCCATTCTTGGATTCTGGGCTTTCTATGCCCTGACGGTGGTCGCCCGGGCGTTCCTCGGCAGCGATCCGATCACGGCCATCCAGAACCGGATGCTGACTATCATCGTTGGCATGGCGCTCACGTTCCTTGTGTACGCCGCGATTGCGTCTTTCGCTCGCCATGGGTCGATCGGCCGGAAGACCGTGATCGCCGGCATCGCCTCGTTCATCGCCGCCTGCGCGATGGCGGGGATATTGATCGCCGCACAAGGGAAGATGCGGGAGTCCCGGGAAGAGTTCCGCTATCAGGCGCGCGAGGGCTTCATCATCGTCGAAAAGGGCAAGGAGGTCCGGATCGAGCGGGCGGCGGCCGAGCCCTTGGTGTTCACCTGGCCAAGCATCCAGGAACTCAATCCCAACAAGCGCTTCCGCTACGCCGCGGACAATGCGATGGTCTGGCTGTTCTTCTTCGCCGCCTGGAGCGCTTATTATCTCGCCGCCATCGCCCAGGGTGAGGCGTTGCGCGCCCAGCGCCGCGCGGCGGAGGCCGAAGCCATGGCCCGCGCCGCCCAGGTCCGCGCGCTCCGCTATCAGATTAATCCGCATTTTCTGTTCAACACGCTGAACTCGCTGTCGTCGCTAGTCATGTCGAGCCGGCGCAACGAAGCCGAGGAGATGATCCTCAAGCTGTCGACCTTCTTCCGGTCGAGCCTGTCCCTTGATCCGTCGGACGATGTCACGCTTGCCGAGGAAATTGCGCTGCAGCGGCTCTATCTCGACATTGAAATGGTCCGGTTTCCAAAGCGCCTGAAGGTCGACATCGATGTCCCCCCCGACCTCGAGAATGCCCGGCTGCCGGGCATGATCCTGCAGCCAGTGGTCGAAAATGCGATCAAATATGGCGTGTCGCAGACGCGCGATACGGTCACTCTTCGAATCGCCGCGCGCGAGGCCGGCCCGGGCCGCATCACGATCGAGGTTTCGAACAGCGGCAAACCGGAAACTGCCGAAACCAGGCGCGGCGATGGCCCCGACGGCGTCGGCGTCGGCCTGACCAACGTCTGCCAGCGGCTGACGGCCAGGTTCGGCGCGGCGGCGCAATGCGAGTTTGGTCCCGTGGCGGAGGGCGGCTATCGTGTCGTCCTGACCTTGCCACTGGACCGAACTGATGGATGAAGTGACCGACCTCAAGGTTTTGATTGCCGATGATGAACCGCTCGCCGCTGAGCGGTTGCAGCTCCTGCTCGCCCGGTGCAACGGGATCGACCTGGTTGGTTCGGCCAGCGACGGCGACAGCGCCGTGCGGATGACAGACGCTCTAAAACCCGATCTCCTTCTGCTGGACATCGCCATGCCGGGGCTCGACGGGATCGAGGTTGCCCGGGCGCTTGCAGCCCAGGAGCCCTCGCCCGCGGTGGTGTTCGTAACCGCGTTCGATCAGTTTGCCGTGGCCGCCTTTGAGGTCGCCGCCGTCGATTATCTGATGAAGCCGGTCGATCCGGCGCGCCTGCAGCGAGCTCTCGACCGGGCCCGGGACTATATCCGAGTGCGTCGGGATTCACCGGCAAGGGTTCCGGCCAGGACATCGGACTGGCTTGACGAATTCTGGGCGTCGGACCTGACCGGGCTGGTCCGGATCGCGTCGCGCGACATCGACCGGGTGTCGGCCGAACGCGATTACATGCGGCTTCACGTTGGTCGGCGCAGCTGGCTGATCCACCATTCGATGGCGGCGCTCGAAGAAGGGCTGGATCCCGAGCTGTTCGTTCGCCTGCACCGGTCGGCAATCGTCCGGCGGGACTTCATCACGGGCTTCACCCGCAATCCTTCGGGCCGCTGGATCGCCCGGCTTGCGGACGGAACCGAACAGGCGGTGGGCCGGCTCTACTCCGATCGGGTTCGGAGCATCGCCGGCCGCTAGTCGGCGTTAGTCACGCGGATTGGGTTGACTGCGCCTTGCCCAGCCCGGCGATCTGCGCTTGGCCGACCGTCGGCACCACGAGCGCGGCTGACGTCGTCACCGCGGCTACAACAACCACCAGATATTTCATCGTCACGCTCCCGTAAAAAGAAGGTGCGACGCGACTGGATCAGAGGGGACTGAGGGGGTGTCAATCGCGTCGCAGGGACAGGGCTACGGATCTCCCGCCGCAATGTCCCCCCGCGCTCGACGAGCGGGACGCGCGACTCTGCGATTTGCCGGCCTGTCGATGAACGCCGTTCGTCCGCGGTCGGGCCGACGAACGGTGGTCAGCCGGCGTTCATCTCCCGCAGTCGTTTGTAATCTGGCGTTAATCTGAATCCGATGCCGACCGGTTGACGGCGGCCGTGACCGACACGTCAAGGGTCACGTTACCCAAAGTCCTGACGATGTCCGGGATCATCTCCACCGCCACCAGCAGCGCCAGCGGAGCGATTGGAACGCCCAGGGCCATGGCGATCGGCGCGACTGAGCTGATGAACGACACTTCGCCGGGAAGGCTGACGGCGCCATAGCTGATGACGGATGCAACCGCCGTCGCGGCGATGATCTGCGCCAGGCTTGGATCATGGCCGAGCCAATGCGCCACGTACAACGCAACGCCAACATTCATCGCTGGCCCGGTGGCGCGGAACAGGGCGACGGCCATCGGCAAAGTGATGTCGGCGACTCGATCCCGGATATCCAGCAAGCGCGCGGTGGCGAGCATTGCCGGCAGGGAAGCCAGCGACGACCGGGTCGAAACTGCGACGGTCTGCGGCTCAAGCATCAGCCGGGAGAATTTGGCGGCGCCGACGCCGCCGATCAGAATCGCGATCGGATAGCCGACCAGGGTCACGAATATGCCGAGGATGGAGACCAGGACGATGTAGTGCAGAACGCCCGCGAAGGCCGCGCCGCCGGCGGTCGCGCCAAGCGTGAAGGCAAGGGCAAAGACGCCGATCGGAGCGATCCGCAGCACCCAGCCGATGATCACCAGAAGCGCGTCGCCAACCGCATCGAAGAAGCCGACCAATGTCTCCCGCTGCGCCTTCGGCAGGCTGGCGACAGCAAGCGCAAACAGCAAGGCGAACACGACGAGCGGCAAGACATCCCCGTTCGATGCGGCGAAGGCGACATTGGCAGGCACGATTCCGCTGAAGAAATCGGCGATTCCCGGCACCGGCGCTGATGACGCCGTGGGGTCGATCCCCGCGAGGCCGGCACGCAGCGCCTCGGCAGTCTCCTGCGGCAGCGGAAACATGTCGGTCAGCATGATCATCATCAGCGCGCCGCAGATTGCCGATGAAGTGCAGATGATGACGAACCAAAGGACGGCCCGTCCGGCGATGCGTCCGCCCCGGGCCGCTTCGGCGCCCTTGGCGACGCCGGTGACCAGAAGGGCGACGATCAATGGAATGACCGTCATCTTCAGGGCGTTGAGCCACAAGCCGCCGACCATTCCCGTCGCCTTCAGAGCAGGCTCGCGAAAGCCGTCGCCAAGCGAGGCCGCGCCGAGGCCGGCCGCCAGGCCGAAGACCAGGGCCAGCAGGACCGGCCAGGTCCCCGAGTTGCGAACCGGTTCGGCCGCGGCAGCGCTGCCCTGCTCGCTCAACCGGGCTTCTTGAACCGGAAGAAGGCCCGGTCCGTCTTGCCGCGGATGGCCGCGTCGAAGACGTTCGCCGTGTGGTCGTCGGCCGGGTTGCGCAGGATAGCGCTTTCGCCGTCCAGCACGAAACCGGCGCGCTCGAAATCGGCGCGAATGACCGCCGGGTCGATCCGGTGCAATTTCTCGACAACCTCCCTGGCGTCGCCACCGGGGTTGGCCACATGGTCGATGATGCCGATTGTCGCGCCGGGTTTCATTGCGGCGTAAAGGGCCCGCAACCAGACATCAGGATCCATGCGCGGAATCTTGCGCTGCTCACTCTGCCAATAGACGTCGTGATAATCGAGATTCATCAGCATGAAGTCATATTGATTGAGCCCGATCAGCGGGTTCTCGAATGGGCTCGACAGCAAGGTCACATTCCCTTGCTTACTGGCCCACTCCGAAAACTCGCCGCGGCGCTTGTCGTTCAGGAACTGTCTTGGCTGCCAGACGACGACATGGCCTTCCGGACCAACCGCAGGGGCCATGATCTCGGCCCAATATTGGTTGGCGCCGAACATGTCGGCAACCCGCATACCCTTCTGCAGGCCAAGGAATTGTAGGACCTGGGCGGGCTTGCGGCCTTCGTCCAGCTTGAGGTTGGCTTCGGACCGGGCCGCCGTCGCCGCCACCGCGGACGCCACGTCGGCCGGCTCGGCAAGCGCCGCCACCGGTGCGGACAATAGGGCCATTCCAACCATGAATTTCGCGAGAAGCTTCACACCTCACCTCATTCCTGCGTGCATCTTTTATCGTCCACGCTGTAACCTCGCCAGCGCCGTTCGCCGAACGGAAATGTGCTTTGCTGGAATAATAGCGGTTCCGGGGTCGGGCTGCGACGCGCGGTTCGTCCCGTTTTTCAATGGCTTCGGCATCCGATCGGCCCAACGCGCGTTGGTGTGGTCATCCACAACAAATTGCAGGAGATGCGCGATGACCCATCATGACGGCCACACCCACAGCGATGCCGAGATCGCCACGCTGAATACGCTCACCGCGACGCTCATCGACAGCGTCAACGGCTATGAAGACGCCGCTGCCAACAGCGACAACGACCGTCTGCGCTCCATGTTTCGGGACTGCGCAAACGAGCGCAATGCCGCGGTCAATGAACTGCGCGGCGAGATTCGCCGGCTGGGCGGCACGCCGGAGGACGATGGATCCTTTCTCGGCAAGACCCACCAGCGCTTTCTCGACCTCAAGGCGGCCGTCATGGGCCGCGATGAAAAGGCCATCATCAACGAAGTCGAGCGGGGCGAGGATTATCTCAAGGAGAAATTTGAAGCGGCGTTGAACAGCGACAAGCTCACGTCCGAATCCCGTGCCGCAGTCGAGCGCGCGTTCCAGTCCGTCCGCGCCGGACACGACAAGATGAGCGCCCTGAAGCACGGCATGGAAGCGTCGAGCTAGGCACATAATCCCGCCTTTGGGTGGGGAGCGGGCCGGCGGTTTCTCCCTGAAGCCGCCGGCCTTTTCTGTGCGCTTGCCAACAGCTCCACCATTCGCCTCAAGGGCATCCTCTAGCGCTGGGCGGCGTTGTGGATGCCAACGGTCAAAAACCGCGACGAGGCATAAATAGCCTACTGAACGCGCCAGGTGATGCGTTGCCTGAATGCGCCCCTGGTCGGACGTCCATCAGTCCCCTGGGCGGGGCGAAACTTCGCCCGAGCGCGCATGACTGCGCAAGTCTGTCCATCAAGTGCCGCGGATGCGGAAGATCCGACGATCGCGCAGTCGGCAACCGACCCTTTTTCGTCAACGAGAATCATTACTTCGACGGTTCCGCTCTGCGACCTCCTGATCGCATCGTCCGGATAGTCATTCGGGCTGAACATTCCAGCCAAGGTGCCGTCGGGTGGCTTGATGCCTGCCATTGCCCTCTGACCGGCAGGGTCGATATTGAACAGATTGCGCAGATCGGCCACGCATTCGTCCATAATTTTCATGACCGATGACACGTTGGAAAGTTTAAATTCCTCCCTCATTCCAGGAGCCGAAACCGATACAATATTCGCCACTCTTGCATGTTCGAAATCCTTGATCGGAATGTTGAACAGGTAAGTCTTCACCTTGGCTGCCTTCGGTTCAAACTTCAGCACCGAAAGTTTTAGCGGCGGGCGATCATCAAACTTGACCCTGCCGTCATATTGCACCGGCGCACCGGCACCTTTCTTCTGGACGACCGCCAACTGGATGACGTCGCCAAGCGGCGGTTGCTTCAGAACCAGTCGAAGCGGTGCATCGGCCGTACCGTAGTCACGCTCGGCCAGGCATTGGGCATCGGCGAAATTGACGACCCATTTATGGGTTGAAACGCGCGGCGCGGCGGCAGTCAGAGAAACAGCGAGCAAGGGCAGGATAAGCCAGGTCCGGTTGGTCATTCAACTTGCTCCGCTGATTGACCGAGCATGATTCTTGTACCGCAAACGGCGCCGATGAAGCCAGAGTCCTTGTCGGCCTCGGCCTATGCCTGGCCGCTCACATCCCGAACAGCAGCTTGATATGGTTTCGGAACAGCCGCGTCTGCCGGCCCATCATGCCGGGGTCGCGCAATGCCTTGGCATAGATGATGGCACCTTCGACGATGATCGTCAGATGGTCGGCCATTCCATCGAGATCAGCTTCCATTCGGGGCGGGTATTTGCCGACGATTTCGTCGAGCCAGGCCCGAAAGCGCTTTCGCGTTCGGACCAGATAATCGACGTTCATCCGCCGCATTTCACCATCGAACAGCCGCTCCTGATAAGTGACGCTGGCCACCAGGCACCCAGGATGAAGTGTCTCCATATCGTCCATCATCTGGGCGTAGAGATTGAGGAAGATGAGGAAGCTTTGCAGCGGATCGTCGCTGAGTTCGCGGGCGCGGGTCGCCAGCGTGTCGACGATGCTTTCGTCCTCGGCCAGGAACCGGTCGAACAGCTGCCGCGCCATGTCGTTCTTGTCTCGGAAGTGGTAGAAGAAGCCGCTCTTGGTGATCCCCGCGGCCTCGACCAGTTCCTCAATCGATGTCGCCGCGAAGCCCTTCTGGACGATCGATTCATAAGCGAAGTCGAGGATCCGCTCGCGGGTTTTCGCGCCCTTGGTCTGAGCACCCGACTCCAACTGTACCGCGGGTCCACTTTTCTCGATGATCTTGTCGACCATGGCTCGAGCGCCCCCTTCAGCCGATGGCTAAACTACACGAAAAACAGCTGAAATCGCAATGCTGCCGAACCGACCGCGCGCATGCTAGTGTATCCGCTGCCGCGGCCGGTAAAAGCGTCCCCACAAGCATTCTGGGGAAAGAAAATGTTTGGTCTGTACCATTATGTAGCGATCGGCCTTTTTGCAGGCTTCGCCGTACTTGAACTGGCGATGAGGGGGCGAAACTTCCCGGCGGTCGCACACTGGCGCCTGCGCGGCGTCGGCTTCCTTCTGCTGTATCTGGCGCTTTCGACATACGCGCCACTGTTCTGGGACGGCTGGCTTGGCGAGCATCGCCTGTTCGCCGCCGACACGCTGCCGCTCTGGTTGCAAATCCTTGGCGGATTTCTTGCGTTCGAATTCGGCGTCTATTCCTGGCACCGGACGATGCACAACACGCCGTTCCTGTGGCGCTGGTTCCATCAGATGCATCACAGCGCCGAACGGGTCGACATCTGGGGCGCCCTCTATTTTCACCCGTTCGACACCCTCGGCTTCACTTTCGTCGGCAGCCTGGCGCTGGTTCTCGGCTTCGGGGTCAGCGCCGAAGCGGCGATCGTCATCAACTTGCTGGCGACCTTCTTCGGCCTGTTCCAGCACACCAACATCAAGACTCCGCAGTGGCTTGGCTATGTCATCCAGCGCCCGGAGAGCCATTCGGCGCATCACGAACGCGGGGTACACGCCCGCAACTATTCCGACCTCCCTCTCTGGGACATCATTTTCGGGACTTTCCACAATCCGAGGGAATTCACCGGGCAGGTCGGCTTTTACGAAGGTGGATCGCAAAAGCTGGGCCCAATGCTCGCCGGCCGGCTGATCTCCTGACGAACCGCGGGTTTCCCGCGGCACCCCTTCCGATCAAATGACCGACCGAAGCCATCGCCTGCCGGATGGGTGTTGGCTACGGGCTCGGCACTGCCCGGGCTTACGCCAGCTGCTCGGCGTGGCCGTAAACCAGGATTGTCATGAAGGCCTGTTGTTGGCCGCCAATCGGCGCGCCGGCCCTCACGAAGGTTTCGGTCCGCGCCTCCTTGCAGCCATAGTCCGGCACTTCGCCCGACACGTCGACAACCTTGCAGCTTCGCACCGCGCCGCCGCCATCGATCGTCAGGTGGATGAGCTGCCGGCCAAGCAGGATATCGCCCGGTTGCACCCGACCCGGTTCGGGCCGCAGACCGGGGCTGAAGCGGCGTTCGAAAGTCAGCTTGGTGATGACGCCGTTGGGCGTCTGGCCATTCTTGCCGTGCATTTCGGCTTGGTCCGTCTCGCACCCGCTCGCCCGCGAAGGGGTCAGGCTGCTCTGGTAGGTGCATGCCTTCTCCGCCCCATTGGAATCCATCACCATGGTGATTCTGTCCCACCAGGGAACGGAAGCGTTCAAAGCAGGTGACTGGGTTGCCGCGGCAACTGCCGCCAGCGCGACGAGCGAAAGCACGATCCTCTCTCCTCCGTGCCCGCCCAGGCGACACCATTGTCGCCGCCTGGCGCAACAAACGCACGACTGGCAACTTGTTTCACGGCGCGCGCGCGATTGTGCTATTTGCGATCGGCGGGCATTGGAGGTGACCATGTTCAAGTCCAGCAAACTGGCGCTTTTTGCGGCCGCCCTGGCGACCCCAGCTGCCGCTCAGCCACCAGGTCAGGTCATCGAGCTGCGCAGCTTCGACTACGCTCCGCGAACCATCCTGCTGATGGCCGGCAGGCCCGTCACCCTGACGTTCGTCAACCGCTCGGGTGACTCCCACGATTTCACGGCAAAGAGCTTCTTCGGGCGCTCGCGGATCGTCGCAGGCGCAGTCCCCGGTGGCCGGATCGAGCTGAAAGGCGGTCGGTCACAAAGCGTCACCCTGATCCCCGCCGCCGGACGCTACAGGGTGCATTGCGGCCATTTTCTGCACAAGCAGTTCGGCATGCGCGCCGAGATCGTCGTTCGATAAGCCGATCCGAAGCCGCGGTCAGCGGCTGTCGATCAGCCGCCTGATGGCGAGATGATGGCTGGCTTCGTCACCAGCGATTTCCTCCAGCGCCTTGAGCAACGCCATCAGTTCGGCTTCTGAAAGATGCTCGATGCCGATGAATTCGTTACGGGCCTTGGCGGCGGCGCGGATGAGCTCGTCGAGCTTGGCCTGGATCGCCGACGCATCGCGGTTCTGAGCATTCTGGATCAGGAAGACCATCAGGAAAGTGACGATGGTCGTGCCGGTGTTGATGACCAGCTGCCAGGTATCCGACCATTTGAAGATCGGTCCGGTGACGGCCCAGACAATGATGATCATCAGCGCCATGATGAAGGCCGACGGCTGGCCGGAGGCCACCACCACCTTGCCGGCGACGCGTTCGAAAAACCGGTCCATTGCTGCCTCCCTGATTGACATCGCGCACCGTCATGCGCCGCGGCACATCAGAATATCCAGCAGAATGGGGAACGGGCTAAGCCCGAAAGGAAATGGGGGCCGGCATTGCTGCCAGCCCCCACTGCGCCGAGCGAAGGATATGCCGGTGTTCGCAACCTTGGCCCGAGGGCCCGTTTTCGATCCTGGCTCACCAGCTCAGGCGTCGCATCCCATCGTCTTCATCCAAGCCCGGAGGACTTGTCGTCCGGCGATGTTCCGCGGCCCTTCTTGGGATCATCCCTCTGTGCGTCCCGCTTTGTCCTTCCCGCATCCGAAGACACGTTCCGAACCGCGTCGCGCGAGAGAAGAAGATCTCTTCCGGCGCCTCTCCCGGCTGGCCTTGGCTTGACCCGAAGGTCGCCCCATCGCCTGCCGGCGGAGATCGGTTCTCTAGCACCCTGCCGCACCTTCTTGCCGTTGCCGGCTGCCTGGGGAGGCTGGGGCCGTTGCCCCGATCACCCATTTCGTATGGGCGGTCGTTCCGAGTCGCGACAAGCGAAAAATGCGGCCGCAAGCCTGTGGATAACGGGGATATCGGTAACAATCGCAGGGATTCTCCCGAGTCGCCCGTTTCGGTTGCCGTTCCGTTCTCCCCGTCCTACCTCCGATCAGTGCCCGAATCCGCCGACCTCCCCGCCGACCCGCCCTATCTCGCCGACTTGAACCCGCCGCAGCGGGAAGCCGTGCTGACCACCGAGGGCCCGGTGCTGGTGCTCGCTGGCGCTGGCACGGGCAAGACCGCCGCGCTGACCGCCCGGCTTGCTCATCTCATCGCCACCCGCCTTGCGTGGCCGAGCCAGATCCTCGCGGTTACCTTCACCAACAAGGCGGCACGCGAGATGAAGGAGCGGATCGCCGCGATATCCGGCGGCGCGATCGAGGGCATGCCATGGCTGGGCACCTTCCACTCGATCGCCGCGCGGATGCTCCGCGCCCATGCCGAGCTGGTCGGCCTGCGATCGAACTTCACCATTCTGGACACCGACGACCAGCTGCGCGTCCTCAAACAACTGATCACCGCCAGCAACCTCGACGAGAAGCGCTGGCCCGCCCGGCAGCTGGCGGCGTTGATCGACCGCTGGAAGAATCGCGGTTGGACGCCAGCGCAGCTTGATTCGGGTGAGGCGGAGGCCTTCGCCTCCGGCCGTGGCGCCGAACTTTACGCCGCCTACCAGGCCCGTCTGGCAACCCTGAACGCCTGCGACTTCGGCGACCTGCTGCTCCACATGCTGGTGATCTTTCGCCGGCATGAGGACATCCTCGCCCAATATCGGGATCGCTTTCGCTATATTCTGGTGGACGAATATCAGGACACCAACCAGGCGCAGTATGAATGGCTCAGGCTTCTGGCCGAGCCTCGCCGCAACCTGTGCTGCGTCGGGGACGACGACCAGTCGATCTATTCTTGGCGCGGCGCGGAGGTCGCCAACATCCTGCGCTTCGAGAAGGATTTCCCGGGCGCGAAGATCATCCGGCTGGAACAGAATTACCGGTCGACCAGCCATATCCTCGCCGCCGCCGATGGCCTCATCGCCAACAACGCCGGCCGCCTTGGGAAGTCGCTGTGGACCGATGCCGGTGACGGCCACAAGGTCAAAATCATCGGCGTCTGGGACGGTCCCGAGGAAGCGCGCCGGGTCGGCGAGGAAATCGAAGGGCATGAGGCGCGCGGCAAGAGCCTGGACGACATCGCCATCCTGGTTCGAGCCCAGTTCCAGACCCGCGAATTCGAAGAGCGATTCATCGCCATTGGGCTCGCCTACCGGATCATCGGCGGCTTCCGTTTCTATGAGCGGGCCGAAATCCGCGATGCCGTCGCTTACTTGCGGCTGATCGCCCAGCCGGCCGACGACCTCGCCTTTGAACGGATCGTCAACCAGCCCAAGCGCGGCCTCGGCGACAAGGCCCTCGCGCGCATCCACGCCTACGCGCGCGCGACTCAGACGCCGCTGCTGCTGGCCGCCGCCGGTCTGCTCGACAGCGACGAGCTGACCCCGCAGGCGCGCCGGTCGCTCGGCCGCTTCGTCGCCGATGTCGCCCGATGGCGGGAAATGGCCGCCACTATGCCCGGCCCCGAGCTGACCCGAATCCTGCTCGAAGAAAGCGGCTATGCCGCCATGCTCCAGGCCGACCGCTCTGCCGAATCCGCTGGCCGGCTCGAGAACCTCGCCGAGCTCACGCGCGCCATGGAGGAATATGAGACGCTGACCGCCTTCCTCGAACATGTCAGCCTGGTCATGGACAATGACGAGGCGCGGACGGGGGAAAAGGTCACGATCATGACCATCCATGCCGCCAAGGGCCTGGAGTTCGACACCGTCTATCTGCCGGGCTGGGAGGATGGCGTCTTCCCGTCACAGCGGGCGATGGACGAAGGCGGCCTCGCCAGCCTCGAGGAGGAACGCCGCCTGGCCTATGTCGCGATCACCCGGGCGCGGTGCAAATGCACGATCCTCCATGCCGCCAACCGCCGGATTTACGGCCAGTGGACCAGCTCGCTGCCCAGCCGCTTCCTGGCCGAACTGCCCAAGTCGGAGATCGAGGAAGAAACCACCATGTCCGGCGGCGAAAGCCTGTGGCGGGCGCAATGGAGCGAGCGCGCCGACCCCTTCGCCCACCTCGCCGCCGCCCAGTCGAACCGGGCCAGCACCCGCGGCCCCGGCTGGCAGCGCGCCTCGGCCGGCGGCCGCTTCTCGACCGACCAGCCGCGCGTCATCGAGGCGAAGGCCAGCACCATCAGCCTCGGCAACAAGGGCCGCACCGACCTGGAGCTCGGCCAGCGCGTGTTTCATGGCAAGTTCGGCTACGGCACGATCGCCGCGATCGAAGGCAACAAGCTGGAGATCGACTTCGAACATTCGGGGCGGAAAAAGGTGCTCGACAGCTTCGTAAGCCCGGCGGGGTAAAAAGCCGGAATCGGGGCCCGACAGGGACTTCGCTCGACTCTTTCAACGTTACCCGCCACTGTTCACCATTCAACGGCGTTGGGGGGCCTGGCCGTGTCGGACATTTTCGTCAGCTACAAGAAGGATGACCGCGCGATTGTCGAGCGGTTCGTCACGGCGCTCAACGCCGCCGGCAAGGATGTCTGGTGGGATGATGCGCTAACTCCGAATGAGGCATGGGACGCGATGATCGAGCGGCAGATCGCCGCCGCCCGAGTCGTCATCGTTCTGTGGAGCCCCCGCTCGATCCATTCCGACTGGGTGCGGACAGAAGCGCATTATGCGCAGGATCATCACAAGCTGGTGCCAGTTCTGGTTGACCATTG
>DASSPS010000019.1:0-34171 GCA_035699505.1 Sphingomicrobium sp. | reverse complement strand
GCGCGATGCTGATCAACGAGATGAAGGAGTTCGCCGGGTTCGAGAAAGCGACCCAGCGCTACGTCCGCCGTTCGCTCGACGTGGCCTATGGGCGCCGCGACCCGATCGAGTGCTGGGCCCGCGACGAATGCGAAGCGGTTTCGATCCGTGCGCAGGCGCGGCTCTACAAGCAGCTCGACCACCTCCGGCTCCAGGTTCCCGATGACAGCGGGCTCGACATGATCGAGCCGTTCATCGGCATGCTGATCGCGGTATCGGCTTTCGACCTTGGCCAGGATCGCCTGCCCAATTTCGCCGCTTTCCGTTTCCTGTACGAACGCCTGATCGGCGCCTCGTCCCGGCCTTGGCTGCCAGCCGCTTTCTGCGCTGCGGCCGCCCTGCCGCATCTGCACCCCGACCGGCGCCGGGTGCTTCTGCAGTCGATCAGCGAGAGCGCCGCGACGGCCCCTGGATGGTCGAACCGCGAGCCCGCTTTCTGGCCGGAATGGGTCGAAAAGGTCGACCACCAGCAGGCCGCCTGAACTCAGGCATCCGATTTCACTGACGGGAAGACTGCCGCCAACTGGCGGATGCTGTCGCGTGCATTGCGGTGATGAATGAAGACCACGCCGTGCGCTTCGTAGGCGGCGCGGTGATTCTCCCGATCATCGACCAGGACATCGCCCGGATGCATGTGCTTATGCTTGTCCCGCGCCATGCAGGTAATGATCGGCACGTCCGGAAAATGCTGGGCAGCCCATCGGACCTTCTGCGGCGCGGCCCAGTTTCCCAGCGGCAGGCCGGTGAGAATGGTGGGGTGCAGATGCTTCACCGCTTCGAACAGCAATTGAGCGTCGGGCATCTGGGGAAGGGTGGCATAGAAATCCGGCGCCCTGGCCAACTCGCGCCAAAAGGCACCTTGGCCGCGCTTCCGCTCAAAGTCCTTCGCCGGCATGCCGAGAAGGCGCTGGGCGCCCTTGTCGAAGTCGGCCAGCACGCCGTCGGCATCGAGGAACAGCCTGGGCATCAAAAACGCGCCGGTTCAATAGCGAGTGGAAGCGGCGCATCGATCTGCCGCCATCCCCGATCACGAAGTACATCGTTGCTTTCGACCGGCTTGCGGTTCGGCCCGAGCGACCAGGTGATGTGATAGGTTGAGCCGTCCGGCCGATTGGTGGTGCCGTCAAGCGCCACGACCAGGCATTCGAGGCTGTCGCCGTCATCACAATGGCCGACCACCTCGGCCTTCACCGGTCGTGGCAGCGGGGAATCCGGAGATGCCCCGGCGCGCAAGGTGACATGGTCTGCGATTATGTTCTCATAGATGGGCGGAAATTGTTCGAGCAGCCGCTCGCGCTCTTCCGGCGGGAGCTTCCAGCCGATCACAGTTCCAGGTCTGGCCATGGCTGCGTCGACTCCGCAGCAGGCCATCAGTTCCGCGCGGCGAGGCGGTCGAGCAGGTCGCGGGCGAATTCGCCCAGCGTGTCGTCGCGAGCGCCCATGATGACGATTCGGTCACCCTCCCGGGCCTCAGCCACCAGCGCTTCCCCGATGGCAGCCCGGTCGGGGAGGTGGAACGCAGATTTGCCCATCCTGCCGATTTCCAGCGCCAGCCAGTCGGAACCTCGGGCCCTATCAACGGTGCCGCCATGATAGACCGGGTCCGGCAGATACAGCCTGTCGTCGGCGTCCATTCCTGTCGCCAGCGATGCGGCCAGTTCCTCGCCCATCTTGGCCAGCGGTCCGAAGCCATGCGGCTGGAACATCAGCAGCAAACGCCCCGACTGGGCGCGAAGCGTCGCGAGCGTCGCCTCGATCTTGTCCGGATTGTGCGCGAAATCGTCGATCACGGTGACCCCGGCGGCAGAGCCGACGGTGTCCAACCGTCGCCTGAGGCCTTCAAACCGGGCCAGCGCGGCCGCCGCATCCGCCAGAGGCACACCGACCGCCCGGGTCGCCGCCAGGGCTGCAAGCGCGTTGGACGCATTGTGCCGGCCAGGAGTCTTCAATTCCACGGCAATCGATTCACCGCCGATAATGACCGTGAACCGCACGCCGCCCGGCAAAAGTTTCAGTTCCTTGCCCATGACGTCCGCGCCTGGGCTGTCGAAGCCGTAGCCGATACAATTGGCGGCCGGTACGACATCGGCAAGCGCCCGGGTTTCCGGATCGTCGAGGTTGACGACGGCCTTGCGCGCCCGAAGCAGGAATGCGCCGAACAGGCCGCGTAATTCGGTCATTTCCTTGTGGTCGAGACTGATGTTGGTCACCACCGCGACCTGCGGCCGGTACAGCGCGATCGAGCCGTCGCTTTCGTCGACTTCACTGACGAACAGTTCGGGGTCGCCGACCAGCGCGCTGGCGAACGGCGCTGACGGGGTCACGAAGTTCTTCATTACCGCGCCGTTCATGACGGTCGGCTGTAGGCGCTGGGCGTGGAGGATCCAGCCGATCATGCCGGTCACGGTCGACTTGCCGCTGGTCCCGCCGACGGCGATGCTGCGCTTGGCGGCGTTGAGTAGCCCCGCGAGGAATGCCGCACGGGATTGATGCTCAAGACCCAGCTCGCGGGCGCGAACGACGTCCGGGACCGTGGTTTCGACGGCGGCGGAGGTGACCAGGGTCATCCCTTCCCGCAATCCCGTTCCATCCTGCGGGAAAAGCTGGATGCCCAGTGAGCGCAGATAGGCGAATTTTGGCGCCGTCCGGCCGGCGTCGAGCGAGCGGTCGGAGCCGGCGACCTTGCGGCCTGAAGCGCGGACAATCGCGGCCAGGGGCAGCATGCCGCTGCCGCCGATGCCGCAGAAAAAAACAGGGGAGTCAGTCATCGCCCGCCGCCCTATTGGAGGGTGGCGGCCGTGACAAATGGCTTATTTGCAGGCGCCGCCGTCCGGCCAGCCGGCCCAGCCCGGACCGTGCACGAACCGTCCGGGCTTGGCGCCGGTATGTTTCCCGTCCTTCCAGACCTGCGCGCCGTTGACGAACACCTGCTCCACGCCGGTGGCAAGCTGCTGTGGCTTGGCGAACGTGGCATGGTCCCGGACGTTGGCCGGGTCGAACACCACCACATCGGCGTAATAGCCTTCGCGAAGGACGCCGCGACCCTTGATGCCGAGGTTGGTTGCCGGGAACGACGTCATCCGCCGAATCGCCTCGGGCAAAGCGACTGCTTTTTCGTCCCGCGCATATTTCCCCAGCACCCGGGCGAAGGTGCCGTAAGAGCGCGGGTGGGTGCTGGACTTTAGGAACACACCCTCCGGCGCCTGCGAGCCGCCATCCGACCCGAAGGCCATCCACGGCAGGCCGACGTGCCGCCGCACATTGTCCTCACTTTGCCCGAAATAAACGACCTGTATCCGCGTTCCGTCCTCGACGATGAGGTCGGCGGCCACTTCGTCCGATGGCTTGCCGCGGTCCTTGGCGACTTCAGCGAGGGTTCTGCCGGTCAGGGGCTTCAGCTTGGGGTTCTTGAACCCGACCAGGATGACTTTGTCCGGGAAGTTCACGACCAGGTCGCCATTCTCGGTCGCCGCCGGGCTTCGCATTTCGGCGATGGCTTTGGCGCGGCTTGCCGGTTCCTTAAGCCGCTTGATCCACGCCTCCAGGCCGCCATCCTGCATCCACAGGGGAAAGGCGGCGTCGAACCCGGTCGAACTGGCCGGATAGGTGTACATGTCCGCCGTAATCCGGAGGCCGGCGGCCCGGGCCGCCTCGACCTTGCCAATGGCGGCGTCGATTTTGTCCCAATGCTTTCGGCCGGACTGCTTGAAATGGTAGATTTCCGCTGGCGCCCCGGACTCCCTCGAAATCTGGATGAGCTCGTCGATCGCTTCGATTAGGCGCGGGCCCTCGTCGCGGATGTGGCTGATATACATTCCGCCGCATTTGGCGGCCTCGGCGGTAATGGCGACCAGTTCCGGCGTTTCCGCATAATTGGCCGGGGCGTAGATCATCGACGAACCGACCCCCAAGGCGCCTTCCTTCATGGCGGCGCGGACAAGCCCGCGCATGCGGTCGAGCTGGGCCGGCGTCGGGTCGACGTCGCCTTCGCCCAACTCATGCACCCTGACCGTGGTCGCGCCGATGAAGGAGGCTACGTTGGGCGTGACCCCCCGGCGCTGCAGGAATTGGAGATATTGCCCGAGCGTTGTCCAGCTGATTGGATATTTGATGTCGCCCTGGCGGGCCCGCTCCAGCTTCTTCATCGCCGGTGTGTAAGGCCCCATGCTGTTGCCCTCGCCGAATACTTCCAGCGTGACGCCCTGGGCAGTGTCGCTCATCCCTCTGCCATCAGCGATGAGATCGTCGACCGCCCAGCTCAGCATATTGATGAATCCGGGGGAAACCGCCCTGCCAGTGGCATCGATGGTCCGTCCCGCCGTGCCGGGCGCCCGCGGCCCGACATAGACTATCCTGTCGCCCTTGATGGCGACGTCGCCGGCAAATCCAGCCTGTCCCATCCCGTCATAAACGGTGCCGCCGCGGATCAAGACGTCGTAATCGGCCCTCTGTTGCGCCGCTGCGGTCGTCGACAGGAGCGCGCCCAGGACGAACGCACGAGTCAGGATCTTCATTGCCGGTCCCCTTTTTACAATTGCCGCGAAGCTGCACTATCAACCGAGCCGGCGCTACAGGAATCGGGCGAACATGAAGATTGCGATTGTCGCCCCAAGCTGCGGGCTCAAGCCCGAAGCGGCCGAACGGGTCGAGGCGATCGCCGCCGGGCGCGGCGACTGCGGGCTGGCCATTCACCCGCAATGTTTTCTTTCCGACGGGCATTTCGCCGGCTCCGACGATGCCCGGCTGGCGGCGCTGCGCGAGGTCATGGCCAATCCGTCGGTCGATGCCATCTGGTTCGCGCGGGGCGGCTATGGATCGAACCGGATCGCCGAGGCTGCGGCGCGCAGCCTGTCAAAGGAGGCGGGAAGCAAGACCTATCTCGGCTATAGCGACGCCGGCTTTCTCCATGCCGCCTTCCACAAGGCCGGACTCGACGTCGCCTGGGGGCCGATGCCGCAGGATGTCCTGCGCGACGGCGGCGAGGAGGCGATCAACCGGGCGCTCGACTGGCTGGTCCGCCGGGACGCGGCCGCGGTGGAGCCGGCCTTCGAGGCGCCGGCCATGGCCTTCAACCTCACCGTGCTGTCGATGCTGCTCGGCACCCCGCTGGAGCCCGACCTGACCGGGGTCGACCTGCTGATCGAGGAAGTCAGCGAGCATCATTACGGAATCGACCGGCTGATGTTCCACCTCGTGTCCAACACGAATGTCCGGACGGCGCGTCAAATCCGCCTTGGGCGGGTCAGCGACGTGCCGCCCAACGACCCCCCGTTCGGCGAGGAGGAGGAAGCGATCGTTCGGGGCTGGTGCGCCCGCGCCGGCATCCCCTACGGCGGCCGCGCCGACATCGGCCACGACGCCCGCAACCGCATCGTTCCGTTCACTTCAGCCTAAACTTGCGCCGCTCTCTCATGCGGCCATTGCAAAGCGCCCTGCTTTGCGCTCTATCAGGGGCAGTACAACAGGAGGGCCACATGGCGAAAAGTTCATCGGGGACTGGGCGGAAAGCAGGCGGCGGATTGGCGCGGCCGGTGCAACCATCGGCGGATCTGGCCGCGATCACCGGAAGCGCGCCGCTTCCGCGCAGCCAGGTCGTTTCGAAAGTGTGGGACCACATCCGCAAGAACAACCTGCAAAACCCGCAAAACAAACGGGAAATCGTCGCTGACGCAACGCTGAAGAAAGTTTTCGGCGGCAAGGACCGGGTCAGCATGTTCGAAATGAACAAGCATCTCTCGAACCATCTGAAGTAAGCCGCGTCGCCGGCAAGGCCATGAGGGGATCCGGGCTTCGGCGCGGGTCCCCTTTTCATTGCGGCGATTCGACTCGGCCGTCACGCTGCCGGTTCAGACCGGGCGACGTCCGCAAGTTCGCGAAAGTTCCGTTCAACGAGACCGCCGGGATTGGCGAGTTTTGCCTGTGCTACCCCCGCCACAAACCATCGATTCTCTCGCGGGTGACTGGATAGCCGATGCCTTCCGGGATGGTGACGTATCGGGTCCCGTCTCGCTCCTCGAGCCAGGGCGTGATCGGGTTGAGCGGAAAGGCGCGGGCGTCGGCAAGGATCGCGCCATAACTGTCAAGCCGGGCAAGCCGCTCGAGGTTGCGGCGGGTCGGGAAGATGATCTTGCCCTCGCCGCGCGAATCGCGGTCCAGCATATCCCTTGCCGTCAGCCATTCGGCAGCGCTGCATTCGCCGGCAATGACGACCGGGCACCAGTCGCCGGGCGGGGCGGGAGCGACGAAGAACACAGTGTCGAAGCGCCGCGCGGCGTGGAATTTCGGCACCCAGCGGGCGAAAGGTTCGAGCAGGCCGGGGTCGAGCGACAGGCCGCCTTCGCGGAGCAGATCGGCGAAGGGGCGCTCCGCGACCAGCTCCTGCTGCAGTTGGCGGGCGAGATCGGGCGAAGGAAGCGGATCGAGCGCGACCGGAATCGCCGTTTCCTCAAGGGTTTCGCGGATAGCGGTGACCGCCGCGGCACCATGCTCGCCAAGCCCGAGGTCAGAAGCGAGGGCGCGGTCGGCTTCATCGATTCGGCCTCCCGGAAAAACCATCGCCCCGCCGGCGAAGGCCATGCCCGACGCTCGCTCCACCATTAGCAGCTTCGGCGCGCCGGCGCCCGAGTCGCGGACGACGACGAGCGTCGAGGCGGGGATCGCGGGGTCGGTCACTCCAGTGGCGCTAGGCGAAGCGGCGGCAAAGAAAAAGGCCGCCGGCTTGAGCCGACGGCCTTCCTCTTAGTCATTCAAGCCGGAACTACATCCCGTTGACGGCGGTGTCAGCCTCGCTCTGATTGGCAAGATTGTCGGTCGGCTCGGCGACGTTGGCCGCCTCGTTCTCGAGCTGCGCCGCCTGGTTGGCGAGCGTGTCAGCCTCATTGGCGATCTCGGCCGCGTTGTCGGCGAGCGCGTTGAGATCGGCGGCATTGGCGTCGACGTTGCCGACCTCGTCCTGGTTGCCCTGGCATGCGGAGAGCGCAAGGGCGGCGAAACCAAGCGCGGCCAAAGTCGTCTTCTTCATCATCAAACCCCTCGTTATTGGTCGGTCGAGGCTGGACGCCATAGCAAGGCCGGGGCGGACATTTCCAGAGGCCCGCGAGCCGAAAATGCACCTGTTTCTTGTTCTTTAAGGGCGAAATCCCTATTTAAGGGAGGTCGGGGCAACCCGGCTATGTCGGTAGATTGTCAGGTGGAATAGGCATTTCGGACCCGGGGGGCAGTACCCCGGCGCCTCCACCACCAGCCGCCGGCCGAAACCAGTTTTCGGCGGTTGCTGATGGGGGCGAAACAGGATCGACGAGTGCAATAAAGGCCCGGCTGCCGATCGGTAGGAGACCACCGTGACGGCTCATAACCACAAGTGCCAACGATAATGAGGCGCTCGCTATTGCCGCGTAACTGAGGTCCTAACGGACTGAAGTTGCAAAGCTTAAGCGCGGTCGGACCCCGCCGGGCAACAGAAGGGGATTCCAGCGGTTCGGGGAGCACCGGGCAACAGAAGCTCCCCACTTTCCGCTATTCATCGAAGCCCGATTGCCAACATCGGCCGGCGCTGCCACGACTCCCGCCGAATTCCGGAGGGGTCCCGAATGAACCATCGCCTGCTTGCCGCCGCCCTGCTGTCCGCCGCGCCGTTGGCGCTGGTTCCCGCAACCGCGCATGTCGCCGCCACCGCCGCCACCGCCGGGACTCCGGTCCCCAAGGACCAATTGCTCGAGCCGCCGGCCGACGCCACGCATTATGTCGTTGTTTCCGAAGCCGGAAAGCATGGCGACCAATGGCGCTGGACGATGCCCGACGGCCGAACGGCTTATCGCTATTCGCAGGAATTGCGCGGCTGGATCACCGAAGTCGACCAGGTCGCTGGCTATGCGCCCGACGGCACCATCGAGGCCATGACGATCCGCGGAATCACGCTTGCAGGCGATGCCGCCGAAGATTTCCGAATCGAAAATGGGCGCGCCATCTGGACGACCGCGACCGCCAAGGGCGAGGGGGCAGCGGGCGGGTTCTATATTCCCGCCGGCGGCGCGACCATCGCCAACGCCGCGCTCGTCAACAAGCTCGTCGCCGCCGGCGATGCCGGGGTGCCCCTGCTGCCGAGCGGCAAGGCGTCGCTGGCGCTGGGGTCGACCCTTTCCGTCCAGGGGCCCGCAGGTCCAAAGCAGCTGCAGCTTGCCTTCGTTCGAGGCCTTCTTTCGTCGCCGCAGCCGGTCTGGCTCGACGAAAACCGCCGCTATTTCGCCGAAATCGACAATATCTCGGTGATTCCGGCGGGCTATGAGCGGGAAATCAAGAAGCTTCGCGCGGCCCAGGAAGCGGCGACCGCGACCGAACTGAAGGCGGTAGCGGCGACGTTCCTGACCCCGGCCGCCAGGGGGCCGGTGCTGTTCGACAACGTCCAGCTGTTCGACGCCGACAAGGGCTTGTTCGTGGCCAACCAGGCCGTGCTTGCGCAGAATGGCAAGATCGCCGCCATCGGCGCCGCCGGATCGCTGAAGGCGCCGGCCGGGGCAAAGGTCATCGATGGCCGAGGCAAGTCGCTCGTCCCCGGAATCTGGGACAGCCATATGCACATCGGCGACGATTGGGCCGTGCTCGCCAACATGGCCAATGGTTTCACCAGCTTCCGGAGTCCGGGCACGACCTTCGAGAGGGCGGTCGACGCCGTGAAGCGCCGGGCCTCGGGCGAGCTGTTGATGGGCGAGCCGTTCATTTCCGTCATCGTCGACAAGAAGGACCCGCTCGCGGCGCAGGGCGCGGAAGTCGTCACCAGCGAGGCCGAGACGATCGCCACCGTCCGCAAGATCAAGGACGCCGGCCTGTGGGGGGTGAAATTCTACACGTCGATGAATCCGGCGTGGATCAAGCCGGCGGCGGCCGAGGCGCACAAGCTCGGCCTGCACGTCCATGGCCACGTGCCGGCCACGATGAAGCCGAGCGAGGCGGTCGCGGCCGGCTATGACGAGCTCACCCACCTCAATTTCGTCGTCATGGAATCGATGCCCAAGGAGGTGATCGACAAGGCCAACACCCGGCAGCGGATGGAAGGGCCGGCCCGCTTCTTCAAGGATGTCGACCTCGACGGTCCGCTGATGAGCGGCTTCATCGCCGACCTGGCCAAGCGGAAGACCATCGTCGACCCGACGCTGGTCATCTTCGAAGGCTTCCTGACGCAGGACGGCGGCAAGCCTCACCCGGCCTATGCGCCCTACATGGGGATCATTTCGCCAGTGCTCGAGCGGGCCGTGTTCACTTCGGCGGGCTATCCGCTGGTCGAAGGCTATACGCGGGACGATTACCAGAAGAGCTACGCCAAGATGGTCGAGCTGGTCGGCAAGCTGCACAAGGCCGGGGTGCCGATCGTGGCGGGGACCGACGGATTCGGAGTCGAACTGGTCCGCGAGCTGGAAATCTACCAGCAGGCGGGCATGACCCCGGCACAAGCACTGCAGAGCGCGACCATCCTGCCGGCGCGGGTTGTCGGCGCCGGCCAGCGGACCGGGTCGATCGCCGTCGGCAAGGAGGCCGACATGGTGCTGGTCGACGGCGACGTGTCGAGCGAGCTTGGCGCGCTTCGGCGCGTCGTCACCGTGGTCAGCGACGGTTATGTCATGGACGCCGACGCGCTTCGGACGGCCGCCGGCTACAGCGGCCGGCCGAAATGACCGCGCGCGAGTCATCCTGACGAAGGTAAGGGTCCATGACTCCGGCGCCTATGTGAATTGTCGGGCCTCCGAGTACATGGATGCTGAACCAAGTTCAGCATCACGGTGGCGGGATGTCAGCGCTTTCTGAGCTCGTCCCGGATTTCGGTCAGCAGTTCGGCTTCGGTCGGGCCGGGGGGCGTTTCCTCGCCTCGCCTGAGGAGTCGGTTCGCCCAGCGGACGAGCAGGAAGATGACGAAGGCGAGGATGAGGAAGTTGATCACGACGGTCACAAACTGGCCCCAGCCGAGCACCGGCACGCCGGCCTCCTTCAGCGCGGCGTAGCTGGCCGGGTCACCCTTGAACGTTTCCGGGATCGGGGCCAGCACCGTGAAATAGCTGGCGAAATCAATGCCGCCGAAGATGGCCCCCAGAACCGGCATGATGATGTCGTCCGTCAGGCTGGCGGTGATGGTGGCGAAGGCGGCGCCGATGATGACGGCGATGGCCAGATCGAGGACGTTGCCGCGGGCGATGAAAGCGCGAAATTCCTGCAGCATGTAAGTTCCCCCAGTCGGTGCGTCGCGGCACGGACCCTAACGACTGCGCGGCCGATTGAAAGCCGGCCCGCGCATCTCTACGTTCGTGGCGCGCCTTCGAAGGGGGAGAAACCGAATGTCCGTATTCCGTCGCCTTGGCCTGCTTGCACCGCTGGCCGCGCTGTCGCTCGCCGGCTGCGGCCTCAACAGCGTCCCGACCGCCGAGGAGACTGTCAACGCCGAATTCGCCAACCTCCAGGCCGAATATCAGCGGCGCAACGACCTGATTGGCAACCTGGTCGAGACGGTGAAGGCGGCGGCGGGCAGCGAGGAGCGGATCCTGACCCAGGTCACCGAGGCCCGCGCCCGGGCAACATCGGTCAACCTGACGCCGGAGCAGCTTGACGACCCGCAGGCCGTGGCCCGCTATAACGAAGCGCAGGCCGGCCTGTCGCAGGCCCGCAGCCTGCTCGGCACGATGATCCAGGAGCGTTATCCGCAGCTGCAGAGCCAGGGCCGCTTCGCCGACCTGATGGTCGCGCTGGAGGGTACGGAGAACCGGATCCGCACCCAGCGCCGCGACTATAATGATGCGGTGCGCGCCTATAATACCCGAATCCGCACCTTCCCCGACGCCATCGGCGCCCGAATCTTCTACGGCGCCAAGCCGAAGGTGCCGTTCGAGGCGGCGCCCGGCGCGGACAAGGCGCCGACGGTCGATTTCGGAAACCAGAGCTGAGGTGATCCGCTTCCTGGCCGTCCTGTGGCTGGCGCTGGTGGCGCTGGCCACGCCCGCGGCGGCGCAGACCTTTCCCGAGCATGGCGGTTCCCCCGTGGTCGACCAGGCCGGCCTGCTTCGGCCCGAGCAGGTCGTCGACCTCAAGTCGAAGTCGGAGGCGCTTTACGCGCGGACCGGCCGGTCGTTCGTGGTCGTCACGGTCAAGAGCCTGGAAGGCCTGACGGTCGAGGATTACGGCAACCGGCTGGGCCGGCACTGGCAGCTCGGCGGCAAGGAGCGGGATGACGGCGTGATCCTGCTCGTCGCGCCGGCCGAGAAGAAGGTCCGCATCGAGACCGGCTATGGCGCCGAAGGCTTCCTGCCTGACATCCTTGCCGGCCGTATCATCCGCGACACCATCCTGCCAAAGTTCCGCGACGGCGACATGGCTGGCGGAATCGCGGCCGGAGCGGACGCGATCATCCGCCAGATGTCGGTCCCCGACGAAGAAGCGAAGGCGATTGTCGCCAACGCCGAGCGGCAGCAGGCCCGATCCGGCGCCGAGGTCGGCTTCATCCCGGTCATCGTCATCATCGTGATCTTCTTCGCGATCATCGGCTCGATCGCGCGGCGGGCCGGCGGGCGACGCTATCGCTCCCGCCGGGGCGGAATCGACCCGTGGGTGGTGCTGTGGGGCCTCAACGAGCTGAGCCGGGCGTCGCGCGGCCGCGGGGGCTGGGGAGGCGGCGGATCGTGGGGCGGCGGCGGTTTCGGCGGTGGCGGGGGCGGCGGCTTCGGCGGCTTCGGCGGCGGTGGCGGCTTTGGCGGCGGCGGAGCGTCCGGGTCATGGTGAACCATCGCCTCAGCGAGCAGGACCACGACCGGGTCAGCAAGGCGATCGCCGCGGCGGAGGCCAAGAGCGACGGCGAGATCGTCGCCGTCGTCACCGACCGAAGCGACCCCTATCATGACGTGGCGCTGCACTGGTCGGTTCTGGCGCTACTTGGCGTGCTGGCCTGGGCCGCGGCCTGCCCGTCCTGCCTGCGGTGGGGGTTCGACGCGGTGATGGGCGGCTGGCGGCCCGAGCCGAGTCTGCGCGAGCTGCTGACCTTCCTGATGATCCTGGCCGTGGTGAAGTTCACCGCCGTTCTGCTGATTCTCAAATATCTGCCGCTGCGACTGGCATTGACCCCGGGAGCGACCAAGCTTCGGCGGGTCCGGCGGCGGGCGATTTCGATCTTCAAGGCCGGGGCGGAGCGGCGGACGATCGGCCGCACCGGAATCCTCATTTACCTGTCGATGGCCGAGCATCGCGCGGAGATCGTCGCCGACGAAGCGATCGTGAAGGTGACCACGCCGGAGACCTGGGGCGAGGCGATGGCCGCGCTGCTGGTCGAAGTGAAGGCCGGCCGGACCGCCGACGGCATGATCGCCGCCATCGGCCAGGTCGGGGCCGTGTTGGCGACTCATTTCCCCCGGTCGTCGGCCGACACCAACGAAATCCCGGACAAGCTCATCGAGCTATGACCCGTGGGCAAGTCCAGGAGGATCGGGACCAGGAAGCCCCGAAGGAGACGATGTGGCAGGGCAAATATGTCCGCGCCATCAAGCAGGGCCGATGGGAATATGTGTCGCGGACCAACAACATCCGCGCCGTCGTCATCCTGGCTGAGCATGAGGGCAGGTTGATCCTGGTCGAGCAGTTCCGATTCCCGATCGGGGCGCGCTGCCTGGAGCTTCCGGCCGGTCTGGTGGGGGACGAGGACCATCAGGCCGACATCGAGGAAACGGCCCTGAAGGAGCTGGAGGAAGAAACGGGATTCACCGCCGACCGGATCGAGCGGCTGGGCGACTTCTTCGCGTCGCCGGGACTGCTGACGGAAAGCTTCACCCTGGTCCGGGCGCATGGCGTGACCAGGATTGGCGCGGGCGGCGGCACCGGGGGCGAGGACATAGACGTTCACCTGGTCAGCCGTGCCGATCTTCCCGCCTTCGTCGACATGAAGCGCCGCGAAGGCGTCGGCATCGACGTCAAGCTGTTGATGCTGATGCCTTTTTAGCACGCGCAGTCACGGCCGGTTCAGTTGCGGACGGCAATGGCCGTTCGTCGAAGGCGGGGTTGCGCGCGGGGCGCCGGAGCCTAACAGCGCGTTCAACGAATGATTAACTGGAGGGATGAATGAATCGGTTCTTGCTGGCTGGATCGGCCTTGCTTGCCTTGAGCGCCTGCGCCCACGTGACGGAGGAGGATGTCGCGGCGGCGGCCGCCATGGCCAGCGAAGCGGCGGAGAACGCCTTGGCCGCGCAACCGGGCGCGGCCGAGGCGCCGGCGCCCAGGCCGAACAATCCGCTGCTCGCGGACTGGACCGGGCCCTACGGCGGGGTTCCCGCCTGGGACAAATACAGCCCGGCGCAATTCGGCGAGGCCTTCACCTACGCCATCGACGAGCAAAGGCGGGAAATCGCGGGAATCGTCGACAATCCGGAGGCGCCCAATTTCGACAATACCATCGTCGCGCTGGAGAAGGCTGGCGACCTGCTGAGCCAGGTGCAGACCGTCTACGGGCTTTACCAGAACAATCTGCTGAGCCCTGAATTCCGGGCGGTGCAGGAGGAATGGAACCCGAAGCTGTCGGCCGCCTCCGACGAGATCACGCTGAACCCGCGGCTCTTCCAGCGGGTCAAGGCGGTCTATGACGCGCGCCAGCAGGCCGGCCTGAACGCTCAGCAACTCCGGCTCGTTGAGCGCTACTACATCAATTTCGTCAACAATGGCGCCAACCTGGGTGAGGCCGAGAAGGCCCAGCTCGCCGACATCAACCAGAAGCTGTCGTCGGCGTTCGGCAGCTTTGTCGAGAAAGTCACCGCCGACGAGGCCAATTTCACTGTCGCGACCGAGGCCGAGATGAAGGGCATTCCGGCCGACGTAAAGAGCGCCGCTGCCAATGCCGCCAAGTCGAAGAATCTTGCCGCCGGCCAATATGCCATCCTCAACACCCGGTCCGCGGCCGACCCGGTTCTGACCTTCGCCGACAACCGCGCCCTTCGCGAGAAGGTGTGGAAGGAATTCGTCAATCGGGGCGACAATGGCGACGCCAACGACACCAATGCGCTGATCGCCCAGATCGTGAAGCTTCGCGCCGACCGGGCGAAGCTGCTCGGCTTCCCGACCCATGCGCATTGGCGGATGGAAAACACGATGGCCAAGGAGCCGCGGAAGGCCATGGACCTGATGGAGCGGGTGTGGCCGGCGGCGGTCGCTCGGGTCAATGAAGAGGTCCGTGACATGACCGCCCTGGCGCGCAAGGAAGGCTTCAAGGGCCGGATCGAGCCGTGGGACTATCGTTACTATCAGGAGAAGGTGCGCAACGCCCGCTACGCGCTCAGCCAGGAAGAGCTGAAGCCCTATTTCAAGCTCGATAATATGATGCAGGCCATGTTCTACATGGCCGGCCAGCTCTACGGCTATGAGTTCAAGGAAGTCACGGGCAGCGTGCCGGTGTTCAACCCGGACGTCCGTACCTTCTCCGTCACCAACCGGAGCGACGGCAGCCAAGTCGGCCTGTGGTATCTCGACACCTATGCCCGCACCGGCAAGAGATCGGGCGCCTGGCACTCGGCCTACCGGCCGCGCATCCGCCTGCTCGGTGACTCAATCGTCCTCAACTCGAACAACAACAATTTCACCAAGCCGGGTCCGGGCGAGCCGGTGCTGATCAGCCTCGACGACGCCCGCACCCTGTTCCACGAGTTCGGGCACGCGCTCCATTACCTGACGGTCGACGTCACCTATCCGACCTTCGCCGGCGCGCAGCGCGACTTTGTCGAATATCCCAGTCAGGTTCACGAGAACTGGCTGCTGACGCCGGAAATCCTCAACCGTTACGCGCTCCATTACCAGACCGGAAAGCCGATCCCGAAGGCGTTGGTCGACAAGATCGAGAAGGCCAAGACCTTCAACCAAGGCTTTGCGACGGTGGAATATCTGTCCTCGGCGCTGGTCGACATGAAGCTCCATCTGAAGCCCGACGGCATGGTCGACGCGGACTCGTTCGAACGCGAGACGCTGGCCGAGCTGGGCATGCCGCGTGAGATGGTGATGCGCCACCGGCTGCCGCAATTCCTCCACCTGTTCTCCAGCGACAGTTACTCCGCCGGCTATTATTCCTACCTCTGGTCGGAAGTGATGGACGCCGACACCTGGGCCGCGTTCGAGGCCAGCGGCAATGTCTGGAACCCGCAATATGCCGCCGGCTTCAAGAACATCATCCTCAAGGAAGGCAATGAAAGCGACCGAGCGGCGGCCTATCGTCGATTTATCGGCCGCGATCCCGATCCGGCGGCGCTGATGCGCCGGCGCGGCTTCCCGGTCAAATGACCAGGATTAGAGCAATCGCGCTCGCGCCAGATCCTTTGGCCGTCCGAACTTGACAAGCATCGCTTTAAGTTCGGCTGCGGACGGAATGAATAGGGTGCGGCCGCGAACCTCGGCGGGTTGCCGGGTCCGAGGCCACACGCGCTCCCAACCCTCATCCGTGGCGACCTCGAAACCGCCCATGATTTCGACCGTCAAGGGCGGTTCGGTCCAGCAGCCGATAATGGTCGACCGAAACAGGGAATTGGGTTCCTTGTGGCGGAACGGCTCGCCGAGGGCTTGCATTAGCTTTGCCGCGTCTGCCTCGCTCATGAGAAGATCGATATCGCTGATGTCGCTCACGTCGGCGCCGTACAAGGCGACCGCCGCGCTACCGATCACCCACCAGGGATCGCGGGCGAACGTGATCGCATCCGCCGTCATCGTCAGAGCCTGTTCGAGGTCCGGTGTCAAAGGCACGCTTTCTTCGCCTCAGCCCAGGCGAGATCAGCAAGGGGTTCGAGCCGCTCGACCATCGCCGCGGCGTGGGCGCTGCTGGCGGTGCCGCGCGCCAGCCGGCCCTTGATGCCGTGGAGGATGCCGGCCAGCCGGAACAGGCAGAAGACGACCAGATAATCCTTGTTGGCCAGATGATCGCGGCCGGTGCGCCGGCAGTAAGCGGCGACATATTCATCCTCTGACGGGATGCCGAGCGCCGCCAGGTCCATGCCGGCGAGCCCGCTGAAACTGGGGCCGCCAGGCATACGGTACATCAGCAGATGGTAGACGAAGTCGGCGACCGGATCGCCCAGCGTCGACAATTCCCAGTCGAGGACCGCGAGCACGTTGGGCGCATCGGCGGCGAAGATCATATTGTCGCAGCGATAGTCGCCGTGGACGATTCGCGCATCGCCGCTGTCGGGCGGCAGATGCTTGCCGAGCCAGTCGACCAGCCGGTCCATCACCGGCAGCCGGCCGGCGTCGGTGTCGGCCAGATATTGCTTCGACCAGCGCGACACCTGCCGTTCGACGAAGCCGGTGGCGCGGCCGTAATCGCCCAGGCCGATGGCGTCTGGATCGAAGCCGTGCAGCCGGGCGATGGTCGAGTTCATCGCATCGAAATGGGCGGCGCGTGAGTCGATAGTCATGCCCGGAAAGTGCGCTTCCCAGATGATGCGGCCCGGCACCATGTCCATGACGTAGAAGGGCGTGCCGATGATACTGGCATCGTCGCAATAGGCATGGACCCGGGGCACGGGAAAACCCTGTCGGCCCAGCGCCGCGAGGACCCGGTATTCGCGGTCGACGGCATGGGCGCCGGGCAGCAGCTTGCCGGGCGGCTTGCGGCGGAGGACGAACGAACCGGAGGGACCGTCCAGCCGGTAGGTCGGGTTTGACTGGCCGCCCTTGAACTGGCTGACCACGAGTGAGCCGGAAAAGGCCGGGACATGATCGGCCATCCATGATTCGAGCGCGGCAACGTCAAATCGGAGGCGTTCGGCGACCTCGCGCGTACCGCTGTTGTCCTCGGTCCGATCCACAATTCCTCCGTCCCCTGAACTCGATTGAGGGCGCAATTCCGCGACCACGCCGTCCTTCATCAAGATGGATACTGAAACAAGTTCAGCATGACGAAAGTTGAGCCATCATGGCCCACCTGATCCACCTATCCGACCTGCACTTTGGCGCCCACGAGGATCGGCTCGTGACCGCCGTCGAGAAGCGAATCCACGACGAAAAGCCGGACCTGGTCGTCGTCAGCGGCGACTTCACCCAGCGCGCCCGGACCGAGCAGTTCGAGCAGGCCTGCGCTTTCCTCGGGCGATTGAGGGAAGGGGGCCATGAAGTGCTTGGCGTGCCCGGCAACCATGATGTCCCGCTCTACGACGTGCTGAGGCGATTCCTGTCGCCGCTGACCCGCTACCGCAAATATATCGACGACAGCCTGTGCCCGTTCCACCAGCTGCCGACCGCCGCCGTGCTCGGCATCAACACGGCCCGGTCGCTGACCTTCAAGGACGGCAAGATCAAGGACGAACAGATCGCCTTCATTCGCGAGACCTTCGGCAAGATCGACCCGGCGATCCCGCGGATCCTGGTCACGCATCACCCGATTTTCGCACTGCCGACCGGCGATGGGGTCGGCGAGCCGATCAAGAACCAGGCCGAGGTCCTGGCAATGATCGGCGAGCTTGGCGTCGACATCCTCCTCGCTGGGCATAACCACCGCGCCAGCCATCAGGATTCGGCCGACTTCGTGACCAAGTCCACCGGCGCGCTGGTGATCCAGGCGGGGACGGCGACATCAACCCGCGTGCGCGGCGAGCACCAGAGCTTCAACCGGATCATCATCAACGGCGAGAATGTCGAAGTGACCCTGATCGGCTGGCACCACACCGAGTTCCGGGACGGCGACCCGGCCCGTTTCACGCGCCGGGACGGTCGCTGGGTGAAACTGGGCGCGGAAGGCATCGAGCGTGTGCCGACGGCGCCCAGGGAAGTGGCCGACAGCGCGATTTGAACATCCCGACCCTCTTCGCCTAGACGGCGCGGATGGACATTCCCGGCTTCGATCTCGACGAATTCGTCACGCGCGTCCTTGCCGAGGATCTTGGCGAGGGCGGCGATGTCACCAGCCGGGCGACAATTGGCGCCGACGCCCGCTTCAGCGCGACGATGAACGTCCGCGAGCCGATCGTCGTTGCCGGACTGGGCATTGCCGCGGCATTCTTCCGCAGGCTTGATCCCGGTGTCGAGATCGGCATGGCGGTCGGGGACGGCAACCGGGCCGACCGGGGCGCGGTCCTGATGCGGCTGGAGGGGAATGCGCGGGCGTTGCTGACCGCCGAACGGTCGGCGCTGAACACGCTCCAGCATCTGTCGGGGATCGCGACGCTGGCGCGGCGCTACGTCGACGCGATTCAAGGGACCGGCGCGGTCCTGCTGGACACGCGCAAGACCCTCCCCGGTCTGCGCGCGCTGGGTAAATATGCGGCGCGGATGGGTGGCGCCCAGAACCATCGCCTGAGGCTCGATGACGGCGTGCTGATCAAGGACAATCATGTTGCCGTGTGCGGCGGAGTAGCGGAAGCGGTCCGCGCCGCGAAAGCCGCGAATACCGGCCTGCTCGTCCAGGTCGAGGTCGACCGGGTAACGCAGATTGAGCCGGCGCTCGCGGCTGGCGCCGACCGGTTGCTTCTCGACAATATGGACCTGGCCGCGCTCCGCGAGGCGGTGGCGCTGGTCGCGGGCAGGGTGCCGCTGGAGGCATCGGGCGGGGTCAAACTCGACACGATTCGGGCCATCGCCGAAACGGGGGTCGATTTTGTCTCGGTCGGGCGGATCACCCAGTCGGCCCCGGCGGTCGACATCGGCCTCGATTATTCGTTGCAATCCTGAATCGATCATTCACGCCCGCGACAGGCGGCACGGCGCATCACCTCCATATCTGGCCGAGCGTTCCCGGCGGCCGTCAAGTCGAGGAGTATTCGATGTTCAAAAAAACCCTTTTGGTCGCGGCCATGACGGCAACGGCGCTGGCTGTCCCGGCGGTCGCCCAGGCGCGAACCTACACCAGCGTCTCGGTCGGCTACGGCAGCCCCTATTATGGCGGCGGCTATTATGGCGGCAGCCCCTATTACGGGGGCGGCTACAACCAGGGCTATTACGGTGGTGGCTACAACCAGGGCTATTACGGCGGCGGTTACAACCAGGGCTATTACGGTGGCTACGGCTCGCCTTACTATGGCGGCTACGATCAGGGCTATTACGGCAACCAGGGCTATTACGGCGGCCGCCAGCGCTGCGGCAATGGCACGGCCGGCGCGGTGGTCGGTGGGCTGGCCGGAGCGGTCATCGGCAGCAAGATCGCCCAAAGCAGCCGGAATAATTATTACGGTTACCGCCGTGGCGGGACGAGCAGCACGACTGGCGCATTGATCGGCGGCGCGCTGGGGGCCATCGTCGGATCTGAGGTCAGCAAGCGCAGCTGCTGATTGCCGGACAGCCAAAAAACACGCGGGCCGGGAAGCTTTTCCGGCCCGTTTCGTTATGGGATCGGGCGACGCGATTTTTGCAGCTTTCCGGATGCGCCGCCTATATAGCGCCCCGGAATTTTTCGGAGAGACGAGTTGTTCAAGGGCCTGAAGCCCATCCAATATGCCGGTCGCGAAGTTTGGCCGCTGGTCGAAGGCGGCAAGGGCGTCAGCGCGACCAACCATGCCAGTTCCGGCGCCTGGGCGGCGGCGGGCGGAATCGGCACGGTCAGCGCCGTCAACGCCGACAGTTATGACCCCGATGGCCGGATCATTCCCCAAGTGTACCGGGCGCTGACCCGGCGGGAACGGCACGAGGAGCTCGTCCAATATGCGATCGACGGCGCGGTTGCCCAGGTCCAGCGGGCGCACGACCTCGCCGGCGGCAAGGGTGCGATCAACATCAACGTGCTGTGGGAAATGGGCGGCGCCCAGCGTGTGCTCGAAGGTGTGCTTGCGAGGACCAAGGGGCTGGTTTCGGGAGTCACCTGCGGCGCCGGCATGCCCTATAAGCTGTCGGAGATCGCGGCGTCGCACGGTGTCACCTATTTGCCGATCATCAGCTCGGGCCGCGCTTTCCGGGCTCTTTGGAAACGCGCCTATCACAAGGCAGCGGAATGGCTGTCGGCGGTGGTGTACGAGGATCCGTGGCTGGCGGGCGGCCACAACGGACTGAGCAATGCCGAAGACCCGCGCAAGCCACAGGACCCGTACCCGCGAGTCAAGGACCTGCGCGACACGATGCGTGAAGGCGGGATCGCCGATAGCGTTCCGATCGTCATGGCCGGCGGCGTCTGGCGGCTCGACGAGTGGGATCATTGGATCGACAATCCGGAACTCGGCCAGATCATCTTCCAGTTCGGCACCCGGCCGCTGCTGACCCAGGAAAGCCCGATCCCGCCCGAGTGGAAGGCGCGGTTGATGACTCTGGAGGAAGGCGACATCCTCCTCCACCGGTTCTCGCCGACCGGCTTCTATTCCTCGGCCGTGCGCAATCCCTTCCTGCGCGAGCTCGAAGCCCGGTCGCAACGGCAGATCGCCTTCACCAAGGAAAGCCTTGGCGATCACCATTTCGAGCTCGACGTCGGGATCGGCACCAAGAAGGGCTATTGGGTCACCAAGGGCGACCTGCAGCATGCCCGCGAATGGTATGCGGCCGGCTTTACCGAGGCGCTGAAGACGCCTGACGAGACGCTGATCTTCGTCACGCCCGACGACAAGAAGCAAATCCGCAAGGACCAGGCCGACTGCATGGGCTGCCTGTCACAATGCGCTTTTTCGTCCTGGGCGGACAATGAGAAGAATACGACGGGGCGCCTGGCGGACCCGCGCAGCTTCTGCATCCAGAAGACGCTGCAGGACATCGCCCATGGCGGGCCGGTCGAGCAGAATTTGATGTTCGCGGGGCATTCGGCCTTTCGCTTCAAGACGGACCCCTTTTATTCGAACGGGTTCGTGCCGACCGTGAAGCAGCTCGTCGACCGGATTTTGACGGGGGCCTAACGGTGATGAGTCTCAAATCCTCCCCGAGACGGGGAGGGGGACCAGCGAAGCTGGTGGAGGGGGGCCTCCTAAGTCGTGGCGTTCAGCGGTGGGCCCCCACCGTCAGCGCTTCGCGCTGCCACCTCCCCGTCGCGGGGAGGATTTTACGAGCGATGCTCGTGCTTACGCTCGCTTCCCCCGCCGCCGCGCAGGAGAAGAAACCGCCTTACTGGGCATCGATCGCCAGCGGCGAGGCAATGATGCGGACCGGGCCGGGCAAGAATTATCCGGGCATCTGGCTCTACAAGCGCCGCGACCTGCCGATCCGGGTGGTCAAGACCTACCCCAACTGGCGGATGATCGAGGACCCGGACGGAACCCGGGGGTGGATGCTGGTGACCCTGCTCAGCGACCGCCGCACCGGGATCGTCAGGAAAGGCAATCTGCGCCCGCTGCACGTCGAACCATCCGAATTGAGCGCGGTCCGCTATCGAGTCGAGGCCGGAGTCGTCGGCCGGCTGGAAAAGTGCCAGGCCGGCTGGTGTCGGATGAAGGTCGGCAAGCGCGAAGGCTATATTCGCGCCGGCGACCTGTGGGGCGTGGGTCCGAACGAAGTCATCGACGATTAAGGCGATTTGACTCGTTTCCCGCGAAGGCGCAGCCTGACGGCTCGTCTCAATCGGGGGAAGCGGGATGACCAAGCAATTCCTATTGTCCAGGCGCGCCTTCGCCGGCGCCGGCCTCGCGTCCGCCGGCCTGATGGTGGCGACCGGGGCGCGGGCCGTCCAGGGCCGGCCGCTTACCGCCGAATCGCCGATGGGGCCCTTCTTTCCGCTCGACGTCCCAACAGACAGTGACGCCGACCTGACGCTGATCCAGGGCCACAGCCAGCGCGCCGCTGGGCAGGTGATCGAAGTGACCGGGCGCGTTCTCGACCAGAAGGGCAATGCGATTGCCGGCGCCCGTCTCGATCTGTGGCAGGCCAATGCCGCTGGCCGCTACGCCCATCCGGCCGACCCGGCGACGGCGCCGCTCGATCCGCACTTCCAGGGCTTCGCCTCGGTTGTCACCGACGCGCACGGCGAGTGGCGGATCATCACCGTCAAGCCGGCCGGTTATGATTCACCGATCGGCCATCGACCGCCGCACATCCATTTCGATGTCCGCGGCAAGACACACCGTAACGTCGCCCAGCTCTATTTCCCCGAGGACGCCGAGGGGAACGCCAGGGACCTGCTGTACAAGGAGCTTGGCGCGCAGGCGGGCACCTCCGTGGCGATCCGCAACGCCGCAGACCCGAACAAATATGTCTGGGATGTCGTGTTGATGGGGTGAGGGCGGAGGACAAGGATTATCAATGAGGCTTTCATTCGCCATCGCCGCTGGAGTTTTGCTCATGACCAGCCTTGTGTCCGCCCAGGATAGACCAACCGTCGAACGGATCGGCGAGCCGAGCATCGGCGGCCAGCGGCTGCCCTTCGCCAGCGCCGTGCGGGTCGGCGACATGCTCTATCTGTCTGGCCAGATCGGCAACCGGCCGGACGGCACGCTGCCCGTGGGAATCGAGGCGCAATCGCGGCAGGTGATGGACAATATCGGCGCCGTGCTGAAGTCGGCGGGCCTGGGCTTCGGCGATGTCGTCAAATGCACGGTGATGATCGACGACATCAAGCAATGGGCCGATTTCAACAAGGTCTATGTGACCTATTTTCCCGACGGGAAATTTCCCGCCAGAAGCGCCTTCGGCGCCGATGGCCTGGCCTTGGGCGCGTTGATCGAGGTCGAGTGCTGGGCTTACGCGGGGAAGAAATAGCCCCGCGCAGCCGCAGCGTTTCAAGTCACATCGTCAGCGGTACGTAGGCAACCCGCTTGACGGTCAGCTTCTCGCCCTTGTCGCTGGTGGTCTCACCGCTCTGACCTTCGGCGAGCATCGGGTCGGTCCAGCACACTTCGCCATCCTTGTTCATGGCGCTGGTGAAGCAGGCCTTGCCGTCCTTCATGACCGCGGTGCCATGGTCGAAATGCTCGGTCCCGGCGTTGGCGATATAATTGCCCTTCGCGTCGACGGATTCCTGGATCGCTTTGCCGGTCTTTGGATCGGTGAACTCCCAGGTCGTCTCGTTGATCGAGGCGAGGGCCATCGGGGCGGCCGCGTTCGTCGCATCGACAGTCACTTCATTGGCGACAACATTGGCTTCGTCGGCCGGCGCCGCGGCCTGTTGTTGGCAAGCAGCGAGAACCAGCAGGCTTGTGGCGGCGATGATAGTCAGGCGCATTGTTGTTCCCCCTCTTTATTGAGGGGGGCAGGCCTACACCCCTGACAATCAATTAGCGAGTCAGACCAGTTCCACCGCCACAGCGGTCGCTTCGCCGCCGCCGATGCAGAGGCTGGCGACCCCGCGCTTGCCGCCTTTCTGCTTCAGCGCGTTGATTAAAGTCACCAGGATGCGGGTGCCGCTGGCGCCGATGGGATGGCCGAGCGCGGTTGCGCCGCCGTGGACGTTGATCTTGTCGTGCGGGATGCCGAGGTCCTTCATCGCGAACATGGCGACACAGGCGAACGCCTCGTTAACTTCCCACAAATCGACGTCGGCGGCCTTCCAGCCAGCCTTGTCGAGCACTTTCTGGATGGCGCCAATCGGGGCGATTGTGAATTCGGCCGGCTCCTGGGCATGGGCGGCGGTGGCGACGATGGTGGCGACGGCTTTCAGGCCCTTGGCGTCGGCGTCCGACTTGCGGGCCAGAACGACAGCGGCGGCGCCGTCCGAGATGGACGAACTGGTCGCCGCGGTGATCGTCCCGTCCTTGGCGAATGCGGGCTTGAGCTGCGGGATCTTGTCGGGGCGGCCGCGGCCTGGCGCCTCGTCGGTGTCGACGATGGTTTCGCCGGCGCGCGACTTGATCGTGACCGGCACGATCTCGTCCTTGAAGCCGCCATTGTCGATCGCCGACTTGGCGCGGCTCAGGCTCTCGATGGCGTAACTGTCCATCGCCTCGCGGGTCAGCTGATAGTCGTCGGCGGTGCACTGCGCGAAGCTGCCCATCGCCCGGCCTTCCTCATAGGCATCCTCTAGCCCATCGAGGAACATATGGTCGTAGGCCGTGTCGTGGCCGATGCGCGCGCCGGAGCGGTGCTTCTTGAGCAGGTAGGGCGCGTTGGTCATCGACTCCATGCCGCCGGCGACGATGATGTCCGCATTGCCGGTGCGGATCGCCTCGTCCCCCATGATCACCGTCTGCATGCCCGATCCGCAGACCTTGTTGACGGTCGTCGCCTGGACCGACTTGGGCAGGCCAGCCTTGATCGCCGCCTGGCGGGCCGGGGCCTGGCCGAGCCCCGCGGGCAGGACGCAGCCCATGTAGATGCGGTCGATGTCCTCGCCGGAAACGCCGGCGCGCTCGACGGCGGCCTTGACGGCGGTGGCGCCAAGGTCGGTGGCGGACGCGTCGGCAAGCGCGCCCTGCATCGATCCCATCGGCGTACGGGCGATCGACAGGATGACGGTCGGGTCGGAAGCGGTGGTGGCCATAAATCTCCTTAATCCACCCCGGTTCGGGGAGGTGGCGGCGCGAAGCGCTGACAAAGACGGGCCGCTATTCGCACCGGCCTCTCCATCTGCTTCGCATGGTTCCCCTCCCCGTGCCGGGGAGGATTGTTGCGGTGCACATAATCGCGCGCGCCGCCTTGTTCAAACCCCGGCTTGCGTTGCGGTGACGGAATGATAGCTTGGGGCAATGGACAAGCCGCCTCTTACGACCGCGGTCCTGACGATCGCTGCCGCCAGCTTCGGGGTCTCTGTTGCTCTGGCCCAATCCTCTGGCCAGCCGGCGCCGAACTTCGCCAACCCGCCGCACAAGAATGTGAAAATCTATCCGGCCGACCTGCCCCGCGCGCAGCTGCTCGCGAACATGCGGCTTTTTTCGCAATCGCTCGGCGTTCGCTGCACCTATTGCCATGTCGGGCAGGAGGGCCAGCCGCTGTCGACGTTCGACTTCGCGACGGACGCCAAACCGCCCAAAGCGGTCGCCCGCAGGATGCTGCTGATGACCCGGGCCATCAACCAGCAGCATTTCGGCGTAACCGACTTCGCCAACGTCAAGGTGACCTGCTTCACCTGCCACCGCGGCTCGACCAAGCCGCTGGCGATGCCTCCGGACGCGCCGGTGCCGGTGGCGCCGCCCGCCGCGCCTCCCAAGACCGAGCGCGGCTGAGCCGCTTTCCAAGACTTGCCTCTTCCTGCTAGCGGCGATGCCGACAGGGAGAGCTTGATGGCGATCGAAGGCCTTGAATTCGACCTCGGCGAGATGGCCGACACCATCCGCGAGACGACCGAGCGGTTCGCGCGCGAGAAGATCGCGCCAATCGCCGCAGAGATTGACGAGAAGGACGAGTTTCCGCGCCATCTATGGCCGCAGATGGGAGCACTCGGCCTGCATGGCATTACCGTCGACGAAGAAGATGGCGGGCTCGGCCTCGGCTATCTCGAGCATGTCGTCGCGCAGGAAGAAGTGGCGCGGGCGTCGGCTTCCGTGGGCCTCAGCTACGGCGCCCATTCCAACCTGTGCATCAACCAGATCCGCCGCTGGGCGAATCCGGAGCAGAAGAAGAAATATCTGCCAAAACTGGTCAGCGGCGACCATGTTGGTGCATTGGCGATGAGCGAAGCCGGCGCCGGCAGCGACGTCGTGTCGATGAAGCTCAAGGCGGAGAAAAGCGGCAACGGCTATCGGCTCAACGGCACCAAATTCTGGATCACCAACGGGTCGGAAGCCGACACTTTGGTCGTCTATGCCCGCACTGGCGAAGGCAGCCGCGGAATCACCACTTTCATCATCGAAAAGGGGATGGAGGGATTTTCGATCGGCCAGAAGGTCGACAAGATGGGCATCCGCGGGTCGCCGACCGCGGAGCTGGTGTTCGAGGATTGCTTCGTCCCGCCCGAGAATATCCTGGGCCGGGAGAATGACGGAGTCACCGTGCTGATGAGCGGCCTCGATTATGAGCGCACAATCCTGGCGGGCATGCAGATCGGCATCATGCAGGCCTGCCTCGACGTCGTCCTGCCCTATGTCCGGGAACGCAAGCAGTTCGGCAAGCCAATCGGCACCTTCCAGCTGATGCAGGCCAAGATCGCCGACATGTATGTCGCGCTCAATTCGTCGCGGGCCTACGTCTATCAGGTGGCCAGGGCCTGCGACGCCGGCAAGACGACCCGGCACGATGCGGCGGGGGCCATACTCCTGGCATCAGAGAATGCGGTCAAGGTCGCAAACGAGGCCGTCCAGGCGCTGGGCGGCGCGGGCTACACGAAGGACTGGCCGGTCGAACGCTATTATCGCGACGCCAAACTGCTCGACATCGGCGCCGGTACCAACGAGATCCGGCGGATGTTGATCGGGCGCGAGCTGGTCGGCAACTAGCCGGCGAGTTTGGCGATTCCCCAGGCGATGAATCCGACTCCCGCCGCCCGGCCCAACACGTCCCCGCCCGGGACCAGCTTCTCCGCCGCGACCAGCGCGGTGAGCAAGGCGATCCAGGCGAAATTCATCACTCCGCCGACGAACAACACGGCCATCAGCAGCCAGCAGCAGCCGACGCAATAGGCGCCGTGCAGGGTGCCGAGACGGGCCGCTCCGAGCGCGCCGGCGCGCCAGTGACGGCTGATGAAATGCGCCGGCGAGCGGCACTGGCGCAGGCAGGCGGCCTTAAGCGGCGTTAGCTGGTAGATACCGGCCGCCACCAGGACGATCCCCTGCGCGAGCGCGGAATCGAGCGCCATCGACGGCCCGGTCAGCACTTGCTGCGCCACCGCGGCGATCAGCGAGAAGAGCAGCCAGATGGCCAGGTAGCCGGCGGCGAAGATCCAGGTCTGCGCGACGTCCCCGCCGCGTGTCCCCCTGACCCGTGCGTAGAGCAATATCGCCGGGGCGGCCGACGGCAGCATCATCGCCATCATCATCAGCCACCACATGAGGACCAGCGCCGGCAGGGGCGGCGCCATGCCCGGCATGGCCATGGCGGAATGATCGCCAAGGCCGCCGCCGTTGATCAGGAACCACCAGGACAGGCCGATGAGCGCGGCCACTATGGCGGCCACGATGAGCCGCTCATGCTTCAAAATTCGGCTGGTGAAATCAGGCCGCGCGGACGAGGCCATGCGTGCCCATGTGGATATGCGCGAACTGTGCATATTTATTCTCGATCGCGATCGACATTGGGCCGCCGATCGTCCGGCTGGAGGCGCTGCCGACTTCGGCGACCAGATATTCGAAACCGTCGGGCAGGTGAATCTGACCGCGGAACTCGGCGCCGGTAACCGGGTTGCGGATCGGCTCGCCGGTCATTTCGACATAACCGGGGATCGTCATGCGACCGCGGCGGCCATCGACGTCGACCTCGAACTTGATCGGTGCGAACACCGGCTCATGCATTGTCTCGATGGTCGCCGCGAACACCGCGAACACCGTCGCCATCGGGTCGGTATCCTGGCCGGTCATGATCCGCAGCAGGGCCTCCCGCTGCTTGTCGTCGGCGCGCTCGTCGACGAAGGCGAGCGCCTCGCCATGGCCCTCGTGAATCGGTCCGGGCCATTTGAACAGGGCGCCGATGCACAGCCCGTCAAGCGGCGTGTCGCCATGATAGCCCTGGTCGATCTGGATCGCCGCGACGGCATGGCAATGGCCTTTGTCGGGCAACGCGTTGAACTGGCAGTTGCAGCCATATTCGCACGTGCAATTGATGAGCTCGCGGCCCCTGAATTCCCAGTTGGTCATTTGTCCGCCTTCCAAGCAGGATGAAGTCGACCATAGCATGGTGCTTCAAGCGGATGAAGCGGCCCGCTTTGCAATTGCGAGCGCAGCCGCTACCCGACCGTCATGAGCGGGCCGCGCATCGACAGCAAGATCAACCCCGACAGCGAGGAATATCGCGCCCGGGAGGTGCGCAACCGGGCCCTTGCCGACAAGCTTCGCGCCGATGTCGCTGAAGCGGCCCAGGGCGGGCCGGACAAGCACCGCCAGCGGCATGTCGAGCGCGGCAAGTTGCTGCCCCGCGACCGCGTCGAGCGATTGCTCGATCCAGGTTCGCCTTTCCTTGAGATCGGCCAACTCGCGGCGTGCGACATGTATGAGGGCGAAGTGCCGGGCGCGGGCATGATCGCCGGTGTCGGCCGGGTTGCCGGACGGCAGGTGATGATCATCTGCAATGACGCCACGGTTAAGGGCGGCACTTATTATCCGATGACGGTCAAGAAGCATCTGCGCGCCCAGGAAATCGCGGAGGCGAACCGGCTGCCCTGCGTCTATCTGGTCGACAGTGGCGGCGCCAACCTGCCGCACCAGGCCGAAGTGTTCCCCGACCGCGACCATTTCGGGCGCATCTTCTTCAACCAGGCGAACATGAGCGCCAAAGGCATCGCCCAGATCGCCTGCGTCATGGGCAGCTGCACGGCCGGCGGCGCCTATGTTCCGGCGATGAGCGACGAGAGCATCATCGTCCGGAATCAGGGCACCATCTTCCTCGCTGGCCCCCCGCTGGTGAAAGCGGCGACGGGGGAGGAGATTTCAGCCGAGGAGCTGGGCGGCGGCGACCTGCACGCCCGCAAATCGGGCGTGGTCGACCATCTCGCCGAAAATGACGAGCATGCGCTGACTATCGTTCGCGACATCGTTTCTCATCTGGGTGCCGAGGAGGGCGCGCGGGTCGAGACCCGCGAGCCTCGCCCACCGGCCCACGACCCCCTGGAATTGTACGGCATCATCCCCGAGGATGTGCGCGCGCCCTATGACGTGCATGAGGTCATCGCCCGGCTCGTCGACGCATCCGAATTCCACGAGTTCAAGGCGCATTACGGCGCGACCCTGGTGTGCGGCTTCGCCCACATCTGGGGAATGCCGGTGGCGATCCTGGCCAACAACGGCGTGCTGTTCAGTGAGTCCGCGGTGAAGGGCGCGCATTTCATCGAATTGGCCTGCCAGCGCCGCATCCCCTTGCTGTTCCTGCAGAACATCTCGGGCTTCATGGTCGGCGGCAAATATGAGGCGGAGGGCATCGCCAAGCATGGCGCCAAGCTGGTCACCGCCGTTGCCACCGCCAGCGTGCCGAAGCTCACCGTGCTGATCGGCGGCAGCTTCGGCGCCGGCAATTACGGCATGGCCGGCCGCGCCTATTCCCCGCGCTTCCTGTTCACCTGGCCCAACAGTCGCATCAGCGTCATGGGCGGCGAGCAGGCGGCGAGCGTGCTGGCGACCGTGCACCGCGACGCCGACACATGGACGCCCGAGCAGGCCGAAGCCTTCAAGCAGCCGATCCGCGACGATTACGAGGCGCAGGGCAACCCCTGGCACGCCACCGCGCGGCTGTGGGACGACGGCATCATCGATCCGGCCCAGACCCGCGACGTCCTCGGCCTCGCCTTTGCCGCCTGCCTCAACGCGCCCATCCCGGAGCGCCCGCAGTTCGGCGTGTTCAGGATGTGAGGGAGGAGAGCGCGCTCCTTTTAATCCTCCCCGAGCTTGTCTCGGGGAGGGGGACCGCCCGGCGCAGCCGGGTGGTGGAGGGGAAGCCGCGCTTCCGACTCGGCAAGGATCAAGGCGACGACCGCGCCGACATCGTCCAGCACATCCCGCGCCGCAATTCGAATCGTGCTAATGCCGGCTTGCATGAAGACGGAGTCACCGGCCGCATCCCGTGCGGGCCGATCACCTCGGGAATGCGCCTCGCTGTCCCTCTCGATCGCCAACCGCGCATCATTGCAGAAGAAATCGAGAACATAGGGTCCGCTGGCGTGCTGGCGCTGAAACTTAAGCCCGGCCGGCCTGGTTCTCAGCACACGCCACCAGATCACTTCCGGCAGGCTCATGGCCTGCCGCAATCGGCGTGCGCGTGGAACGCTGCATCTTTCGGCTTTCGGCGCGACGTTCTTGAGAATGCCGTTGCCCCTCCGTCAGTGCTTCGCACTGCCACCTCCCCGAGACAAACTCGGGGAGGATCGAAGACAGTCACATGATCGCCGCCATCCCGATCGCCCTCGCTCTTGCCGCCGCGCCGGTCGATGACCGCAAGCCGGTCCTCGCCGCGGTCGATGCTTTCATGGAGGCGATCAGGAGCGGCGACCGCGCCGCCTTCGATCGCGTGCTCCACCCAGACGGCGTCGCCTTCGTCTACGGCTATGTCGAGGGTCGCCACGGCTTGAGGCTGCGCCCCAACAAGCAGACGGTGGAGGGCATCGCCGGCTCCACCAGCCGCTTTGTGGAGCGCTACTGGAAGCCCAAGGTGCGCGTGCATCGCGACATCGCCCATTTCTGGGCGCCTTACTCCTTCGATATTGACGGCAAGCGCTCGCATTGCGGCGTCGACAGCTTCAGCCTGGTGCGCGTCGAGGGCAAATGGATGGTGACCAACGCCTCGTGGACGGTCGAGCCGCCGGAGCGCTGCGCCGCGCTTGGCGAGCCGCGCAAATGATCGCCTGCCTTATCGCGCGTCGCGGCTGAGCCGCCTTTGCCCGCGCCCTCGCTCCCCTCCCGCCTGGTCCGCGGCCTGCTCATCGCGCTCTTCAAGCTTAGGGGATGGCACATCGACGGTCGGCCGCCGGCGGTGAAGAAGTTCATCCTCGTCGGTGCGCCGCACACCTCCAACTGGGACTTCGCCGTCTTCCTTGGCGCCACGCATGAGCTGGGCATCCGCGCCAGCTACCTTGGCAAGCACAGCCTGTTCCGCTGGCCGCTCAGGCGTTTCATGCTCGACATGGGCGGCATCCCGGTCGACCGGTCGAAGCGGTCGAATTATGTCGATCAGGTGGTCGCCGAATTCGCCCGCCGCGACGAACTGGCGCTGGTCATCGCGCCGGAAGGGACCAGGCACAGCGACGGCCAGTGGAAATCGGGTTTCTACCACATCGCCATGGCGGCCGCGGTGCCGATCGTGCCCGCCTGGCTCGACCGCACGCGCCGGCGCATCGGCATCGGCGAGCCGCTATCGCCGACCGGCGACTATCGGGCCGACCTGGCGCGGATCATCGCTTTCTATCGCCGGGCTTGGCCGGATCAGGAACGATTTTCCAGAATCGCCGCCGACGGCGGCGCTCAGATCGTCGCCGGATTGCCGACTTCGGCGAAATAGCGGCGCATGGCGATGCTCGCCGACGGATCGAGTTCGACGAACACGCGACGGCCGTCATGAGGATCGGCCCGGCGGACGAACAGACCCTGGCTGGTCATCGTCTTCAGCCAGCGCAGCGCGGTGGTGGCCGGCACCGCCGCGGCGATGCACAGGCTGGAAACCGGCACGCGCAGCTGCGCGAGCTCGGCCTGCAGCAGGTCGAGCAGCATGTCCCAGGCGGGATCCGCGAACAGGTCCTCGGCAAAAAAGCGGCTGCGCAGCCGGCGCGCGCGGATGACGGCGCGAACCGTGTCGACCGAGACTTCCGGAATATCCTTCGCCGGCGGGCCTTCCTGCGGCCGGGCAGGCTGGGACGGTCCGGTCGACAGCCGCGCGAGGGTCGCCGCAATCCGGCTGACTTCGTCGCTCAGCTGGCGAAGGCGGGCGTTGTTCTGGTCGGAGGCGACATCGTGGATATTGCAGCGAGCGAAGGCGGATGTGATCAGTGCCAGCGCTGAACAGCGGTCGGCATCTGTCCCATTGACCACGAATTCGACGTCGACCTTGTCCAACCGCGCAAGCGACAACTCAACGAGTTCGGGGGGAGCCGAGACGACCAGGCCGCACCGATGATCACTCAGCCGATCGTTCACACATTCCAGTACTTTGTCGACTTCCTCGCCAGTATCTTCGTCCAACTCCAGCCAGACAGCCGAGGCCGTGCCCTGCAGTGAAAGTCTCGCTGGTGTTTGCCCGAGGTCGAACGGCCCAGCCATTCGGAAACCCGCACTGCCGATTGTCCTGGCGGCCCTGCGCTGCGCGGCTTCAGTCTGACCGATGACGAACACGGGCGGGAGATCAAGATAGGAGAGGCTGGCGGCCTCGGCCTGAAGCGCAGACATACGCGTCACCTGTTCACACTGCGTGGTCCGAGCATCGTCCACTAACCCGCAAATCGGATAAAAGTCACACGGTTTCGGCTCCGGATTGGACCTAATCCCAACATCACGGAAACTTGCGTTGCATAAGAGGGCAGCTTGGCCGGGGGGCGTGGCGTTGCGTAGAGCGAAAATCCAATGGACTGCCGACGAGAAAATCCGCTGGCTCGGTGAACTGCTTCGCGCCATTGATGAAGCGCAGCAGATCGTCTGGCGGGTGGCCCTGATCCGCGGCGACAACCCCAAGACCAGCGAAATCTACGGCCGGCTGGAAGCCGCGCGTGAGGAGGTGGAACGGCTGCGGCGCGCCGCAAGGCGCAACGCCAAGGTGGAACTGGATCAGGACTGGACGAAATTGATGGCCAGCGTAGCCAGCTGCGCGGGCGCGCTCGATTAAACGCCTTCGGGCAAGTCGCCACCGCCACCGAACGGCTGCATGAATGGGCCGATCGCCGGCGCCTGCCAGCCGCCAGTGGCGACGAAGCCGCGGTTGAGGAAGGCGGTCTTTCCATATGCGAGCGGGCAGCCGTCGGTGCCGTCGACCCGGCCCCCCGCGGCGAGCAGGACGGCGTGGCCGGCCGCCGTGTCCCACTCGCTCGTTGGGCTGAGCCGTGGATAGAGGTCGGCCTGGCCCTCCGCGACGATGCAGAATTTGAGGCTCGATCCGACTGAGACATGGTCGCAGGCGCCGACCGCCGCCTCCAGATACTCCACGGTCGATTGGGTCAGGTGCGATTTGGATGCGACCGCGACAACCGTTGCGGCGCGCCCGCGGGTGCGGATTGGCGATCGGCGCGATCCGTCGTCAACCCAGGCGCCGGCGCCGAGGATGCCGCCGTGCAGCCGCTTGGTTGCCGGCGCGAACACCACGCCAAGGGCCGGCGATCCGTCAACGATTAGCCCGATGTTGACGGTATAGTCGCTGCCGCCGCGGACGAACTCCCTGGTGCCGTCGAGGGGGTCGACGAGGAAATAGGTGTCGCCATGCGCCGGGATGCGGCCGGCGGCGACTTCTTCCTCGGCGATCACCGGAACGCCCGGCGCGGCTCGGGCGAGTGCGGCGAGGATGATCAATTCGGCGGCGCGGTCGGCTTCGGTGACCGGCGAGGAATCGCGCTTGGCCTCGACGTCGAAGCCGCGGCGGACAATCGCCAGGATCGCTTCGCCAGCCTCGCGGGCGGCGTCGGCGAGATGGCCGAGGAGTTGATCGTGATCGGTCATTGTATTCTCCTCCCCGACATTTCTCGCGGAGGGGACCACGCGAATCATGGTGGTGGGGTTCCTTGGCCATTGCCGCCCAGGACCCCTCCACCGCCTTCGGCAGTCCCCTTCCCCAGCCAATGCTGGGGAGGATATTCCTCAACGCGGCGCCATGCGGATGCCGCCGTCGAGACGTACGGCCTCGGCATTCAAATAGCTGTTCTCGACCATGAAGACGGCCAGGCGGGCATATTCGTCGGGTTGGCCGAGCCGCTTGGGGAAGGGCACTTGCGCGGCCAGCGCGTCCTGGACGTTCGGCGGCATCATCGCCACCATCGGCGTCTTGAACACGCCGGGAAGGATGGTGTTGACCCGGACCCCCTCGTTCATCAGGTCGCGGGCGATCGGCAGCGCCATGGCGAGGACGCCGCCCTTGGAGGCGGAGTAGGCCGCCTGGCCGATCTGGCCATCCTGCGCGGCGACCGAGGCGGTGTTGATGATCACGCCCTTTTCACCGTCCTCCAGCGGCTCGGCATCGACCATGCCAGCAGCCGAATAAGCGATGCAGCGAAAGGTGCCGATAAGGTTGATGCCGATGACCAGCTCGAACTGGTGAAGCGGGTAGGGCTTGACCGCCTTCGTCTCCTTGTCGCGGCCGACGGTCTTCACGGCGTTGGCGACCCCAGCGCAATTGACCAGCACGCGCTCCTGCCCGTGGGCCTCGCGAGCGCGGGCGAAGGCGGCGGCCACCTTGTCGTCGCTGGTGACGTCGCAATCGCAGAAGATGCCGCCGATCTCTCCGGCCACCTTTTGGCCGGGGTCGGCATCGCGGTCGAAGATGGCGACCTTGGCGCCTTTGGCGGCAAGCGCCCGGGCCGTCGCCTCGCCGAGCCCAGACGCGCCGCCGGTGACGACCGCGGCGATTCCGTTGATGTCCATGCGTTCTTGTCCCTCAGTCCGTCATGCTGAACTTGTTTCAGCAATCATTCCATCGACAGGCACGGATGCTTGAAAATGGGTCCTGAAACAAGTTCAGGACGACGGATCATCAGGCTCAATCACCGCCAGCACGGCGTCCACCTGCACCTGGGCACCGGCCGCGGCATTCAATTGTGCGACCA